>JBJEJV010000025.1:0-42260 GCA_051878295.1 Candidatus Cryptobacteroides sp.
TAAAGCCCCACCGCTGCTCGTGAAATTCACCTGCGCACTCAAACCCCACTACAGCCCCCTACAGAAGGGGTACTGCGCGCAGGTGGAGGCATTTTGGTTCCACCTGCAACGCCAATCACCATCCTACGCCCCTCCAGGGTACTTCCTGCGCGCAGGTGATTTTTACGGGCAGAACCAATCCGGCTTCCCGGGAAACGACAAGAACCTCGATGAAGCCTCTCAGAACGTCGAGAGGCCCGCTTGGAGGCTGCCCCAAAGCCTGTCATATCGAGCGGAGCACGGTGTGCCCTCACCCCAAGCCTGTCATATCGAGCGGAGCACGGTGTGCCCTCACCCCAAGCCTGTCATATCGAGCGTAGCACGGTGTGCCCTCACCCCAAACCTGTCATATCGAGCGGAACACGAAGTGCGCTGCCCCAAGCCTGTCATATCGAGCGGATCGAGAAGTGCGATGACCCTAACCTGTCATATCGAGCGAAGCACGAAGTGCGTAGTCGAGATATCTATTGTACCTCGATCGGCCCGAAGATTTCTCCATTCGCTACGCTTGGTCGAAATGACAGTGAATGGTGCTGTGCTTGGTCCAGCAGATTTCTCCATTCGCTACGCTTGGTCGAAATGACAGTGAATGGTGCTGTGCTTGGTCCAGCAGATTTCTCCGTTCGCTTCGCTCAGTCGAAATGACAGCAAAGTGTTTTTTCGCCATCCCTTTCCGTCGTCCTTCGGCCCTCAGACGAGGTTTATCACAATTGCGAAACTTAAAATATTCACTAACTTTGCAATTCTTATAAAACGACGTGACTATGCTGAATATTCCTGACTTCGAGACTTTCAAGAAGGTGGCGACTCCCTTCTACTACTACGATATCGACCTTTTCGAGAAGACGGCCGACCTTGTAGCCGAGCTTTCCGCGCGCACCGGAATCAAGGTGCATTTCTCGGTCAAAGCCAATTCGGACCGCCGTCTGAACGACATCCTGAGCGGAAAAGGGCTCGGAGCCGACTGCGTGAGCGGGGATGAAATCGAGTTCGCAGTCACCTGCGGATACGCTCCGAAGGACATCTTCTTCGCTGGGGTGGGAAAGACTGACAAGGAAATATGCCAGGCCTTCCAGGTGGGCATCGGAGCCTTCGTGGTGGAATCCCTCGAGGAGATTCAGATAATCTCGGACATCGCGAGAAGGCTCGGCCGCAAAGCCACCATCAGCCTGAGAATCAATCCGAACATCGACCCTCACACCCATCACTACATCACCACTGGACTCTACGAGGACAAGTTCGGCATCTCCGACAGGAGCTTCGACGAGGCTGCGGCGATGGTGACCACTGATCCCAACATCGACTTCTTCGGTCTCCAGTTCCACATCGGTTCCCAGATTCTCGAAGTGGAGGAGATAACCAAGCTCGAGTGCGAGAAAGTCAACAACATCGTATCCCGTTTTGAGTCCAACGGAGTGACCGTCAGGAATATAGACCTCGGCGGTGGCCTCGGTATCGACTACGACGACCCGGACCGCAATCCTATCGCGGACTTCGAAACCTGGTTCATGACCATCCACAACAATCTCAAGCACCGTCCTGACCAGACCGTCCATATCGAGCCGGGACGTTCCCTCGTCGCCCAGTGCGGTTCGCTGATTACCCAAGTTCTCTATGTCAAGAAAGGGGAAAACCGCAACTTCCTGATGGTCGATGCCGGAATGAACGACCTTATCCGTCCGGCCCTCTACGGTTCCTACCACAAAATCGAGAACCTTTCTGCCCACTACGATGACAACGACACGAGGGAGAACCGCGTCTATGACGTCGTCGGACCGGTCTGCGAATCCGCTGACACCTTCGGTAAGGAACGCTCCCTGGCCAAGAGCCGTCGCGGCGACATGATTGCAATCAGAAGCGCCGGTGCCTACGGCTCGGTTATGGCCTCACACTACAACATGCGGCCTTTCGCCCCGGCGGTCTATTCCGACAGGGTCAGCGAGGCGCGCAGGCGCAAGGATTATTTTGCTGGTGAATAACTGGGGCTTCACAATTGCGGAACATAATCGATTCGATTTCATAAGTTGAAAGCGCTTGATATTCAGTGACTTTCGGCTGGTTCTTGTTCGTTGAGAGCGAGGGCAGCAGTCACGGGAATTGTTTACGCTGCCTTGTCAGAAGGGGCTGTGCAGGAAGAGACCTCTTCGGGACTGAAGCCTGACCCTAAAGCCTGTCATATTGAGCGGAGCACGGAGTGCGCTTACCCCAAAACTTGTCATATCGAGCGGAGCACGGAGTGTGCCGACCCTAAACTGTCATATCGAGCGGAGCACGGTGTGTGCTTATCCCAAAACTTGTCATATCGAGCGGAGCACGGAGTGTGCTGACCCTAAACTGTCATATCGAGCGGAGCACGGTGTGCGTAGTCGAGATATCTATAGGACCTCAATTGGTCCAGAAGATTTCTCCACGCGCTACGCTTGGTCGAAATGACATCTTTGATTGGTCCGGAAGATTTCTCCACGCGCTACGCTTGGTCGAAATGACATCTTTGATTGGTCCGGAAGATTTCTCCACGCGCTACGCTTGGTCGAAATGACATCTTTGATTGGTTCGGAAGATTTCTCCGCGCGCTTCTCTTGGTCGAAATGACAGCGGAGTACGCTGTGCGTATTCGGAAGCCTGACTCCGGCAGCCCGAATAAAGCCCCACCGCTGCTCGTGAAATTCACCTGCGCACTCAAACCCCACTACAGCCCCCTACAGAAGGGGTACTGTGCGCGGGTGGAGGCATTTGGGTTCCACCTGCAACGCCAATCCCCATTCTACGCCCCTCCAAGGTACTTCCTGTGCGCAGGTGATTTTTACGGGCAGAACCGAATACGGCTTCCCGGTAAACGACAAGAACCTCGATGAATCCTTTCAGAACGTCAAGAGCCCAACTTGGAGGCTGCCTCAAAGCCTGTCATATCGAGCGAAGCACGGAGTGCGTAGTCGAGATATCTATTGTACCTCAATCGGTCCAGCAGATTTCTCCACGCGCTACGCTTGGTCGAAATGACAGCTTTGATTGGTCCAGAAGATTTCTCCACGCGCTACGCTTGGTCGAAATGACAGCTTTGATTGGTCCGGAAGATTTCTCCACGCGCTACGCTTGGTCGAAATGACAGCTTTGATTGGTCCGGAAGATTTCTCCACGCGCTACGCTTGGTCGAAATGACAGCTTTGATTGGTCAGGCAGATTTCTCCATTCGCTTCGCTCAGTCGAAATGACATCAAAGTACGCTACGCTTGGTCGAAATGACAGCAAAGTACGATGCGCTCAGTCGAAATGACACGCAAAGGGCTCTGCGCGTAATCGAGGTAATCGAAATGACTGTAAGTGGGTTGGAAAACCAGCTCCGCTATCTTCTCATCCCTCTCATCCTCTGGGCGAGATTGCCGGTGAGGGCGGTCTTCATCATCTTGCGGGTGGCCTCGAACTGCTTGAGAAGTTTGTTTACCTCGACCACGTTGGTGCCGCTTCCGTCAGCAATCCTCTTGCGACGGCTTCCGTTGATGATTTCGGGATTGTCCCTCTCTTCCTTGGTCATGGACAGAATGATGGCTTCGATGCTCTTGAAGGCAGCGTCGTTGTCGATGTCCACATCCTTCAGCACCTTCCCCATCCCCGGAATCATTCCGGCCAGGTCCTTGATGTTGCCCATCTTCTTGACCTGCTGGATCTGGTTGTAGAAATCCATCAGTCCGAACTTGTCCTTGGCCAGTTTCTTGCGTGTCTCCCTGGCCTGTTTCTCGTCGAACTGCTCCTGGGCCTTCTCGACGAGGGAAACGACATCACCCATTCCGAGAATCCTGTCCGCGATACGGTCCGGATGGAATACGTCCAGGGCATCCATCTTCTCTCCTGTGGAGACGAACTTGATCGGCTTTCCGGTCACGTACTTGATGGAAAGCGCGGCACCGCCTCTGGTGTCACCGTCCATCTTGGTGAGTACCACTCCGTCGAAATCAAGCCTCTCGTTGAAGACCTTGGCTGTCTCCACGGCATCCTGACCGGTCATGGCATCGACCACGAAGAGGGATTCGGTTGGCTTCACGGCATCGTGCAGGGCCGAAATCTCGTCCATCAGTTCCTGATCGACCGCGAGACGTCCGGCGGTGTCTATGATGACTACCGAATAGCCTTCGGCCTTCGCCCTCGCGATGGCGTTCTTGGCGATTGCAATCGGGTCCTTGACTCCCTCCTCGGAATGTACAGGTACTCCGATGCTCTCTCCGAGAACCTTCAACTGTTCGATTGCGGCCGGACGGAAGGTGTCGCAGGCGGCCAGCAGGACCTTCATCCCTCTCCTGCTTTTGATGCTGGAAGCGAGCTTGGCGGAGAAGGTGGTCTTTCCTGAACCGTTGAGACCGGCTACCAGGACCGTTCCAGGATTGCCTTTGATGTTGATGTCGCTTGAGCTGCTGCCCATGAAAGCGGCCAGTTCATCGTGGACGATTTTGACCATCATCTGCTGAGGCTTGACGGCGGTGAGCACATTCTGTCCCATCGCTGTAGTCTTCACCTTGTCGCAGAAGTCCTTTGCCACCCTGTAGCTGACATCGGCATCCAGAAGTGCCCTGCGGATGTCCTTCAGTGTCTCGGCAATGTTGATTTCGGTGATTTTGCCTTCTCCCTTGAGTATCTTGAATGACCTTTCAAGTCTTTCCTGTAAGTTCTCGAACATATTGAGTGATTCTTTTTCGCCCCGGGCGGATGTTCCGTCCGGACCTGCAAATATACAAATTCCGGTGTATTATTTCAACTAAGGCCCCGGTTACGTCCCTTCTTCCGGTTCAAACTGCCCCCGGTTGCGTCCCTTCTTCCGGCTCAATGCATCTGCCTGTGCCGCGACCTTTTCAGCTGTTTATCCCTTGCGCTAATCTCCTCCCTGTCTTCCGGCGGAAGGCAGAAATCCAGAAACCTCGACCAGAGGCATTCCACCGCCTGCCCGGATGGGTGGACAAGGTCCTCGGCGTAGAAACGGTAGTCCCTCAGCTCGTCCAGTATGATTTCGTAGGCAGGGAAGTAATCGGCTCTGCCGGCATATTCAGTGCATATCCTGTCGATTGCGAGCAGGAGGGTACTCTTGCTCAGCTGGCTGCCGTGCGCCCCGTCTTTCAGATGCCTGATGGGGGAGACTGTGAATATGAATTCCTTCTCCGGATTCCCTTCCACAATCCCTTCGAGCAGCTTCGCTGTCTCTTCCACGTCCAGACGCCTGCGCCTGAATTCCTTCGCGTCAATTTTCAGGCAGTTCGACACTGTCCTCCCGCTGCGGATGTGCTCGTAGCACCAGGCCGTGCCGAGGGTCACAATGACCTTGGAAGCCTTCCGCCACATCGCCGAGGCCTTCTCGAGGGAGCTGTCGGCATATTCAAGAAACTCTTCCTCCGTCTTCCTCGCGAAAGAGGTATGATGGCTGAATGAGCAGACCAGCTCCGAGCCCGCGCCCATCCTGACACACTCCTCACTGGAGAATTTCCTGCCCGATTCCAACCTGGAAACGGCCTCCGCGATGGAGACCGGGTTGTAAAGCGTCCCGAAAGGGTTGACGCAGACATCGAAGCCGTATTCCTCCATCTTCTGCCCGATGCTGTCCGCGAAGCAGCTTCCCAGGACCACTGTCGTGTCCCGGAGCGGGATTTCCACCGCGCTCCTGCCCGGATCCACCGCTGTTTGAAGTTTTATTTCGTTCATAGCCGCGAAATTACTCTTTTTCATTTAATTTTGCAGAATATTCAAGCTCCCGTATGAAGAGAACATTGCTTTCACTGAGTCTTCTTGCCCTGACCGCCTTTGCGGCCGGCTCCCAGCCGAAACCCGGATTCGTCTATGACATCGGGTTCTGCTACTGCTTCGACAACCGCGAGTTCGATGCCGGAGCGGAAGCCTTCTCCGACTCCAAGACCATCCACGCCGCCCGGCTGACTCCCTCCCTCGGCATCTCCATCCCGGTTTCCGGGGCTGTCACCCACAGCCTGATGACCGGAATCGACATCGTCAAGGATATGGGGGCGTCTCCGACTTCCGAGGATATGCAGAGCAGCGTCAACATCGGCCTTTTCCGCGAAATGACTCTCTGGTACGGGATCAGCGCCCGCCTGCCCGAAATCTCCTACAGGGGCTGCGTGGGCATATTCCCGCGCAAATACTCCGTCTTCGGATGCTCCGACAATTCCGCTGGCGACATCCCGGGACGGAATATTCCTTCCCTCTTCCTTTCGGATTCCTACCGCTTCTACGACAGCAACATCGAAGGCCTTCTGTTCTCCGCCTCCCGCAAGCGCGCCTACTACGAAGTCAGCCTCGACTGGCTCGGAATGTTCGGCAGCTACCGGAGGGAACAGTTCATCGTCCAGTCCTACGGCAAGGGCGGCGTCTGCTCTTGGGCCGATGCCGGCTGGGTGGCCAGCCTCCACCACTTCGCCAACTCGATGGAATGTACCGGAGTCATCGACGACGTGACTCTGAGCCCCTTCGTCTCCTTCAATCTGAACCGGGTGCTGGATGCCGGCCTCGACAGGCTTTCCCTCACCATCCACTACATCCAGGGAATCCATCAGGACAGGCGCAATTCGACGGGTCTTGAATATGCTTACGGAGGCCAGGCGGAACTCTCCGCAATGAAGTGGAATTTGGGTGTCAAAAATGAAATATACTACGGAATGGGACAGATGCCTTACTATGATCTCACCGGACCTGACGGCGAGATGTACGGCTCTTCCCTCTACCGAGGCAACCCCTTCTACAGAATCTCCCCGGAAGGGGATTGGAAGGCCACGGGAATATATGACAGGCTGGAAATCTTCTATCAGCCGACGATTGCCGGCTTCCTCAATCTGCGCCTTTCGGCCTGCCTCCATTTCACGGGCAAAGGATTCGAAGGCTGGCAGCAGAGGTTCGTCCTCTTTGTCAACCTCGACAATCATCGTGTCAAAAAGTGAAGTTTATTCTCTCTATTTTCCCTGGGTCATCTTCCTGTACTCCGCCGGTGTCTGGCCGGTCGAGTGACGGAAGGCCGTGAAGAAATAGTCGTGGTTGTTGTAGCCCACGCTATAGGCGATTTCCTTGATGTTCAGCGAGGTGTTCGTCAGCAGTTCCTTGGCCTTCCTCATCCTCACGTCGTTGATGAACTTGGCAGGGGAGAATCCGGTATATTCCTTGAACGTCTTCCTGAATGACGAGTAGCTCAGGCAGAGCTTTTCCGCAATTTCTTCCGGGGTGATGGTCGTGAAGTTCTCGAAGACCATCAGTTTCGCCTGGCTGATCTTGTCTGCGGTGTCCGACTCTTCGAACTGGGAGTTCCTGTCCTTGAAATATGCCAGTCCGAGCAGCCTGTCCACTATCCCCGCGAGGACCTGCTGGAATCCGGATTCCTGCGTTGCGGAAATGTTGATGGCCTCGTTGTAGAGATTGACGATGTCCTCGTGCAGGTGGACGTTGAAAACGGGTTTGCTCTTGCTGATGAAACCCTCCTTCAGGAGGTTCTCGGCGAACTTTCCGTTGAATCCTATCCAGTACTCCTTCCACCCTGTGCTCTTGTCCGGGCAGTAGGTGTGCCACTCTCCCGGGAAGAGCAAGAACATGTCCCCTTTGGAAATTTGAACTGATTTCTGGCGCCCGAGAGTCTCTGACTGGAATTTTCCCTTGCCCTCGGTGATGTAGAGCAGTTGGAATTCGTTCAGGATTCTTCCGTTTTTCGTGGAAAATGCGTATCTTGACGGATGATTTGCTGGTGGATATTCCATTCCCGGTTCAATTTCCTGGAAGCCCACGGAATTGACTGCCAAACCCCATTTCAGGTCAACAGGATTGACTGCGAGATATTTCAGATGAATGGATGCCATGAAAATGAATGATTTAAAATTTTAAAACCTGATTCTGTGCAAAGATAGCAAACTTTTTCGTTTTACAAGATGGTCAAAAAATAAAGTTTGATTGTCAGAAACTAAAGTCCAATACTTCTGATTTCAAGCAAGTTTTTATGTATATTTGTATTCAAATTTTAGAATCACGTAATTATGTCACAAAACGAGATAACCTCATCGGTACATCATTTCCTCGCTTTCGACCTGGGAGCGACCAGCGGACGTGCCATCGTCGGCACCATTTCCGAAGGCAGACTGACTTCTGAAGAAGTTTACAGGTTCCCTAACGGAGTGAAGGAAATTGACGGAAAGTACTATTGGGACGTCTTCGCCCTGTATGATCATTTCATCGCTGCGCTCAAGGTTGTTGCGGCTTCAGGAATCACCGTTGACTCCATCGGTATCGACACCTGGGGAGTCGATTTCGGCTGCATAGGAGAGGACGGAAGCATCCTCGGCCTGCCTCGCGCCTACAGGGACCCTTACACCGAGGGAGTTCCGGAGAAGGTCTTCAGCATCATCCCCAAGGAGGAGCTTTACGAGGCCACCGGTACCCAGATCATGAACTTCAACACGATCTTCCAGATTTACGCGCAGTTCCAGGAGCCTGATTCCCCGATTTACCAGGCAAAGGAAATCCTCTTCATGCCGGACCTGCTCTCCTACATGCTTACAGGCGAGAAGGTTTGTGAATATACCGACGCATCGACTTCCGGACTCATCAACCCGCGTACCAGGGATTTCGACAGGACTCTCCTCGACCGTCTCGGCATCAAGTCTTCCATTCTCAGGGAGATCGTCCAGCCGGGAACCAAGGTCGGAATGCTCAAGCCTGAAATTTGTGCCGAGACCGGCATGCCTTCGATTCCGGTAATCGCAGTCGCAGGCCACGACACTGCTTCGGCAATCGCTTCAATCCCTGCCGAGGACGGCAATTTCGCCTACCTCAGTTCCGGTACCTGGAGCCTTATGGGCATCGAGAGCAAGACCCCTATCGTGACGAAGGAGTCCTACGAATTGAACATTACGAATGAAGGCGGTATCGACGGTACTACCAGATTCCTCAAGAACATCACCGGTATGTGGCTTCTCGAGCAGAGCCGCAAGACCTGGGCCCAGGAAGGAAGAACCTACAACTACGCACAAATCGAGGCTATGGGCCTTGCAGCCGTGGATTTCCCTTCAACTATCGACCCTGACGATCCGAGATTCGCAGCGCCGAAGGATATGGATGCCGAAATCAAGGCCGCCCTTGCTGAAAGCGGACAGCAGGTTCCTGCAAGCGACGGCGAGATGGTAAGTTGCATCTATCATTCCCTTACCAAGAAATACATCGATGTTATCGGAATGCTTCAGCGTTTCGCTGACTTCAAGATTGAGAAACTGCACGTAATCGGCGGCGGCTCTTCCAACAAGCTCGTCAGCCAGCTTACCGCTAACGCTCTCCAGATTCCTGTCATCTGCGGTCCTGTAGAGGGAACCTCTATCGGCAACATAATGATTCAGGCCAAGACCGTCGGTCTGGTCAAGGATCTGTGGGAGATGCGCCGCATCATCGGCAACTCAATCGAGACCAAGACTTATTATCCGGAGTCCAAATAGACTCTACAGCACAAAACAACACATTATAATTTAATAACGATGAACGAGAATCAAATCAACAAAGCCTACGAGTTGGCAAAAGAGCGTTATGCAGCCATCGGAGTAGACACCGAGAAAGTTCTCTCTACTCTGCAGGACTTTCATCTGAGCATGCATTGCTGGCAGGCCGATGACGTCAAAGGTTTCGAGGTACAGGCTGGAGCTCTGTCCGGCGGTATTCAGTCAACCGGAGATTTCCCTGGCGCTGCGCGCAACATTGACGAACTGCGCTCAGACATACTCAAGGCAAAGAGCCTCATCCCGGGCACCCATCGTCTCAACCTCCACGAAATCTACGGAGATTTCCAGGGTAAGGTAGTTGACCGCGACGAAGTCACCGTCGATTACTTCAAGAGCTGGATAGACTGGGGCAAGGAGAACAACACGAAACTTGACTTCAACTCAACATCCTTTTCACATCCTAAGAGCGGCAATCTCTCTCTCTCCAATCCTGACAAGGGTATCAGGGACTTCTGGATCGAGCACACCAAGAGATGCCGTGACATCGCTGATGAGATGGGTAAGGCACAGGGCGATCCTTGTATCATGAACCTCTGGGTCCACGACGGATGCAAGGATGTTTCTGTAAACCACATGCGCTACCGCCACACCCTCAAGGAAAGCCTCGACGAAATCTTCTCCGAGAAGAAGGCCAACATGAAGGACTGTCTCGAGGGAAAGGTATTCGGTATCGGTCTTGAGAGCTTCACCGTAGGTTCACACGATTTCTACACAGCCTACTGTTCAAAGAACAACGTCATCCAGACCATCGACACCGGTCACTATCATCCTACCGAGTCTCCTGCTGACAAGGTTTCAGCACTCCTCGACTTCGTTCCGGAACTCATGCTTCACGTATCACGTCCTATCCGTTGGGATTCCGACCACGTGACTATCATGGACGATGCTACACAGGACCTCTTCTTCGAGATTGTCCGTGCAGGTGCTCTTGACCGCGTCCACTACGGACTCGACTACTTCGACGGTTCAATCAACAGGGTCGGCGCTTATGTAATCGGTACAAGGTCTGCTCAGAAGTGTATGCTCAGAGCTCTCCTCGAACCGGTTGAGACCATCTCCAAGTACGAACTCGAAGGCGTAGGCTACAAGGTCCTCGGTATCATCGAGGAGGCCAAGGCCCTTCCTTGGGCAGCCGTTTACGACGAGTTCTGTCTGCGCAACGGAGTCCCTGTCGGAGATGCCTTCATGGCTGAAATCGACAAGTACGAGAAAGAAGTCACTTCAAAGAGATAGTATAATAATATAATATGGTAT
Source organism: Candidatus Cryptobacteroides sp. (assembly GCA_051878295.1). Taxonomy (GTDB): domain Bacteria; phylum Bacteroidota; class Bacteroidia; order Bacteroidales; family UBA932; genus Cryptobacteroides. The sequence continues at coordinate 10,809 of JBJEJV010000025.1, forward strand.
TCATCGGATTACTTATCATTGCAATAGGCGCATTATGCCAGTCAAGCAGCTATGTTCCGATCAACAAGATCAAGGATTGGAGTTGGGAATCCTATTGGATTGTCCAGGGAGTATTCGCTTGGCTTGTATTCCCTATACTCGGCGCCCTTCTCGCGGTGCCGTCCGGAGAGTCCCTCTTAGCCCTCTATTCCTCCGACATTGCAGCTACCCTCAAGACCATCTTCTTCGGAATCCTCTGGGGAGTCGGCGGCCTTACCTTCGGCCTTTCAATGCGCTACCTCGGAGTAGCCCTCGGACAGTCGATAGCCCTTGGGACATGCGCAGGTCTGGGTACCATATTGACTCCTCTCTTTACTGGAAAAACAGGTGATCTCACCACTCCGGTCATCGTCGGCGTGGTGGTCACCCTTCTCGGTATCGCAATCATCGGTCTTGCCGGCATGATGAAGAGCAACGAGTCTGACGAAGAGACCAAGAAAGCCGCTGTCAAGGACTTCAACTTCGGCAAAGGCATCCTTGTCGCACTTCTCGCCGGATTTATGAGCGCTTGCTTCAACATCGGTCTGGGTATGGGAGAGTCCCTTACCTGGAACGAGACTCCTGGCATCTTCAAGACCCTGCCTGCAACCCTTCTGGTGACTATCGGCGGTTTCCTTACCAATGCCGTTTACTGCTTCTACCAGAACAGCAAGAACAAGACCTGGTCTGACTACAAGAAGGGCAACCTCTGGGGCCACAACATCCTGTTCTGCGCCCTTGCAGGACTGCTTTGGTACAGCCAGTTCTTCGGACTCAGCCTCGGAAAGGGCTTCCTCGAGAACTCTCCTGTACTCCTCGCATTCAGCTGGTGCATCCTTATGTCCCTCAACGTGACCTTCTCCAATGTCTGGGGAATCATCCTCAAGGAATGGAAGGGCTGTTCCAAGAAGACGATCGCGGTTCTTCTTTGCGGTATTCTGATTCTGATTGTTTCTTCTTTCCTTCCGCAGCTCATTTAAGATTTGTCGGTCGGAAAGTCAAGGCATTGGACTTTTGCAAGTTATGAATCGTTTAACAGTTTCATTTGCTAAGATTTGGGTGGCAGATTCCTGTCACCTGAATCTGGTTTGATGCTTTATAAGGGTAAACAACACACACACTCAATATTTATTAATTAACCATTTATTCTGTATGAAAATACACGATAAAATCCAGTTCGCATCCTGTTTCTCAAAAATGAGAGCAGCGATTGCGGTTGTCCTCCTGCTTTTGACAGCTGGTGCAGGTAATCTTGCATTCGCCCAGAGCAGAACGATCACCGGTACGGTGCTCGATGAGAACAGCCAGCCAATGCCTGGTGCTACCGTCATGGTTGAGGGTACCACCAATGGAACAATGACAAATGCCGATGGTACCTTCGTTCTCGCGAATGTGCCTGCCAAGGCTACTGTCGTTGTAAAATGTGTCGGTTACAAGGACGTTGTATTGGAGTCCGGGAAGACTTCCTATACAATCAAACTTGAGGTCGATGCAACCCTTCTCGAAGAGACGGTAGTCGTCGCTTTCGGTCAGCAGAAGAAGGTTTCCGTGACGGGATCAATCTCCACGGTTTCCAATGCTGATCTCCGCAAGACGACAGCTACCCGTCTCGACAACGCCCTTGCCGGACGTGTCACCGGTCTTACCTCCATGCAGAGTGGCGGTGGTCAGCCTGGTGTCGATGGCGCTACCATGTACCTTCGTGGTGCCGCCACCACAAACGGCAAGAGCCCGCTCATCCTCGTCGACGGTGTAGAGCGCGACAACATCCGCACTATCGACATGAATGAGGTCGAGAGCCTCTCTGTCCTCAAGGATGCATCTGCAACCGCACTTTATGGTGTACAGGGTGCAAACGGTGTCATCCTCATCCAGACAAGAAGAGGTCAGAAGGGCAAACCTCAGCTCAGCATCAGTTTCGACCAGAGCTGGACTTCCTTCACAAGGGAACCTTCACGTCTCCATTCATGGGAATACTGCGAGTACAGAAACCAGGCCCTCATCAATGACGGCAAGGAACCTGCCTATTCTCAGGAAGCAATCGACAAGTACAAGACCCCTCTTCTCGGTCTTGACCCGTCAGATCCTGAATATGCAGCAAAGGCAGCCATGAGGCAGTACACCTACTGCGACAATGACTACTACCGCATGTATCTCAAGAACAACACTCCTCAGACCCGTGTCAATGCCAACCTTTCTGGTGGTACCGACTATGTCAACTACTTCCTCAACATCGGTTACATCCACCAGGGCGGTAACCTCAACACCGAGGATCCTGACTATCTGGGTTATGACCCTCAGTGTTACATGAACCGTCTGAGCCTGCGTTCAAACCTCGACTTCCACATCACAAAGAGCCTCACCGCATCCCTCAACCTCGCTTCATACGCTGAGAATGTGAACATGCCTTGCGCCGGTTCTCTTTACGGAGGAAGTACTTCCTGGATGATTACTGACCTCATCTATCAGTGCCAGACCATCCTTCCTATTTCTCCTGGTCCTACCACCGTATCTTCAATCGATGATTCAGCTCCTGCCGGAAGCATCATCTCATACAACTACCTCGACCGTACGGCATTCGAGATTATCAACCGCCGCGGTTTCCACACCAACAAGAGGAAGAACCTCAACTCACAGTTCACCCTCAACTGGGACCTCAGCGAACTCGTGACCAAGGGCCTTTCCATCAATGGTTTGGTTGCTTATGATACCTACAACAACGGTATCCTCGAAGGCTACAAGAACGAGCCTAAGTACACTGCAGTAGTTGACTACGAAAACGACAAGACCACCTACAACGTCATGTCTCCTCAGTCTTCTGCTCTTAGCCTCTCACAGTCCAAGTCATCCAACTATCAGATCTATGCCCAGGCAACCATCAACTACAACAGGACCTTCGGCAGGCACGATGTAGGTGCGATGATCAATGCTTACAGAAAGTACTGGGAAACCACGAGTGCTGAAATTCCTTACAATGTGATCGGTACCGCTCTGCGTGCAACCTACTCATTCGATGACAGGTATCTTGCAGAAGTCAATGTCGGTTACAACGGCTCAGAGCAGTTCGCTCCTGGCAAGCGCTTCGGTCTCTTCCCTTCCGGTTCCATCGGTTGGGTTGCCAGCAACGAAGGCTTCCTCAAGAACAACCAGATACTTACTTGGTTGAAGTTCCGCGCTTCTTACGGTCTCGTAGGTAACGACTCCATGGGCGGCAGCCGCTTCCTCTTCCAGGACAACATCCAGGTCGGCGGCGGTACTTCTGCAGACGGTCTCGGCGGACACACCATCAGTGAAGGACTTCTTGGTAACAAGGACCTCACCTGGGAGCTCGCAAAGAAGATGAACGTCGCTGTTGAAATCGGTTTCATCAAGGATTTCCGTTTCCAGTTCGACTACTACACCGAGAATCGTGACCAGATTCTTCTTACCCGCAAGACCATCCCTATGTTCCAGGGTGTGCCAAGCTCTTCAATTCCTAAGGTCAACATGGGAGTCGTCGAGAACCACGGTTATGAAATCGAGGCCAGCTACAGCCACACTTTCAGCCCTGATTTCTCATTCTCCATCAAGGGTAATATGGGCTTCAACAAGAACAAGGTCATCGAGTACGATGAGGCCCAGCTCTCTGAAAGCTATGCTTACCGTTACAGGACTGAAGGCTATTGCATCGGACAGCAGTTCGGTTATCTGATCGACTGGGATTCTCCTGGCAACGGTTACTTCACTTCCCAGGAAGAAATTGACAACTACTATCCTTACGAGTTCGCTACCGCACGTGTCGGTGACTTCGTTTACAAGGATGTCAACGGTGACGGTGTCATCGATGTCAAGGACCAGGCTCCTATCGGCTATTCAACCTCCGTTCCTGGTCTCAACTACGGTATCAACGTCGCTCTCAACTTCAAGGGCTTTGATTTCAACGTCCTCTTCTCAGGTCTCGGCCGTTACAGCAAGTACTACTCAGGCCAGGGTGTTGACGAGTTCACAAAGTCAGGTACCTTCTTCGACTACCACAGGAATGCTTGGACTGCTGAGCGTGCAGCAAACGGCGATCCTATCTCCTATCCTGCTCTCTCAACTGCCAAGTCATCAAGTACGGTTGCCAACGATTTCTTCATCATGAACCGTTCATTCCTTCGTCTGAAGAACCTCGAAATCGGCTACACACTCCCGTCCAAGCTTCTCAGCAAGGCCGGTGTAAAGGCTCTCCGCATCTATGTTGCCGGTCAGAACCTCTTCTGTTGGGATAACCTTCCTATTACTCACCTCGATCCTGAGCAGGATGGTAGCTATAGTTATCCTATAACCAAGAATGTCAGTGTCGGAGTCAATGTTAACTTCTAATGGCAGAATAATATGAAAAAAGTTCTTTATATTTTTACTTGTCTCCTTGTTGCCTCTTTGGCCAGCTGCAACAAAGCTCTTGACCAGGCACCTGACGGCAAGATTTCGCTCGACGAGGTCTTCGCTGACAATGACAAGACAATGTACTATCTCAACACATGCTATTCCAGCATCCCTACCAAGGCTCTGGGTTACTTCTTCTGGGCCAGAGGTCCGGTCAACTGGTGCGATGATTCATGGGACGGAGATGATCTTGACGTGAACTGGGCTTCTTCAGCCCGTCTCTACAAGGGCGATGCTTCCGCAACCACTCATCCTGTCACTTCCTATGGTGACGGTAACGGTAACCATTGGAGCAACTACTTCGCAAGAATCAGAAACTGCGCCGTGTTCCTCCAGAACATTCCTACCGCTGCAGTTGACAATGAGTCAGACCGTTCCCGCTGGACTGCCGAGGCACATCTTCTCAGGGCATACTACTATATGGAGCTCCTCCTTTGGTACGGTACCGGTCTTCCGCTTGTAAGAGAACCTTACGGTCTTGACACCGATTTCGCAACTGTCGAAAAGGCTTCATATTACGAGACTGCAAAGTTCATCTGCGAAGACTGCGACGCAGCACTTGCCTGTGATGAACTCCCTTGGAGAATCACCACTTCTTCCGAGTCTCTCCGCGTCACCAAGGCTCTTGCATGGGCTATCAAAGCCAAGGCTATGGTATTCGCCGCTTCTCCTCTCTACAACGAAGGTGAGAATCATTGGGAAGAGGCTTATCAGGTCTGCAAGCAGGCTGTAGCCGCTCTCGAAGGACAGGGTTACAAGCTCTTCACCAAGGCTACCCGTTCAGAGTGGACCGCTGACAATGCTTTCCTCCCGAACGCTGCAGCTCAGGCATTCAACGAATATTTCTGCAACAGCCAGGAGTATTCTGATTCTCCTGCCGACATGGAGACTATCTATCAGCTTATCAACGGCGGTAACTGGAACTGTGCCAACGTTGACGGTATCGGAGCAATCCAGGGTTACAAGACCGGAACTTGCCCTTCACAGGAGCTTGTAGATGCTTTTGAAACTGTCAATGGTGAGCCTATTCTTGACCTTTCCAATCCTTATCAGGATGACGAGACCCATCTCAAGCCGAACCTCAATCCTGCAAATACTATGTATGATGAGCAGAATCCTTATGCAAACAGGGATCCTCGCTTCTATGCTACAATCTATTACAACGGCTCTCAGCGCTACTGCAAATGGGGTCTTAATGCTTCCGACATTTCTTTCGAGAACATCGGTAAGGATGGACGTTGCACCCGTATCGTAGCCACCTGGTGCGCTTATCAGGATGCAGCAGGAAATATCATCAACACTCCGGAGCCTAACACAGGACAGTCAACCAACGGTCGTACTCCTACCCGTACCGGTTACTTTGAGAGGAAGTTCCTCCATCCTAATGAGGATGCCGAGAATCCTAAGCAGGGTGCCCGTCACAAGGACTACCGTCTTGCTGAAGTCTATCTCTTCCTTGCTGAGGCTGCCAACGAGTCAGGTCATACTGATGATGCTCTCACTTATCTCAACAAGGTACGCAGCCGTGTCGGAATGCCTTCAGTCACCGTTACTGACCAGGCCAAGCTCCGTGACCGCATCAAGAACGAGCGCCGTGTAGAGTTCGCTCTCGAAGGACAGCGTTATTTCGATGTCCGTCGCTGGCACGAACCAGGAGACGATCTGAGAAAGACCGACCGCTACATCACTGCTGCCAAGATTACGCATATGTATGACGGCTCTTACAAGTATGAGCGCAAGATTGTCGGTGAGCGTAATTGCTGGTCAAACAAGTACCTCAAAGTCCCTATCCCTGCATCCGAGGCTTCCAACATTCTCGCAATTACGGGTGAGGACTGGCAGAACGAAGGCTGGCAGTAATATATCCTCTTAGACTTCTTAATAGAATCAAATATGATAAACAAGAATATAATCACAGCAGTTGCGCTTGTCCTGTTCGGCTCAGCCTTTCAGGCTAACGCACAGACCGATATCGTGGTCAAAGGTACCGTGAAGGACATTTACGGTAACCCTCTCCCAGGCGTGGTTGTCTCAGCTAATCATAAGGATCTTTACATCACGGACAAGAATGGAGAGTACACTGCCACGGCTGACAAGTCTGACGAACTCACATTCTCCCTTCTCGGCTACAAGCAGGCTATTGTCAAGGCTGCCGGCCAGATGGATGTAGTCCTTGAGGATGATGCCCACAACCTCGCTCAGAAGGTCAACCTCGGTTACTCACACCAGTACAGGGAGGTCCTTTCTGACGCCGTCTCCACCGTTTCCGGTGAAGAACTCTCAAAGTCACTGGCTTCCAGACTCCAGAACACCTTCTCAGGACAGTTCTCAGGTCTCACTACCATCGAGAATTCATTCGAGCCTCTCGGCGAGGAGCTTAGCATGTACATCCGCGGTCTTTCCACCGTTCACGGCGGCGCCGCAGGTGTAGTCATCGACGGTATTCTCTATGACTCATATTCACACGACATTCTTTACCGTATCTCTCCTGAAGAAGTTGAGTCCGTCTCAGTTCTCAAGGACGGTGCATCACAGGCCGTCTATGGTCTCAAGGGTGCCAACGGTATCATCGTCATCAACACCAAGCGCGGTACTCCTGGCAAGCTCAAGGTAGGTGTCAACATCTCCGAGACTCTCCAGCAGCCGGATTGGATTGCACAGTGCTTCGATTCTTACACTTATGCATCCCTCCGCAACCAGGCAGGTGTAAACGACGGCCTCGGTCAGAACGCATATTATCCTGAAGAGGCCATCGAAGGTTTCAAGGATGGTTCCAACAGGGATCTTTATCCTAACACCAGATGGCAGGACATGCTCCTCAGGAAGGTATTCAACCAGCAGAGAATCGCTCTCGACGCTACTGGTGGAAATGACAATGTCAAGTTCTACTCAAACTTCAATGTAGTACGTCAGGGCAGTTTCTTCAATACCGATCCTAACGAAAAGTTCGATTCCAACCCTCAGAAGTACAGAATCAACTTCCGCTCCAACATTGACGTGAAGGTCAACGACTGGATCAGCCTCTGGATGAACCTTGCAGGTTCCATCGTAAAGGTCCATGCACCTTCAGGCGGCAGCAGCTGGATCAGCCAAATCTACAACATGGCAAGCTATATGCCGTCCACTCTCTACGGTCCTGTCACTCCTACCATCTACGATGACGAAGGAAATGTTGTCGAGGAAGGCGGAGAGGTTACCACAACCACCAACATCGGCGGTTCTCCTTACGGTGAACTCAACCGTGTAGGTTACAGCAACCAGACCAACACCAACATCTACGGTCAGGCAGGTCTCAAGTTCGATCTCGGCTTCATCACTCCTGGTCTCTGGGCAGGTGCTTCTGTAGGATACCTTTCTTACATCACCGCAACCCAGTCAACCATCCAGTCATACTCAAGATGGGTCCGTGACGACGATTGGAGCACACTCTCTTTCTCACAGCACGGTACTACCATCAACGGAACTCTCAGCTACAGCAAGGGTACCGCACTCTATGGCTATCTCTCTTCAAAGGGAGAATTGGGCTGGGCAAGAAATTTCGGCAAGCACCATGTTGCTGCTGATGCATTCGCAACCTATCAGGTATTTGATGACATCACCGGAAACATCAGCGCTACTTATGACTTCAGAAGGGTATTCACCGGTATTGAAGCTACTTATGACTACGACAAGAGATATGTTGTCAAGGTCACCACAGGTCTTTCCGCATCAGACTTCTTCCCGAGGTCAACACGCTGGCTGTGGACTCCTTCAGTTTCAGGTGCGTGGATTGCTTCCAACGAAAGCTTCATAAAGGACGGCGCTCCTGCAATCTCCCTCCTCAAGCTGCGCGCATCTTACGGTATCACCGGTAATGATTCCGCAGGTATCAGTAGGTACGATTACAAGGATCAGGTTGTCAGCAGCAGCGGCGGTCTCATCAGCTATCTCGGCTACTACACCAACGAGTCCGTTTACGGAAATGACGCCCTCGAGCCTGAAAAGATCAAGAAGGCGAACATCGGTCTCGACCTCGGTCTGTTCAACCAGCTTCAGGTCAGCTTCGATGTCTTCAGCGAGAAGATGGACAACGGTATAACCCGTTCTACCGCTCTCGTTCCTGAGTATCAGGGAATCTCCCTCGGCTCTTATCCTGTCACCAATCTTGCCAAGTATGAGAACAAGGGTTGGGAACTTTCTGTAAGCTACAGGAAGCGCTTCAACGCTGACTGGGCTCTTAGCCTTGCAGGTCACCTTGACTACAACAAGAACAAGGTCATCTACATCGGTGAGTCCGCTCTTGACGACAGCTATGCTTACCCTCTCCGCAGCGAAGGCTATCCTTACGGACAGAGCTGGGGTTACCTCGTGGATTGGAGCAACGGCAACGGCCTCTTCAACTTCCAGGATGAAATCGACAGCCATGCCGAGTACTCATTCGGTACCCCGAGACTTGGTGACATCAAGTATCAGGACCTCAATGAGGACGGTATCATTGACGACAAGGACAAGGCTCCTATCGGCAACGGTTCTCTCCCTCGCTACAACTTCGCTTTCAACGCAGGTTTCTCTTACAAGAATTTGGAGGTCAGCCTCCTCTTCCAGGGTGTGGGTGACTACAAGAGGAATTATCAGAGCCTGATCACCGGAATGTCATCTTATGACGGTGTTTACTCTGAGTCTCACCTCGGTGCTTGGACCGCTGAAAAGTGGCTCAACGACGAGACTATCACCTTCCCTGCTCTCTCTACCAAAGCTACCACCAGCAACCAGACCAACGACTTCCTCCTCAGGGATGCTTCATTCCTCCGTCTGAAGAATGTCGAAATCGCTTACAAAATGCCAAGAAAGGTTTGTGATGCATTGAAGGCCAGTGCTTTCAAGGTTTACCTCAGCGGTCAGAACCTCTTCACCATCGACGACCTTCCTGTTGATATGCCAGTTGAAGGTAGCTACAGCGCATTCCCTGTTTGCAGAATGTACAGAGTCGGTATCAACCTCACATTCTAGTCCGGGATCACTTATTTAAAGATTTGAATGATATGAAAAAATATTACATTCTCTTTTCCATTTTTGTAGCATCTTTCGCCCTTTCTGCATGTCAGGAGCAGCTTGACCTCAGGTCAAACGGTACCATCGACATGTCCGAGGTCTGGACTGACCGTAACAGGACTAAGGGTTACATCAACGCTTGCTACAACTACATACCCGGCAATTCCATCGACTATGCTGCATTTACTGATGATGCAGTTCAGAGCCGTGAAGCTACTTCTGGTTCACAGTACGACATCTGGTACAACCAGGGTGTGACATCAGCTAACTTCGCAAGCTACAACATCGGTGGAAGCCCTTGGGGAAGCCTCTATCAGGGTATCCGCAAGTGCAACGTTTTCCTTGCCAACATCGGCTCTTCTACTGCCGAAATGCTCGAGTCCGAAAGGGAAGGCTGGTCAGCACAGGCTCATACTCTCCGTGCTCTCTACTATCTTGAGCTCATCAAGAGATATGGCTCATGCCCTCTCATCCTTGAAGATCTCGGAACAGCACACGATTACTCTACTGACACCAAGGCTCCGGTATCTGAAGTCGTAAAGCAGATCATCAGCGACTGTGACGCCGCTCTCAGTGTCGCAGACAGTGAGGATTTCTCATATTCTTACGGTTCAGGACAGTGGGGTGTGATGACAAAGGCATTGGCACAGTGCATCCGCGCTGAAGCCGCAATGTGGGCAGTCAGCCCGCTTCTCAACGACAACGGTTTCTCAAAGGAAGAAGCCCTGACCGTTGCAGCAGACGCTCTTGCCAACCTGCTCAGCCATGACTATAGCCTTTGGACAAGTGTCGGAGAAGGACATATCAATGCCTATCAGACCTACCATCTTACCAACCCTAACGACCTTCGTGCAGCTGACAAGGAGACAATCTACGGCGGCTCACGCGTCGCAGTCTGGTCAGATCACGGTATTCCTACCACCGGCGGTCTTTCATCAGCTGGTTCATGTCCTTCACAGGAACTTGTCGATGCTTATGAGATGGCCAACGGCCAGCCGGCTATCACTGGTTACAGCGATGCCCAGCATCTCCAGCCGATAATCAACAGCGCTTCCGGTTACAACGATAGCAAGCCTTATGAGAACAGGGACCCTCGTTTCTATGTCAGTGTATGGTACAATGGCAGCAAGAGAGGTACTACCGTCATCAGGACTGGTACCGGTGCCGCTCACGCCATCAAGCCTACCGACATCAAGTCAACACATACCGGTTACTATCTCCGCAAGTATGCAGCAGACAACTCCAACAAGAACTCAAATGCCGACGGTTACATCCGCAGGAACACTCTTGCTGAGGTTTACTACAACTTTGCCGAGATTGCATACCAGGTTTCAGGTCCTGACACCAAGGTTTCCGGAGTCAATATGTCTGCCCGTGAAGCTGTCAACGCTGTCCGCGCCCGTTCCGGCATGCCAGAGATTCCTTCCGGTCTTTCAGCCGATGAATTCCAGGCAAGGTACCGCAACGACCGTCGCGTCGAGTTCGCTTTCACTTCTGACCGCTATTTCAGCCTCCGTCGTTGGAAGACTCTCGGTGAGACTGCACAGGTCACCGGTATGACTGCCGAAGGTGAGCGTTTCGCTTTCGATCCTAGACCTACTTGTGAAGATAAGTACCTTCTCTTCCCACTCAGCCTTACTGAAGCCAACAAGATTCTCACTCTTACCGGCACTTCATGGCAGAACCCGGGTTGGGAGTAGTCTTCAGATCAGTTCAATGATTAATTTTTCACGAATATGAAGAAGTACATTTATATAATGATGATCGCATGCGCTGCTATCTTCGCATCCTGCAACGATGATTCTCACGGCAGGGGAGAAGGCTCCAGCGAAGGTGTCGATCTTGCCAACCTCACCGCTGAAGGTAGAATCGGTCAGATAGTTCTCAAGTGGCAGAACCCTGTCAACCCTGACTACTACTATTCAATGGTCGAATATGTAAATGCTGCTGGAGAGACTGTGAAACAGAAGATCAGTGTCTACAGCGAGGACAAGGACAAGGGCGAAGGTTACACTTCAGCCAAGATTCTCGGTTTCGAAGACACCAACACCTACGAGTTTCGTGTCACTCCTTATACCTCTTACGGAATTGCCGGCAAGACCGAGACCGTCTCTTGCCAGCCTGAAGACGCTCAGTTCGCCTACAAGTACATCCCTGAGACCGTTACCGTAGAAGGTGCAGTTGAGGGTGCTGTCGTCAAGTGGGTCAATGAGTACGAGATTCCTGTCACCGTCAAGATTTCCTTCAAGAACATCCTCGGTGAAATTGTTGAAAAGGAAGTCAGCAGTGATTCTGACGGAAGCATCGCCATCGGTGCATTTGTTGACCCTACTGAAGTGACCGTAGTCTCTTACAACAAGGCAGGCACAGCACATTCCGAACCTGTCACTGTAACCGCTACCCCTACCAAGGGCGAGATTCCAAGAGTGAATTACTCAATCGCTGAGTACACCGGTGGCATCCTCGGTGGAGGTATGGAAATTGAGAATCTTATCGATGGTAATTGGAAGACAACCTGGCACTCAAATACTTCAGCCTCCGGTCCTGTTTACTTCGTCGTTGACCTTTCTACTGTCTATCAGGTATCTATGGTAGAGTTTGTCAAGAGATCCGACGACCCTGGTGCAAGCGGCTATCCTGAACTCATCACCGTTTACACAAGTACCGACAATGTCAACTACACCCAGGTTGGTACTCACGAGTTCAATTCCGATTACGTATTCAACCACGTTGTCGCATTCGAACCTGTCAAGGCTCGTTACATCAAGGTTCATATGACTCATAGCGGAAACTGGACTCATCTCGCAGAGTTCGTGGCATACTCCCACAAGGACGTCACCACCCGCTATGCCGAGGAAGCCGCCGCTGAACTTGTCCCTGATCCGGATGACGACGACACCTACTATCCTGACACCGAGTATCTTGAACCATACAATAACGTCAACAACCTCAAGTTCGAGCAGACGAACCCTGACAACCCGAGCGAGTGGACGTTCAATACTACCGGTGGTGACTCTTATGTTGCGATGAAGCCTTTGCAGACCGAACAGCCTGGTCCTGTGATTGTCTTCCACTACACCTGTACCGCTAACATCAATCTCGAGTTCTTCTGGTGTACCGGAGGTTGGGGCAAGATCGGTCCTAGCCCTAATTACTACAGCGCATTCAGCATCACCAAGACTGATACCTGGAAGACAAAGTCATGTGACTTCGCTAAAGCTTGGGCTAATGCAGTCTATAACGGCAAACCGTTCGGTAACCCTGGAGATGTCTTCCGCTTCGATATCGGCGACGGTGCCGGAGTTACGCTGAAAGTACGCCTGATGCACTTCCGCGCAGCTGATTGACAAATTCAACAAAAAACATAAGTCATGATGAAAAACTTCCTGTTTTCGTCATTGATAGCTCTTTCAATAGTGTCCTGTACTTCATCGGTGCAGGACACCGTTGATTATAGCTATGCAACTGACCTGATGACTGACACCTGGGTGGCTACAGATGCTCTCGGGAGGACCATGCCCGATTATGAAGAGGTGGGGCCTGTCAAGAATGACCAGCGCCGTGTCGTGGGCATATTCTACATCACGTGGCACACGCAGGGCCTGAAGAATCTCCCGCAGCCTTATGAAGGCGATGTCACCCGTGTACTCGAGAAAGACCCGAGCGCAAGGATGATTGCGGACCATCCGAACTGGAAACTCGGCTCCTACCACTGGGGTGAGCCGGAGAACGGCTACTTCCTCAGCCAGGACGAATGGGTCATCCGCAAGGATATGTCGATGCTGGCTGATGCCGGAGTTGATGTGCTCGTGATGGACGTCACCAACGCAGTCCTCTACTGGGACGAGTGGGAGGTGACCTTCTCCACGATGATGAAGATGCGCGAAGAGGGAAACAGGACTCCGCAGTTCTGTTTCTGGGCTTTCAACGGCAACGTCATATCCGTAGTACAGCAACTCTATGAGAGGTTCTACAAGGAGCCTCGCTATCAGGATCTCTGGTTCTACTGGGACGGCAAGCCTCTGCTCCTGTACAACGCCAAGCCTGAACTTGACGCGAACGGCGGATGGAAAGAGTACAAGGACGGGAAGGCCGACTATTCCGACGAGGTCAAGGAATTCTTCACCCTGAGGAATATGTGGTGGGGCTACTACAAGTGGAACAAGAAACGTTTCATCGGCACCGAGGACAACTGGAGCTTCGGCTACAGCATGGCTGATTCCGCAATCCTCGCGATGAGCCCAGACGAACTTGTCTCAAAGCACAAGGGCAAGCTCGAGGAGGCCGCAGTCACCCCTGCACAGCATCCAGTCACGATGACGGACGTGCCGATGGGAGTGGGCAAATCCTGGTCGCGTGAGTTCGGTGAACCGGCGCTCAATGAATATGACATGCCGGATTCTGCCTATGTACCGTGGCTCGGCAAGAAGGTCGCCGATCCTACAGGCTACGGAATCTATTTCCAGGAGCGCTGGGACGACGCCCTCCGGTCCGACCCTGAGTTCATCTATCTGAACGACTGGAACGAATGGACCGCCGGCAAGTACAACGGTGAAGTCGGCTGGCTCGGAAGGAACAATCCGTTCATGTTCGTGGACCAGTACAATGCCGAGTTCAACAGGACCATATCTCCGATGAAGGGAGGCTACACCGACAACTACTATATGCAGATGGCACAGAACATCCGCCGCTACAAGGGAGTCCGTCCTGTTCCTGAGAACAAGGGCTACAACAGAATCACTGTTGACGGCGTTTTCTCCGACTGGGCCAAGGTCAAGGTCGAGTACCGTGACACGAAGGGCGACACCGCCCACCGTGACGCCTACGGATATGCCGGCATCCACTACACCGACGATTCCGGACGCAACGACATCCTCCTCTCCAAGGTGGCTGTTGACCAGGACAATGTCAGCTTCTACGTGGAGACGGCCGGACCTCTCACTCCTTCGACAGATCCAAACTGGATGCTCCTGCTCGTAGATTCCGACAAGGATTCATCGACCGGATGGTACGGTTACGACATCCTCATCAACAAGAATGTCGTAGATGCCGGCTGCAGCGAGGTTCTCGCCTATGCCGACGGGCAGTGGGTCAAGACCGGTACCTGCAGCTATGCCGTCGCAGGAAATCAGCTTGAGCTTTCGGTGGCCAAGTCCCTCCTCGGTGTTGATGGAAATGAGATTACCTTCGACTTCAAGTGGGCTGACAACCCGTCGGAACTCGAAGATCCGATTTCTCTCTGCATCCACGGAGACACGGCTCCTAACAGAAGATTCAACTACAGATTCATCTGGAAACGATAATCCGGCTGGATATTCACCAAAAATCCGTATATTGTGAGGGTTTGGGGCCTGCGGCTCCATACCCTCGTTTTTTTGTTTCAACGCACACGACTGATAACCTAAATATTATTAAAAATGAACAGCATCAAATTATTTGCAACAGCAGCAGCCGCGCTGCTCGCCACGTGCGGAACTCTTACCGCACAGAAAGTCAACAGCGATTCCTGGGCTGCTACCGACGCTCTCGGCAGAAAGGTCCGTTCCTACGATGAAGCTCCCGCCAAGAATGACAAGCTTGTCGGAATCTTCTACTGGACCTGGCATCAGGGCAATGACCCTAAAGACTATGAAGTTAAGAACATCTCCCAGATTGTCAGAGAGCATCCGGAGGCTATGAAGGACTACAACCATCCGGCTTGGGGCTCGCGCAAGCCCGGATTCTTTTTCTGGGAGCAACCTCTGCTCGGCTACTACAAGACCACTGACAAATGGGTCCTCCGCAAGCACGCCGAACTTCTTGCCGATGCCGGAGTAGATGCTGTTTTCTTTGATTGTACAAACGGTTCACTGACATTCAAGGACTCTTATGAGGCTCTCCTCGAGACTTGGTCACAGGCCAAGGAGGACGGCGTGAATGTCCCGAAGATTTGTTTCATACTCAATCTCTTCCTCAATCCGGCCACAAATGTCTCCCTCCGTCAGCTCTACAATGACCTGTACAAGCCGGGAAGATATTCAGACCTCTGGTTTATGTGGAAGGGAAAACCTTGCATCATGGCTTATCCTGATCTCCTCACCGATTCGGAGCTTGACTGCGAAATCAAGGAATTCTTCACCTTCCGTCCTGGCCAGCCAGACTATGTCAATGGTCCTTTCCCGGGACGCAACGACCAGTGGGGATGGCTTGAGAACTACCCTCAGCACGGCTACGTCGCATCCAAGGATGAAAACGGAAAGGTCAAGTACGAGCAGGCTACCGTAGGCGTGGCCCAGAACACGAGTCCGGACAGGAAGGGCCACTGCGGCGCCTTCAACGTCAAGGATTCCTACGGACGCGATTTCTCGATCAGGAACGGTTTCGACCCGAGGCCTGACGGCTACCTCTACGGATGGAACATCTCCGAGCAGTGGGAAAGGGCTTATGAACTCGACCCTGAACTTGTCTTCGTGACCGGTTGGAACGAGTACATCGCAGGAATCTGGCTTCCTGAAGACGGATGGCAGGGAGATCCTTTCTCATTCGTCGATCAGTTTGACTGGGCACACAGCCGCGACATCGAGCCGAACAAGGGTTGGGGCGACAAGGGTGACGTTTATTACCTCCAGCTTGTGGACCGTATCCGCAAATTCAAGGGTATGACACCTGCGGAGCCTGCAACCGGGGCCAAGAGCATCAGGCTGGGCAGATTCTCCGACTGGGACGATGTAGGCCCTTACTTCGCAAGTTACAAGGGCAACACGATGCACCGTGACCACGAAGGCCGTTACGACCAGTACTATGTCAACACTTCCGGCCGCAACGACATCACCGGAGCAAAGGTTTCAAGAGACTCAAAGTACATCTGGTTCTATGTCGAGACCGCGGAGAAGCTCACTCCGAAGTCTGACCCTCACTGGATGCAGCTCTTCATCGATGTCGATCGTGACAAGGCGACAGGCTGGAACGGCTACGACTTCGTCGTGAACCACGTCAGTCCAAAGTGCAAGGCTGTCGTTGAACGGAGCGTCCAGAACAACTGGATTTGGGAGACGGCCGGAAAATGCAGCTACCGTGTCAAGGGCAACAAACTGGCCATCCGCATTCCGAGAGCTTTGCTCGGCATCGGTGACGGCCCTGTTGACATCGAGTTCAAGTGGAATGACAACATGCAGGAGGAAGGCAACATCATGGACTTCTATGTCAATGGTGACACCGCTCCGGGCAGCCGCTTCAATTTCGTCTATACGACAAATGATTAACATATTATGAAATTCCTTTCAAGATTCGCCGTCGCCCTGATGCTGTCCACGGCAGTGCTCGCTTCCTGCGAAACTGACGACCCGGCCGACAACCAGGGCACATCGACTCAGAAGCCTGAGCAGAAACCGGACCCGGAACCGGAGGAAAAACCGGAACTCAAGTCAGTCTCACTGTCCATCGTCCAGGACGGATGCCATTCCGTATCCATTGAGAATATGGGCAACAACACTTACACAATCAGATGTACCGGTGGTGATCCTTACTTGTTTACATCGAAGTTCACCTCCGATGTCCCTATCGACCATGCCATCCTCGAGTTTGAGTACACTTCCGATGCGAATCTCACTGCCGACCTCCAGATCTTCTATGTCAACGGCGCTCCTGCTGAAAACAGCTCCAAGAAGTACGGAACTCTTCCTGCCACAAGCACCTACAAGACCTTCACTGCCGAGATAACTTCGTTCAGGGAGGCCGGTTGGGGCAAGTCCGGACACCGGCTCAGAATCGACCCGGGAGACAACAGCGGTCCTACTGTCACCATCCGCAATCTCAAGATCCGTCAGATGAATGACGAAGAAAAGAATGCCTATGGTGACGCGCTGGTAAAGGAACAGGCAAAACAGGATATGGCAGACCGTATTGACAAGTATCTTGCCACTGACTATCCTTCATCCGTCAGCAATGTCACCGTGACCAAGTCCTCCGTAATCATCGAGGGAACCTGCGGCGGTGACGGAACTTACGCCCTCGCCGAGGTTACTCCTTGGCAGGACATCACGGAACTGGACAGTTTCCCTTATGTGGAGAACATTTCCGGAAAGAATTTCAAAGTGACGCTTGACCGTATTGCCAGTGCCCGTGAGGGAATCGACTATGACCGAGTCTTCTCGAAGTGGGCTGTCGTCAAAGTGGACGGAGACAAGCATATTCTCGATTCTCACGGAAGATATGCCGACGATGTCGAGCCTGTCACTTCTCCGGAGGCGCTGCCTCTGAAGAACAAGAAGGGCATCGCCGCAGGCGACCACACCTACTATTTCAACGACCTTGCCGAGATGAACTGCGGCAGCAACACGATGAATGTGGTCCTCGACAACATAATGCCGGGTAAGGGCTCCGACTACACTTTCGGAGGCATTTCCTACAAGGTCGGAGACGGCAAGTCCTATGTGGACCGCATCGTTTCCTCCGTCAAGGACATGCGTTTGATTGTAAGTGCCATCATCCTCTGTCCTACCGGCGGAGTATTCACCGATCCGGAATGTGCCGGTGGCTACTATTCGATGCCGAACATCACAACTGCCGAGGCTTTCAACCACTATGCAGCCGCCCTTTCATATATGGCTTCCCGGTACAACGACATCGACATCCACGGACGCATCTGCAATTGGATAATGCACAACGAGGTCGATGCGGGAACAACCTGGACGAATATGGGCGACCAGCCGATGACCCGCTATCTGGACCGCTACGTCAAGTCAATGCGCATCTGCTACAACATTGTAAGGCAATACGACCAGAATGCGGCCATCCTTGCTTCCTATACCCACAGCTGGACAGGCAAGGAGGACTACAGTCCAAAGGAGATGCTTGAAAAGACGGTAGAGTTTTCAAATGCCGAGGGTGATTTCTGGTGGGGCGTGGCCTACCATCCTTATCCGCAGAGCCTCACCGTCCCTTCCCTTTGGAGCAACGACAAGCAGGCAACATATTCAATGGACACAAAGTTCATCACCTTCAAGAACCTTGAGGTGCTGGACAAGTGGATGAAGCTGCCTGAGAATCTGTACAAGGGTGAGAAGAAGAGAATATGCTTCCTCTCCGAGAACGGTACCAACTCTCCTTCCTACAGCGACACCGACCTTGCCCTTCAGGCTGCCGGAGGATGCTGGGCCTGGAAGAAGGTCAAGAATCTCGACGGAATAGATGCCATCCAGTGGCACAACTGGGCCGACAACAAGGCTGAGTTCGGTTTGAGAATCGGTCTGAGGTCCTTTGAGGATTCCGGTTTCCAGAATCTCGACCGCAAGCCGGTCTGGTATGTCTGGAAGGCTGCCGGAACCAACGACGAGGAGGAGGTTTTCGCTCCTTATCTCAGCACAATCGGTATCTCCGACTGGGATTCAATCATGCATGAAGTTGAATAACAAGTATCAAATGAAGCGTAATACCTTAAGATTGCTGACCACGGCCGCCATTCTGGCCGTGGCCGGCTTTTCTTCCCCGGCGCAGACACTGAGCTGGGAAGAGAAAGTCAAAGTTGCCGACAACATCGACAGCTATCTGGGCACCGCCTATCCTTCCCGTGTGAAGAAAGTGGTGGTCACTGAAGACAAGGTGACAATCTCCGGAGTATGTTCAGGCGAAGGAACCTTCCTTCTTGCCGACATAGTTCCCTGGCAGGATGTCACGGAACTGAGCACTTTCCCGTACACTACCGGCATCTCCGGCGGGAAGTTCAGGATTACCCTCGACCGTTATGTCAAGGGCAGGGAAGGCATAGACTATGACCGCGTCTTTTCAAAGTGGGCCGTGGTAAAGGTCGAAGGCTCCGCCCAGAAGCTCGACTCCCACGCGCGCTATGCCGACGAGGTCGCTCCCAAGGCAAGCCCGGAACCTCTGAAACTCAGGAACAAGAAAGGCTTCGGCGCCGGAGGCGGTGAACTCTACCTCAAGGAAGTGAAGGAAATAGGCATCGGAAGCGTCACGACCAACATCCATCTTGTCAATGTCCTCAGCGGAGAGGGCGACGATTATGAATATGGCGGGGTCTCCTATGCCTTCGGCAAGTCCGTCGAATCAATCCGCAAGCATCTCGATGCCCTCTCGGAGACCGATGTGGTGGTCTCCGCCATCATACTCTGTGCAAAGAACTCCGTCTATGCCGATCCCGAGAATGACGGAGGTTTCTACGCCATGCCTGACCTGACCTCAGCCAAGGCCTTCAATGTCTATGCGGCGGCTCTGGAGTACCTGGCTTCCAGCTATTGGGGACAGAACGGAGGACGCATCTCCCACTGGATCATGCAGAACGAGGTAGATATGGGCCACGAGTGGACGAATATGGGCAAGCAGCCTGAAATGCGTCTTTTCGACCGTTATGTCAAGTCTATGCGAATATGCTACAACATAGCCCGCCAGTATGACCCCAATGCCTCCGTGCTCGAATCAATGACCCACAACTGGGCGGACGGCGACAAAGGAGGCTACAGCCCGAAAAGGATGCTTGAGAAGACTCTTGAATATTCCAGGGCGGAAGGGGATTTCCTCTGGGGCATCGCCTACCATCCTTATCCGCAGGACCTCAGCCGTCCGAAATTCTGGGAGGATGACATCAGGTCAACTTTTGACCGCAACTCCGACTACGTCACCTTCAAGAACCTCGAAGTTATCGATGAGTGGATTCTCCGGAAGGAGCATTTCTACAATGGCAGGAAGAGGCCTCTCTTCCTCTCCGAACAGGGAACCAACTCTCCTTCCTACAGTGACGAAGACCTGACCCTGCAGGCAGCGGGAGCAGCCTGGGCCTGGAAGAAAGCATCCGCCCTCAAGGGAATCGATGCCATCCAGTGGCACGGCTGGCGTGACAGCAGGGGAGAGTTCGGCCTGCGAATAGGTCTCCACACCTTTGCGGACGGGGACTATAAAGAACTGCAGCCGAAACCTGCGTTCAAGGTCTGGGCTGCAGCCGGTACTGAGGATGAAGACAAGGTCTTCGCTCCGTATCTTGAAGTCTTGGGATTGAAGAGTTGGGATCAGATAATGCACAAACTTGACAAGGAATGAGCCTTATTTCCTGAATCCCTCGATTCCGGAATTGAGGAAATCGACGAATCCTTCCACTGAGAGGTCGTAGCCTCTTACTGGAAGGATTTGTTGTCCTTCGCTGTCAAGGATTACATAGTTAGGCTGTGCATTGACTCCGAAACGGGTTCTGGCGATGTAGGAGTTCTTTCTGCCCAGATCCTTCAGGACTTTGCCTTCAGGAGTGGTCAGCCTCTCTTCTTCCGGCAGTTTTGTCTTGTCGTCAGTGTAGAGGGCTACGATGACATATTCCTCGTCAAGAATCCGCCTGACTTCCGGGTCGCTCCAGACTCTCTGCTCCATTTCGCGGCAGTTCACGCAGCCGTGACCGGTGATGTCCACGAATACAGGTTTGCCCTCCGCGCGGGAAGCCTCGAGTCCCTCCTCGATTGTGAAGTAGCCGCTCAGGCCCAGAGGAAGGGTCAGGTCGCCGCTCCGGTGCGAAGTCGTGGCGGCATCCCGGGAGACTGAAACCGTGCCTCCCTGATTCTCGTTCCCTGAATATGCCGAGATGACGAAGTCCTGGGTCTGGATAGGAGGAAGGTAGCCGGACAGCGCCTTGAGCGGAGCGCCCCACATTCCCGGAATCATATACACAACGAAACTGAACACGCCGATTGCAAGGGCGAGCCTGGTCACAGAAATATGCTCGACAGGCGAGTCGTTGGCGAAACGTATCTTGCCCAGCAGGTAGAGGCCCAGAAGGGTGAAGACCACAATCCAGATTGCAAGGTAAACCTCTCTGTCAAGAAGTCCCCAGTGGTAGGTCTGGTCGGCGACGCTGAGGAATTTGAATCCGAGGGCGACCTCGATGAATCCGAGAACCACCTTCACGGTGTTCAGCCAGGAGCCGCTCTTCATCTTCTTGAGGAGGGACGGGAACATCGCGAGTATCGTAAACGGAAGGGCGAAGGCCACGGAGAAGGCGAGCATAGTCACCATCGGAGTCCAGAACTCTCCCTGGGTGGACTTTATCAGGACCGTGCCGACGATAGGGCCGGTGCAGGAGAAGGACACGAGGACAAGGGTGAGGGCCATGAAGAATATGCCGCCGATGCCCTTGGCGTTGGACTTGGAGTCAGTCTTGTTGGCAAGACTTGAAGGCAGTTCGATCTCGAAGGCCCCGAAGAATGAGGCTGCGAAGACCATGAAGACTGCGAAGAACAGCAGGTTCGGCAGCCAGTGCGTGGCAAGCCAGTTGAATATGTCGGCAGTCACCGATTCGCCTCCCACTATCCAGGTGATGCCGATGATGATGCAGATCGGCACCGTGTACAGAAGCACGATGAAGAGGCCGTAGAGGAAGGCCTTGAAACGGCCCTCCGCCGGTGTGGAGGACTGCTTCATGAAGAAGGATATGGTCATAGGGACCATAGGGAAGACGCAAGGAGTCAGAAGCATCGCGAATCCCCAGAGGATGGCCTCGATGATAAGACCCCATATTCCTCCTTTCTCCGGAGTCTCTTCCTCTCCCGTCCCGGCCGCACTTGCGGCAGTTCCCTCGCTGAGCACGACTTCAAAAGCATATTCTTCCGGAGCTGCGCAGAACATGTCGTTGCAGGCGCTCCAGCTGATAGTGCCCTTCAGGGATGTCTTTCCCTCCGCCTTCACGGTCATCGTAAAGACGGCGCTTTCGTAGAATACTTCCGAATCGTCCAGCAAAGAGGGAACGGTGACAGGGAGAAGTTCCTTTTCAACGCTCACACCTGCCGTCTCCCCGAATTCCACGGCTACCGGATTGTAGGGGTCGGAAATTGAATAGATGTGCCATCCCTCGATGATGTCGGCGGTGAAAGTGAGTTCATATTCATCGGCAGTCAGTTCTCTGGCCTTGACTGTCCAGGCGGCTGTCGCCTCCGGGGCTTGCGCAAAAGCAGCTGTGCCCCAAAGGAACACAGCCACCTTTGCCATAATATTCCTGATTGCAGGTTTCATAGTCTTGTGGTAGTGGGATTTGTTATTTTGCGTATGCTACTGAACGTGTTTCCCTGATGACGGTGATTTTGACCTGTCCAGGGTATGTCATTTCTTCCTGGATCTTCTGGGCGATGTCGGCGGAAAGTCTTGATGCCTGGTCGTCGCTCACCTCGTCCGCTCCGACGATGACACGCAGTTCGCGTCCGGCCTGGATGGCATAGCTCTTTGTGACTCCTGGATAGGCTGCAGCAAGGTCTTCCATTCCCTTGAGCCTCTTGATGTAGGACTCGATGACCTCGCGGCGGGCACCTGGACGTGCGCCGGAAATGGCGTCGCCTATCATCACGAGAGGGGAGATGATCGAGGTCATCTCGATTTCCTCGTGGTGTGCGCCGATGGCGTTGCAGACATCAGGTTTCTCCTTGTACTGCTCTGCGAGCTTCATTCCGAGAAGTGCGTGAGGGAGCTCCGGTTCGTCCTCGGAAACCTTTCCGATGTCGTGGAGAAGTCCGGCTCTCTTGGCGATCTTTGGATTCAGGCCAAGCTCGGAAGCCATCGTGGCGCAGAGGTTTGCGACTTCCCTTGAGTGCTGGAGCAGGTTCTGTCCGTAGGAAGAACGGTATTTCATCCTTCCGATGAGCTTTACGAGTTCGATGTTCATTCCGTGGATACCGAGGTCGATGCAGGTGCGCTTTCCGGTCTCGAGAATCTCGTCGTCAAGCTGCTTCTTCACCTTGGTCACGACTTCCTCGATTCTGGCCGGATGGATTCTGCCGTCTATGACCAGCTGGTGAAGGGCCAGTCTTGCGACTTCCCTGCGAACCGGGTCGAAGGCGGAAAGGAGAATGGCATCCGGAGTGTCGTCAACCACGATTTCAACTCCCGTGGCTGCCTCCAGGGCCCTGATGTTGCGGCCCTCACGTCCGATGATCCTGCCCTTGATTTCGTCATTCTCGATAGGGAAGGTAGTGACGGCATTCTCGATTGCGGTCTCGGTGGCGGTTCTCTGGATGGTGTTGATGACTATCCTCTTGGCCTCCTTGGAAGCATTGAGACGGGCCTCGTCCATCGTGTCGTTGATGTAGGCCTGGGCCTCGCTGCGGGCTTCTGCCTTCATGTTCTCGATCAGGATGTTCTTGGCGTCCTGCGCGCTCATTCCGGCGATGACCTCGAGCTGCTTGTTGACCTGGGCGGTCATCCTTTCATATTCCTCCTCCTTCCTTGCGAGGCTTTCCTGCTGTGCGACGAAGGAGAGCCTTGCGTTTTCGCTGTCGCGGAGCTTCTTCTGAAGTTCGTTGTTCTGCTGGTTCAGGTTGTGCTCCTTCTGGCGGATTCTGTTTTCGGCATCCTTGAGCTGGCTGTTCTTGTCGTTGACATATTTGTCGTGCTCGCTCTTGAGCTGGAGAAACTTCTCCTTCGCCTGATGGATCTTCTCATTCTTGATGTTCTGGGCCTCTACCTCAGCCTGCGCGATGATTTCGTTCTTGCGTCCGTTCAGGACAATGCGCTGGATGACGGTGTAGGCCGCTATCGCGATTGCGGCTCCTATCAGGGAGCATATTATGTAATAAGCTATCATAACTATTTGTACGATTTGAATTGGTTCCTTTGGCTTGTTTCTGGCGGCATCCGTTTCCGGGCAAACGAAAACAGACAACCACCGGTGTCCGACCGATTGATTGTCTGGAATTGAAAGAAAAAGCCGTCAGTCGCTGTCAAAAATCTTAAATGCAAGATTTGAGATCCGTTGCGGTTCGGAAATCCATCGTCGCGTCTGTGTCGCAATCCCCGAAGGTAACCTTGGCCTGTCCTCATCGCCCCGAGTGAACCCGGTTCCGTAGAACTTGTTGATTTCAGCACGTGGGACTAACGGCCGTTTTCTTCTATCTCTTTCAGGTATGACTCGATGTCTTCCTCAAGCTTTGCCGCCTCGTTCTTCGCCTTGGAGAGTTCCTTCTGGCTCATCAGCCTGTTCACGGCCTCGATTATCGCAACGAAGGCCAGTTTGTCGCTGACCGGCTTGCCGGGGAACTTGGCATCGTACGCAGCAAGTCTCTGGTTTATTGTCTCGGCGGCGATTCTGTACATCTGCTCCATTTCGGGGCTTGTCGCCATGAGAGAATACTCCTTGTCTGCTATCCGTATTTTGATGCTCCGCTCCATAATCATTTCTCCATCAGTGAGATGCACTTGTCAATCTCTTTGATGAGCCTGTCTATCTTCTCTTTTGCGCCGTCGTCGCTGCCGGCAGGCGCCATAAAAGCTTCCGTAAGACGAAGATTGTCAACCTGATGTTCCAAATCTTCAATCCGTCTGTGACAGGATTCATTGTCGGCCCTGCTCTGTGCGAGTTCTTTCTCCAGAGTTGCACACCTGGACTTTTCGTTCTCGTACAGCGCAATCAACTTTTCAATATCTTTTTTCAGACTGTCAAGCATTTGCACAAGGCTGCCAATATGTTAACCTGCCTGTCTGCAAATTTAGCAATTATTCTTGAATATTCAAGGCTCTTTTATCAATGAATATGGCTATCTTTGCGAACTACGACTATAGCATTGGACTATGACAATAACAATTCAGAATAGGGAAATACCGGTGCTTCTTCTGACAGGTTACCTCGGAAGCGGCAAGACTACTTTGCTCAACAGAATCCTCAACAACAGGAAAGGAATACGCTTCGCCGTCATCGTCAATGACATCGGCGAAGTAAACATCGACGCCGACCTCATCCAGAAGGGCGGAGTGGTGGGAAGCACGGACGACAGTCTCGTCCCTCTGCAGAACGGCTGCATCTGCTGCACCCTCAAGATGGACCTTGTCAACCAGCTCAACGAACTCTGCCGCACGGACCGTTTCGACTACATCGTCATCGAGGCCAGCGGCATCTGCGAGCCCGCGCCGATCGCCCAGACCATCTGCGGCGCTCCCGCCCTGCTCCCTGACTATGCCCGGAGCTCGAACACTCCGAAACTCGACTGCATAGTGACGGTCGTGGATGCCCTGAGGATGCAGAGCGAGTTCGATTGCGGGGACTCTCTCCGGAAGGAGGGACTGGACGAGGAGGACATAGAGAACCTTGTCATCCAGCAGATTGAGTTCTGCAACATCGTGCTTCTGAACAAGGCTTCAGAAGTCACTCCTGCCGAGCTTGCAAGGGTGAGGGCCATCGTCGCCGCGCTCAATCCCAAGGCTGAAATCATCGAGTGCGACTGGTGCGACGTGGATTTCGACCGGATTCTCGGCACGGGGATGTTCGACTTCGACAAGGTGGCCACTTCGGCAGCCTGGATAGCAGCCATCGAAGGGGATCTCGAGGATGACGATGACGATGATGATGACGATGATGGACACGGGCATCACGAAGAGCACCACGGACATCACCATCACCACCATCATCACGACGGAGGGGAAGTCGAGGAGTACAACATCGGCACCTATTTATATTTCCGCCGCCCGGCCCTCGACATCAACAAATTCGACAACTTCGTCGCCAGGCACTGGCCGAAGAACGTCATCAGGGCCAAGGGCATCTGCTATTTCGCGGACGAGAAGGACAAATGCTACCTCTTCGAGCAGTCCGGTGTGCAGAAGACGGTCCGCAACGCCGGCCTGTGGTTCGCCACGATGCCGGAAGACCAGCTCCGGGAGATGATGGCCAGGGATGCGAACCTGCGCCGCGACTGGGATCCGGACTATGGTGACAGGATGGTGAAGATAGTCTTCATCGGACAGAATCTTGACAAGAAGGAACTCGCCAGGATGATGGACGAGTGCCTGGAACAATAAGCGACATCCATTGCCGATGATAGGAGAAGGCGAAATCCTGATCAAGGGGGCCAAGGTCAACAACCTCAAGGACATAACGATAGAAATCCCGCGGAACAAGTTCGTGGTCGTGACCGGCATATCCGGTTCCGGCAAGTCCTCGCTTGCCTTCGACACGCTTTTCGCCGAGGGCCAGCGGCGTTTTGCCGAAAGCATGTCCTCCTATGCCAGACAGTTCCTCGGCAGGATGAGCAAGCCGGACGTAGAGTCCATAGAAGGCATTCCGCCTGCCATCGCCATCGAACAGAAAGTCAATGTCAGGAATCCCCGTTCCACAGTCGCCACCACGACGGAGATCTACGACTACCTCAGAATCCTGTATTCAAGAATAGGACGGACTTTCTCGCCCGTCAGCGGCAGGGAAGTGAAGAAGCATAGCGCTTCGGACGTCGTCGCAAGCATCGTCAAAGGAGGTTCCTCTTCCGTTTACATACTCTCACCGCTGTCCTGGAACGAAAGGGACGACAAGGTG
Source organism: Candidatus Cryptobacteroides sp. (assembly GCA_051878295.1). Taxonomy (GTDB): domain Bacteria; phylum Bacteroidota; class Bacteroidia; order Bacteroidales; family UBA932; genus Cryptobacteroides. The sequence continues at coordinate 37,525 of JBJEJV010000025.1, forward strand.
GAACTGATGCTGCGGCTGAAGGAAAACGGCTACTCCCGCTTCTTCTCGGAGGGCGGACTTTTCCGCATCGAAGATGTGATGAAGATGGCGGACGGCGGGGAATATCCCGACGGCCTGCTCCTGATGGTTGACAGGCTCAAGCTGCCTCTCTTCCGCGACGGCTACCCTTGCTCGGAGGACGGGACGCCCTGGCCCCAGGGCGAGTGGGATGACCTGCGCACCAGATTGTATTCATCGGTGAACAGCGCCTTCCGCGAAGGCGGTGGCAAGATGATTCTCTGGAAGGACGGCGCCGTGGAGGAATATTCAGACCGCTTTGAACTGGACGGTATCACCTTCCGCGAGCCGGACGAGTATCTTTTCTCCTTCAACAGCCCTCTCGGGGCCTGCCCGGTCTGCGGCGGGCTCGGGAAAATCATCGGCGTGAGCGAGGATCTTGTCATCCCGGACAAGACCAAGAGCATCTACGACGGGGCTATAGCCTGCTGGAGGGGAGAGAAGATGGGCTGGTTCAGGGACCAGCTGATCAAGGCCGGTCCGCGTTACGGGATTCCGGTCTTTGAACCTTACGCCAAGCTGTCCCCGAAGGTCAAGCAGCTGATCTGGGACACCCACAGCGTAGAAGGCGACGAGGAAAGCTTCGTCGGAATCAATGAATTTTTCAGCTGGGTCGAGGCCAACCGCTACAAGATCCAGTACAAGTATATGCTCTCGCGTTTCTCAGGCCGGACCGCCTGCCATTCCTGCCACGGGACAAGACTCCGGGAGGAGGCCCTGTACGTCCGGATAGGCGGGAAGAACATCGCCGAACTGCTGGCGATGAATGTGGACGAGTTGAGCGGCTTCTTCACGAACCTGAGCCTGACTCCCTACGAGGAGTCCATAGCCGGGAAGGCGATAGGGGAGATTATGCAGCGGCTCCGCTGCATCAAGGACGTCGGGCTGTCCTACCTTACTATGGACCGGGCCTGCAACACCCTGTCCGGAGGAGAGAGCCAGCGCATCAATCTCGTCAAGGCCCTCGGCAGTTCCCTGGTCGGCTCCATGTACATCCTCGACGAGCCGAGCATCGGACTCCATCCTTGCGACACCGACAAGCTTATCGGCGTGATAAGGAGGCTGAGGGACATCGGAAACACGGTGGTCGTGGTCGAACACGACGAGGAGATGATAAAGGCCGCCGACCTGCTGATCGACATGGGCCCTCTCGCCGGCGTTGACGGCGGCAGGGTGGTCTTCCAGGGCAGCCTCTCCGAACCGGTTTCCAAAGAAGACATCGACGGCTCTCTGACCCTCCAGTATGTGCTGGGTGGCAGGCCGAGGTACGTCAGGCAGAAGAAGACGTGGACATATTCAATTACTGTGAAAGGTGCGATGGAGCACAATCTCAAGGGGATGGACGTGAAGTTCCCGCTCGGGGTGATGACTGTGGTCTGCGGAGTCAGCGGCTCCGGGAAGTCTTCCCTCGTGGGGGACATACTCTACCCGGCGATGTACCGCCGCATCAACCAGACAGGCGAACTTCCCGGCACCTTCAAGGGCCTGGGCGGCAATCTGGACAGAATCAGCAGAATTGAATATGTCGATCAGAATCCGATAGGGAAGAGCAGCAGGTCCAACGCCGTGACCTACCTCAAGGTCTATGACGACATCCGCAAGCTCCTTTCCGAACAGCAGTATGCCCGCATCAACGGCTACACCCCTTCTTATTTCTCCTTCAATCAGGACGGAGGCCGCTGCCCGGAATGTCAGGGGGACGGATTCGTCAGGATTCCGATGCAGTTCATGGCCGATGTGACGATGGTCTGCGAGTCCTGCGGCGGAAGGCGTTTCAAGCCTGACATCCTCGAAGTCAGATTCAAGGGCAGGAACATAGACGACATACTGAATATGTCGGTGGCCGAGGCGATAGACTTCTTCGGCTCCCAGCCCGAGGAACTTTCCCGGCAGATAGCCCTCAGGCTCCAGCCGCTCGTCGATGTCGGCCTGTCGTACATCAAGCTGGGACAGAGTTCATCTACCCTGTCCGGCGGTGAGAGCCAGCGCATCAAACTGGCATATTTCCTTTCGCTGAACGGGGGAGTCCAGAATACGTCCAGGGAGCGGAGTCCTTCGAGGGAGAAGATAATGTTCATCTTCGACGAACCGACGACCGGGCTTCATTTCCACGACGTGGAAAAACTCCTGAAGTCTTTCGACGCCCTTCTCGCGGGAGGACACACCGTAATCGTGGTGGAACACAACCTGGATGTCATCCGGGCCGCCGACTGGGTGATAGACATCGGTCCGGAAGCCGGCGACAAGGGCGGTGAGGTGGTCTTCGAGGGCACTCCGGAAGAACTTGCCGCTTCCGGCAGGACACACACGGCTCGATATTTGAAGGCACTCAAGCCCTGATACAGCCCTCACGTGCACATAAACCTGAATACATCAACTCTTACAATGGATGCAGTAATTACTTACGTCAACGGATTGGATCCCGTCTGGAGGTCGGAATATTCAAATTGCGTCGGGATGCAGACTTATATCGAAAAGCGCTTCCGCGACTGGGGCACTCTGAAATATCTGCTCCGGGGCATTTCCGAATATATGCCTTTCATCCGCAACGTCTATCTCGTGGTTTCCGGAGAAACGCAGGTCCCCTCCTGGGTTGACCGGAAGCAGCTTCTGATAGTCCGCCACTCCGACATCATCCCGGAGAAACTCCTGCCGGTATTCAATGCCAGCGCCATCGAGATGTTCCTTCACCGGATTGATGGCCTCGACGAAGAGTTCCTCTATCTCAATGACGATTTCTTCCCGATGCTGCCTTGCAGCCGTGAGGATTTCTTCCTCGACGGGAAACCCTGCCACCATATGTCCCGGCACTGGCTTACTCTCGGGAACAAGTTCCGCTTCCTTGTGAGACGTTCCTTCCGTTTCGCCTGCGAGGCTCTCGGAGTCAGGATTCCGGCCTGCTACCTGCGTCCGCAGCACACTGTCGCCCCGATGCTCAAAAGCCTCTGCGACGAGCTGTATTCAATGAAAGAAAAGGAGATACTTTCGTCTGTGACCCCGTTGAGGGAGGACAACAACTACAACCAGTACATCTTTACGGACTATACTTTCCTGAAGGGTATGACCGCCGACCGCAAGATTTCCAACAAGCACTACTCGTTGGCAGTCGCCGGAATAGACCAGATGGAGAAGTTCATCGCTTCTCCGACACGCAAAATCGTGTGCATCAACGACGTGAACATTTCGGAAAGCAAGTACGAAACCTACCGCTCGCGGCTTCTCGAGGCTTTTGAACGCAGATTCCCCGTGCCGAGCCGTTTCGAACTCACCCGGGCCTGAGAAATCAGGCGGAAATGTGGTTCAGAAGCAGCTTGCGGACGTTGTCGGAAATCCTTTTGAAAGCGTCGGTCTCGTTCTCGAGCATTTCAGCAAGACCTTTGCACTTGACCAGTTCGCGGCAATCCTCCATTTCGTGGAATATCGAGCCGATGTACTCCTCATAGGCGTCGTCGGCGGCGTGTTCGAGTTCCGTCACCCTGTCGCAGCAGTGGTTGATGGCGTGGACGTTCTTCTTGACATCCGACAGCAGGGGAATCATCTCGCGGATGGCGCAGGACTGGTCGGCGGCCATCTGCGCGATTTCCTTCAACCTGGAATCCAGCATACGCGGAGCATAGATGAGGATTGCCTTTGAGGTGTCCTTTATCACGTCCAGACAGTCGTCCATCGCCATTGCCACGGCCTGGAGGTCCAGCCTGTTTATCTGTATGAGCCACCTCTTGGAGAGCATCTCGAAAAATTCGGTCAGGAGAGCGTCGCCCTGCACCTCGCAGGATTTGATTTCGTGTTCGACACGGCTCCACGAAGATGTGTCGCTGTCTTCGAACATTCCCAAAAGCATTGCTGATGTCTGGCAAAGAAAGCCTGTCTGTTTTGCAAGAATCGGAACAAAGACATTCCTGGTTCCACTGAACAACATAAAAAAGTCGCGAACAAAGCCCATAAAAAACAAAAATTCTTTAAATAATCGGAATGAAGAATGTCTTCGGTTTTATCAAGCAACAAATATACAAACTTGTACTTCAAAAAAAACATTTCTTTTCATAAAAAAAGGAAAAATGATGACGAATATTCGTCCCTCTGTCTTTGTCAGAACCGCCTGCAAGGGTATTTTTGTTCCGGCATCTGGCAGCACTGCCATCCTGAACATTAAGAACTTCATCAACCCGCAGCTGCCTTGCACCTCGTGCGTCATCCCTGCTGAAGGGCCCAGGACGCTCCCATCTATTTTTTTCACAATCCGGCGCTTCTGCCGACACAAATCTTGCTTTTACCAAGGGGGACGGTGCACTGCGGGTTTTTGTTTTGAGGCTTACCCCAAAGCGCTTGTATGTCATTTCGTTTGAGCGTTCTCTAATTGTCATTTCGACTGAGGGCAGTGCCCTTTGCGTGTCATTTCGACTGAGCGTTCTCTAATTGTCATTTCGACCAAGCGAAGCGCGTGGAGAAATCTTCCTGACCTATTTATGGCAAATAGATATCTCGACTCCGCACTCCGTGCTCCGCTCGATATGACAGGCACGCACTTCGTGCTCCGCTCGATATGACAGGTATGCGCTCCGTGCTCCGCTCGATATGACAGGTATGCACTTCGTGCTCCGCTCGATATGACAGGTATGCGCTCCGTGCTCCGCTCGATATGACAGGTATGCACTTCGTGCTCCGCTCGATATGACAGG
>JBJEJV010000025.1:42360-59565 GCA_051878295.1 Candidatus Cryptobacteroides sp.
CGTGCTCCGCTCGATATGACAGGTATGCACTTCGTGCTCCGCTCGATATGACAGGTACGCACCTGCTTCGTTTGACTACGGAGAGACTTTTCCTCAGACGCTTTCTTTCAAATGAACGATGAAAGGACTATCTTTGTGTCCCGTTCGGCCGCCGGACGAGGATTCGACAGCGAGGGCCGGCATATTCAAATACCCTATCGGATTATGAAAAGACTTGCACTTTGTTTTCTCGCATTCCTGGGCAGTATCGCTGCGGCTTTCTCCCAGTCATACCGTATTCCCGGACAGAAGGAAGGGATGCCACCTTCCGTTCCCAGGATGATTGTCTTCGCCGGCGACACCGTGCGCCTGACCAGGCCGGACATTCGCGAGAGGATGGACAGGGAACTGATTTCGTTCACATATTCACATTCCAATTCCATTCTGATGCTGAAGCGTTCAAAGAGGATTTTCGAGCAGATCGTGCCCATCCTTGAACTGCACGGCATTCCCGAGGACCTGAAATATCTGATGGCGATAGAGAGCAATCTGGACCCTAAGGCCCTCTCGCCGGCAGGAGCGGCGGGCCTCTGGCAGTTCATGAAGGCTTCCGGAAGGGAGTACGGCCTGGTCATAGACGACGAGGTTGACGAGAGGTACAACATCGAAAAGTCCACCGAAGCCGCCTGCGCCTATCTGAAAGCGGCATATTCAAAGTTCGGCAGCTGGATGAACGTCGCCGCCGGCTACAATGGCGGGATGAACGGGCTTGCGAAGAGACTCGAAGACCAGAAGCAGGAGGATGCGATGGAACTGTGGCTGGTCGAGGAGACTTCCCGTTACATGTACCGGGTGCTGGCCGCGAAGATGTTCTTCGAGAACCCTTCTTCTTTCGGTTTCGACATCGACCCTCTCGACTGCTATCCTGCCGTGAAGGTGAAGGAGAGGCGTACCGTCTCCGGGAGCATCCCGAGCCTGGTGGATTTCGCGCTGGAACACGGAACGAACTACAAAAGGCTGAAGGAGACCAATCTCTGGCTGCGGGACAACAAACTCGTCAACAAGGCGCAGAGGACCTACACCATCCTTATCCCCGAGGATTAGCCCGGAGAACCTTTCCGGACACTGTACGGGGTACAAAAATTGCAGTAAACATACGGATTTGCTTGCAGATTGTCCACTGGAAACGATAACCAATCATAATAAACCTTAAAATCATGCGCAAGAATTTCAGATGGCTTGCAGCCATCCTGCTGCTTCTGGGTTGCCAGGCCTGGGCCCAGGACAGCATCAGCACAGTCGAGAAGAACTTCAAGGACACTCCTGAAAGCCAGAAACTGGGTACCTACTGGTACTGGGTTGCCGGCAACATGTCCAAGGAAGGTGTCGTCAAGGACCTTCAGGCGATGAAGTCTGTCGGCATCAACAGGGCCTTCGTCGGAATGATCGGCGAAGAACAGGGCATTCCTCAGGGACCGGTCAGAATGTTCACCGACGAGTGGTGGGACATCCTTCACACAATGTTCAAGACCGCAGGCGAGCTCGGCATCGAAATCGGTATGTTCAACAGCCCGGGCTGGAGCCAGAGCGGCGGTCCATGGGTCGAGCCTTCACAGTCAATGAGGTATCTGGGCTATGCCAAGGACACCCTGAGCGGACCTGCAAAGTTCAGCGGCAGACTCCGTGAGGTCGGCGAGGATGCCCAGCCTGTCAAGGTGCTGGCCTTCCCTCTCAAGACCGCTTCAGTAGGCTTTGCCGCCGAAACTGCCGCTGACGGGACCGTCACACTCAAGGCGGACAGGGAGGCAGTTGTACGTTCAATAGTAATCAATCCTGTCTGCAAACCGGTCAGCAGTCCGGCCGCCCTTTATGCAAAGGTGGACGGCAGGAAGGTGCTTGTCGAGGAATTCTTCATCGACAGGAGCAACAGCGCCACCAACGTCGGTTTCGAGCCTTTCGCCCCGATTGTGATTTCCCTTCCGGAGACCGTTGCAAGCGAGTTCGAGCTCAAGGTGAAACCTGAGGTGGTCAAGAGCGTGACCCTTTCAGACCAGCCGGCCGTCGAAAGATATCCGGAGAAGTCCCTTGCCAAGATGTGGCAGACTCCTCATCCGATGTGGGATGCCTATATGTGGAGGGAGCAGCCTGAATACCAGGGCATCTGCGCTTCCGACGTCCGGGACATCTCTGAATATGTCGATGTGGACGGCACCCTGACCTGGGAAGTCCCGGCAGGGGAGTGGGTCGTGATGCGTACCGCAATGCTCCCTACCGGAACCGTCTGCTCTCCTGCTCCTGTCGAAGGTACGGGCCTGGAGACCGACAAGATGAGCAAGAAGCACATCCGCACCCATTTCGACAAGTATCTCGGCGAAATCCTCAGGAGAATCCCTGCAGAGGACCGCAAGACCTTCAAGGTCTGTGTTGAGGACAGCTACGAGACCGGCGGCCAGAACTGGACCGACGACCTTATCGAAGATTTCAAGGCAGCCTACGGCTACGACCCTGTGCCTTTCATCCCTGTGATGAGCGGTGTCGTCGTCGGCAACGAGGATCTTTCCGACCGTTTCCTCTGGGATCTCAGGAGGCTTGTCGCCGACGAGGTTTCCTACAACTATGTCGGCGGACTCCGCGAGGTTGCCAATGCCAACGGCCTGACCACCTGGCTGGAGAACTACGGCCACTGGGGCTTCCCTGGCGACTTCCTCCAGTACGGTTCGCAGTCCGATGAGATTGCCGGCGAGTTCTGGAGCTTCGGTGACCTCGGAGACATCGAGAACAGGGTCGCTTCTTCCTGCGGCCACATCTACGGCAAGCAGAAGGTTTGGGCGGAGAGTTTCACCTGCGGCGGACCTGACTTCTCTCAGTATCCGGGCCAGATGAAGCAGCGCGGAGACCGTTTCTTCACCGAAGGAATCAATGCCTCCCTCTACCATCTCTACGTCCAGCAGCCTGACGACAGGGTACCGGGACACAATGCCTGGTTCGGCAACGAGTTCAACCGCAAGAACACCTGGTTCTCCCAGCTGGATGTCTTCAACGACTACATCAAGCGCTGCAACTATATGCTCCAGCAGGGCCGCTATGTGGCTGACGTCGCCTACTATCTCGGTGACGACTGCCCTAAGATGACCGGTACGAGGGACCCTGAGATTCCGAAGGGATATTCCTATGACTACATCAACGGCGACGTAATCCTGAAGGCCTGCGTCAAGGACGGCAAGCTGACTCTCGAAAGCGGAATGCAGTACAGCGTGCTGGTTCTCCCAAAGATTGCCACGATGCGTCCGGAACTGATCCAGAAGCTTGAGAAACTTGTCGCCGACGGCCTTGTAATCCTCGGCCCGGCTCCTCAGAAGTCTCCGAGCATGAAGGGTTATCCAGAGTGCGACGAAATCGTCAGGAAGACAGCCGCCAAGATGTGGAAGGACGACACAGCACCGTTCTCCCGTTCAGTCAAATACGGCAAGGGGAAAATCTACAAGGATGCTTCTCTCGAGCAGATTTTCGCCGACCTGGGCATCGTCCCTGATTTCGTGGCCGACGATCCCGCTCTGCCTCTCCAGTTCATCCACCTCAGACTTGCCGACGGAGAGTACTACTTCGTCTCCAACCAGGGAGACAAGGCAATCTCCTTCGACGGAATGTTCAGGGTGACAGGCAAGACTCCTGAGCTGTGGAATCCTCTTACCAAGGATGTCCGTGACCTCACCGAGTACAAGACCCTGACCAAGAGCGTGAAGATTCCTGTCCGGCTCGAGGCTTACGAAAGTTCCTTCATCGTATTCAGGAAGGACAGCGACAAGGCTTCTTCCGAGGGTTGCAACTATCCTGAGAAGAAGGTTCTCGAGACTCTCGACACTCCGTGGACAGTCGCATTCGAGTCCGGCAGGGGAGGACACGAGACTCCAGTGGTCTTCGAAACCCTGTATGACTGGACGAGCAGCGATGACTACAAGATCAAGTATTTCTCCGGCAATGCGACATATTCAAACAGCTTCAAGCTGAAGAAGCTGCCGCAGGAGGAGGTTTACATCGACCTCGGCAAGGTGATGGTGATGGCGAAGGTCAAGGTGAACGGCGAGTACGCCGGAGGCGTATGGACGGCTCCTTACAGGCTCAACATCAGCAAGTTCCTGAAGAAGGGCGAGAACAGTGTCGAAATCGAGGTGGTCAACTGCTGGAGGAACAGGCTCATCGGTGAGAAGGAAGCGGTTCCGGAGGCTGAAAGGTTCACCTTCCAGACTTCGACCTATCTGAATAAGAATTCCGAGCTCCAGCCTTCCGGCCTTCTCGGTCCTGTCGAAATCCAGACCTACGACTACTCCGAATAGCCTCCGCGCTTTCAGGCATAACTGAAGAGAGGGTGACTGAAGTCGAAAGACTTGCAGCCACCCTCTCTCTTCGTATTCATAAAGGGATGCATATTCATAAAAGACTTCCTCCGCATTTCCCGCCCGCCGCAAGACTATCGGCGCGGGTTGAATACGAAGCGCTCCTGGACGGTGTCTTTGGCGATGTTGTGGACGGTGACGACGAGTTTCCTGTCTTCAACCATTCCCTCAATCACTGTCGGGAAGGATGCTCCTTCGCTCTGGAGGACAGGGCCTCCGCCGACTATCTGTGTCCAGCAACGCTCGCGGTCTGGAGCGTCGTAACGATAGACGTGGGAATGTCCGGCGATGACCAGATTGCAGCCCGCCTTGTGGAGAAGCGGTCCCCAAAGATCGTGGCAGGTCCTTTGCCAGGCAGCGTAGTCGGTTGAATATCTTGACGGGTCGGAGTCCGCCGGATGGATGTCTCCCGGATTCTGGGACGGGTCGGAACAGAATATGGGAATATGGCAGAACGCGACAAGGAAAGGTGCGGAGGAGATTTCCTTACGCTTGAGGGCATCCTTGAGCCACTCCGCCTGTGCTTCCCTGTAGGCTCCGCTGTTGAACAGGCCGGCGAAGAGCGGATTCTCGTCCAGCTTGTCCTCGGCTGTGTCCAGACCTATCATGGCCACGTCTCCCATCCTAACGGCGAAATTGCGGCCGAGGTCCCAGTCCCGGGACTCTCTTTCCTCGGGCTGGCGGAACATCCACACTTTCTCCAGCTGACGGTTGGCGAGGCCTCTGGAATCGTGGTTGCCAGGACAGAACATCAGCGGGACGTTTGAGGCCACTCCGCCTTGGCTCAGGGGAGACCTCAGGAACACGGCCTTCTGCTTAGCCACATCCTCGCATTTGTCGTAAACGTCCCCGTTCCAGACTACGCAGGACGGACTGAGTTGCTTCAGTTTGTCCACTACAGGGACAAAGGCGCGGTCAATTCCGTGGGTGTCGTTGATGACGCAGAAATGGGCCTCGGCCTTCCGGCCTGCGGTAGTGAAACTGTAGATCCGGGGGTCTGTCTCATTGCCGGTGATGTGCATACTGTAGCCGTGGTCGTAACGGATTCTGTCTGCGCCTATCCGGTAGTAGTACTTTGTGGCCTCTTTCAGGCCGGTCAGGCGCACCTGCATTACATCCTGGTTCATCCCGGTCACCCTGTAGCCGCCGCACTTCACGCGGACGGCATCCTGCAGGTCGGGAGATTCCGAATATTCAACATAGCCGTTGGCCATTGCGCTGACTCCGAAAGCTATGCCCATACTTGTCCCGGCATAGTTCTGCAGCACCGGGGGAGTGTCAATCAGCGGCCCTCCCTCCGCACCTGCCGAGGCCCGTTCTCCGGCCTGTCTTTCCTGAACTTCCTGACTGCTCCGGGCGAATGTCAATCCGGGAGCCGCTGCAGCCGCCGTGAGGACGGCGCTCTTCTTCAAAAAATCTCTTCTGTCCATTTCTTGATTCTGTCTCTTGATACAATCGGCGGCAAGTCCTGCCTCAATTGACCACAATATATTCATTCAAGTTTCGCAACACGCTGCCCTGTCCCTGAAGGGCTGACCATAAAGCCTGTCATATCGAGCGAAGCACGAAGGTTTGCTGAACCCAACCTGTCATATCGAGCGGAGCACGGAGGTTTGCTGAACCTAAACTGTCATATCGAGCGAAGCAGGGAGGTTTGCTGAACCTAAACTGTCATATCGAGCGGAGCACGGAGTGCGGAGTCGAGATATCTATAGGACCTCAATCGGACCAGAAGATTTCTCCATGCGCTTCGCTTAGTCGAAATGACACGCAAAGAGCGCTTCGCTTGGTCGAAATGACATAAAGGCCTTTGTTTGTCATCCCCTTGCCGTCGGCCTCCCGGCTTAGGGGCAAGGTCTGTTTCACACTTGCGGACTTTAAATATAATCAAATTCCGTCAAGATTGCTATATTTGCTGAAACTGTAAACTTAGACAACAATGCCAGACTGGAAAAAAATCATCAATCCGTGGAGCGGATTGGGACAAGAAGACTATAACTGCTTCCTTTGTTCACCGGGCAACCCGAAGGGGCTGCATCTCAGTTTCTACGAAGAGGGTGAGGATATCGTCACAAGATGGATTCCTTCCCGGGACTATGAAGGCTGGAAGGGAGTCCTGCACGGCGGAATCCAGGCTTCCCTCATCGACGAGACCGCCGGGTGGGTCATCCTCCGCAAACTGCAGACGAGCGGAGTGACCACAAGACTCAACCTCAAGTACAAGAAGCCGGTACCTTCCAGAGGTACGATGCCTGTAGAAGTCAGGTGCAGGATAGTGGAAACCAAAAGAAGTTTCGCCATCCTCAAAGCCGAACTTCTGGTCGGAGGCGAAGTCCACACGGAGGCCGACATCACCTTCTACTGTTACCCGAAAGAGAAAGCCCAGGCCGAATTCGGCTTTTCAGGCTGCCTCGTTGACGGGGAATAGCGCGGGCATTCTCTCCCTTCGCGAGGGGGGAATTGTCTTTTTGAATATTAAAACGTTAAATAAAACCATAAGACAATGAAAAGATTTTTCAGCCTGTTGGCGCTGTTCTTCGCTTTCAGCCTCGGCATCAATGCCCAGGAGGCTGTGCCGGACGGAGACCCCGATCTTGAATATGCAGCCGACCTTCTGAAGCCGGGAACGAAGGCCCCATCCTTCCGGATTGCCACTCCCGAGGGCAAAGAGTTGAGCCTCAAACAGTTCAAAGGCAAGACGGTCGTGCTTGACTTCTGGGCTTCCTGGTGTCCGGACTGCAGGAAGGAACTTCCGGCAATCGAAGCCGCCTATGAGAAGTACGGCGCTGAGGATGTGGTCTTCATCGGGATTTCCTTCGATGACGACTATTCCAAGTGGACCAAAGCCATAGAGGACTACGGCCTGAAGTACCATCACGTCTCCGAACTGAAGAAGTGGAAGCAGACCGAAATCTCCTCGCAGTACCGGATCAAGTGGATTCCTACCCTCTACGTCATCGATGCCGATGGGAAGGTGGTCCTCGGGACTGTCGTCACCGAGAAGATGGTGGCAAAACTTGATGAAATTACAGCCAAGAACGACTGAATATGAGAACACTTGCAATTGTTGCCCTTGCCCTTGCCGGGGCATTCTCGCTCTCCGGACAGGATGTCCGCAGCGAAACCTTCCTGAAGGACTGGGAATTCAGGCCGGACCACGACACCGAAGCCCTGCAGGGCTGGGAGAAAGTGACCGTCCCCCACGACTGGGCCATCAGCGGTCCTTTCGACCGTGCCAATGACCTCCAGACGGTCGCCGTAGTACAGAACGGCGAGAGCAACGCAACCGTCAAGACCGGCAGGACCGGCGGGCTGCCTTACATCGGAAAGGGTGCCTACAGACGCTCTCTGGACATCGCGGAGGGAAGCCTTGACGGAAGGCGGCATATTCTTTTCTTCGACGGAGCTATGAGCGAAGCCCGCGTCCTTGTCAACGGGAAGCAGGTCTGCTTCTGGCCTTACGGCTACAACTCCTTCTGGTGTGATGTTACAGGAGTTCTCAAGGAAGGTGACAATCTCCTCGAAGTCCTCCTCGAAAACCGCCCTCAGTCCTCCCGCTGGTACCCCGGCGCAGGCCTTTACCGCAAAGTCAGGTACATCACCCTTCCGAAGGTAGGAGTGCCTGTCTGGGGCACATACGTTTCGACTCAGTACATCTGCGATGAATATGCCGACGTCACCGTCCGCACCACAGTTGACGGACTTTCCGGCGAGGATGCCGTCACCCTGCGCACCCGCATATTCAATGCTTCCGGCGAGGCCGTTGCTGAACAGACAGACACCCGCAAGGTGCTGGACGGGGAAATCGTCCAGAAGATGAAGGTTCCGTCACCTGAACTTTGGTCGCCGGAGAATCCCGCCCTTTATTACGCCGAAACCGAAGTTCTCACCGGAGGGCGTATCGAAACTGACTGGGCTGACGGCCACTACAAGCACTACAGCACCATTCGCGAGGACGGCGGCGTCCTTCAGGACAAGGTCAGGACCCGTTTCGGCATCAGGACCGTCGAACTCAGGCCTGACAAGGGCTTCTTCCTCAACGGGAAACCGAGGAAATTCCGCGGCGTCTGCCTGCACCACGACCTCGGGCCTCTCGGGGCCGCAGTCAACAAGGCAGCGATAAGACGTCAGCTGACCATCCTCAAAGATATGGGCTGCGATGCTATCCGCACCTCGCACAATATGCCTGCCGAGGAACTTGTCGAACTTTGCGACGAGATGGGTTTCATGGTGATGGCCGAGAACTTCGACGAATGGGATCTCGCCAAATGTGAAAACGGCTACCACCGCTGGTTCAACGAGGACAGCGGCGACGGCAGGATATGGGCGCTGAGGGATATGCAGAACATGATCCGTCATTTCCGGAACTATCCTTCCATCGTGATGTGGAGCATAGGCAACGAAGTGCCTTCACAGCACACCGGAGATGGCGTGAGGGTTGCCGGATGGCTCCAGGACATCTATCATTCAGAAGACCCGCTGAGGCCTGTCACCTGCGGTATGGACCAGTTCGATGCTGTGGTCGGCAACGGTTTCGCCGCACAGCTCGATGTCGCCGGATTCAACTACAAGGTCCACAGGTACGGCCAGGCTTTCGCAGTTCTGCCGCAGCGGATTGTCCTCGGCAGCGAGACGGCTTCCACCGTCAGTTCCCGTGGAGTTTACCATTTCCCTGTGGCAACCGGCCCGGACCAGCTTGCAGATGACCATCAGTCCTGCTCCTATGACACCGGACACTGCGAGTGGTCCAACATCCCGGATGAGGATCTGGCCGCCGACGAAGACTACGAGTGGTGCATCGGCCAGTTTGTCTGGACCGGATTCGACTATCTCGGCGAGCCTTCTCCTTACGACACCGATGCCTGGCCGAACCATTCTTCGGTTTTCGGAATAGTCGATCTGGCCTACATCCCGAAAGACAGGTTCTATCTCTACCGGAGCCGCTGGAACGAGAATGACGAGACTCTGCATATTCTTCCGCACTGGAATTGGAAAGGCCGCGAAGGGGAGGTAACTCCTGTGTTCGTTTACACTTCCTATCCTTCCGCCGAGCTTTTTGTGAACGGCGTTTCGCAGGGGGTAAGGACCTTTGCCAAATCCGACGGCATTACGCCTTGCCTCGGTGAAAAGGCTATGGAAAGGTTCCGTCTGATGTGGAAGGATGTGGTTTACCAGCCGGGCGAACTGAAGGTCGTCGCCTATGACGAAGGGGGCAGGGCTGTTTGTGAAAAGACAGTCAGGACTGCCGGCAAGGCTGCCGCATTGAAACTTTGTCCGGACAGGACCGTGCTGGATGCCGACGGCGAAGACCTCTGTTTCGTCAATGTGAGCCTTGTGGACAAGGACGGGAATCCGGTTCCGCTCGACAGCCGCCAGGTCAGAATCAAGGTCAGCGGAGAGGGTTCGTTCAAGGCAGTCGCCAACGGTGACCCTACCTGTCTGGAGCCTTTCCAGAACCCTCAGATGCATCTTTTCAGCGGTCAGTTGACTGCCATAGTCCAGAGCGGCACAAGGCCGGGAGATATTGAAATTGAAGTCACCGCGCCCGGAGTGAAGAAGGCCGTCTGCACAATCCGGACGGAAGCCCCTAACGATTGACTTCAAGAGTGAGATTCCGGTCGATGCAGGAAGGGAGTTCTTCCATCCTGTGGGTGACCATCAGGAGAGTATTGTCAGGATTCTGGCAATACTCTTCGATTATCTCCCTGACCATCCGGACATTCTCGTCGTCCAGACCGTGGAATGGCTCGTCCAGAATCAGCAGGTCGGGATTCTTCACGAAGGCCCTGGCCAGTAGGACAAGCCTCTGTTCGCCGCTGGAGATGTTCAGGAATGATGTCCCTGCAAGATGTCCGGCTCCGAAGCGTTCGAGGCAGCGGCGGGCAATCCGGATTTCATCTTCGTCTGCTTTGGTGAAGAGACCGTGGAAGTCCCTCAGTCCGTTCGCCACGATTCTTTCCGCAAGGATGTCCCTTTTGAAACTGCGGTGGAGTTCAGGGCTGACGTAGCCGATGTGCTTCTTGATGTCCCAGATGCTTTCACCGCTGCCTCGCTTCCTGCCGAAGAGGGAGATGTCGCAGGCGTAACTCTGCGGATTGTCTGCGCAGACTATTCCGAGAAGTGTGGACTTGCCGGAGCCGTTCGGCCCTGTGATGGACCAGTGTTCGCCCTTGTGGACCACCCAGTCGAGATTCCGGAGTATGGTCCTGTCTCCGTAGCGGATGGTCACCTTGTTCAGGCACACGATTTCCTCTCTCTCCGGTCGGGTCTCGGCCTCTTTCCTTTCGCTTGGGAGGACCGGGGTGAAATCTCGCCCGTCTTTCCACTCTTCCAGTCTCTGCTTCGGAAGGACCTTTCCGTCCCTGACTTCGACTACGTGGGTCATATAGGGCGGAATCTCATCGACCCTTGAGAGCACCAGCATCAGGCTCGTCTTCCCGCCCGTGGCTATCGATTTCAGCTGTTCGTTGAGGACTGCACGGGAAGCCGTGTCGAGACCCACGAAAGGGTTGTCCAGAATCAGCAGGCAGGGTTCGGTGGAAAGGACTTTGGAAAGGCTGTGCTTGCGGAGTTCGCCGCTTGACATCAGAATCCTCTCGTCGTTCACGTCCCAGGAATTCCACCGCTGCTGGAGATAGTAGTTCTGTTCGGTCTCTCCGCCGTAGCAGTCCTTGAATGCCAGATACTTTACATTCTCGCTGACATATTTCCGGACAGGGGAGGGGAAGGAATAGCCGATGCTTCCTTTCTTTATGGGATGCCGGCCGAGGATGATGTCGATGAGTTTGGATTTGCCGGCACCGTTGCGCCCGAAGACGACGATGTTCTCTCCCGCTTCGAGCACGAAATCCACAGGTGCGGCAAGTTGCCATTCCCTCACCATCGGAAGACCTGACTCGATGCGCACTATCGGTTTTGGGGAAGCTGTCATCTACTGACGGATCTTGACCTTGAGTTTTGAATATGCCCTTTCGGCTTTCCCGAGTGCCTCTTCTACAGTTCCTCCGGTGGCAAGGATGACTCCCACGCGGCGGTGTCCGCGGATTTCAGGTTTACCGAAGAAGCGGAGCTGCACCCCGGGTTCTTCGAGAACCTTGTCCACATCGGCGAATTCATATTCGGAAGTGTTCCCTTCGACTACAATCGCCTTGGAGGCCGACGGACCGAAGAAGCGCACTTCCGGGACAGGAAGGTCGAGGACGGCGCGCGCGTGGAGGGCGAACTCGGAGAGGTCCTGCGAAATCATCGTGACCATACCCGTGTCGTGAGGGCGCGGGGAGACCTCGCTGAATATTACCTCATCTCCCTTGACGAAGAGTTCGACACCGAATATGCCGTGCCCTCCGAGGGCCTCGGTGATGCTTCCGGCAATCTCCCGGGCCTTCTGTTCAGCCTCCGGGCTCATTGCCTGAGGCTGCCAGGATTCGCGGTAGTCCCCGTCCACCTGATGATGGCCGATAGGTTTGAGGAAGGTGGTGCCGCCGCAGTGACGCACCGTCAGGAGGGTGATTTCATAGTCGAAATCCACGAAGCCTTCGACTATGACCTTGCCTTCGCCGGCACGTCCGCCTTCCTGGGAGATTTTCCAGGCCTCCTTGATCATCGAGGCATCCCGGATGACGCTCTGGCCGTGGCCTGAGGAACTCATCACCGGTTTGACTACGCAAGGGATTCCGATTCTTCCAACTGCGGCCTCGAATTCTTCCTCAGTGGAGGCAAACTCGTAGCGAGAGGTAGGCAGGCCGAGCTCTTCGGCTGCGAGACGGCGTATTCCTTCCCTGTTCATCGTCAGGTAGGTGGCCTTGGCGGTCGGGATGACCTTGTAGCCTCTCTTCTCCAGTTCGATGAGCTTCTGCGTGGCTATCGCTTCCACCTCCGGAATGATGAGGTCGGGTTTCTCTTCCTCGATCATCCGTTCGAGGGCTTCTCCGTCGAGCATCGAAAGGACGTGCGAAGACTGTGCGACCTGCATTGCCGGTGCGGCGGGATACCTGTCCACGGCGACTACATTGACTCCGTAGCGTTCGAGTTCGATGGCGACTTCCTTTCCGAGTTCACCGGAACCGCAGAGGACCGCCTTTTTTTCCGAAGGTGTGAAAGGATTACCGATGTTGGCCATAAGATTTACTTTAAGCTATTTTGCGTCCATTGCCTGGCAGGCGGTGATTGCCACCATCTTGTAGATGTCATCGACGGAGCAGCCGCGGCTCAGGTCGTTGACCGGACGGGCGATACCCTGAAGGATAGGGCCGATGGCGTCTGCCTTGCCGAGCCTCTGGACCAGTTTGTAGGCGATGTTGCCGACCTCGAGGCAAGGGACTACGAGCACGTTGGCCTCGCCTGCGATTTCTGAGCCCGGTGCCTTCTTCTTGCCGACTGAAGGAACGAGAGCCGCATCGGCCTGGAGTTCTCCGTCGATTTTGAGTTCCGGTTCCATCTCCTTGGCCAGTCTGGTGGCTTCGACAACCTTGTCCACAACCTCGTGCTTTGCAGAGCCCTTGGTAGAGAATGAGAGCATTGCGACCTTAGGGTCCATACCGGCCACGCTCTTTGCGGTCTGGGCTGTGCAGACGGCAATCTGGGCGAGTTGATTGGCATCAGGCATAGGGGTCACGGCCACGTCACCCATCACAAGCACGCCGTTGTCTCCGAATTCCGGGGTCTGGGTAATCATCAGCATTGCGCCGCTGACGCAGGTGATTCCCGGAGCGCATTTGATGATCTGGAGGGCCGGGCGGAGAGTCTCGCCTGTCGTGGAGAGCGCACCGCTGATCTGTCCGTCTGCATCGCCGCTCTTGATGATGAGGCAGCCGAAATAGAGAGGATCCATTACCAGCTCGCGGGCCTTCTCAATCGTCATTCCCTTCTTCTGGCGGAGCTGGAAAAGAAGCTGGGCATATTCCTCAGTCTTTTCGCAGGTCTTCGGGTCGATGATCGTCGCCTTGTAGATGTTCTTGAGACCGAGCTTGTCGGCAAGGGCGAGGATTTCGTTGCGGTCGCCGATGAGGATGATGTCGGCTATCTCGTCTGAAAGAGCCTTGTCGGCTGCGGTGATGGTGCGTTCCTCGAGAGACTCCGGAAGCACGATGCGCTGCTTGTTGGACTTCGCACGCGCGATGATGTTATCAATCAATGACATAGTATAGTATTATATTGGTTGTCCGCTTGTCTGCTTATGAATATGCCCGTGTCCGTCCCGCCGGAGCTGCGCCCCCGGCAACAGGAAGCTGCCTGGCCGGCGGCATATTCACGGAAAAAAGTTTCCGACTGCGAATTTAATCAAAAACTGCGTCAAGTGTTGATAAAAGTGTCGCAAGAGTTGATGTTTTTCATCAATAAATGATGTAACTTCGCAACCTCAAACGGACAAACACAATTCGATGGGAGGAATATTCGGAACCATTGCCGGGGAAACCCCTTGCGCTACTGACCTTTTCTACGGTACAGACTACCATTCTCATCTCGGCACCCGCCGTGCCGGTCTTGCCACCTACAGTTCGGAAGAGGGCTTCTTCCGCAGCATCCACAGCCTCGAAAGTTCATATTTCCGTTCCAAGTTCGAATCCGAACTCGGAAAGTTCAAAGGCAACTCAGGAATAGGAGTTATCAGCGACACCGATGCCCAGCCTCTTCTGATGAACTCCCATCTGGGAAGGTTCGCCATCGCTACTGTCGCCAAGATAAACAACCAGGAACAGATTTCCAGGAGTCTGCTTGACAGGAACCTGCCTCTGAGCGAGTTCAGCAGCGGGAAAATCAATCCGACCGAACTGGTGTCCCTCCTGATCATCCAGGGGAAGGACTTCGTCGAGGGCATTGAGAACGTTTACAGGACCGTGAAGGGTTCCTGCACTATGCTTCTCCTCACTGAGGACGGCATCATAGCCGCCCGTGACGCCTGGGGCAGGACCCCTCTTGTCATCGGCCGGAAGGAAGGTGCCTGTGCCATAGCCAGCGAGACCACCGCTTTCTCCAACCTCGGCTACGAGATTGACAAGTTCATCGGCCCGGGCGAAATCGTCCGGATCAAGGCGGACGGCTACGAGGTCATCCGCAAGCCGAATCCCAAGATGCAGATTTGTTCCTTCCTTTGGATATATTACGGTTTCCCGACCAGCGTCTATGAAGGCAAGAACGTCGAGGACATGCGCAACGAGACAGGCCGGATTATGGGCAGGGAAGACGACACCGAGGTCGATTGTGCCTGCAGCATCCCGGACAGCGGTATAGGAATGGCCATAGGCTATGCCGAGGGACACCACGTCCCGTACAAGAACGGCTTCTCGAAATACACTCCGACCTGGCCGCGTTCCTTTATGCCGGTCAACCAGGAGACCCGCAATCTGGTAGCCAAGATGAAACTCATCCCGAACAGCGCCATCCTCAAGGGCAAGCGTGTGCTATTCTGTGATGACAGCATTGTCCGTGGCACCCAGCTCTCCGACAGCACCAAACTTCTCCATTCGCTCGGCGCAAAGGAGGTACACATGAGGATTGCCTGCCCTCCGCTGCTGCACGCCTGTCCTTTCATCAACTTCTCGGCGAGCAAGAGCGAACTCGACCTCATCACCAGGAGGGTCATCAAGGACTTTGAAGGAGATTCCGGAAAGAATCTTTCGGCATATTCAAAAACGGATTCCCTTGAATACCGCAGGATGGTGTCCGAGATTGCTTCGAGGCTCAATCTTGATTCCCTCAAGTACAGTAAGATAGAGTCGATAGTCTCGGCCATCGGTCTGGACAAATGCCGCCTTTGCACCCACTGCTTCGACGGCAGTTCGGCCTTTACTCTCGAAGAGGAGAACAAATAGCCCGTCCCCTCTCCGGACGACCGTGATTGCCTCCCCGCTTTTGAAATCTGAAGGCTCTTTCTTCGTTTCTTTGCGATTTTTTTGTAAATTTGTGTCCCGTTATGAAATACGGGTTCGACAACGAAAAATATCTCAAAATCCAATCGGAACACATCCGGGAGCGCATCGGACAGTTCGGTGACAAGCTCTATATGGAGTTCGGTGGTAAGTTATTCGATGATTATCATGCAAGCAGGGTGCTGCCGGGATTCCAGCCCGACAGCAAGTTCCGTATGCTTGAATCCCTCAGCGACTGCTGCGAAATCGTCATCGTCATCAGTGCGATTGACATAGAGAAAAGCAAGGTCAGGAGCGATCTGGGAATATCCTACGATATGGATGTCCTCAGACTCAGAGGTGAGTTCGAGATGAGGGGCTTCCTGGTCAATTCCGTTGTGATTACCCATTACAACGGGCAGGCCAGCGCCGACGCCTACCGTCACAGACTTGAGGGAATGGGCATCCGGACTTATTACCACTACACCATCGAGGGCTATCCGCAGAATGTTTCGCTTATCGATTCCGACGAAGGATTCGGCAGGAATGACTATGTCGAGACCACGCGTCCGCTGGTGATTGTCACTGCACCCGGCCCGGGAAGCGGCAAGATGGCGGTCTGCCTGAGCCAGCTCTACCAGGAGAACAAACGGGGAATCAAGGCCGGCTACGCAAAGTTCGAGACCTTCCCGGTCTGGAATCTCCCGCTGAAGCATCCGGTAAACCTCGCCTACGAGGCTGCAACCGCCGACCTCAAGGATGTCAATATGATTGACCCCTTCCATCTGGAAGCCTACGGCCAGACCGCTGTCAACTACAACCGCGACATCGAGATATTCCCTGTCCTCAATGCCATATTCGAAGGCATCTACGGCGAGAATCCTTACAAGTCTCCGACGGACATGGGCGTGAATATGGTGGGCTTCTGCCTCAAGGATGATGAGGTCTGCCGCGAAGCCGCCAACAACGAAATCATAAGGAGGTACTACAATTCCCTGAACAGACTTGCGGACGGCGACTGCACCGAATCCGAGGTCAACACTATGGGCCTCATTATGAAAAAGGCCGGTCTCACGACCGACTACAGGCGGACGACTGTCGCCGCCCGTGAAAGGAAGTCCCAGTCCGGAGAAGATGCTGCGGCGCTTGAACTGGCCGACGGGACGATCATCACAGGCGAGAGCGGAGATCTTCTCGGTCCGAGCGCTGCCGTGCTCCTGAATTCGCTCAAGCATCTTGCCGGCATTCCTCACGGGGTCAAGCTCATCTCACAGAAGATGATAAACCCGATTCAGAAAACCAAGGTCGAATATCTCCACGGCCGCAATCCGCGTCTTCACACCGATGAGGTTCTGGTTGCCGTTTCGATGTCAAGCACGATGGATGAGAACTGCGAGAAGGCGTTGTCGATGCTGCCCCTTCTCAACGGCTGCCAGATGCACTGTACAGTCAAGATCTCCGATGTGGACAGCAAGATATTCAGAAAACTTGGAGTAGGACTAACCTGCGATCCGGTCACCGGCAACAAAGAGCACGTCTGACGCTCTTGGATTCACCTTTTGTTCCCGATTCGCTGGCCGCCTTCCGAGGCGCTCTTTGAAGCCGGCCAAGATTCTTTATTGTCGAGCGGAGCACGAAGCGCCATTACCCCAAGCCTGTCATATCGAGCGAAGCGCGGAGTGCATACCTGTCATATCGAGCGGAGCGCGAAGTGCGTACCTGTCATATCGAGCGGAGCACGAAGTGCCACTACCCCAAGCCTGTCATATCGAGCGAAGCGCGGAGCGCGGAGTCGAGATATCTGTTGTCCAGCAATAGGTCCAGAAGATTTCTCCGTGCGCTTCGCTTAGTCGAAATGACAAATAAGGATGCTTCGCTTAGTCGAAATGACAGATAAGGACGCTCTTCCAGTCGAAAAGATAGCAAAGGGTTTTGAACTAACCCCTGCCGGGGAGCCTCAGTGCCTGAGTGCATAGTGCCAGAAA
>JBJEJV010000026.1:0-16584 GCA_051878295.1 Candidatus Cryptobacteroides sp.
GTAAGAAAATCAATCGATTACAAGGATTTCATCACCCAGAATGTCCACCCCCCCGGAATTTCAGATCCATCCGAGAGCCTCCACGTCTCCGGCAATCCAGATAGTGTCCCCCTCCTTGAACCTGAAATCAGGCTCCGGATTGGTGATGAAGTCCCCCTCGTGCAGGACGCTTATGACCATACAGCCGTATTTCCTGAGGTTCGCACTCCGCAGGCTCTTGCCGGTGAGGAACGAATCCATATTCAATGTCACCGCCTCTATCTTGAAGTCCTGCATCTCCGTTTCCGCCGCGCCCTTGTCCGCCGAGGCTTCGGTCAGCTCCTGGAACTTCTCTATCTGCTCCCTTGTGCCCACGACCAAAATCCTGTCTCCGGGGAAGATTTCCTGCTCTCCGGAAGGGACGAGGATGTTGCGGCTTCCCCGGCTGATTTTGATGATGTTGGCTCCGGTCCGGGAGCGGAAGGGGATGTCCTTCAGAAGGGCTCCCGCGAAACTTGACTCTGCCGGGACCTC
Source organism: Candidatus Cryptobacteroides sp. (assembly GCA_051878295.1). Taxonomy (GTDB): domain Bacteria; phylum Bacteroidota; class Bacteroidia; order Bacteroidales; family UBA932; genus Cryptobacteroides. Next base: position 514 of record JBJEJV010000026.1, read on the forward strand.
GATTGCCTTCGTGAAGACATTGTAGTGTTCGAGTTCCTTCCTGACTGATGCGGAAACCGGCCGGGAGATTTTTTCGGAGCTTTCCCTGGCATTGAGATTCTTCAAGAAATGCTCTTCGAGGGCGGAAATCCTGTGCACCGAGCGTCTCGCGGCAAGAATGAAGCAGAGGCCTGCGAATATGCAGACAAGGACCATCCATCCGGCCATGTGAAAATATGTCGAAACGACCCCCAGCACTATGCCCGTTGCGATGAAGGAGCGCAGCAGAATCAGACCGAAGATGGGCCAGACGTTCCTCTCCTTCTCCTTCAGCAGTTTCGTCACCGAGGTCTTTATCGAGCCGGAATTGATTCCGAGGCCGTAGAGGAAGGGGGACATCAGGACGAGCGTGACGGCAAGCCCGATGATCTTCTGCAGCCTCTCGCCTGCAAGCGGAAGAAGTTTCCCGAGCAGGGGACCGAGATACAGGTGCGTGCCGATGTAGATGGCCGTGATGACGACTCCGTAGAGAAGGATTCTGGTGAAATAGGATGAGAGCAGTTTCTTCCATTCGTTGTCCTCGGAGGCTGTGCTGACATATTCACGGGCAGGCTCCAGCCTTTCGAGCCATTTCGGGGGAATCTTCCTGCGGAGATATTCGAGGAAGGCCGGGGCGGCCTTGATGGTGTAGGGCGTCGTGAAGGTGGTGATGACGGACACCGCGATGATGACGGGGTAGATGAAGCTGCGCATCACTCCGAGCGAGCATCCCACGCCTGCTATGATGAAGCCGAATTCGCCCAGCTGGGCCAGACTGAATCCGACCTTGACTGCATTGTCGAGCCCTTTGCCGGTCAACAGGATGCCGGCTCCGGCGAAGACGATGTGGCTCACTGCGACAATCAGGGACAGGACGATGACCAGCAGCCAGTGCTCCTTGAGGACTCCCGGGTCTATCATCATTCCGACCGAGACGAAGAACACGGCCCCGAAAAGGTTCTTCAGCGGGCTGACGATTCTTTCGATGTGCTCTCCCTCGACGGTTTCGGACAGAATGGAACCCATCACGAAAGCCCCCAGTGCGGAGGAGAAGCCTACCGCGTTGGCCAGGAATACCATCCCGAAGCACAGCCCGATGCTGACAATCAGCAGTATTTCGTCGTTGATGACCCCCTTGACCTTGCGCAGCGCGGTGGGAATCAGGAATATGCCGACAAGGAAGCAGAGAATCAGGAAGAAGACCAGTTTGAGGATGTTCATCATCAGTTCCTTCCCCGCGAAGGACTGCGAAACGGCCATCGTCGAGAGCAGGACCATCAAAAGGATTGCTGTCAGGTCTTCCACGACCAGAGTCCCGAAGACCATCCCTGAATATGGCTTTTCCTTCAGTCCGAGGTCCTCGTAAGACTTGATGACGACCATAGTCGAGGACATTGACAGCAGCCCGCCCAGGAAGATGCTCTCCATCAGGCTCCAGGCCATCGCCTGCGCCGTGACGAAACCGAGTATGAAGACCCCGATGAACTTCGTCCCGGCCGCGACGATGGCGCTTGAGCCAACTTTCAGGAGTTTCCTGAAGCTGAATTCGAGCCCCAGGCCGAACATCAGGAAAATCATTCCGATTTCCGACCATTGGCTCACGGCCTCGTGGCTTGTGATGCCCGGGAAGAAGCTGATGTGCGGACCGACGAGAAGCCCGGCCAGGATGTAGCCGAGCACCGGAGGCTGCTTCAGAGCCTTGGATATTATTGTGAACAGACCGGCCGAAACGAGGATGACTGCCAGGTCCCTAACGAGATTAAGTTCGTCCGACATCATTGATTTGGTTGTCAGAGGCAAAAGTAAGGATTTTTGTCAACTTTTTGCTTAAATTTGTCAGTTATGGACAGGATGACTCTTGAAAATGCGGCATTCTTCGCGACCGTCGAGGAAATGATTGCTCAGGGGAAGAGTGTGAGCATCACTCCCAAAGGCAACAGCATGATGCCTTTCATCAGAAGCGGGATGGATTCGGTCCTGCTTTCTCCGCTCCGGGAAGAGCCCAAGGTCGGGGACATAGTCCTTTTCAGGCTGTCGGGCCGGCATATTCTTCACAGGCTCAGCTCTGTGGACGGAGACAGGCTGACTGCGATGGGGGACGGCAACATCCGCGGCGAGGAGCATTTCCGCCGGAGCGACCTGATAGCCGTTGTCACCGGAATCCGCCGCAAAGGCCGGAGGGATTACCGGACTCCCGGCAAGGGCTGCCTCTGGCGCCGCCTGCTGCCGCTGCGCAGAATCATCCTCGGAGTGTACCGTAGAGTCCTTCCATCTCATTTTGCTGCATTATGAAAGATCTGAAGACTTGCCTGCGGGGTTTATGGAATATGTCGTCCTCTTGCAAGGGGCTGATGCTCACGACCGTCCTGGTCGGGACAGTGAGAATCGCCTGTTCGCTTGCCTTCGTCTGGATCTGCAAGAGGCTCATCGACATCGTGACCGGTGTCAGCGCAGCGCAGCTGGGCGGCTCCGTGCTGATTCTCGTCTGTGTGATGCTGGGGCAGATCGGCTGTTCCATAGCATATTCATACATCCAGAACCTGAATGACCTGAAGTGCCGCAACCGCCTGAGGGAAGCGTTTTTCGCCCACGTGCTCAAGTCAGGATGGAACGGGAAGGAAGAGTTCCACACCGGGGACACCGTAAACCGTCTGGAAGAGGATGTCAGCATCGTGTCGGATCTCCTCTGCGCAAGGATTCCGGCTGTAGGAGTGACCCTGCTCCAGCTCCTCGCCGCTTCCGTGTATATGCTGTTCCTGGAACCCTCCCTGCTCTGGCTCATACTTATAATGATGCTTCTGATGGTAGCGTGTTCCAAGCTTTACTTCAAGAAAATACGTAAACTGACTTTGGAAATCAGGGCGGATGACTCCCTCGTGCAGCAGATAATCCAGGAGAATCTTCAGAACCGTGTCCTCGTCCTGACCCTGTTCGGGGTGGACAATGTGGTTTCCAAGATGAGCGGAGTCCAGGACCATCTCAAGAGCAAGACTGTTGAAAGGCTCAATTTCAATGCAGTGGCCAGGGGCTTCATGCAGATAGGCTTCGCCGGAGGCTATGCCTTGGCTTTTCTCTGGGGTGTTTTCGGCATCCTGCACGGCACGGTCACCTTCGGAATGATGACCTCCTTCCTCCAGCTTGTGGGACAGATCCAGAGGCCGGTCGCGGACCTTACCACCCATATTCCGGCCTTCATCAAGTCCCTCGCTTCCGTGGAGAGACTGCTTGAACTCGGCGACCTCGAAGCCGAGAAGCCGCAGAAGGAGATATTCTTTGACGAGGCTCCCGGAGTCAGGGTGGAGGATGTGTCTTTCTCCTATGACTCCCTTCCGGTGCTCGAGCATTTCTCCCACGACTTCGCCCCGGGTTCGCTCACGGTCATCAACGGCCCTACCGGGGTAGGCAAGAGTACCCTCACCCGTCTCCTGCTCGGACTGCTCAAGCCTTCCGCAGGGCAGATCTCACTCTATTCTCAAAGCCATTCCGCAGTTCCTTGCGGAGTGGACACGAGATGCAACTTCACCTATGTCCCGCAGGGGGATTCCCTGATGAGCGGTACAATCAGGGAGAATATGCTGCTGGCCCGTCCTGATGCGACGGAAGCGGAAATCAGGGAGGCCCTCGAGGTCTCCGCAGCGGATTTCGTCTTTTCTCTCGAGCAGGGCCTCGACACGGTCTGCGGAGAGAAGGGGAGCGGGCTCAGCGTCGGTCAATGCCAGAGAATAGCGATTGCCAGGGCTCTGCTCCACAAGGGCGGGGTGCTGATTCTGGACGAGGCCACTTCTGCCCTCGACACCGAAACCGAGGCCCGTCTGCTGGACAGCATAAAAGAAAGATGCACCGGCGGCCGGACAATCATCTTCATCTCGCACCGCCAGGCGGCGTCAAGAATTGCTGACTGCGTGATTGGCCTCACGAGTGCATCTTCTTCAAGGGGCTGATTCCCAGCCGCCTCAGTATTCAAGCTTGAAGTCGTCAAGCCACATCACTGAGTCCGAGCTTCCGGTGAAGTAGTCGCCGAGCATGCTCGCAGCTGCCGAAACGATGATGTGGGTCGGCTTCGTGTTTGTGCTTCTGTAGTCGAGAGGAATCTCGACGGTAGTCCATTCCTCTATGCTTTCGTTGGTGACGAAGCTGCCGTAGGCGATGACATCCGGTCCTTCCGGGTCGAAGAAGGTGCTCCTGTCCGTCGTGTTGATTTCGACCGGACTGTCTGCCGAGCCACCGTACTTGTGGTAGTCCCAGGTGCCCAGAGAGACCCAGACGCAGCCTCGGTCGTTGTCTCCAACCTTCACCTCGTCCCCCTCAGGATAGCCTCCGAGAGTCTTTTCGCTGATTTTTCCGCACTTGTACTTGACCTTGAAAGAGATTTTCCTCGGTCTCAGGCTGAAAGGACGTCCCATCCTCACAATACCGCCGGAAGTTCCGATTGTCTTGTAGTACTCTCCGGAGAAGATGTTTCCGGCTGCGAACTTGATGATGACGTACTGGGACATCAGCTTGACTGAGGCTTTGCCTTCGACAAAGTCCTCGGTGTCGGGAATGGTGATTGAATATGTCGAACCTACGGTCGTGGAACCCTTGTTGCCGCTGCCCCACCATTTGCTCCGGAGGAGGGGATCGGCGCTGTCCGGGTCGTAGAACGACCAGTACTTGTTCGATTCGGCGTTGGAGAAGGTCTCGAAGCCCGAGTTCGGAAGCTGAAGCTCATCCTCGGTCGTGAAAGTCACGACGGCGGTCGTCTCGTCTTCGCAATAGGCCGTGCATTCATATTCAGTGAGAGGTGAAAGGCCGTCGGCCATGGCTTTGAAGCTGCCCTTCTCCGAGCTGACGTCCGCCACTTCCGTCCATTCCCCGCTGCCTTTCTCCCTGATTCGGAAGCCGCAGGCCTTGCCTTCGATTCCGCTTCCTTCGAGCCAGGCGACTCTTGTCCACGGCACAGCCGACAGCAGTTCGACGTTTGATTCCGTCTGCTCCACAAAGAGGCTCCAGGTTTCTGTCCTCCCGTGGCAGGTGACGTCGATTTCCTGACCGTTGGAGAAATCGTGGATTTCCTCTGGTGAAGGGCTGTAGCTGGTAAGTCCGTCAGGACCGAGTTTCAGGGATGTGATGCTCAGGTTCTTCCTGTTCATTGAACTGCTGACCTGGGTGACAGCCCTGCGGTTCACTGCGTCGATTCTGCTGACGCCCACCTGCCCGTTGACAGTGAAGTACATCCCGATGTCCTGGACCGCCTTGAGAGTCCACAGGGCGTTCTTTTCGCCGAAAAGGTTGACCCTTACCGGACTGCTCAGGTCCATTCTCCCCTGGAGGGGGATGTCGGATGTTACTCCCTTGTCGTTGAAGGTGGTCCTGACGATGTTCACATTGCGTATGTCTGTGCTTTCGTCCAGGACGAGAGTGACGCAGTGCAGGCTCTGGTCAATCGTCACCGCAGCCCCGTCGGCCACCATCTCAACGATGGAAGGAGCCGTGCCGGGAGCCGGAGGGATGTCATTCTTTATACATCCCGCGCAGGCGAGCGCCGCCAGAGTTATTATTGTCAAAAACCGTTTGTACATTGTTGATGTTCCTTAGAAGAATACGGTCAGTCCCATCGAAATGTCCGTGACGTCAGGCGCAAAATGAGCCTTGGTGTAGTCCCTGCTGCCATTTATTACACCGTCCTTGTAGTTGTCGATGTGGGTGTAGGAGATACCTCCGATGCTCATTGAGACGTGGGTGCAGACATTGTTGAGGATGAAGATCATTATTCCCGGACAGATTCCGAGCTTGATTTTGTCGGTGTTCGAATAGGAATCCAGATTGTCCGGTCCTACGGCGAAGCTGCTTCTGCTGCTTCCATAGGAGAGGACAATGTCGTTGAACAGGCCGAAACGGCCGTTCTCGTCAAGTCCGAGATATGATCTCTTGAACAGCTGAAACTGGAAGTTTCTGGTGTTTGCGGTGACATCTTCGATCGAAAGCAGCGGATCGTCGCTCAGGAACGAGATGTCGGTGTCGGAGATTCCTCCCGAACCCTTTGAATACTTCAGTTTAAAGCCGATTGCCTTGTTGTCCTTGTAGGTGTAGGAAAAGAAGGGAGCGACGCTCATAATCGTCCCTTGCGCGTTGAGCCCGTCAAGCACGAGCAGCAGGTCGCTGTCGGTGCTGCTCAGGTCCATATAGGAGACCTGGAGGCCCGCACCGGAACTTCCCTTGGGCATGAACAGTCTGTCTTTCCTGTATTCCTGCGCTGAAACGCAGATGCAGAAGAGCAGGGCGGCGGCCATCGCCGATGAATATTTCAGTGTCTTCTTCATGTTCTTACAGATAATAGTACAGACCGAAACCTATTGCGAGAATGTTGATCTGGAAGGCCATCTTCGTGAAATCGAGACCGCCTTTCTCGACCTGGTTCTGGGACTGCTGCATTGTTGAGAACGAGAATCCCAGCATATTCACATTGATATCCACAGCCCAGTGGTCGTTTGCGAAGGCCACGATTCCCGGGCAGATGTTGAGCATGATTTTCCTGTCGTCGGAATAATTGCCGTCATAGCCTTCCTCCAGCCTTGACGCAGTCTTCGAGACACCGAAGCGGTAGCCCAGCTGGATTTCGTTGTACAGGGCTATCTTCTTGGAGTTTCCGATAGGGATGTAGTTCCTCATCAGAGCCTGCAGGTCGTAGTGATGCCTGATGGTGTGGATGTCGGAAACATCCATTCCGATACCTCCGATGCCGATGTTGGCCTCATCGAGCTTGAAATTGCTCCTCGAATAGCCGACACGCACACCGACTCCCAGATTATCCTTGATCATGTAGCAGAATGCCGGGCTTACGTTGACCTTGTAGCCTGTCGAGGTCATTCCGTCGGAGAGGATGAAACTGTAGTTGTCGTTGTCGTGAACTGTCCAGCTTCCCGTTCCTCCCACCATCCATTTCCCTTTCTCGGTGAATGACGGCATGCTTGACAGGGAGAGGCCCCTGTCAAGTACCTGCGCGTCGGCCGTGTCGGGAATCCACCAGACAGAGGCGGCAAGAATGAGTATGCTTGATAAAAATCTTCTCATCTTTTATTCGTAGAGTAGTTCGAAGCCGTCAACCCATAGCATGCTGTTGTCGTAGCCTGCGAAATAGTCGCCGTACATGCTGGAAGCGCAGGAGATGATGATATGGGTCGGGAATTTCGTGGTCGTCTTGTAGTCGAGCGGTATCGTGATCTGCTGCCAGACGTTGGTGCTGTTGGACTTGTCGCTCTGGAGAATATATTCTCCGTAGGCTATGGTCGATTCATCGGTGGTGAAATCCACGAATGTGCTCACGTCCGTAGTGTTGACAAGTACAGGGCTGTAAGAGTCGCCTCCATATTTTTTGTAGTCCCAGACTCCGAGGGCTATACGGACGTTGGCACGGTCATATTCTCCTTCTTGGAGAAGCTCGGAAGGAGCGTCTCCAAGGTAGTTGACAAGACCTCCGGAATACTTGACCCACAGGCGGAGTCCGGTAGGCCTGGCCGTGAACGGACGTCCGAAATATACTGTACCTCCCTTCGTTCCGATAAGTTCGCCGAAGCGTCCGCTGAAGAGGTTTCCTGCAGCAAACTTGAGCACGACATATCTGGACTGAAGGCACATTGACTGCGTCCCTTCTTTGTAGTTCGTCTGGTCCGGATAGCAGATGACTGAAGATGAGCCCACGAGTGTACTTCCGTAGTTGCCGCTGTCCCACCATTTTGTCTGGAGGGTAGGATCGGTCGATTCCGGATCGTAGAGCGACTTGTACTTGCTGCTTTCCGCATTGGAGGTGGTTTCCATTCCGCCGTTCGGAATCGGCACCGCCACGTCTGTTTTCACGCTGGAAGCGGCAGGGATGATTACTTCCTCTCCAGTGGATGTGGAGGTGAGGACGAGCCTGAATTCATAGGAAGTTTCAGGGATGAGTCCTGTGACGCTCTTGACGAAGGTGCCTTCGCTCTCCCTCTCGGCCGGGATTCTGACCCAGGAACCGGATTCTGCATTCCTGTATTCAAAATAGACCGAAGACGGGTCATAATCACTTTCGTCAACATCTGCAGTGACATTGATGTGACCGGCCCAGATGTCGTATTTGCTGAATTCGGCGATGCCGGTGGTCGTGGCGATGAACACGATGTCGTCGTACTGGGTGTTGACTGAATCATCGACAAGGACGCTGAAATTCAGGAGTCCGTCGGTTTCAGTGTATTTGAGGGTGAGCTTGTACTTCTTTCCTCCTTCGACCGCCGGGATTTCACCGGACTTGGTGACCGTGCTGCCATCCTTCTTGAGAGTACCGGTGAAGGTCCAGTAGAGGGACGGCTCGAAGCCTTCCGCAATGAAGAAACCGTCCTTGCCGCTTTGGGAAGATGTGTAGTCCAGCTGCTTGGAAGAGTCTTCCTTGCTGAGCCCGACGGTGCAGATGTAGTCATTTTCAAACGCGGCGCTGACACTCGGGTCGAAGCTGACAGACGAAATGGCATTGCAGACCTTGGCCGTTACCGAGACGCTCGAGGTGCCTCCTGCGCTGATCTCCGCATCGGCTGAGCCTTTCCAGCTCATCTGCTCCCAGGATGCCATGGCAGGGGAGTCCTTGGCGATTTCTCCTGCCTCTACGTCGATTCTGTAACTGTCCGCCGGAAGGTGGATAGATGACGGCATTTCGGATTTGAGGTATTCCCTGACAAGTCCGGAGAAGTCAGCCTTGTAGATTTTGATTCTGGCTGAGGAGATGACCTCGTCTTCGCTCATCGCTGCACGGGTCGCCCCGCTGCCGATGGCTACGTCGAGGGAAAGCGTACCCATCCCTTTTTCCTGGAGGGTACTGTCGCAGGCTCCCATTGCAAATACGGCTGCGGAGAGGAAAATCGCTGATATTCTTGAATTTTTCATATTCATTCCTCCCTTTTTACAGTACGACAAGATTGATTACGATGCTGTTCTTGCAACCCTTGTTGTCGGTGACATTCATCGTGAAGGTGTGGGTTCCCGGGAAGGCAAGCAGGGCATCTCTTGCCTCAGTCAGGTCGAAGTCTATGACGGTGGCGTCCAGAAGCTCTTCCCCGTGAGGGAACGGAACGATGGTGAAAATGCCCAATGCGGCCTCGGAAGGATTGATGAGGTCGAGGGTGGTTCCTCCGACGGAGTTGACAGAAGCGATGAAGTCGTCGTTGGTGGATGCGATGTCAACCGTGAACTTCCTTGTTCCGTTAGGGACGATAGCCTGCATCGTGAGGACGAAATCGCCTTCGGCCGGGATGGTGACAGGCTGTGTGATGTCGTAGTCGCAGGTGCTGACAAGCTGGATGCCGCCGTCTCCGGCAGGTGCGTTCGGATCGTTGCCGTCGCCTTCCTCCATTCCCTGGATGTCATTGACCAGTTCAGTGTCTGCGACAAGTCCGTCGATGACGATGACGAAGGATGCGTTGCCGGTCTCGTCGATTTTCTTCATGAAAGTGATGATGTGCAGGTCCTGGGCCTTGATGCCGGTGATGGACGTCTTCATTTTCTGGGCCTTGCCTTCGATGCTTCCCCTGAAGGTGACAGCCATCGTGGTGTTGCTGCCGTTGTTTACTGCAAAGTAGCCGGTGCTTTCGTCGTAGCTCGGTGCCCCGTTGTTGTAGGAGAGGGCATAGCTCAGCGGCTCTCCGGCCGTGACCTCCACGGCGCAGGTTCCGTCGCCGGTCACCATTCCGAGGAAATCATCGTTGTAGCGCACCTTGACCGCACACTGCAGGAGCTTGCAGGTCAGGGTGCCGACCGATGTGGTCTTTCCGGTCTCGATGGTGAAAGTCGTGCTCGTCCCGTAAACCGGAGTGGAGAATGTCGCTGCCGGAACATTTCCGGAGATGGACTGGACAGTCATCTCGTAGTCTCCTGCCTCGAGGCTGATGCCGCCTTCCTTGCTTGCGGCGATTTCCTGGAGGACGGTCGAATAGGTCTTTTCCCAGACGGCGCTTCCGTCTGCCTTGCTGAGGCTTATCACATAGTCTCCGGAGGCCTCAGTCGTGGCCCTGGATATGATGTTGACACCGTCGTCAGTCGTCACGGTGAAACCGTCGAGCGAAAGGATTCCGGTCTTGGATGTCGTTTCGTATTTGAAAGCGTCCTCCTTGCAGGAGCAGAAGAGGAGGGCCGTTGCGGCCAGTATTGTGAGTGTTCTTTTCATGGCTTCTTAATTGAGTTCAATCTCCCCGAGGTCCACTTCCTCGGTGGTGTTGTCCAATGTGACAGTGATGGAAGTACTGCCGATGTTGCTTGCATCGAACTTGAGCGTGTGGCAGGTGGCCGCGGCAAGATGAGTGTTGTAAACCTTGCGGAAAGTCGATACCTTTCCGGCCTGGCTTGTCAGGCTGCCTTCGACCGTAAGAGTGTAGGCATCCACGAACACCGCCCTGTTCTCTCCCTTGGGAATGGTGATGACGCTTCCGTTGCCGGTAGTGAGGGTGAAAGTGTAGTCGGTGTAGTAGCTCTTGAACAAATCGGTGCACTCGATTCTGACTATCGCGTTGGCAAGGGAGACGTTGATGGTGACTTCCTTGGTGCCGCTGCCCGTGATGGAGAAGTTCTCGCTTCCGGTGAAACAAGGCTTGTCGAAGCCTTCGTCTGTTAAGGAACCGTAACTTGCGCTTGCAGAATAGTTTCCGATGTTGAATTCCATGTCGGCAGGAAAATCCTTTACATAACCGTCATAGATTTCATTGTCTTTGTTGTCCGTTATGACAAGTCTGAAATCGTTCCCGGAAGGGATGGTGGTGTAGTCGCTGACGTTGCTTCTTGTGAGGTCGGCAAGCGTACTCTGGGAATTCACGATGAAGGCTACGCGCCCCAGTGAATCGCTGCCCTCCTTGCCGTTGCAGGATGCAAGGACAGGGAGCAGGGCGACAATGATGCCCAGGCAGCAGTTTGGGAATAGTTTCGTCTGTTTCATATCCGTCATTTGTCTATTGTCACTTTTATGTTGTCAAGATAAAGGAAGTAGGTTCCGTTTCCCAAAGCGTGGTATTCAGGGTATGTCCTCCAGGACAGACGCTTGTCGTTGCCCATTTCGCTCAGGCTTCTTTCAGCCAGATTGCCTATGCTGGTGTAGGAACCGCTTGTTTCGTTGATTGAGACACCGCTGTCGAAGGTTCCGTCATCGTCCCCGCTCTTGAGGACCCCGGAAGTGGTCGTCCAACCGAAGTACATCGTCTGGCCGACTTTTGCCTGGTAGCCTCCGCCTTCCTCGCGGTTCATCGAATAGTTGAACTGGACTTTGAGCTTGATGTTCTTGCCGAGAGCCGTGAACTCGTCAGTGCTGTACTTCAGGCCGCTCAGGAACGGAGAGTCGCATCTCGCCCAGTAGCGTGCGGAGGTCTCCCTTCGGCAGGCGATTCTGACAGCTGTGCCGGCAGAGCCTCCGACTCGTCCTCCCGACCATCCGGTCATGAACTCGTGGCCGCTCTTTGAGAAGGAGTTGAAACCGCTGGAATAGTTGTCGTCATGACTGAAATCGGCAGCAAGGCCGCTGAAGTCCTCATAGTAAAGATAAGGTACGTTGAGGCTGGCATAATTCTGAATTGAGCCGTCCAGCTGCGGAAGGGTGATCGTCTCCCGGACTATGGCGTCCTCGCTCTCGTACCTGACGCTGACTTCCTGTCCGGACAGGGCAAGGTAGTCTGCCAGATCCGCGGCCTTGATGACGAAACTGTCGCCAGTCACGATGAGCGACCCGTCATCCTTTGAATAGGTGTATTTGGAAGAAGTGCTTTCTGGCCAGCACACTCCTTCTGGCAGAGTCAGGGTGATGTTCAAGATGTCTTCTCCGAGATTGTTCCCGTCCATTTTGAAGACAATCGTGTAGTAGTCCCTCGTGCTGTTCGGAACGAGTTTGACTCCTGTGACGTGTCCGGGCTCGAAAGAGCGGCCGCCGAGCGAAATGCTTGCGACTTCGCCGATCTTGTTTTCCGAGAGCAGGGTGATATCCATGCAGTCAGTCACTGAATATTCCGAAGCGGGAGGAATGAATCCCGCAACTGAATACTGCCGTGCGGACTCAGTGGATTCAGAGAGAGGCTCGGCCAGTTTCAGGACGATCCTGCAGCTTCCGTCGGAGACCGAAACGGAGGTCGGCTCAGTGATGTCGGCGGCAAGAGTGCCCGCAACCGGCTCAGGCATGGTAAAGCGGATCTCCTTAATGGGTTCTCCGAGCAGGTTTCCGCCCTTTGCGATGTAGAACCTGAAGAAATGCAGCAGATGGTGCATCCGCGCCGAAAAGGTCCCGGTCGCAACTCCGGCGAAATCCGATTCCTCCATAGGCTGAAGTTCTTCTGCCGTGAAAGGAGAAGAAACCGTGATGTCGATACCCCCGGATGCCTTCCCGTCCTGGACGGAAGGGACTGTGAAAGTGGCTTTGGTCCCCGACACGGACTCCGGAACCGGATAAGCTATAGAATAGGTATAGCTGCCGGTAGCCATTGGTGATGCCAGTGTAGAAGTGAAATAAGCCTTGTCCTTTTCGTATCCGATAGCGAGAATGTTGAATACCTGGTTGTCAAGGACATATTCACCATTCCCGTTTTTTGCCCATACGGAAATCTTGTCGCCGGCCTGCCATTCAAAGCCGTCAGCATCGTCGTTGACGGCAGTTCGTGACTGCGGGTCCGCTCCAAGACACAGAACCACCCGGGTAGGGCCGTTTCCGTACAGAGGGTTTTCAATCCCGGTTTCAGCGCTGCAGGAAGAAGCTATAGCCAATGTTGCCGCCACTGACAGCAACACGACACTTTTCTTTAATAATATTGATAAGCGCATATTCTACAAAGTTAGCTTTTTTTTCATAATTAGCCCGCCACTTCGCCAAAAACGTCCACCCTTTCGTCACATTTGGCGGGTAAACTTGGAAAAATCCAAGCCGCCGCCTTAACTTTGACCCGTCAATTGAAAAATGAACAACTTCAGCTTCGCAAATGCGAAACAACCTTGTCCGGAGGCCGCCGGCCGGCGGCAAGTCTCTCCCGCGGAGAGGGACCCCGGGGCAGGGCGGCGTGGACGGCACCGGCTGCGGCTTTTGCCAGTATGAGTGTAGAATCCACTGAATATGAATCATTTGCGACTGGGAAAATTGGCTTGAGGATAAAGAAACTTGAATGAACAGTATTATGATGAAACGAACTTTCCCCCTTGTCGGAGCACTGCTCTTCCTCCCTCTGTGCCTCTGTTCCGCGACGGTCGTCGCCGAGGTAGATTCGGTCCACACGCTGGAATCCGTGTCGGTCAGGGCCTCCCGTGTGCCGATGACCCTCGGCACCAGCGCGCGAATCGTGACGGTGATGGACAGCATGGCCATAGCTTCCCTTCCGGCAAAAACCGTGAATGATCTTCTGAAGCACGTCGCAGGCGTGGATGTACGCCAGAGGGGACCGGCCGGGATGCAGACCGACATCAGCATGAGGGGCGGAACTTCCGACCAGATTGCCGTCCTCCTCAACGGCATCAACATCTCCGACCCGCAGACAGGCCACAATGCGGCCGATTTCCCTGTGAGCCTTTCGATGATAGAGAGGATAGAGATTCTCGAAGGTCCCTCTTCGCGCGTCTATGGAACTTCCTCCCTCGTGGGCGCCGTCAACATCGTGACGAAGAAGCCCGACTGCAATTCTGTTTCCGCAAGCTTGGGCGGAGGCTCCTTCGGGACCTTCAGCAGCGACCTGGGCTACACCTTATCCCAAGGCCGCTTCGGCCTCCTTGCCAGTGCCGGCACCATCCGTACGGACGGTTACAGCAAGAATCTCAACGGCGGCCTGAACAGCGATTTCGCGGGGCAGAAGTATTTTCTGCTCTCCGAATATGAGGCCCCTTCCTTCTCGCTGACCCTGCAGGGCGGCTATTCACTGAAGGACTGCGGTTCGAACACCTTCTACAGCAGCAAGTATGACGACCAGTTCGAGCACACCGAGAAGAGCAGCCTTTCCATAATGGGAGAGACGAAGGGCAGAATCATCCGCTTCAAGCCCTCCGCTTACTGGAACTACGGCTTCGACAGGTTCGAACTCTTCAGGGGGGATGCTTCCAAAGTTCCGTTCAATTATCACAGGACCAACACTTTCGGCTCCAATCTCGAATTTGAGGCCCGCTCGAAGGCAGGTCTCACTTCTTTCGGAGCGGAGTTTCGGCACGAAGGCATTGTCAGCACCAATCTCGGTGAGCCTCTCGCCGAAAAGAAGGGCGAACACTACACCAACGGACTATCCAGGAGCAACCTCAATTTCTACGCGGAGCACAGCCTCGTACTCAGCAGGTTCACGGTTTCCGGAGGCCTCTGCGCCGTGATGAACAGCGGTACGGGAAATTCTTTCGGCCTTTATCCGGGAATCGACATGAGCCTGCGCTTCGCCGACAACTGGAAGGTCTATGCCTCCTACAATTCTTCATTCCGTCTGCCGACCTTCACCGAACTCTATTATTCCGTAGGAGGCCACCAGGCCGACCCGGAGCTGAAGCCGGAGCGGATGCAGTCGCTTGAAGGCGGCATCAAGTACTACCGTCCGGGAGTCAGCGCAGTTCTCTCCCTTTACTACCATCACGGTTCGCAGATGATAGACTGGATCAGGGATTTCCGTACCGATCCGGACCCGGTCTGGCAGTCCGTCAACCACACAGTCCTGAACACCCTCGGCGAGGAGGTTTCGCTGCGCTTCGACCTCCCGCTCATCACCGGAATCGAGTCCTTCCCGATTGCGGCGGTCAATCTTTCCTTCAGCCACATCGATCAGGACAAGTCCCTCGAGGAGGGAATAGAATCCCGCTATGCCCTCGAATATCTGAGGAACAAGGCCGTCGCCGAAATCAACTTCCGTCTTGCGCGCAACCTCTTCTGGGACATCACCTTCCGCTACATCGACAGGAACGGTACTTACGAGAAGTACGATTCCACCGCCCCGACCGGGACTTTGATGGAGTATGAGCCGTATTGCCTTCTGGACTCCCGGATCGTCTGGGCGAAGAACGGTCTGAAGATTTACCTCGAAGGGGAGAACCTTCTGGACAGAAGCTATTACGATTACGGCAACATCCCGCAGCCGGGCATTTGGATGATGGCCGGGCTGTCCTATACCATAGGCCTGTAGCCTCCCGCAGCTCCGGCACGAATCTTTTACGGACTTTTGCGGGCGGGAAGGGACATATTCCCGAAATGTTCCGTAAATTTGCAAAGTCTTGCGCTGAAGGCGCTCCTGCATCCCTGATTGAGGTCCGAAGGATGGCGGAGGCCCGGCGACACGGGCTGAAAACAGTTTCCAAATACTTTGAATGAATATGTCAGGACGCGAATCGGAGGGGCTCAAGGGCCTCGGAAGAAAAACTGAATACAAGAGTGACTATGCTCCCCAGGTGCTGGAGACCTTTGTGAACAAACACCAGGACAATGACTATTGGGTGAGGTTCAACTGCCCGGAGTTCACGAGCCTGTGCCCGATTACCGGGCAGCCGGACTTTGCTGAAATCCGGATTGAGTACATCCCCGATGTCAGGATGGTGGAAAGCAAGAGCCTCAAGCTCTATCTTTTCAGTTTCCGCAACCACGGCGATTTCCACGAGGATTGCGTCAACATCATAATGAAGGACCTGATCCGTCTGATGGACCCGAAGTACATCGAAGTGACGGGCCTGTTCACTCCTCGGGGAGGAATTTCGATCCATCCCTATGCCAACTACGGCCGTCCGGGGACGAAGTATGAGGAAATGGCCTCTTACCGTCTTCTGAACCACGACTTGAAATAGTCCTGCCTTTACGATTGAGATTCAGCTGCCGCCCCAAAGCCTGACCTTTGGAGCTGGCACGGAGGTTTGCAGCCCCAATGCCTGTCATATCGAGCGAAGCACGGAAATGCGCTGACCCAAACCTGTCATATCGAGCGGAGCACGGAGTGCGCTGACCCTAACCTGTCATATCGAGCGAAGTACGGAGTGCGCTGACCCTAACCTGTCATATCGAGCGGAGCAGGAAATGCGCTGACCCTAACCTGTCATATCGAGCGGAGCAGGAAATGCGCTGACCCCAAACTGTCATATCGAGCG
>JBJEJV010000027.1:0-16189 GCA_051878295.1 Candidatus Cryptobacteroides sp.
ATCTTGCTTGTCACCCAGATGTCCTCCCTTTTGCAGCCGCTTTCGGCGATGAAGGCGTTTACGGCTTCTCCTACGCCCTTTTCATCCATATAGGCGTGGGCGGTGTCAATGTGACGATAGCCTGCGCGCAAGGCTGTAAGAACAGCGTCCCTGCAAATCTCGTTTGAAGGTACGTTGAATGTTCCGATGCCGAACTGCGGCATTTCTATGCCGTTGCTCAAAAGGACCGACGGTCCCTGTGCCATTGCTGTAATCATAATAGTACTGCACATTGCTGTAGCCAACAATTTTTTCATCATCTGTCCAATTTTTTGCTTAATTCCCTGGCTTCTTCGCGGTTGTTGGCCATCCCCTCATAGGAGAAACCGTACATTCCGGCAAAGCGGCTCATCGTATATTCACCGTCATCTATCATCATCTGGGTAGGGGAGGCTCCCTGATAGAGGAAATAAAGGCTTTTCCCCTTGAAAGTGTTTTCCGGCAGGTACCCGTAGAATCTTTCCATAAGGGTACGCATCGACGCACAGATGTTGTGCCAATAGACCGGAGAGCCCATCACGATGATGTCCGCCTCTCTCATCTTTGCTATGACCTCGTCGAGCTGGTCGCCCTCGAGTGTCTGTCCGTAGAAATTGATGCGGTAATCGTTGAGGTTCAGAGTTTCGTACTGCCGGCCCTCCAGCAGCACCTTTGCCAGAGCCGCAGTGTTGCCGTCGCGGTTCGGGCTTCCGTTCACGAATAGAATCTTTTCCATTGTTGTCTGTTCTCCTGTTTCACTTCTTTGACTGTCATTGCAGCTTGCTCCGATCTGGACGGCTGTCGCGGCGGCAAGTATCAGCGCCGCCTTTTTGATTGAATGTCCTGATTTCATTTCTGTATGGTAATACTGATAGTATTCAAGGAATATGACACTTCCTTGTCTGTCTGCTGCAAAACAACACAAAAGCGCCGGAACCGGCGTTATACGTTTTTCGGAAAAAATGACCAATATTTCGGATTCTTCCCAAACCATAATTTTGGTAAAAGCTTCACGATTATTGGTAACAGCGATTGTTTTCCGGAACATTACCTTTGCCAAGTCGGAAACTCTTACACGGACACTATGAGAAATTTATCGGTATTTTTGGTCGCTCTGGCCACGATGTCGGCGACATTCATTGCTCAAAACACTAAGATTATGGCACAGGAAAAGATTGTACAGACGGCAGGCAGGACACAGCTGGGCGAATTCGCCCCGAAGTTCGCCGCAATCAACGACGACGTTCTGTTCGGAGATGCGGTCTGGAACGACACGACTCTCAGTCTCCACGACCACAGTATGGTCACTATTTCTATTCTCCTTGGCAAGGGCCTGGTTGACAGTTCTTTCCGTTCACATCTGGAATTGGGCAGAAAACACGGTGTCACCAGGGATGAGATTGCCGCCCTGCTCACCCAGGCGGCTTTCTATGCCGGTTGGCCCAACGCCTGGGCCGGTTTCAGGATTGCAAAGGAAGTCTGGGCGGACGATACTGCCGGAGAGGATGCGAAGGCGGCCTTCCAGAGGGAGATGATTTTCCCGATAGGGGAGCCGAACACCGCCTATGCCGATTATTTCACCGGCAACAGCTACCTCGCAAGGATTTCCACCGAGCAGGTTCCTGTGGCAAACGTCACTTTTGAACCACGCTGCAGGAACAACTGGCATATTCACCACGCCACCAAAGGCGGCGGACAGATGCTGATCGGAGTGGCCGGCCGCGGCTGGTACCAGGAAGAGGGCAAGGAAGCGCAGGAAATACTTCCGGGCACGGTCATACATATTCCCGCAGGAGTGAAGCACTGGCACGGAGCGGCCGCGGACAGCTGGTTCGCCCATCTGGCCGTCGAGGTGGAGGGAGTGAAATGCTCGACTGAATGGCTGGAGCCGGTGACGGACGTATGGTATGACAGCCTCGTTCCGGAGGAATCCCGGGCGGCCAGCAAGGAGGAATGGGACAAAACCTTCCCCCAGAGCGACAAAGTCCTTCACGAGAAGGTCGCTTTCCGCAACCGTTTCGGAATATGTCTGATTGCCGACAAATACACTCCGAAGGATGCGGAGGGAAGACTCCCGGCCATCGCCGTCAGCGGCCCGTTCGGCGCCGTCAAGGAGCAGGCCAGCGGCCTCTATGCACAGAGCCTGGCGGAACAGGGCTTCATCACCCTCGCCTTCGACCCATCATACACCGGCGAAAGTTCCGGAGAGCCCCGTTACAGCTCTTCGATGGACATCAACACGGAGGACTTCTGTGCAGCCGTGGACTACCTTTCCTGCAGGGAGGACGTGGACCCGGAGAAGATAGGAATATTGGGAATATGCGGATGGGGCGGAATCGCCCTCAATGCTGCGGCGCTCGATCCGCGCATCAAGGCTACCGTCTGTGTGACTCTGTACAATCTTACCAGGGTGAGCCAGAAGGGCTATTTCGACACTCTGGATGAGGACGGCAGGTACGAGATGAAACAGCAGCTTGCAAGGCAGAGGACGGAAGAATTCCGAAGCGGAAAGATTCTCCCGCAGGGAGGGCTGCCGGATGACCCGGGAGCCGAGGCTGCGGATTTCCTGAAGCAGTATGTGGCCTATTACAAGTCGGCGGAGCGCGGTTACCATCCGAGGTCCCTGAATTCGAATATGGGCTGGAACATCACCACCCAGCTGATGCGCCTCAATCAGGACCTGTGGACTGCCGCCGCGGAAATCCGTACTCCCGTCCTCATCGTCCACGGAGAAAAGGCCCACAGCCGCTACTTCGGGGAGGAGGCTTATCAGAAGGTCACAAGCGGGCAATATGCCGCCAACAAGCGCCTTCTCATCGTTCCGGAAGCTACCCACTGCGACCTTTATGACGGAGGGGAGGGCAACTTCATCCCGTGGCAGGAAATCATCTCTTTCTATAAGAAACATTTCAAGACAGCTTCAGAGACAAACTTGTAAAGAATTACCGATATTTGTACAAAAGACAGATGCCGATGGAGGAAATCAGATTTGACAGCATTCAGCAGGTGAACGACCATTACGGGGCCAGCACCCTGCATCCGCTCGTGACGGTGGTCCATCTGGACAAGTACGTCTATGCGGAACCGAGCGTGCGCAAGATACATTACGGAGTCTATGCCTTGTGGCTCAAAGAAACAAAGGGCTGCAACATCTCCTATGGCCGTACTCCCTATGACTTTGACGAACAGACCGTGACTTCATTCGAGCCCGGCCAGACAGTCACGGTGGAAGTGACGGAAAGCAATGTCAGGCCACGCTGCACAGGATTGCTCTTCCATCCCGATTTCCTTCACCGCACCAGTCTCGGACGCAATATCCGGCGCTATGAATTCTTCTCCTACAGCAGTACCGAGGCCCTGCATCTTTCAGAAGCGGAAGTGACCGTCTTCAAGCAGGTCCTCGAAATGATTGACACCGAGCTCCAGCACCCGATTGACAACCACACCAGGGAACTGATAGTGTCAAACATCGAACTCCTTCTCAATTATTGCCTACGCTTCTATGACCGCCAGTTCATCACCCGCGAGGAAATCAACCACTCGGTCGTGAAGGAGTTCGACAAACTGCTCCGGGACTACATCAACGCAAAAGCCGAGGACGAGGGACTGCCGACAGTGGCCTATTTCGCAGACAAATGTCATCTGTCCACCGCCTATTTCGGCCAGCTTATCAAGACCGAGACCGGCCGCAGCGCCAGGGACTACATCAATGAGAGGATGGTCACTGCGGCGAAGGAACTGCTCAACGACGACAGCCTCTCCATCTCCCGTATCAGCGAGCATCTGGGCTTTGAATATCCCCAGCACTTCGTCCGTTTCTTCAAACAGCACACCGGCCGTACCCCGAACCAGTTCCGCACCATCGCGAATTGAGAGGGACGGCTGAAAGCCGACGGGGGTCAGAAAGCCACTTTTATTCCGGCGAAGAAGCAGCGCGGAGAGGAAGGACCGTAGATGTAGCCCGAATCCCTGTCCGGGCCTTGGTCGAAGTCCTTCTGCCAGGCGTTGAGGAAATTCTGGACACCGGCATTCAGTTCGAGTTCTGTCTGGCTGTAGATTTTGAAATCGTAGGCCAGCTTGACGTTCAGGTCGAAGAAGTCCGGAGTCTTTTCCGTCCTGTTGCTTTCTATGTAGCCGGCGTGGTGCTCGACCAGCATGGAACCGGTGTAGGTACCGCTCAAGGAAATGCTCAGCGGCTTGACCGGCTGGACGGAAGTCACAAAATAGCCGTACAGTTCAGGCGTTCTCAGCATCTGTTTTGTGGCCTCGACATCTTCCGCCCAGGCGTGGGCCTCCTTGTAGCGGGAACGGTGCCAGGTGACACCGCTCTGGAACTGCCAGAGACTCCCGTAGGCGAGTTTCCCTTCAAGGTTGAATCCGCCCACGCGGGCACCGGATTCGTTGCGCCTCTCCTTGATGAGGACACCGTTTTCCATACCGATTTCAGTCAGGGCGAAGATGTCCGACAAGTCGGTGCAGAAGCCTTCGATGAGAAGATTCCCCTGCCACTCCCCCCAGGTGTGGTACAAGTCGGCGGAGATGCTGAAACTCTGCGATTTCTCGACCCGGAGGTCATCTGCGAGCCGTATCATCGACACAGTCCCTCCGACATTGTCTATGTGAAGGTCTTCGTCGAAGGCCTGCGGCGCCCTGAAACCATAGGAATAGCTTGCCCTCAGGTTGACATTCTCCGTCGGATTGAAGCGCAGGTTCGCGCGCGGACTGAATATGATACCGTCAATCAGATTGTGCTTGTCCAGCCTGCCTCCGAGCAGAATGCTCCATTTTCGGTTTTTCCACTCGTTCTGGGCATAGACGCTCCCGATTCTGACGGTCTGCTCGGTCACCCTCCCGTAGCCCCACATATTGTCGTTCAGGCGGTCCTCGTTATATTCAGCACCGACGGTGAGGTCTGCCGGCAGGAAAAGGCAGTTGTTGAAGCTGTAGATGTACTGGCTGCCGGCCATCCAGGTAAGGTCCTTGGTCCGGCCGTAGGCATTCGGATCCTGCCCCGCGCCGTAATAGCTTTCCCTCGCTATGTGCTGGAGGGAGGCGAAGGTGCTGAGCCTGTGCCTTTCGTCAGGAGAAAACCAGTCGTAGCGGAGGCTTCCGGTGTTGATGCTGTGCTCCACTTGTTCCGCAATCATCGCCTCGTGCGGAGGAAGGTGCAGGTTGTCGCCGCCGCGTCTGAATTCGTGCAGGTGGTGATATTCCCCGGTCAGCTTGCTGTAGAGGCCGGTCTTTATGTAGGACCTCAAGCCGAGGGTCTGGGACTGGAGGGCAGTGAGTTCAGTGAAACCGTCTCCGTCGCTGTCGTAGCCGTCCTTGTCCCTGATCTGTCCGAACACGGCCATGCCCATTTTGTTGTCGTCAGAGACGAGCGAGGCATTGATGGAGGTGTTGTTGTCCAGCGCGGAACTTCCTCCGATGCTGCTGACCGTGTGGGCTGCGCTGACCGAATTTCTTGCCGGTTCTTTGGTGATGATGTTGATGGTGCCGGCTATCGCGGAAGATCCGAACAGGGCCGAACCGCCACCGCGCATCACCTCGACCCTCTCGACCATATTCGCAGGAATCTGTTCTATGCCATAGACTCCGGCGAGGGCGCTGAACACCGGTCTCGAGTCAATCAGAATCTGGGTATATGGGCCCTCCAGGCCGTTGATTCGGACCTGCTGATAGCTGCAGTTCTGGCAGTTGTTCTCCACCCTGACGCCAGGCTGGAAAACGAGGCCCTGCGAGAGCGTGGAAGCATTGACCTTGTTGTAGGTTTCCATACTCATCACGTTGACCAGGGTAGGGGCCATCATCCTTGTAATTTCGCTGCGGTTGGCCGAGACCACCACTCCGTCGAGCTGTATGTTGTCTTCTTCAAGTTCGAAATTGACTTCGAGGGTGTTCCCCTCGACGATTGTGACCTGCCGGGAGACGCTTCTCCAGCCAACTCCGGAAGCCTCCAGCCAGAATGTCCCGGCCGGAAGGTGCTGGAGGTAGTAGTGGCCGTTGGAGGCAGTGGAGGTGGCGACGGTCGTCCCTTTGAGGTTTATCAGTATGTAGGGGATGTGTTCGCCGGTCTTTTTGTCAATGACGTGTCCGTGGATGTTGGACTCTGTTGTCTTGTCGTCTGCGGGCTTGTTGTTGGCCGCCGTCTGCGGCAGGGAGCACAATGTTCCCAATATTATAAGGAGTAAATACTTCATTATTCAGTTTTGCGATTGTGTTGTTTCTTTTTCATACTCTCCGGAAGCGCTTCCGGCTTTCCGGGCGTGAAGTCAGGCTGTCAGCCCGGCTTGATTCGGAAACAAGGCTCCCGGAGGAGCACGCAGCATGAAGTAATGAGAGTGTCTCTGCAGTGAAGATGAAACGCCCCTGTCGAGGCAGATTTCCCCAATCAGGAGGAATGCGACAAAAGGAAGAGTTATGACCTCGCCGGCACCGCAGGCGTCGAAATGCGAGAGCATCGAAATGGTGATGACGGACTCATTGTCCGCGTGTTCCGCGTCCGGATTGGGGTGCGAATGGACGATGCGGACTCCATCGACGATATGGGTATGCGGGAACAGGCTGATGCCGCTGATGTACCAGAGAAACAGCAGCGGAAGGAAAGAGCGTATGAATATGTTCCTGAATTGTCGCATACCGGCGGCGGTGGCCTCGGGCTCTGTCATTCGGCAGGATGGGTCCGTGGCCAAGCGGCAGAATCCCTTGTCCGATTTACACGTTGAAGAGGAAGTGCATTATGTCTCCGTCCTGGACGACATATTCCTTTCCCTCGATGCCGAGCTTGCCTGCGGCCCGGACAGCGCTTTCGCTGCCGAGGCTGACGAAGTCGTCATATTTGATGACCTCAGCGCGGATGAAGCCCTTTTCGAAGTCCGAATGGATGACTCCGGCGGCCTTCGGGGCCTTGTCCCCCTTGTGGATGGTCCAGGCGCGGCACTCGTCGCTTCCGGCGGTAAAGAAAGTCTGAAGCCCGAGCAATGAATATGCACTCTGTATAAGACGTACCACCCCGGACTCCTCGAGCCCCATCTCTTCGAGGAACATCTGCCTGTCCTCATAGCTTTCCATCTCGGCGATTTCGGATTCCGTCTTGGCCGAAATTATCAGAATCTGGGCATCCTCGTCCTTGACGGCCTCGCGGACTGCCTCGACGTGCCTGTTGCCGTCCACGGCAGAAGCGTCATCGACATTGCAGACATAGAGAACCGGTTTGTTCGTCAGCAGGAAAAGGTCGCGGGCGAGGGTTTCCTCCTCCTCGTTGACAAGCTCCACGCTCCTGCAGTTCCGGCCTTGTTCGAGGGCTTCCTTGTAGCGCAGGAGAAGAGCCACAAGTTTCTTGGCTTCCTTGTCTCCCCCTGTCTGGGCCTGCTTCATGGTCTTGGCAAGACGGGCCTCGACCGTCTCCAGGTCCTTTATCTGGAGTTCGGTGTCAATCACCTCCTTGTCCCTGACCGGATTGACGCTTCCGTCCACGTGGACCACATTGTCGTCATCGAAGCAGCGTAGCACGTGGAGAATGGCGTCGGTCTCACGGATGTTCGCAAGGAACTGGTTGCCGAGCCCCTCGCCCTTGCTCGCACCCTTGACCAGACCGGCGATGTCCACGATGTCCACGGTGGCCGGGACCACGCTCTTGGGTTTGCACATCTCCGTCAGGACTTCAAGCCGCCTGTCCGGAACATTGGTGGAACCCAGATTCGGTTCGATGGTACAGAAAGGGAAATTCGCGCTCTGGGCTTTTCCGGAGCTGACACAGTTGAACAAGGTGGACTTGCCTACATTCGGAAGTCCGACTATTCCGCATTTTAAAGACATTTTCTGATGATTTTTAAAGGAAACCAATGTTTCCGCAGCAAAGATACGACATATTATTTACGTTTCTAAAAGCATTGTACCTTTTATTTTTTCAGATTTGTGAATATGAAGAAGCCGTCCGCATATTCATTGGCCGTCCTCGCCCTGCTGTTCCTCCCGCTTCTGCGGGGGAGCTGTTCAGGGAGGCTTTCCGTGATGTTCTGGAATCTCGAGAACTTCTTTGACTGGCGGGCGGACTCCACCGTCGCGAGCAGTTCCGACAAGGAATTTTCGTCCTTCGGGTCCAGACACTGGAGCAGGAGTAAGTTCCAGACCAAATGCGAGGCCATAGCCAAGACCATTCTTCTGGTCGCGGACACCGAGGGCCGTCTGCCGGACCTCATCGGAGTGGCGGAAGTGGAGAACGCCTTCGTCCTCGACCGCCTCCTCGACGGCACCGTTCTCCGGAGGCTCGACTATTCCTTCATACATTTCGAGTCCCCTGATCCAAGGGGGATAGACGTGGCCCTGCTCTACCGACGCTCCTCCCTGAAGCCCCTGTCGGAGGCAGCCCTGCACGTCCCGGATTCCTCGGGGAGGATCCTGCCGACAAGGGACATCCTGCTCGCGACTTTCACCACCTCCGGCGACGACACCGTGGCCATCCTCGTCAACCACCATCCTTCCAAATACGGCAGCGGCTCGGCCCCGAAGCGCGTGGCGGCCCTCGAACGCCTCAGGGCGGCGACGGATTCGCTCCAGGCCTCGGGCATCCGGAACATCATCTGTATGGGGGACTTCAATGACACTCCGGACAATCCTGCCTTCCGGATTCTGACCGGATGCCGGGACGGGGCGGGGGAGCCGCTGGAGAGCCTTGCCCTTCCTCTTCACGAAAAAGGCCTCGGGACCATCAAATACAACGGCAAATGGGATCTCATCGACCTTTTCTTCGTCTCCAAGGCAATCGCACGGAGGGTCGGGGACGGGATGAAGATACCCGACATCCCCTTCCTTACCGTCAGGGATTCGATGTACGGGGGAGAAAAGCCGTACCGTACCTTCTCCGGCCCGAGGTACATCGGAGGGGTCAGCGACCACCGCCCCGTCCTCCTGTCCGTAGGGGAGGAGGGTCCGAATTGAGTAAAGCGGACTTGTTCTTTTATTTTCATTTTCATATTTTTGTGACATACTGATAACCAACATTGCAATGAAAGAACAGATTCAGGAAAAATTCCGCACCCTTTACGGATGCGACGGAGAAATGTTCGCGTCTGCCGGACGAATCAATCTGATAGGTGAACATACTGACTACAACGGAGGATATGTCTTTCCGGGAGCCATCGACTGCGGCATCGTCGCCGAAATCAAGCCGAACGGCACCGCGAAGGTCAGGGCATATTCGCTGGACTATGACGAATTCGTCGAATTCGGTCTTGCCGAAGAGGACAAGCCGGAACAGCAGTGGGCCTGCTACATCTTCGGAGTCTGCCGCGAAACCGTCAAGCGCGGCGGGAAGGTTGAGGGATTCGACACCGTGTTCGCCGGTGACGTGCCTCTCGGAGCCGGACTTTCTTCGTCCGCAGCCCTCGAGAGCACCTTCGCTTTCGCTCTCAACACCATCTTCGACAATGGCATCGACAAGTTCACCCTCGCCAAGATAGGCCAGTCCACCGAGCACAACTACTGTGGTGTGAAATGCGGCATAATGGATCAGTTCGCTTCCATTTTCGGCAAGGCCGGAAGCCTTATCCGCCTCAACTGCAAGACTCTTGAGTACAAATACTTCCCTTTCAATCCGGAAGGCTACAGGCTCGTGCTCGTGGATTCCTGCGTGAAGCATGAACTCGCTTCCTCCGCCTACAACAAGCGCCGCGAATCCTGCGAAAGGGCGGCAAAGGCCATTGCCAGGAACCATCCGGAAGTGGAATTCCTCAGCGACGCGAAGAGAGTCTGGCTCGACGAAGTCCGTTCGGAAATCTCCGGTGAGGACTTCATCCGCGCCGAATATGTCATCGGCGAGGTGCAGAGGGTCCTCGACGTCTGCGACGCCCTTGAGAGAGGGGACTACGAGACTGTCGGCGAGATGATGTACCAGACCCATTTCGGCCTGTCAAGACTGTATGAGGTCAGCTGCGAGGAACTCGACTTCCTCAATCGCCTTGCCCGCAAGTGTGACGTTACCGGATCCAGGGTGATGGGCGGCGGTTTCGGAGGATGCACGATCAACCTCGTCAAGGATGAACTCTATGACGGATTCATTTCCGCCGTCAAGGAGCAGTTCACCGGGAAATTCGGCCACTCTCCAAAGATCTACGACGTAGTGATCAGCGACGGAGCCAGAAAACTCCAGTAGAACCATTCACACTCAGAATTTTATGCGGATTCTTCCGGGGCCGGATGCCTGCGGGGGAATCCGCTTCCCGTAGTGCCGGGGAGCCGGAGGGAAGTTCTTCTTCCGTCCGTTTTGGACACAATGTCGCTCCGGAAGCCTTGCTTTCTCATAAAATAGTAATATCTTTGCAGAAATAGTAAGACATCATACTAATTCAAGAATATGGAAAATAAAAAGGCTGTCCCGGCATTCTGGGCAAAAGAAGACTGGCAGGCAATATGGATCGGTGCGATTGTCATCATCATTGCCTGCTTTGCTGTGCTTACCAAGGCATTCGATTTCTCGGCTGTCAAGTTCGCTACATGGACTTTGGGTGAAAACCTTTCCGAAGCTGCCGCCGCCAAAGTGGTTCCTCTCGGGGAACAGCTGGCTTCACTGGCTTTCTGGAGGAAGCTCCTTGTCACCTTCATAACTCTTGGAACACTCTTCACCCTCGGTGTCAAACTTCAGGGCGAAAGCATACGTAAATATATTCCTGCATTCATCGCCCTGTTCGTCATTTCCCTGATCGTCAGACTCGTCAGCGCCGAATTCACCCTCAACCGCTATCTCGAATGGGCATTCTGGGCACTTCTCATAGGCCTCTTGATTTCCAACACCGTCGGGGTGCCGGAGTGGCTCAAGCCTGCAATCAAGACAGAATTCTACATCAAGACAGGTCTGGTCATAATGGGATTCTCGGTATTGTTCTCCAACATCGCCAAATTCGGTCTCTACGGCCTGGGTATCGCGTGGATAGTGACTCCTATCGTCATCCTCTTTATGTGGTGGCTCGGTGTCCATGTCATGAAAATCGACAACAAGCCTCTGGTCATCACTCTTGCTTCCGCTACCAGCGTCTGCGGTACTTCCGCCGCAATCGCTACCGGTGCCGCTTCCAACTGCAAGAAGACCGATTTGACGATGGCCGTGTCGATTTCCATCATATTCACAGTGCTGATGATGGTCTTCGAGCCTATGATCATCAAGGCTACGGGGATGTCTCCGATAATGGGCGGAGCCCTCATCGGAGGCACCGTGGATTCCACCGGAGCGGTTGCTGTCGCAGGTTCCACCCTGGGCGGCGAGGCTGAAAAGGCTGCCGTACTGGTCAAGATGATCCAGAACATCCTGATCGGATTCATCGCTTTCTTCGTGGCTGTGTTCTTTGCTACGAGAGTTGACAAGACGGGGACGCAGAAAGTCGGTGCAGGCGAAATCTGGACCCGCTTCCCTAAGTTCATCCTCGGTTTCTTCATCGCCTCACTGGTGGCTTCCTTCGTAATTATGCCTGTCTTCGGTTCCGATCAGGTCGGCGCCATCAACAAGGTCCTCGACCAGTACAAGAACTGGGCATTCGTCCTCGCGTTCACCAGTATCGGCCTTGACACCAACTTCAAGGAAATCATCAAACAGATGCAGGGCGGAAAGGTCCTCTGGCTCTACGTCGTCGGACAGCTGTTCAACATCGCCCTCACATTGTTCGCGGTGTGGTTCCTCCTTTCCGGCAAGTTCTTCCCGATTCCTGTACTTGACTGATAGACAATGAAACTCAAAATAGCGGGCAAGGTTCTGACCATCACATTCGTGGTCGTCACCTTGCTCGCTGTCCTCTACATAATGTTCAACAGAATAGGTCTCCAGGACGAACTTGATTTCGGTGCCGGGGCCTATTACTATGCGGACATCCCCGAGTTTGAGAAGTACGAACAGAGCATAGGCTACAAAGCGCGTCTCCCCTATGTGGTCTATGTGCTCCTCTTCCTCGCCTGGGGTGCGCTGATGTACAAAGTGTGGAAAAAACTCGACAAGTGATAATTTGACAAAAACCAGAACGAATATGCCGATATGCGGATGTGCTTCCTGCGGAACAAGGCAGGCCGTTTCCATTCCGGAACGAATCAACGTGAAGGACAATCCTGAACTTAAGGCTGGAGTCAAGGACGGTTCCCTCTTTGTATGGACCTGTCCCAACTGCGGAACTCAGAATCTGGTCAGCGCGGGGCCCCTGCTGTATCACGACCCGGACAGCCGGCTGATGGTCTATCTGCTTCCTCCCGGCAGCGTTCCGCCGGAGATGGAGAAGGCCCTTGAATCCCGGTCGGCGGACATTGCCGATGCTCTTGAAGACTACACCCTCAGACGGGTGGACGATGCCGGTACACTTCTGGAGAAGGTCAACATCTTCGATGCCGGTCTTGATGATTGCGTGATGGAAATCTGCAAGCATGTGACCAAGCTGGAAATGGCCCAGAACGGCGACAAGTCGGCGCTGGATGCCGCAATGAAGTTCTTCAGGCTCGAAGGGCCGGACAACGAACTGATTTTCAGCTATCCTAAAGACGGCAGCATGCAGTGCGTCGGAGTTGGCTTCAATGTCTATGAAGACTGTGCCGCAATCCTCAGGCGCAACCCCTCTGTCAGACCGGCCGGGGGATTCCCGAAAGTGGATTCGGACTGGGTCGATTCCTTCTTCAGATAGAGCCAGTCAGAAGCCTTTTCAGAAATCTATGTTGAAGAAGAAGGAGACGTGGTTCCGTTTGAGGTTGCTGACACCTTCCTGTTCAAGGGTGTTCCAGAAGTTCCTGGCATAACGGACTCCGAATTCCGTGTCGAACGGGAACCAGAGAAAATTGCCGAGATTGACGCTCAGGTCTGCCCCGACACTGCAAAGGGTCTCGTTTCTTACCAGATCGTTGCCGATGTTCAGTTCCTTGATGCTGCCGTAGGTGTTGTAGGAAACATCGCAGAACGGGGTGAGGGTGAAATTCCTGATGTAGGCGAGCGGGCTGAGGAAAGACCAGTCAACCGCACCGAAAGGAATGGCGTAGTCGATGGTGACCCCGGTTCTCGAGCGGTAGTTCCGGCTTAGATAACTTTGCAGGGAGGAGTTGACGAAGCCTCTCGGCGACCTCGACACGACCACCTCAGGCAGGCTGTAGGCAGACTTGCCGAAGGTTTTTTCGTAGGAGGCTGTCAGCTTGATTCCGTGCAGCCGGCCCAGACCCGGAAGGTAGCCGTAGGTGTAGAGATAGAAGCCGCTCTTGTAGGACCTTGAGTGGCCTGGCCTGGTCCTCAGGCCGGCCTCGGCGCCGATTCCGAGAGTAGGGAAGACCTGGGATGCTCCCATATTCCTTGTGATGTAGCCCCTTACCGACATCGTGAGCAGGTTCATGAAGGAATTGCCGCCTTCGCCCATTATCTCCGTGTTCACATAGCTTTCCTTTTCCTCGTCATAGTTCATCCTGTAAACAAGGTCGTCGTACAGGTCATTGTTGGCGGACCATTTGATTTGAGGAACCAGACCCCTTGAAATGCCGCCGCCGGAGAAGTCCAGGGGCACATAAACCTTCACAGACCCTTCAAGCGACACGGAATTGTCCATCAGCGAGCCTCCGGAAAGGAATCTCGTAACCCCGTCCTTTTCCGTCAGGTATCTTCTGACCTGCATCCTGTCCCTTTCGTTGACATCCAGTCCGAATTCGAACTGCGGAAACCATCCGGTACAGGTATATTCCAGATGCAGCCCGTCCCTCCATTTTCCGTCGTCGCTGTAAAGGTCCTTGTGGTGGCTGTAACCCGCCATTCCGTAGCCTGAGCCTGCAAGGCTCTGAAAGAATATGCTCACGCCGGGCTGCACCATCTGATTCACCACGTCCAGACTCAGGTTCATCAGGTCGTCGTAGGTGACATAAAGCGGCAGCCAGGAATGAATATGCGGGAGCCTGACCCTTGAATAATTCTTCGGCTCCGAGAACTCAGCGGAATCCGCTGCGGTGCCCTGCGTGGCGAGGGCCTTTTCCTGGGCGCTCAGGGCGCTTGCAACCGGGAAATCGTGCACCTTGCCGATTTCTGCCGGCCCCGAAACCAGTCTTTCGGCTGCTGTGGAGCAGATCATATAGCCCCGGGTGTACCTTTCGGGGTTGTCCGAGGACGCGAGGGAGGAGAAGTACAGGGTGTCTCCGGAAGGATTGAAGCAAGGGTCGCTGATGCCGTATCTTGTGGAAGTCACCCGGGTGAAAGTGCCGTCGGAGATGTCGAGGGAGTACAGTTCGTCCACTCCGGAGCGGTCCGAAACGAAGGTCAGGCAGGTTTTGCCCGGCCATATTCCCAGACTCGATATCACGCTGTGGCAGGGCT
Organism: Candidatus Cryptobacteroides sp.; assembly: GCA_051878295.1. Classification (GTDB taxonomy): domain Bacteria; phylum Bacteroidota; class Bacteroidia; order Bacteroidales; family UBA932; genus Cryptobacteroides. Next base: position 14,330 of record JBJEJV010000027.1, read on the forward strand.
CGGCGACAGTTTCAAGTTCGGCCTTCCCGTCGTAGGCAAGCCCCTTGATTCGGAATATTCCGTAACCTTGTTCGAGCAGGCCGGAGATGAAAAGGTCCTTTCCGATCCAGGCTGACTCCAGCGGCTGGATGCCGTCCGGCATTGGATAGGATGCAGAGACTTCTCCAGAGGCGGAGTCGAGCAGCCGGACGGAATACCGCCCGTCATCGGCATATTCACAGACAGCAAGCAGACTTCCGTCAGGCGAGGGTGCCGGGTTGAAATATTTCCTGCCTTTGGTAAGGGTGTATGCTTTCGACGGCTTGTCGAGGCTGATGTATCTGATGTCGGAACTTTGTTTCAAATCCCATCGGACATCGTTCCTTATCTCGCTCCACCAGATTTTTCCGCCTGCGGCATCGGTCTTCAGAGGGCTGACCCCGCTTGCGAAAGACCTGAGCCTTTCCTCGCTGCCGTCCGGGCAGATCCTGACCAGCGAGCCTCCCCTGTCAAGGCTTGATTTTCTCGCATAGAGCCGTCCTTCCCCGTCGCTGGCAGTACCTCCGTAGGTGGTGTGAAAGACCGGGACAGGACTGATTTGGGTCATCTCCTGGAAAGGAGCCCTAAGTGCCGCCTCCTCGGCCCATATTTCCTGAAAACTCTCCTGGATGCTGCGGAAGGCCTTCTTGAACTTCATTCCGGAGACGGCTCTGACCTCGTGCTGGAGTCCGAAGAAGCGCAGGTTCTTTGTCCTGCGCAGATAGTTTTCCATAAACAACGGGTCGTCGAAGAAGACCCTTGTTCCGGCAACGAGCATATAGCCGCCGCGATAGTAGTCCGGAGAGTACCTGGTCAGAGACCTGTTGGTCCACTTCCAGTAGTCCCTCCAGTCCCCGCAGTCGAAGGCGGGCACCATATAGTTGAGGAATGAATATTCCCTGCCGCGTCCGGCTTCCGACAGTGCCGTTTCGGCGACAACTGCATCTCCTTCAAGGAGAGCGGGTCCCGGGAATATGGCGGATAGGGCACCCGCTACCGCTTCACCGGTGAGGACTCTCATTGTCTTGAACAGAAATCCGTCACCGGTAAACTGCATTTGGGAGAGATGACGTCCTTCGTGGAGGGCGAGGTCTCTTGGCCATGGAGTTCCGTCAGGCGAGAACGGGTCGGAGACAGTGTAGATGTCCATTCTTCTCGGTGCCCAGGTTACCGAAGCGTTGGCCGTCGCATGGAATGGATGAAGGACGACAGGCATCTTCTTCCGGTACACGCTTCCCGGTGCGTAGCCGGAAGACATTCCGAGAGGAATCCTTGCTGCCTCGAGTTCCCGTCCGTAAACCCTGGCCAGTGAATCCATCTTTTCAGGATAGATGATGCGGAAAGACGGCGAGTCGATGCTCTTCCATCTGATCCGGAATGGTTCGCTGCCGGAAGCGGTGAACTGGGCGCGGGCATCGTGGCAGACCATCCCTGCAAGGAGGATGGCGAGGATTCCGGAAAAAGTCGATATGTTCCTGTATTTCTTCATATTCGCAAAGATAGTCTATGTTTTTTACATTCATAATGTCAAAATTTTTTAACTTGCGAAAAATGTATCTTTTCGTCAATATTTGCCGAATTTACAGCTCGCTTTACCTATGAAGTACATTACCCTATCCGCAATTCTCCTCCTGCTCCTGACCGGGATCAGCCCTGCCCGTACCGCCCTCTCCATTTCCCAGGGCACGTACCTCCGTGGCACGACCCTCACGGACACCCTCCGCACGGCCCCGCCCCAGCGGAACGCCGATGGTCTTGCCGCCAGCTCCCGGACTGCCGCCAATCCCGTCACGGACCTGAGTCTTGATGACCTGGTCCCTCCGGCCCCGTCGGCGATGGAGA
>JBJEJV010000028.1:0-3585 GCA_051878295.1 Candidatus Cryptobacteroides sp.
CCTCGCCTCCGCCTGGGCCTGGGAAAAGCACCTCTCCGCCAAATAGTCCCGGCTCCTCCCGCCGAGCCCGGCCTGTGTAAAGCAATCTTCGCTCCGAATATTCCCTCCCCGGGCCGGGCAGGGCTTTAGCGGGTGAACTCGGTGATGATGTTCAGGATGACGCGGGAGGCGATTTCCATCGACGGGACGGGGAGGAACTCCATCTTGCCGTGGAAGTTCAGGCCGCCTGCGAATATGTTGGGACAAGGGAGGCCGCGGAAGCTCAGGTTGGCTCCGTCGGTGCCTCCGCGGATAGGCTGGACTTTCGGTTTGACACCGGCAGCCTCCATGGCCCGCATCGCCTTCTCGATGATGTGGTAGTGAGGCTCGACCATTTCACGCATATTGTAGTACTGGTCCTTGACGGTCGGAGTGGCCGTGCCTGCACCGTACTTCCCGTCAATGAATCCGCAGCAGCGCAGGAGGGCCTCCTTCTTCTGCTCGAACTTCGCCCGGTCGTGGTCACGGATGATCCAAGTCATCTCGGCCTCCTCGACCGAGCCCTTCATCCCGATCAGGTGGAAGAAGCCCTCGTAGCCCTCGGTGTGCTCAGGCCGCTGCCAGGAAGGCAGGAGAGCATTCAGCTCCATTCCAATCTGGAGGGCGTTCCTCATCTTGCCCTTGGCGTAGCCCGGGTGAACGTTGCAGCCCTGGATGCGTACAGAGGCGCTGGCCGCGTTGAAGTTCTCGAACTCCAGTTCGCCGACCTCCCCGCCATCCATCGTGTAGGCATAGTCAGCCCCGAACTTCTCCACATCGAACTTCACCACGCCCCTGCCGATTTCCTCGTCCGGGGTGAAGCCGATCCACAGCTCGCAGTGCTTGAATTCAGGATGGGAAGTGATGTACTGGACCGCGTCCATTATCTCTGCCACGCCGGCCTTGTCGTCTGCCCCCAGGAGGGTCGTGCCGTCCGTCGTGACAAGTTTCTGGCCGACATATCCGAGGAGCTCCGGGAACTCGGACGGCTTGAGCATCAGCCCCGGGACTCCGGAGAGTGCGATGTCGCCACCGTCATATTCATTGATTATCTGGGGCTTGATGTTCGCGCCGGAGGCATCTGGCGCCGTGTCCACGTGTGCGATGAAGCCCACCGCCGGCACCGCCTTCCCGGCACCCGCAGCAGCCCCGTCACCCGTCCCCTCCATATTCGAAGGGATGCGTCCCGTCACGTAGCCATATTCATCGAGCGTCGCTTCCACTCCCATCTCCCGGAGCTCCCTGCATAGGAGCGAGAGAAGATTCAGCTGTTTCGGGGTGGAAGGCTGGCTTTCGGAGTTTTCGTCGGACTGGGTGTCGATTGCGACATACCTCAGGAAACGGTCAAGAATATTTTCCATATTATTGTTCTGCTTTTGCTTTCAGTGAAGAAACTGTCATATAGATGATGATGCCGATGAACGGGACGATGGCTATCATCTCCCCGTAGGAGGCGTTCCAGCCGGAGAGGAACCAGTCGATGTCGAAGAACTTCAGCAGGGCGCTCACCACTCCCATAAGGGCGCCGCCGGCGATGAATCCGGAGGCTATGAGCGTTCCCTTGTTGAGCCTTGCGTCATTGAGGGCCTTGTCGGACGAACGCGTGCTGACGAACCAGGAGATTGCTCCGCCCACAAGGAGAGGAAGGTTCAGGTCGATAGGGATGAACATTCCGAGAGCGAAGGCGAGGGCTGGCACTTTGAATATGGTGAGCACCACCGCAAGCACGGCTCCGATGCCGTAGAGCAGCCACGGTGCGCCGCCTCCGTTCATCATCGGCTGGATCACTGCGGCCATCGCGTTGGCCTGAGGGGCCACGAGGGCATCCTCGCCGACGAATCCGTAGGTCTTGTTGAGCACGAGCATCACTCCGCAGACTGTCGCCGCAGCCACCGCGACTCCCACGAACTTCCAGATTTCCTGCTTCTTAGGCGTGGTTCCAATCCAGTAACCGATTTTCAGGTCGGTGACGAACGAGCCTGCGACTGAAAGAGCGGTGCAGACGACTCCGCCGATGACCAGCGCTGCGGCCATTCCCGCATTGCCTTTGAGTCCTACTGCAACCAGTATGATGGCCGCCACAATCAGGGTCATCAGAGTCATTCCGCTGACCGGGTTGGTTCCCACGATGGCAATCGCATTGGCCGCTACGGTCGTGAACAGGAAAGAAATCACGGCCACTATCAGCAGTCCGACCAGAGCCTGCCAGATGTTCTGGACCACTCCTCCAAAGGCGAAGAAAGCGAAGACCGCAAGCAGGGCGATGATTATGCCGAACACTACGGTTTTCATAGGTATGTCCTCCTGGGTGCGCTCCACGGCCTCCCGGTTTCCGCCCTTGCGCCTGAATTCTCCGACAGCCAGACCGACTGCGGACTTGATGACACCGAAGGACTTGATGATTCCGATGATGCCGGCGGTCGCGATGCCTCCGATTCCGATGTGCCTTGCGTAGGTCCGGAAAATCTGGTCAGGACTCATCTCGGCGATGGTCGTAGTAAGCCCGGTGTTCATCAGGTCGATGACCTGCCCGCCCCAGATTACGTTCATCAGCGGGATTATCACCAGCCACACCAGGAAGCTGCCGCAGCAGATGATGAATGCGTACTTGAGACCGACTATGTAGCCCAGGCCGAGGACTGCCGCCCCGGTGTTGATTTTCAGAAGGACCTTCGCTTTGTCGGCTACAGTCTGCCCTATCGAAGTCACAGTCGTGCTTACCGTGTCCGACCAGGCTCCGAAGGTGCTCACGATGAAGTCATACAGACCACCTATCAGTCCGCTGACCAGCAGTGTTCCCGCACCTTTGCCTCCGCCCTCGCCGCTGACGAGTATCTGGGTCGTCGCAGTGGCCTCGGGGAAAGGATATTTCCCGTGCATCTCGCTGACGAAGTATTTCCTGAAAGGGATGAGGAACAGGATGCCCAGCACGCCGCCCAGCAGCGAAGAAAGGAACATCTGCATGAAATTGACCTCGACTCCGAGGATGTAGATGGCGGGCAGTGTGAATATGGCACCTGCCACTACCGCCCCCGAGCAGCCTCCGATAGACTGGATGATGACGTTCTGTCCCAGTCCGTCCTTCTTCCCCAGGGCGCTCGTCAGACCCACGGCGATGATGGCGATGGGAATCGCCGCCTCGAATACCTGTCCCACGCGCAGCCCGAGATAGGCTGCCGCCGCTGAAAAAATCACCACCATCAGCAGGCCGACGGTCACTGAATATGGCGTGATCTCCGCCCACTGCCTGTCCGCTCCGAGGAGCGGCTTGTACTCTTCGCCCGGTCTCAGCTCTCTCTGAGCATTCTCGGGAAGTCCCTTTCTTTGTTCTGACATGATGTTGTTGCAGTCTTCAATAATATAATATGGTGCGTATAATATATAAAGGTGTGCAAAGATAAGTATAAATGGCCCAAAAGAAGAAAATTTGGAAAAAGTGATAAAAAAAGTGTAAAAATATTTGCGGATAAAAGAAAAATGCCTACCTTTGCAATCCGCTTCGGAAGAAGCGCAAGTTCATTGACAATACTGAGAGATTACAACGAGGTAAGTGTAAAATTACAAGAT
>JBJEJV010000029.1:0-15255 GCA_051878295.1 Candidatus Cryptobacteroides sp.
GTGGAAGGCCGATTCCCGGCTTTGGTTCCAATTTCATTTCGGTTCCTATTTTAATTAATTTGTAATTATGAGAAAAGTTCTTTTACGTATTCTTGAAATTGGAGTGTTTCTCCTTTTTGTTTCTTGCGAACAAACCGAGACAGTCTATCCTTCGAATAGTGACTGGAGCGCTAAGGAGAAATTGGACACTTTAGATTGCATCCAACAAGATGTTCCATCTATTCCGAACGAAGAACTCGCACTGCAAAAGCTGAATTCCGAGTTCCTCGCCCTGAACACCCAGTTCCAGGTAGCAGCAACGAAATCAGGTAGTTGGAGTTGGCCGAGGTTCTGGTCAATCACTGGTTCAGACGCTGTTGGAGCAATCATTGGGTGGCTCATTGGAGGCGGATGGACTGGCCTTGGAATGGGGGTTGCATCCTCTGTGAAGTCTTATAAGATAGGGAAAGCATTTGATGATAATAATCACTCCCAGAACAACAACCCGCCATCAACAAATGGCAACAGTATCTATGCTACCACTTCTTTCGTAGGATACGATGAGAATGGTAATGAATTGAGTTATGATTGTGAACTGGAAGAGGATGTCTGTATTGATGATTTGCTTGGAAATCAACTTGGAACTTTACACAATAAAGTGATTATCTCTCTCACTCAAGAATACGGCGACAGCCTCGCCTTGATGAGCAATACCACTATTGCCAACCTGTCTATAGGACGTGTCGCTATTTGGTACGGTTTGGATGATTCTGACATTGAGCGTTGCGAATCAGAGGATGAGATTTTTGAAGCTTGTACCCTCGAGAATGAAGCCGATTTCGATTCATTAACGGTAACTTATCCAGAATATACGGGATATTTCCCAATCGTCAAGAATTATATCGAGGGTGTTTCCCAGCTGACCGAGACTGAGGATATTCTGGATTATCAAACGCAGGCTATTGGTTTGATTCAAAATTCCGACATCTCTTCTTCGGCAAAAGTAATACTCAAATCCGGATTGGATGTCTTGATTTGCAGCAAAGGCTTATGGATCTTTGAGGAGGAATTGGAAGAAGAGGAGCCTGAGGAGGAAGAGATTATCGAGGAAGAAACAGGGAACTAAGGACGCTTCGGAAGCCCTGCAAACTTTCAGACGCTTAACCAGCTGATTTCCAACCCGTTGAGATTTACGATTTTCAAACTATTTTTTTGCTGGGAAAAAGGATAATGGATACCTTTGCTCCCATAAAAACACAACAAAATGAAAAGATTGTATTTACTTCTCATCGTGCTCTGCGCTTCAAGCATGATTTCAATTGCACAGGATTTTTCCTATGATGCCAATCCGAAGAAATTTGACTTGGCTATTGGAGGACAACTCTTTTCCGGAGATGGAGGCTTGATGGATTTCTATGCTACCGAATTCGGTTACAGATTCCATCCGAACTGGTCTGTCCGTGCCGGGTTCTCTGTTGGAGTCGGCAATGACTGGAAAACCCATCGGTCAGATATTGCCGATCTTGGTATCTCCAGGATAATCCGGAATAAAGGATTGACAAATTTTGAAACACTGGTCACATTGGGAGGCGGCTATCTGTGGGACCGCTATTCTGACAGCGTCAATGGAAAAGCACTTGGGATGGGCTGCATTGAAAGCCGCTTGTATGTTTCCTCAAGAAGCTTCGTCGGCTTTAAAATCAAAGAATATGTAGGAAAAGACTATATCCAGACATCCTTTTTAGGAATTAGCATTGGTGTCAGGTTCTGAAGTACCTGATTTTTACCAAGAATATCTCTTGAAAGCATTATTTGAGGTCGTCATGTCACAATTTTTCATTGGCTTATTGATGGCATGCGGGGCACAGGCGAGGATTTCTTCCTTATCAGAGAGCAATGTCGAGCCATTGCAATAATCCTCGCTTGCAGATAGCGCTCATAATGGAGATAGAGAGGGTGACAGAAAAGTCAAATTGACTATTTCTTTCACCCTCTTGCGTATTTATAACCACCGACAGGTAATTCATCCGAAGGTAGATTATTATGAATTAATTGCCGGATTGCATATATTTACTCCCAAGCCCATCAACCAGTATCAATGTATCATTCAGTTAAATAGAGTTCCACCAACCGTAAATGTCCATTATACCTTATACCCTTTATACCAGAAGTTGCGTCCGAAAGGGGATAAAACAAAAACAGAGAAGTATTGACTTCTCTGTTTTGTGCGGTAGGTGAGAGTCGAACTCACACGGGCTAACGCCCACTACCCCCTCAAAGTAGCGTGTATACCATTTCACCACTACCGCAATATGTTTCCCAATTCGTTGGGATTGCAAATGTATGAACAAAATATCAAAGTGCAAAATTTTTTTTCATAAAAATTCTGATTATATTTGCACGTTCTTCACGAGTTGAAGACAAACGGTTTTATTACAACAACTTAATGACAGATTCACAATGGCTGTAAAAATCAGACTTCAGCGCCACGGAAAGAAGAATTTCGCATTCTTCCACATTGTTGTGGCAGACAGTCGCGCACCACGCGACGGACGTTTCATCGAGCAGATCGGCTCCTACAACCCGAACACCAATCCTGCAACCATCGTTCTCAACAGCGAAAGGGCTCTTGCATGGCTCAAGGTCGGTGCCGAACCTACTCTCGTCGCCCGCAGAATCCTCTCTTACGAGGGAGTCCTCCTCAGAAACCATCTTGACGGTGGTGTAGCAAAGGGAGCGCTCACCCAGGAGCAGGCTGACCAGAAGTGGAACGCCTGGAAGGCTCAGAAAGATGCCAAGGTGGCCGCAAAGAAGGACGGTCTTGCAAAAGACGCAGCTTCCAAGGCCAAGGCAGCCCTCGAAGCCGAGAAGAAGGTAAATGCAGAAAGGGCTGAGGCTATCGCAAAGAAAGCTGAAGAGCTCGCCAAAGCCGCCGAGGAGGCAGCTGCTGCAAAGGCAGCCGAAGAGGCTGCTGCCGCAGAAGAAGCAGAGGCACCTGCAGAGGCCTAAGCCTATGTCCGGGGCAGAATCAGAACTTCTGAGAATCGCCCGGGTACTGAAGTCGAACGGTACCGAAGGCGAAGTCCTTGTCGGCTTCCGCGAGATCGGACCTGAGACTTTAAAAACTACAGAACCGGTGTTCATCATTTTCGATGGACTGCCGGTTCCTTTTTTCATTGACTCATTCACAAGGAGAGGCTCTGTCAGGGCGCTGATGCGTCTGACCGGGGTCAGCAACTTGAATGATGCCGAGGAGATTGTCGGCAGAGATCTTTACGCAAAGCCGGAAGCCATTGCCGGCTACGGGGAAGACGGGGATGAACTGACGCTGGACGACATTGTCGGATGGACTGTTCTTGACCAGTCCGGTCATCCTGCCGGAACCGTCTCCGGCTACGAAGACATCCCCGGCAATCCGTGCCTGTACGTGGAAACGGACAACGGACAGGCGATGCTTCCTTTCCACGAAGATCTGATCCTGTCCGTTGACGAAGAATCCGGGACAATAGTTATGTCCATCCCGGAGGGGCTTATTTAGGCATATAATCCTCCGGATTCTCAATTTTCACATCCTTGATAGCCGGAGCCTGGGTCTCAGGTTCCCGGACGGAGGTCTCTGCCGGTTCAGCAGGGGCGGAGGCAGTTTCCGAAGCAGCCGGTTCAGCAGGGGCGGCAGCAGGCTCGGCAGCAGCAGGCTCGGCAGCAACTGGCTCAGCAGGGGCGGCTGGTGCGGCTGGAGCGGCGGCAAGATTCTTCTTGGCTATGAAATCAGCCTTGACATCCTGATAGAATGCTGCGAAAGATGCGTACATGTAAGGACCGAGCCAGAGGGCTCCGATACCCAAAGTAAAGACTGACAGGATTCCCCAGCCGATGAAACTGAGCGCCAGATAGAAAAAATCGAACTTGCGGCCTTTCATCATTGCCATACTGAGTTCGATGGCCTTGTTCGGAGAAAGATCAGGCTCGTCTTCAAGAATGAACCAGGTCATTGCATAAGAGAAAGCCTTGATAATACCCGGAACAATGAGCAGAAGGCTCCAGAGGAGGATGTAGATGAACTGCAGCAAGGTTGCCAGAACGGTGCGCCAGTATTTGGTAAAAGCCGACTTGAACATTCCTCTGACGAGGTCGGCGTCACCGTTTACAAGAAGTCTGTTGAAGGCATTGTAGAGTCCCTTCAGAAGAGGATAGATCAGCAGCAATTCAAGGAGATACACCAAAGCGGTACCGGTGCCGCCATGAGTGATGAAGAAACCGCTGGCGGAAGGATTCAATGCCAGTTTTATCTCGGAAAAAACAGAGGGAGAAAACCCAACGAGAGCGATGGCACCATAGACCAGCATCAACAGAACAGCGGAAGACCAGTTCCCCTTCAGGGCAGCAAGAGCTGCATTCTTGTAGTCTTGATTCTTTTTCATATTAGTTTATTGGGTTTGAAATCAATCTATTTCGACTTCGACATTGCCCACGAAACAGGCGGGGCCGGTAAGAAACACGTCAGCAGCCTCGAAGATACTGTCAGTCCGCCTCGGAACAAATTCCACGGAAAGCTCTGCGATGGCAGCCCTGACTGAATATGCGACAGCGTCCCCTGCCCTTCCGGAAGGCCTCACGCCGCGGACATAAGAAGCCATCGCGCTTGCCACAATGCCCGTCCCGCAGGCAAGGGTCTCATATTCAACTCCTTTTTCAAAAGTTCTGATTGCGAGAACCGTGGAGCCGGACGAAGCGCCGGCCTCTACGAAGTTTACATTGGTCCCGGCCGGGGCGAATCTGGAGTCATACCTGATGACCGGACCTTCAGACAGGACCGGATAGTCCTTCAGACCGGAGACGAATTTCACATAGTGCCGGGTGCCGGTGTCAAGGAAAAAAGCATCCTCGTCGGGATAGCAGGATATTCCCGAAACATCCTTCATCTTCAGGCGTACGGTCCTCTCCCCTTTCCCCGTGCTCTCCGGAATGCTCGCCACGTGCAGGCCGTCAGCGGCTTCGAATATGATTTCGGAATCTGGAGCGACGGCTCCGCAATCGGCCGCAAAGGCGACAATGCAGCGGCCTCCGTTGCCGCACATCATACCGCCCGATCCGTCAGGATTGTAATAGACCATCTTGAAATCCTTTCCGGAGCCGGCCTCAAGAAGCATCACGCCGTCAGCACCGAAACCGGTGTGTCGGTCGCACAGATGCCTGATATGTTCTTCCGAAAGGGCCAGATGCCCGTCACGGTTGTCGGCAATGAGGAAATCATTGCCTGCTCCGTGGTATTTGCTGAAACGCTGTATCATCGCCGGGCGCTTTGTCGGTTATTCAAGTAAAATCTGATGTCGGGTCCGTGACCGCTTATCTGAGCAGGGATTCGAGTTCGACCGAGGCGGAAGTCTTTCCGTCGCGGTATTTTACAATCACCGGAGTGTAGATGGAGATTCCGGCATCCTTCCCCGGACCTTTGCTCATCGGACGGCTTCCGGCCACCACAACGGCTCCGGCCGGGACCACAGTGCTTCCGCTCTCATTCTTCGGGACGAACTCACCGGTTGTGGCATCGTAAAGGGCGGTGCCCTTCGTAAGGATGACTCCGGAACCGAGAACGGCGCCCTCGCCGACAATCGTACCCTCATAGATACCGCAGTTCCCTCCGATGAAGGCATCGTCCTCGACAATGACCGGAAGGGCTCCGGCCGGTTCGAGGACTCCCCCGATCTGGGATGCTGCGGAGATATGGACACGTTTCCCGACCTGGGCGCAGGAACCTACCAGGGCGTGGGAATCGATCATCGTTCCTTCGTCCACATAGGCTCCGATGTTCACATAGGCGGGAGGCATCATGATGACGGATGGTGCAAGGTAGGACCCGCAGCGTACACTGCTTCCTCCCGGCACGATTCTTACCCTGTCTTCCGGAGAAAACTTCCTCAACGGCAGGGTGTCCTTGTCGAAGAATGAGAACTGGCCCCCGGACATGTCGGTGAGTTTCCCTGTCCGGAAGCCTTCAAGGATGGCTTCCTTCACCCACGCGTTGACCGTCCAGACTCCGTCCTGTTTCTGTGCAACCCGGACTTCGCCGCTTTCGAGCTTGCGGCATATTTCAAAAAAATCCATCATATTCCCAAATCTTCAATTATCGTTTTCATCGTGTCGAAAGTAGCCGGAACGGCGCAGGTGAGCGGAAGGCGCATCTCCGGAGTACAGAAGCCCATCAGCGAGAGAGCCGCCTTCACCGGGATAGGGTTGCTCTCGACGAAGCAGCCTTTGAAAAGGGGAACGAGGTCGAGGTTGGCTTTGGCAGCTTCCTTGAGCTTTCCTTCACGGAGTGCCCTGACAAGCCCGGCCATCTGCTTCGGAGCAATGTTGGAAGCGACGGAAATCACGCCCGCCGCCCCGCAGGCCATCAAAGGCAGGGTCTGGTCGTCATTGCCGCTGAACACGGAGAATCCTTCCGGAGCCTCCCTGATGACATCCACAATCTTGGCGAGATTGCCGGAAGCCTCCTTGACGGCGATGACCCCCGGAATCCGTGCCACCCGGAGGATGGTGGCGGCAGTCATGTCGGTACCCGTCCTTCCCGGGACGTTGTAAACGATTATCGGCTTGTCGGAATATTCGGCGACAGCCCTGAAATATTCATAGATTCCTTCCTGGGTGGGTTTGTTGTAATACGGTACGACGACAAGATAGGCATCGGGGCCGTATTCCCCGAGCATCCTGATGTTGGCGAGGGTCTGGGCGAGGGAATTGGTCCCCGCCCCGGCCACAAGCGGGATGTCCGGGCAGAGCTCGCGGGTAATCCGCATCAGTTCGCACTTCTCCGCGTTGTCAAGGCAGGGGGTCTCGGCAGTCGTTCCGAGCGGGACGAGGAAATCGATCCCGGCCTCCAACTGCCTCCCGACCAGAACCCGGTAGGCGTCATAATCGACCCTGCCGTCCCGGAACGGTGTGACCAAGGCTGTTCCGCAGCCCTTCAGCAAAAGTTTAGGCATCATTATAACTCTTTGAAAAACAATTCCTTAAATTCGTGGACTCCGCTGAGTCCCACGGTCATCTGCGCAGCGACTACCGCACCCTCGGCAAAGCCCCTGCGGGAGAAGGCTTCGTGCTCGATGGTGATACGGTCGCTCGCCCCCTCGAAGCCCACGGTGTGGATGCCGGCAAGTTCACCGACCCTCACGGAGGAGACGTCGAACTTGTCGGGGAAGTGTCCTGAAACAACTTCAGCAAGCGACTTCGCCGTTCCGCTCGGAGCGTCGAGTTTGTGAATATGGTGCTTTTCGACGATGTACGGCTGGTAGCCACCCGCCTTTGCGAGATACTTCGAGAGCACCTCGACGGCGGCGGAGAGCACATTGACCCCGACGGAGAAATTGGATGAATATATCATCGGCGTGCCCTTCTCCTCGAAGCAGCGGACAACCTCGTCCTTGATGTCGTTCCATCCGGTGGTTCCGATGACGACAGCCTTGAACTTGGAGGCCAGGACAGGATAGTTGGCCCTGAAAGCATCCGGACTGGTGAAATCGATACATACACACTCCTTTGCGAGAGTGTCGTCGAAGCTGGCGATGTCCTCGCTGGCTCCTGCGCAGCAGATGCCTTTTTCCTGAAGGACGCCTTCAATCATATGGCCCATGCGGCCGTAACCGGAAATGACGACTTTAAGCATATCAGTTTGCGAATATGTAATCGTGGATGCCGGCCAGGGTGTCCTCGAGCCTCTCCGTGTCGATTACGAAGTTTTCACTGAGCATGTTCGCGCTCACGTTTGCGACATAGACCTTGCCGGAGGTCTCGATGACCTTGTCTCCCAGTCCCTCGAGGCCGACGATGTTGCGGCCGATGACCGAGATGAGGGCCTTGTCGCGATAGACGGTGACATCGGCCCAGGACTCGAAGGACTTCAGAGACGGAGCAAGCCCGTCAACCTCCTCCGGAAGGACCAGATAGACTTCCGACTCGGTGGCCTTTGCAAGAGTGACCGGGACTCTGTTGGCATAGAGCGGGGCGAAGACCCTTCCGAGCATAGCCGTGACACCTTCCATCTTTGGAGAAGTCACCTTGATGTAGAGGATGCCGGAGCGGCTTGCAACGGATTTGGGGCCGTCAGGAGCCTCGTCACAGCGCAGGACAGTGGAGCCCTTGCATTCCGGATTCCTGGAATTCAGGACCACAATCGGGATGTTCTTCTTGCGGGCCGGTTCGATGGTGAGCGGGTGAAGGACCCTTGCGCCCATCGAAGCCATCTCGGCGGCCTCCTCATAGGAAAGGGCCTCGATTCTCCTCGTGTTGCCGACCAGTCTCGGATCGGCGGAGCGGATGCCGTCCACGTCAGTCCAGATTTCCACGCGGGAAGCGCTGAGCGCCATTGCGAATATGGCGGCGGAATAGTCCGAGCCTTCAAAGCCGAGGACTGCGGTGCTGCCTTCCGGAGTCGATGCGATGAAACCCTGTGTGATCACAAGGTCCACGCCCTTCGACTCCATACCGATTATTCTCTTGACATTGGCCTCGGTAATCTCGAGGTCCGGCCTTGCCGACATATAGTTGTCATTCGTGATGATCATCCTCCGGGCATCAACCCAGTGGCAGGATATTCCCCTGGCATTGAAGGCGTAGGAGATGATGGTGGAGGACAGGAGTTCCCCGGTGGAGATGATTCTCGCCTCGCTTCTGCGGGAGAGTTCGCCAATCTGGCATACTCCGACCGCGAATCTTTCGAGACGGGCTATCCTGTCTTCGAGGTCGCGGAGACAGTTCTCCAGAAGGTCAGGCCTTTCGTTCAGAAGGGTCCTGGCGAGATTGAAATGCCTTTCCCTGAGCTGGGACAGGGCTGCCCGCACAGCGTCCTCGTGCTGCGCCTCCGACTCCTCGGCAATCGTGCAGAGGAGCTTGGTGACCCTGGCAAGGGCCGAAACGACGACCAACGGCTTTTCCTTGAGCCTGCTTCCGACAATGGAAATGACCCTGCCGATGGCCTCTTCATCCTGGACGGACGTACCGCCGAATTTCATTACAATCATATTGTCTATCTATTTGCAAGTTGTTGTTCTGTCTGCATAACGTGTCCGAAGACCTTCAGATAAAGGTCTTTCGCTTCTTCCAGCTGGGAGAGGAGGACATATTCGTCAGCCGTGTGGGCCGTGAGTATGGACCCCGGGCCGCATATCGCCCTGCTCCCGAATTTTTCCAGACGCGGGGCGTCGCTGCCGAAGGATGCCAGCGTCCACGGCATCCCCGGTGCGCCTGTATGGTATTCAAGAGGGCTGTCTCCGCCGAAGGCTTCGATGCTGCTCCCTTTCGGGCATATTCCTTCAAGTTTGTGAAGGACAAGCTCGTCCGTGGCGAAGGTGGTCCTGAAGTAGATGCGGAACTTGAGCTCGGGACAGAGGATGTTCTGCGGATTGTCGCCGGACAGCCTGCCGACGTTCCAGGTGGTCTTTCCGAGTATCGGATCCTCCGGGAAATCCACAGTGTCGAGCCGGTTCATGAAATCCACGAACATATTCACCGCACTCCTGCCGTGTTCCGGATAGCCCGAGTGGCAGGCCTTCCCGCGGAGTGTGACTTCAAAACTCTTGGTGCCCTTGCCCGCCCGCACGAAGCGGTTGTCCGTCGGCTCTCCCACCAGCAGGTACTTCCCTCCCGGGCAGTCGCGGTTGTAGGCTTTCGCCCCGAAGGAGCCTGTCTCCTCTCCCGAGAGCAGCAGGAGGCCGAAGTCGCTCCGGCCTGCGGAAGCCAGCTCCAGGCAGGCCGAATACATCGTGAAGAACTGTCCCTTCGCATCGCAGGTCCCCCTCCCGGTGAACATCGTGTCGTCCGAAGCGGCGGTCTTCCCGTCCGGAAGGATGTCTCCGGCGCGGACCTGTACCTGCCCGGGAGAGATGTACGGAGGCACGGTGTCCAGATGGGAACAGAAGACGAAGGAAGGCTTTCCGGTTCCGGACCAGTCCAGAAGGAGATTCAGGGTCCCGTCCCCCACCTCGAAGCGGTGCACGTCGCAGCCGTCCGCCTTCAGCCGTTCAGCAAGGAACTCGGCGAGGAGGCGTTCCCGTCCCGAAGTGGAATCGGTGAGGAGAATCTCTCTGAAAAGGTCCAGGTCCATTCTCTTGTTCTATTTGGACCCGGTGAGGTTCGCCGATTCGAGGCCGTAACCCTTCCTGCGGTCCTCGGCCTTGAGGAGCAGGGAGATGACTACGGAGATGAGCCCGAAACAGGCGAAGATTATCATCGAAGTGGTGTAGTCTATCACTCCGTCGGCGCCCGTGTTCGCCTCGTTGACCTTGCCTATCATGATAGGGACGAGGGAGAGTCCGATGTTCTGGATATAGAAAATCAGGGCGTAGGCTGTTCCGAGAAGTTTCATCGGGATGATCTTCGGCACCGAAGGCCACATCGCAGAAGGGACGAGGCCGAAGGATATGCCGAGAATGACCATCACGACGATGGCCAGAACCCAGCTCGTCATCGGAAGGGCGAAGACCACATGCACGAGCGTCAGGAGCACGCTTCCTATGATCATCAGCGTGGCGCCCTTGCCGAACTTGTCATATATTCCACCGAAGACAGGGGTCAGGAATATGGTGCCGAAAGGCAGCATCGCTGGAATCAGGCCGGCCAGATTCTCCGCCACCCCGTACTTGAATATCATCAGCTTGGTCGCGAACTTGAGGAAAGGGAACACGCCGGCATAGAACATCAGGCAGAGGACGGCGATGTACCAGAAGCCCCTGTTCGTGACGAGAATCTTCAGGTCGGAGAACTTGAAGCCCTCTTCCGCTTCCGCCTCGGCGGACACTCCGGAGGCGTCTTCCTTCCTGTCCATCACGTTATAGACTATGAAACTGACCATACCGATGCACAGCATTGCGGCTCCGAGCCCCACGGAAGCGGAAACGCCTCCCATCATCTTGGCGAAAGGAAGGGCGAAGGCCAGGGCCGCAGCCGTACCGACACGGGCGAGAGCCACCTGAAGCCCCATCGCCAGAGCCAGTTCGTGGCCCGTGAACCACTTGACTATGACTTTGCTGACCGTGATTCCGGCTATCTCGCAGCCGACTCCGTAGATTGCGAATCCCAGACAGGCAAGAAGCACCTGGGTGTGGTAAGTCCCTATTCCGAGAGGCAGGGTGACAGTGCCTTCAAAGCTGTGTCCGACCGCATACCACTTGATGAGCGCCCCCGCGAACATCAGGCCCGTTGACATCAGGCCCGTGAAACGGATGCCGAACTTGTCGAGGATGATTCCTCCGAAGAACAGGAGGAGAAGGAAAACATTGAAGAAACCGTAAGAGCCGGAGAAGAAACCATATTCATCGCTTGACCAACCGAGCCCTCCGTCGGCTGCGGAAGCGGTGAGAAGGGGTTCGAGCGGGGACATCACATCCGTGAAGAAATAACCGAACATCATTGTGAAGGACACTATGAGAAGGGCCGTCCACCGCGCCGCAGGGCTGTCACTGAGTTTCTTTCTGATAATCTCTGTCATTTGTCGTCACTTGTTAGATTCGTGTCTTGTACCATATACAATATAATTGTGCGAATATAGGAGTTTTTGCGTTTATAGTCAAAAAAGTTGTACCTTAGCGGCGCCCTTATGAACACATTATTGCACAGAATATCCTCCCCGGCGGACCTGAAGAGCCTCGGCACAGAGGAGTTGGAAACATTGTGCGGCGAAATCCGCCGGCACATCGTCGAGTGCTGTTCGAGCAACCCCGGACACCTCGCCTCCAGCCTCGGAGCAATCGAGCTGACGGTGGGCATCCACTACGTGTACGATGCCCCGGAAGACAAGATAATCTTCGACGTCGGACACCAGGCCTACGCCCACAAGATTCTGACCGGCAGGATGGAAGCCTTCAGGAAGAACAGGATGAAGGACGGCATCAGCGGCTTCCCCAACAGGGACGAGAGTGAATATGACGCCTTCGGTGTCGGCCATGCCTCCACATCGGTTTCCGCCGCTCTGGGCTTCGCGGAAGCGGCCCGCCTTTCCGGCAAGCCCTGGAAGTCTGTGGCGGTGATCGGGGACGGAGCGATGACCGGAGGGCTCGCCCTGGAAGGGCTGAACAATGCCGGCAACAGCATCTCGGACATACTCATCATTCTGAACGACAACGAGATGGCCATCGACGGGAACACCGGAGGCCTTCACTCCTATCTGCTCAAGCTCACCACCAACCCGGCCTACAACCGCATCAAGGACAGGCTCTGGGACAGGCTGGGGGCCGGCAAGGTGCGCCGCTTCATCCAGAGCCTGGTGCGCAACACCAAGAAAGGGCTCGTCACCACATCCGGAGGAGACCTTTTCGAGGCCTTCGGACTGCGGTATTTCGGACCTATCGACGGCAATGACATCCATCAGGTGGTAAGCACCCTCAGGAGGCTGAAGACCATCGGAGGGCCGAAGCTCCTCCACGTATTCACCCGGAAGGGCAAAGGCTACGCTCCTGCAGAGAACGACCCGACCACCTGGCACGCCCCGGGCACTTTCGATATCTCCACAGGGGAAAGGAAGACCGTGGCCTCCCCCGTCAGCCGCTATCAGGACGTGTTCGGAGACGTGCTCTGCGAGATGGCGGAGAATGACGGGAGAATCGTGGCAATCACACCGGCGATGGCAACGGGCAGCGGCCTGAGCGGATTCGCAGAAAGATTCCCGGACAGATTCTTCGATGTGGGCATCGCCGAGGAGCATGCGGCCACTTTCGCCGCCGGACTGGCCGCCGGAGGGATGAGGCCTTTCTGTTCGATATATTCATCCTTCGCCCAGAGGGCCTTCGACGAGATGGTCCACGACGCCGCGCTCCAGCGCCTGCCGGTGGTGTTCTGCTTCGACCGGGCCGGGCTGGTGGGCGAAGACGGGGCGACCCATCAGGGAGTCTTCGATATGGCCTCCCTGCGCTGCATACCGGGGATGACGATAGCGGCTCCGGCCGACGAGAACGAACTCAAGGACCTGATGTATTCGGCCCTCAGGGCGGAAAGCGGGCCTGTGGTCATCAGATACCCCAGAGGGCTGGGCGAAGGCACGCAATGGCGCACTCACGAACCGGAGCACATCGGATACGGCAAAGGCTCGAAGGTCTGCGGCGGCGAGCGCGTGGCCGTCATAGCGCTGGGTCCGGAGGTGTACCGCGCGCAGGAGGCGGCGCGGAGAATCAAGGAGGAGACGGGGCGGGGCCCTGCCATATTCAATGCCAGGTTCCTCAAGCCTTTCGACCCCGACATCCTCAGGGAGGCTTCCGAATATGACTGCGTGCTGACCGTGGAGGAAGGCAGCCTGAAGGGCGGCCTTTTCAGCGAAGTCGCCGAAGGACTCGCCCGGAACGGCTCGCAGGCGGAGCTGCGCGGGCTGGGAGTACCGGACATATTCATAAAGCAGGACACGCAGGAAGAGCAGAGGAGGAACTGCAGGCTCGACGCCGAAGGAATATATTCGGAAATCATCGGGTTCTTCAAGTAAAAAACCGAAGCCAGGCGGAGTTTTTTTGCAAAAAGTTTTGGATAATCGGAAAATCTCCTTATCTTTGCAATCCCTTGAACAAGGGTTTCATTGAAATATTGCCGATATAGCTCAGTTGGCCAGAGCACGTGATTTGTAATCTCGGGGTCGTGGGTTCGAATCCCTCTATCGGCTCGAAACGGCCTGGAGCTGTATCAAAGACATATCGGGAGGATCGCATAGCGGCAATTGCGGCGGACTGTAAATCCGCTCCTTCGGGTTCGGTGGTTCGAGTCCACCTCCTCCCACAAAATTGCGGAAGTAGCTCAGTTGGTAGAGCATCAGCCTTCCAAGCTGAGGGTCGCGAGTTCGAACCTCGTTTTCCGCTCCAATTTGAAAAGCCGGTGTAGCTCAGGGGTAGAGCGCATCCTTGGTAAGGATGAGGTCATGAGTTCAAATCCCATCACCGGCTCATATTTTGTATTTACGGAACACGTTTACAGAACACATTTATTCATAATATTATGGCAAAAGAAACTTATCAAAGAACCAAACCGCACGTCAACATCGGTACAATTGGCCACGTTGACCACGGTAAGACCACTTTGACTGCAGCTATCACCAAGGTTCTCGCACAGAGAGTCGCCGGTAACGCAGACAAGGTAAAGTCTTTCGACCAGATCGACAATGCTCCTGAAGAGAAGGAGCGTGGTATCACCATCAACTCTGCTCACGTAGAGTACGAAACAGAACTTCGTCACTATGCTCACGTAGACTGCCCAGGCCACGCTGACTACGTCAAGAACATGGTTACCGGTGCTGCTCAGATGGACGGTGCAATCCTCGTGGTTGCTTCTACCGACGGTCCTATGCCTCAGACCCGCGAGCACATCCTTCTCGCCCGTCAGGTGAACGTACCGAAGATCCTCGTCTTCATGAACAAGGTTGACCTTGTTGACGATGAGGAAATGCTCGATCTCGTTGAAATGGAAATCCGCGACCTCCTCGCATTCTACTCATTCGATGAGAACTGCCCTATCATCCGCGGTTCCGCTCTCGGCGCACTCAACGGTGAGCCTCAGTGGGAAGACAAGGTGATGGAGCTCATGGCAGCTGTCGACGAGTACATTCCGCTCCCTGAGCGTCTTGTTGACAAGCCGTTCCTTATGCCTATCGAGGACATCTTCTCAATCACCGGTCGTGGTACCGTCGTTACCGGCCGTATCGAGGCTGGTACCATCCACGTCGGCGACGCAGTTGAACTCGTAGGTTTCGGCGATGCTCCAAGGGGCACAACCGTTACCGGTGTCGAGATGTTCCGCAAGCTCCTCGACCAGGGTGAGGCTGGTGACAACGTAGGTCTCCTCCTCCGCGGTGTCGACAAGAAGGACGTCAAGAGAGGCGAGGTCGTTGCAAAGCCTGGTTCAATCACTCCTCATACCCACTTCAAGGCACAGATCTACGTGCTCAAGAAGGAAGAGGGTGGACGTCACACTCCGTTCCACAACCACTATCGTCCTCAGTTCTTCATCCGTACACTCGATGTTACCGGTGAGATCTCTCTCCCGGAGGGTGTCGAGATGGTGATGCCTGGCGACAACGTTGAGATTGATGTCAAGCTCATCACTCCTGTAGCTATCAACGAGGCTCTCCAGTTCGCTATCCGTGAGGGTGGACGTACAGTAGGTGCCGGACAGGTTATCAAGATTCTTGACTAATTCAAGATAAACGCGGAATCCCATACGGGGTTCCGCTTATTCAGGGGAATAGAACAAGGGTAGTTCAGCGGTCTCCAAAACCGTCGATGTGGGTTCGAATCCTGCTTCCCCTGCCAA
>JBJEJV010000030.1:0-15122 GCA_051878295.1 Candidatus Cryptobacteroides sp.
CGATATTGATTTTGACAACAGGACTTTGATTGCGGCAGATTATGAAACTGAGGAGTTGTATTTCCATAAGTACTGACGTTAAAGATAATGTGTTGGGTACTACTATCCTTTGCCAAAACAAATATTAACCAATTCAAACACAAACACAATTATGAAGAAGAGACTTTTAATTTATTTAATTTCAATAGCCTTGCTTTCAGGGGTTTCCGTAGCTTATAGGATTTACTGTGAAATTAACCGTAATTCTTTGCTGCTTGAGAACATCGAAGCCTTGGCCGACAGTGAAAGCACTAGCATTTTCTGCTACAACTCCATTAAGATTGTTGATCGAAATCCAATAACGGCGTGGTCTTCTGTAAAACGCCCTGAGACACTATGAATCAAAATCTTGTATTCAACAGTAAAGCAGTTGTATATCTTTCTCTGCTTTTGATATTCTCGTCTTGTAATTGTAACCGTAATTTAAAGAATCAGTTGACGGCATTCGAGAAGGAAACCATTGCTTTCCCTCAAAGAGTCCTGAAGGTCGAGAACGGGAAGTCCGGAATCTCTACGATTCAGCCGGAGGGGAAAACACTGGTCATCTTTTTCGCTCCGAAGGAATGTACTTCATGTGCTTTGTCTCATTTGAAACAATCAGAATCTATTCTTGAGAGTTTTGACAGTGCTCCCGCAGCCAGTATTGTCGTGCTGTTTGTTCCTGACGATGAGGATTTTGAGGAGACGGTCCAACTTGTTTCAAAGGAGAGTTTCAGCATTCCTGTTTATGTCGATTTCGAGAGAGGCTTCCTTGATAATAAGATTCCAGAAGATGTCCGCTTCCATTCATTCCTGTTGGATGAAGATGGTCATCCGGTAGTCGTTGGCAATCCGATTTCTTCTGAACGGATTCGCGACCTGATGTTGAACCAGATCTGATGGTTTATGGATACGATGGAATTGGTCGGGTTGCTGAATTCTGTTTCAACCCGGACGTTGTTTATTGTCGACTATTGCAAGTCTGGCCAAACTCTTCAAGGTGGCACCCTGACGGTTGACTTGGCTACAGGACGTTTTCATGTGAAAGATGAATTATTGTCAGGGGAGTGTTGTTTGGGTGAGGATGCAATCCAGTCCCTCCTCCTATGGTGTGGGAAGAATGATTATGATTCAGGAGATTGGGTATTCGTGCCATTTTTCTGTAATACTCTCATCCATAGCCGATACCTGCACTCGCTCAGGCTTGTACAAACTTCACAACGAGACAGGTACATTGCCATTATTGATGATTGTCCAATATCTCCCAACAATGATTTGTCCTTCTGTGTCGAGTATTCTTCCCTGCAGGAGCAATACACATTTTCCCACGGGCAGAAAGTCGATAAGTTTAGCAAACCCAAGCTGACCCATGATGAGAAATATTGTCTGGCCGCCTTTGCCCATGGACTCGGCGTGGAGGCTACAGCCAATATGATGAACTGTTCCTCCTCGAAAATCAAACAGCTGCGTCTGTCCATAAGGGATAAATTCAATGTTGGGAAATTGGTGGAGGTCTTGCCGCTCAACGAGTTGATAACTTTTATCAATCTCTTGGATGCTTGACTTGGCAAATCCCTCTTTTGATTGTTTTGAAAACGTGTAAGAGATGAAAGACCGAGCCATTGCCATTCTCATGGCCGTCATTCTTTTTGCTTCATGTGACCGCGCGGGAACAGGGTACGACCGGTCAATGGATTTCCTGATTTCCAACATGCCCGGGAAATCATCCCTTGACACTTCTTCGGTCAGTGCGAATTCCGTTTTCTACAGGACGATTTCCGGATATCTTCGCAAGCCCGGCTTTGCACCAGCTACCGGATTGTATGAAGTTGCCGACAGCCTGGAGGCAATCTTGGGAGTGCCGGTTGTGACCCCATCATATTCAAAAGACCTGGATGTGGTTGGGTCTGGCTTTCTGGAAGAACATGTCCGCAAATCCCTGGCGACATGGACTTCGTCGGCATGGAAAGATGACGTCCCGTTTGACATCTTTCTCCGATATGTCCTGCCCTATCGTGCAGGAACTGCCTGGTGGAGTGGCGCAGGAGATTTCTTCCGCTTGAAGTATGCAGATTCATTAGAGGTCTGGTCTTCTTTGGATTACTGTGATGCTTCAGAAAGAATTGCCGGAGCAGTGTCATCCGGGTTCTATTCCGACGGGCAGTTCTACAGGGAGCATCCTTACATGTACATTACTTCTTTTGAGAACACCGTCAAGACCGCTTTCGGGGAGTGCAATGACCGGAATGCCGCAATCGTGACTGCTTTGCGCTCTTTCGGGATTCCTGCTGCCCTCAATGTCATTCCATACTGGGGAAATTCCAATGCCAGCCATTTCTGGACTGAAATAATCGGTGCTCCGCAGAAGCCCCTGTACGACAACACTCAGCAGGATTTCCATTCAATCGGGGACGAACTGATCAGTGACTCCTTTCTGTTCAAGGGTGGAACAATTGATGACACTACCGGAATCCCCCGGGAAGTGATTGTCCGCAAGAACAGGACTGTCCCGAAAATCTACCGCAAGAATTTTGAAATCGGACGCAAATCGCTGGCTTTGCAGGCAACCGGTCCGATTCCTCCCTTTTTCCGTGACCCCGGACTGGAGGACATCACTGCTTCGAGAATCGTTACCTGCGATGTCCGGGTCAGGGTGCCGTTCCACCTCCGGCGCAACAAGTTCGCCTATCTTTGCTGCTATGAGCCTTCCAGTGCTTCCTGGATTCCTGTCGCATGGGGTAAAATCCGTTTCGGTAGGGCGGTCTTCAGGGATATCGGGATAAATGTCCTGTACATGCCGGCTGTATATGGGCAGGACGGAATCTCCACCTTCTCCGATCCTTTTATCCTTCATTCCGGCGGGAGAACCGAACAGTTGTCCGGGGAAAGTGCCTTGACGGATTCCCTGACAATCTTCAGCAAGGTCCCTTTGAAGACCAACTTCGCCTACTATGCCATGCTGATGCGGGGGGACCGGATCCTCGTTGCAGACAAACCGGACCTGTCCGACACGACACTCCTGTTTTCCATTGATGAAGTTCCTTATTACACACAGGAAAGAATGCTTCAGGAACCGGTCAGGGCACGTTACCTGATCTTCCACACAGGTACTTCCGACCCGAAGTTCATCGCCGAACTTGAGTGCTGGGGAAAGGACAGCGATGGCCGTCCATGCAAATGGAGCGGTACTCCAATCGGAAATCCCTGTTTCCCGAAATATCCTCTCCGGAATGCCTTTGACGCGGATCCGTTGACATATTCGTACCTTGACAAAACTTCGTGCGATGTCGGTTGGATAGGTTTGGACCTCGGTTGCAGGAGAATGATTGACAAAATTTCATTCTGTCCGCGCAATGATGACAATGCAATTGTCCCGGGGGATGACTACGAACTCTTTGTCTGGCATCTCGGGAAATGGGAATCTCTTGGCCGTCAGACGGGCGGGACGGACCGTAGGCTTCATTTCGGGAATCTTCCCAAGGACGGACTTTTTCGTGTCCACAATCACACCAGGGGCAGGGAAAACCGGCCATTTACGGTTTCGGACGGCAAGCAGATATGGTGGTGATCCTTTTTTATTTGATGATTTTTTCCCTTTCCGTCATTCTTTTCAGTTGGCGGAGAGAAATTGCCCTGAGGCTTGTAGTCTTCGGAATATGCCTCCTCGGCATCTATGAGGCCGCTTTGGGAATAAGCCAAATATTCGGACATTCGGTGTCCAATCATTCCCTTTTTGCCTTGACCGGCACCCTGTCAAATCCGGGACCCTACGGTGGATTGATGGCAGTTGTCTTTGCGGTAGCATTCGCACAATCCTGGCGGGGATCGGGACAGGTACTTCCCGCCCTATGTGCAATGGCTTCCATCCTTGTCCTTCCGGCCTCAATGAGCCGTGCCGGATGGCTGGCTGCCGGAGCCGCTGTCATTGTCTGGGCTTTCCGCGAGAGAAATCTGTACACGTGGCTGAACCGGCACCGTCTGCTCTCCATCCTGTCCTCATCCGCCCTTGCAGCATTTTTTGTCGGAATCTTCTTCCTGAAACCGGCATCAGCTATGGGGCGGCTGCACATCTGGCATATGGACCTTCTGGCCGTGGCGGCGGAACCCCTTCATGGCTGGGGCCTTGGCAAAAGGGCGTTTGCTTTCGGAGAGGCGCAGTCCGGATTCTACTCCGATGCCCTCAGGAGTCCGTCTGTAATTTCCCTGTCCTGCTGCCCGGAGGAGTCCTTCAATGAGTACCTCAGCCTTGCTGTAGAATTGGGGATCCCTGCCTTGATCCTTATCCTGGCCATCCTTTTCCTCGCCCTTCACCGGTTGTTGAAAAGAAAATCTCCTTTGGCATACGGACTTGTGGCATGGATGGTATTTGCCTTTTTCTCCTATCCTCTGTCAATCACGCCCATGTCCATCCTTCTTGCCATTTTTCTCGGGGCCGCATTCTCGCCACAGGGGACTGGCCGTTTGGGCGTCATGGCAGCCTCCGTCTTCGCCCTGCTGTTGTCTGCGGGCCTATTCATAAACCAGCTGGATACATACCGGCAGCACCGGAAGGCTGTTGACAGCTATGCTTCCACACGGATGTATTTGAGGGATGGCACCTATGATCTTGCTGTGGAATGCCTCGAACCCTTGCTGGATGATCTCGGCTCCGAATTCCGTTATCTCTACGATTACGGTTATGCTCTCCACAAAACCGGCCGGTACGAAGAAAGCAATTCCGTTCTCCGGCGGGGCGCTGCCATTTCCTGCGATCCGATGTTCCACGACATAATGGGAAAGAACCATGAGGCCCTGGGCAACTATGAGATGGCTGAAAAGGAATATCTCCACGCGCGCGACATGGTCCCTTGCAGGCTCTATCCCTACATATTACTCATGGACATGAAGGCTTCGCAGGCGGACACTCTTTCTGCCATTGAATATGCCAGGGCGGCGGCAGCCCTCCCAGTCAATCCGCGTCACGCCGGAATGCAGGGACTCCGTGAGCGGGCGCTATCTTTTCTGGATCATGATTGATGCCGCCGGCAAGGGCGAACAGTTTCGCCTTTCAGCCTATGGGAAAGAAAGATATGGCAAATACACTACCAGTACTCTCCGAATAATGTACTTTTTCTACCCCTGTCATTATTGATAGTGTATCGTTTTGTATATATATTTGCCACATAATACAAACAAATTAACCAAGGTTTAGTTTATGAAAAAGAAATTGGTCTGGGCAAGCATTTCGCTAATCGTAATTCTTGCATTTGATTCCTTCGCACTGAACCTGGTGCATGAGAGAAACAATGAGGAGCCGGAAGAGGATAATGGCATATTCAAGTTGGTGACATTGGCAAGATAAAAGACATTGCATGATTATGCTGTGAAGGAAGCAAGTCAACGGAATGAAATGGAGTGACAGGATAGTCGATTATGCCCTGAAGGTGACAGTTGTCATTCTTCTGGTTTTCTGGGGGTTCGTCGCCTGGCGGGTCTTCGTTGCCGACCGGTTCATCATACCATCGTACTCGATGGTTCCGACCCTGCAGCGGGGTGACCGTATCATCGTGAACAAACTTCTCTATGGCGCCAGAATCTACAAAGACTACGACTTCCGGGACGGGATGGAACTGAAGTGCTTCAGGACAAAGGGGTTCCGGAATATTCGCAGGAATGACATCCTGGTCTTCAACTTCCCCATCAATGACGGCCGCATCTCATTCAAGATCAATTATGTCTATGCAAAGCGATGCATCGGCCTGCCGGGAGACACGGTAAGTATCGAAAACGGCTTCTACAAGGTTGCAGGGTGCTCGGAGCCGCTGGGGGTTCTCCCGGCGCAGGAAGCCTTGTCCGCAACACCGCTCGAGATGATGGATGAATATGTCCTCAACGTGATGCAGCCTTCCGACACGGCCTCCTCCTGGACAATCAAGGATTTCGGCCCCCTGTACATCCCATCCAGGGGAGACACCCTTCTCCTTGATGCGGATAATCGTCACCTGTATTCCGCCATCCTTGAATATGAAGGGGCCTCTCCCGGGGACTCCACCCATGTCTTCAGCCACGACTATTTCTTCATGGCCGGGGACAACGTCCGGGACTCGAAGGATTCCCGCTACTGGGGACTGCTCCCGGACGACTATATTGTCGGAATCGTCAAAGGTATCCTCTTCTCCCGCGACCCATCTACCGGTAAGAGAACATTCAGCCGAACACGCACCCTGTAGGCCTATGAAAATTAAATGTACTTTTGGACATTGTTTTTCCATGGGGAAAGTCGTACATTGCCACCATTATCGCAGTAACGATGACCGCAAATAGACTATACCGATTCCTGATTGCCCTGAACCTTGCCTGTGTTGTCTCTCTCCACACGCTTCCGGCTCAGTACAGAATGACTCTTGATGAAGCGATTGCCACATCCAGGAGCCAGTCCGTCATGGCTCTGGAGGCGAAGCATTCCTTCGTCTCCACCTATTGGGCGTACAGGTCCTATCTTGCGAGCCGGCTTCCTTCCGTCACGCTCTATGGCAACCTGATGAACTACGACCGTTCCCTGACCCTGCTCCAAAGCTACGAGGACGGCACATTCAAATATGCCGAGACCTACAATCTCCAGAACAGCCTGGGGCTTCAGGTCTCCCAGAACATCTCCCTGACAGGAGGCCGTGTCTTCCTGTATTCCGACCTTTCAAGGATAGACCAGTTCGGGGTGAACAACACCCTGACCTGGTACACACAGCCTGTGACGATGAGCTACATCCAGCCGCTGTTCGCCTACAACCAGTTCCGCTGGGACAAGAAGATTGAGCCTCTTGAATATGAAAAAGGCAAGCGGAAGTACATTGAAGATATGGAGAATCTAACGATTCTGACTGCTTCGGCATATTTCTCCCTCATCAGCGCTACACGGAATTATGAATCATCCCTCACGAACTGCGAGAACACCGAAGTCATGCGCAGCATCGCAACCGAAAGGATGAAGATCGGCACCGTGACGAAGGATGAATACCTCCAGCTTGAACTGCGGGCAATCAAGGACAGCCTGCAGGTCGGGGAGTGCCTTGTGAAGATGCGGGAAGCACAGATGAAACTCAATTCCCTCCTTGGCTTCGATGAATCTGTGGAAATCCTGCCGGTAGTTGAGGATTATCTGCCGGAGATCGTTATTGACTATGACCTTGTCCTTGACAAATGCCTGAAGAATTCGACTTTCAGTCTCCAGAACGAAATCAATGAACTCCAGGCCGAATCAGCGGTCGCAAAGGCCAAGGCGGACAGGGGAGTGACGATGAGCCTCAATGCCCGTTTGGGACTTTCGCAGACCGGTTCCTCCCTGCCGGATGCCTACAAGGATCTTCTGGACCAGGAGGTGGTGGGGCTGTCGTTCAGCATTCCTATCTTCGACTGGGGCCTCGGGAAAGGCAAGGTCCAGAAGGCTCGGGCAGCCCAGGAAGTGGTCAGGGCGCAGACCATCCAGAGCGAAAATGACAACCGTCGCAAGCTGTTCGTGGCTGTCGGGCAGTTCAACACCCAGCGACAGCAGTGCATCGCCTCAAAGAGGGCCATGGATGTGGCGGCGGAAAGATACTCTATCATCATGGAAAAATTCCGCTCTGGGACGGCCACCGTCACACAGCTCACTGATGCGCAGAACGACAACGACGAAGCCCGGACCAAGTACCTTTCGGATCTCGGCAATTTCTGGGACTATTACTACACCCTAAGAAACTACACCCTTTACGATTTCATCAAAGGCAGGGACATCGACATCGATGTCACAGAAATGATAGATTGAACATGAACATAAGGTTATTCGTATCGATTCCGGCAATCCTGTCCGTCCTCTTCCTCGGCTCTTGCGGGAACTCTGCCAGCAATTCCAACGGGGAAGCAGCGGTGGAGAAACTCCAGTACGCCCCACGTCTCAACGAAGTTGAAGTCATCACTCTTGAGAGGAAGGATTTCTGCCGGCAGCTTCTGTCCAACGGCAGGCTGAAAGCCGCACAGAAGAGCAAACTGGTCTTCGGCACATCAGGCAAGATTTCCACTTTGAACGTCAAGAACGGAGACCGGGTCTCTTCCGGAGCCCTGATTGCCGGTCTTGACCGTCCGGATCTTGCACTCACCCTGGAGTCTGCCCGGTTGTCTCTCAAGAAAGCCGAACTTGACCTTTCGGATTTCCTTGTCGGTCAGGGTTATCCGGCAGGGGACACCACTGCCGTACCGGCACAGCTGATGGAGACGGCCCGTATCCGCTCCGGCTACAGTTCTGCCAGGAATCAGCTTGCCTCCGCTGAGCACGATATCGCCGGCACCAGGCTCCGGGCTCCGTTTTCCGGCAGGGTGGCGGACATAACCCTCCAGCGTTACGACCAGGCCGCTCAGGATGCATTCTGCACCATCATCGACGACAGCTCGCTCGATGTGGAATTCCCTGTGCTCGAGTCTGAATATTCATTCATCACGTGCGGCATGCCCGTCAAGGTGCGTCCCTACGCGGACGGGACAAAGGAATATTCCGGGGCAGTAACCACCATAAATCCTTCGGTTGATGAAAAAGGGCAGATACTGGTTACTGCACGAGTCCGCAATGACGGCTCCCTCATTGACGGAATGAATGTCAAGGTCATTGTCGAGAGGTCTATTCCTGACCAGCTGGTGGTTCCGAGGAGTGCCGTGGTCATCAGGGACAACCTCGACGTGCTCTTCACCTGCACGGATGACGGGAAGGCGCATTGGACCTATGTGACAATCCTCCATACGAACGGCGACTCCTATGCGGTAGAGGCGAACAGGAACAGGAATGCCAGCCTGTCAGAAGGGGACAGGGTCATCATCTCCGGCAACCTGAACCTTGCAGACAACTCCGACGTGGTTTTGAAGAACTGAACGGACCATGCTTGGAAAAATGATTGACAGACCTGTTACCGTGACGATGGCAATGCTGGCCGTCGTCGTCCTTGGTCTGGTCAGCATCCGCCTGATGCCGGTTTCCCTTATCCCGGATGTCGATATCCCCCAGATGACGGTCCAGGTTGTCTCCTCCGACCATTCGGCCAGGGAGATGGACCAGGCCATACTCAGCCCGCTGCGCCAGCAGCTTATCCAGATCAACGGGCTTGAGGACATCGTCTCCGAAGCCAGGGACGGAAGCGGAACCATCAAGCTTTCCTTTTCGCCAGGCGCTAAGATGGACTATCTGTTCATCGAGGCGAATGAAAAGATTGACAGGGCCATGCCGTCCCTCCCCGACATCAGCAGGCCGAAGGTGATGAAGGCCAGCGCCACGGACATCCCTGCCTTTTTCGTCAATGTCAAGGGGGGAGACTTTTCCTCGACCAGCCGTTTTGCCCGTGAGGTTATTGTCAAGCGTTTCGAGCAGCTGCCCCAGATTGCAATGGTTGACGTGAGCGGTCTTGAGGAGGATGAAATCATCATTATTCCCGACGAGGCGGCACTCCGGCAGCTGAATCTGACAATGGAATATGTCGAACAGGTTGTCAAAGCCTCTGACGTGCGTCTCGGGTCTCTGGTAATCCGCGATGGAGAGTACAGCTACAATGTCCGGTTCGATTCCCGCTCGACCTCGGCTGAGGACATCGGTGCCATCTGGTTCGAGAGCAACGGACGTCTCCTTCAGGTCAAGGATGTGGCCGAGGTCAGGCTGCATCCCGCCAGGAAGGATGGCCTCGTCCGTTCCGACGGGGAGGAGGCGGTCTGTATGGCGCTGGTCAAGCAAAGCGACGCCAGGATGTCCGACCTCAGGAAGGCGATGTCCGCCCTGATGGACCAGTTCAGGATTGACTATCCGCAACTCGAGTTCACTGTCACAAGGGACCAGACCCGTCTCCTTGAATATTCAATCAACAGCCTCCTGAAGAACATCCTGGTTGCGATTCTGCTCTCCTGCATCGTGATTGTCTTCTTCATGAGGGATTTCAGGTCCCCGCTCCTGGTGACCCTGTCGATTCCGGTGTCACTGGTTTTTGCGATGCTCTGCTTCAACCTGATCGGGATGTCGATCAACATCATCTCCCTTTCAGGCCTTCTGCTCGGTGTCGGAATGATGACTGACAACACTGTCGTGCTTGTGGACAACATCACCGGCCGCTGGACGCGCAGCGGCAATCTCCGGGAATCGGTCATCAAGGGTACCACCGAAGTGCTTGGGCCGATGCTCAGCTCGGTACTGACCACTTGCGTGGTTTTTCTCCCGCTTGTCTTCATGGGAGGTGTCGCCGGATTTCTGTTCCGTGACCAGGCAATGTCCGTGTCCATCGTGCTCCTGACGAGTTACGTTGTCACCGTTGTTGTCATTCCCGTTTTCTATTACTGGTGGTTCAAGGGGAAGGATTCCTATGTGCCGGACCGCCTTCTTTCGAAGGTGGACCCGATGCCGGCCCTCCTCCGCTGGGATGACTCGTGGATGAAAAGATTCCTCTCCGCCCGCTGGATTTCCTGGGCTCTGTTGGCTCTTGCCGTCGTGCTTGCCGTGACCTGTTTCATCCTGATGCCGAAGGAGCGTTTCCCTCAGCTGACACAGACGGACACAATCCTGTCCGTTGACTGGAACGAACATCTGTCGTTGGAATCCAACATCGCCAGGGTAGAGGCCCTGGAAAAGGCAGTTTCAGGGTCTTCCGACCAGGTGACCTCCCTTGTCGGTTCGCAGCAGTTCATCCTGAGCCATAGCGGAGAGCAGGGAGCCGATGAGGCTTCAATCTACGTCTCCTGTGCCGATGCTGCCGGTCTGGAATCCGCAAAGGAAACCATCCTGCAGACCATCCGGAACCGTTGGCCAGGGGCTACGGCCTCCTTCCGCCAGAGCGGCAATGTCTTCGACCTGGTTTTCGGAGGTGATGAGGCAGTCCTGACGGCCAGGTTGCGTCCGGTTTCCGGGGGTGAGGTACCGGTTGCCGGTCTGCGGTCCTTGATTTCCTCTCTCCGGGAAGCTCTTCCTGATGTGCAGATCCAGGATCCTCTGGTCAGGACCAATGTCCTGTTCGTCGCCGATCCCGAGCTGATGGCTCTCTACGGGGTCTCCTCCCGGATGCTTGCCGACCATCTGTCCAATGCTCTTGACGGTAACCGCCTTTTTGACATCGTTCAGGGCCCGCGCAGCGTGCCTGTCGTAATGGGAACCGAAGCCGGCGACCTGCCATCGATTCTTACCGGGACCCTTCTGGAAATTCCCGAAAAGGAAGGAACCGTACGGACCATCCCGGCCTCCTCCCTGATGCGCCAGACCTATGTCGAAGACTTCAAGACCAGGGTCGCCGGAATTGACGGCGGGTGCTATCCTCTGGATCTGGATGTTCCGGTGAAGGCTGTTTCCCAGACAATGGACATAGTCAGGGAAGTAGTCAGGAAGGACGGAAACTTCGATGTGTCGTTCACGGGCTCATGGTTCTCCGGCCGGAAATTAGCTGGCCACATGGTCTGGGTCCTCCTTGCAGCGGTCGCCCTCCTCTATCTGATTCTTGCTTCACAGTTCGAGTCCCTCGTCCAGCCTCTGGTCATCCTGTCGGAGGTGATAATCGACATCGCCGCCTCGCTCCTGGCCCTGATGGCCTTTGGCATCTCAATCAATGTAATGTCCCTGATCGGACTCATCGTGGTGACCGGCATCGTAGTGAACGACTCCATCCTCAAGATTGACACCATCAACCGTCTGAGGAAGGAGGGGACCCCTCTTTACGAATCAGTCCTGGAGGCCTCCTCCCGGAGAATCAAGGCGATTCTTATGACTTCCCTGACCACGATTCTCGCCGTCTGCCCGTTCCTCACCAGAGGCAGTATGGGAGCTGACCTTCAGTACCCGATGTCCATCGTGATTATCGTCGGGATGGCAGTGGGAACCCTGGTGAGCCTCTTTGTGGTTCCGGCCATCTATTATTCAATCTACAATGGGCGGAAAGACTGACAGATGGACCCCTTTCTCCGTGCTCCTTGTAATGGCTGCGTTGTCCGTGGTGGGACTAATGTCCCTGCCCGGTCTCAAGGTGCAGTACCTTCCGTCAACTGAAGGGAGGTCACTGACTGTGACATATTCCTACCCTTACGCGTCAGCCGAATCTGTCGAATCCGAGGCCACATCCCTCATCGAGGGTGCTCTGGCCGGGCTTCGGGGTGTCACTGACATCCGTTCTTCCTCCTCCAAGGGTACGGGCAGCGTTTCCGTCACTTTCCGAAAGGGTACGGACATGTCTTCGGCCCGGTTCGAGGTCGCTTCTGCAATAAGGAACATCAGGGACGACTTGCCGCCAGACCTTTCCTATCCGACAGTCACCATGTCCCGTAGCCGGGAGCAGTCGTCGATTGTTTATCTGGTCAACGGAAGTCTTCCTTCCAGGGAGATTACAAAATTCCTGGAAGAACACGTGATCTGGAGGCTTTCTTCCATCAGCGGCGTTGACCGTGTCGATGTCAGCGGAGACAATCCGTTCCAGTGGACAGTAGTCTTCGATGCCGAAAAGGCCCGTTCTGCCGGTGTCACGGCGGAGGACATTGCCAATGCACTGCGCTCGCAGAACATTGTCCACGACATCGGAACTGTAAAGAATGAAGATGGAATGGTCAGCGTTCTCCTGTCTGAAGAGTCCCGGGAAGGGTTCGCCTCCATCCCGGTCAAGAATGCCGAAGGGAGAATCATCCATCTGGGAGACATCGCCGAATGGCGATTCGAAGAGTCCCTGCCTTCCCGCTATTTCAGGATAAACGGACTCAACACCGTCACCCTTTCAATCGGACTTGCTTCTTCGGAGAACCTTCTCTCGACCGCCTCGGCAGTGCGCTCCTGCATGCAGGAACTTGAAGCTTCCTTCCCCCAGGGCCTTTCCGCAATGATGGCCTATGATGCCTCTGAATATGTTTCCGGCGAGATTTCAAAGGTCCTGAAACGTACGGCTTTCTGTGTCCTCGTCCTCCTTCTGTTCGTTTTCCTGACGACCTTTTCCTGGAGTTACCTGCTCATCGTCGTGCTGACCCTCGCGGTGAACGTGCTCACCGCCCTGGCAATATATTCATTCTTCGGAGTCCCCATCCACATCTACACTCTCGCCGGTATCACCGTCTCTCTCGGAATCGTGATCGACACCTCAATCGTGATGATTGACCACTACCGCTACAGGCATGACCGGAAGGTCTTCCCTTCCATACTTGCTGCCGTTGCGACCACTATCGGAGCTCTCCTGATGGTGCTCCTCCTGCCTGAGAATGAAAAAGCCAACCTTACCGATTTCATCTGGGTCATTGCCACTGACCTGACGCTTTCCCTCTTTATCTGCTATCTCTTCATCCCTTCGCTGATGGAATATGTCAAGGTGGATTCGGCGTTCAAATCCCGGTCGGTCCGGAAACTCCGGAGAGCCGTCCGCTTCGAGCATGCATATTCAAGGTACATCAACTGGGGGCTGAACCACCGCTGGGTGTATGTCCTGCTTTTCATCATTGCTTTCGGAATCCCTCTTTGTGTGCTTCCCAAAGCCTTGAACGAGCACGAGAAGGGGAACGCAAGAGGCTTCCGCAAAGCAGTTGACAAGGTCGTGAGCTGGGCGCCCTATGAAAGGAACAGGTACAGGATTGACAAGATTCTCGGATCCACCTTCGGTCTTTTCTACTCTTCCCTGGACCGGGCCAATTTCTATCGCGAGCCTGCCCGTCAGCAGCTTTGCATCCGGGCCGGAATGCTGGAGGGTTGTACTGTCGCCCAGCTGAACGAGGTCGTCCGGGAGATGGAGAATTACCTTGCCCAGTTCGACGGGATTTCCGTCTTCAGGACAACGATTTCGTCCTATGACGATGCCCAAATTGTGGTGGAGTTCACTCCCGAGGCTGAAAATTCCTCATTCCCTCTGCAGCTGAAGGCTGAGGTTACCAAGATGGCAATCAACTTCGGGGGAGCCAACTGGAGGGTCTATGGTATCGACCAGAATTCCTTCAACAACAACATCGTCAACTACTTCAAGTCCTACAGGATAACATTGAGCGGGTACAGCTACGACGATGTCCGGGACTATGCGGACACGGTCCTGAACCTTCTTTCCGCCCAGCGCCGTGTCCAGGAACCGGAAATCTGGTCTGGGGGATGGTACGGCCGCCCTTCCACGGAGTTTGTGCTTGACTATGATTTCGGTCGCATGGCTGCAGCCGGAGTGAATCCATATTCATTCTACAATGCATTGTCACTGCCTCTTTATGAAAGGGACATAGCTTCCTGGGAGGCTCCGGACGGTTCCCTTGTACCATTGCGCCTGAAGTCTTCGGAGGCAGAATCCTATGACTTGTGGCATGTGCTGAATTCTCCAATCGAGTCGGATGGGAAGTCCGTGGTGCTTTCCGGGCTCGGAAGCATCGAAAAGAAAAAGACCGGGGTGAGAATCGAACGGGAGAACCAGTCCTACATCCTGAATGTCTGCTACGATTTCATCGGCAGCTACGAACTGCAGAAAAAACTCTCCGACCAGATTGTCCGGCACATGAACGACGAGGTGCTTCCTGTGGGTTTCAAGGCTGAGGACGGTTCACGTGGCTGGTTTGACAGCAGGAAGGATAAATACGCGTGGCTGATTTTCCTGATCATCGCAGTGATTTATGTGATTCTTTCCATGACTTTCGAGTCGTTCCGGCTTCCTCTTGCCGTGATATTCATGATTCCGGTTTCCTTTATCGGCCTTTTCCTGACTTTCGGCCTTTCTGACTTTACGTTTGACCAAGGTGGTTTCGCCGCCCTTGTGATGCTGAGCGGTATGGTTGTCAATGCCGGAATATATCTTGTCTCCGCGTATCAGGATCTCGGGGGAGGAGTGACCGGGTATGGCATCAAGACCTACGTGAGGGCCTTCTCTATGAAAATTATCCCGATCCTGCTGACCACCGTCTCAACCATACTTGGGCTGCTCCCGTTCCTTTCTGATGGTCCCAAGGAGGTTTTCTGGTTCGATTTCGCAGTCGGTACGATTTCCGGCATGGCCTTCTCCCTGATAGCCATCATCCTCGTCCTGCCCGTCTTCGCCCTCCGCCGCAAAACTATGCATTGACCGGGGGACATTTTGAATTGTTCAATCATTGCTGTCCACTAAAGGTTGTGGACGTAGTTAAAAGATAAAAATCAAACAAGG
>JBJEJV010000031.1:0-54783 GCA_051878295.1 Candidatus Cryptobacteroides sp.
ATGTAAGAAAATCAATCGATTACAAGGATTCCATCACCCAGAATGTCCACCCCCCACACAACCGAGATCTCTCCGCTCGCTGCGCTCGGTCGAGATGACAAGAGGCGGTCACGCAACAGACGGGCAGTGGGCTGGCACAAGGGAGATCTCTCCGCTCGCTGCGCTCGGTCGAGATGACAAGAGGCGGTCACGCAACAGAGGGGCAGTGGGCTGGCGCAAAGGAGATCTCTCCGCTCGCTGCGCTCGGTCGAGATGACAAGAGGCGGTCCTGCGGCACGGCCGGAGGACGAAAACCGGCCGGAGGGCAAAAAGACCGGAGGGCGAAAATCGGGCGGGATGTTTTGATGCAGACTGAAAAATCACGATATTCGCATTTATGAAACGATTTCTGACTTTGACCATATTGATTGCCGCCGTGCTGGGATGTACTGAAAAATCTCTTGAAGAGGGTGGCGAACTGTTGCCCGACGGACCGGGGACAGTCACCGCGACCATAGAAGAGGGCGGGATGTCCGAATGGCTCGGCGGAGACAAGATCAGCATATTCGCAGAAGACGGGGAGAACCGGAAATTCCTGTACGGCGGGCAGGGCAGCTTCGCACCGCTCGGGGATGAGTCCGGGACCTGGAACAAGGGCAGCAAAATCATTTCCGTCTATCCTTACAGCGAGATGAACGAGCTGAGCGGAGAGGGGCTTGTACGTATGCTCGTCCCGGAAAAGCAGACCTACCGCCGGAACGCCGTCGCCCAGCACATGAACCCGATGATTGCAGTCAGCAAGAATGACAATCTGGAATTCAGGAACATTTGCGGCTATCTGAAAGTCAAGGTCAAAGGCAACGTAGTCCT
This sequence comes from Candidatus Cryptobacteroides sp., assembly GCA_051878295.1. Lineage (GTDB taxonomy): Bacteria > Bacteroidota > Bacteroidia > Bacteroidales > UBA932 > Cryptobacteroides. The sequence goes on from JBJEJV010000031.1 coordinate 850, forward strand.
GACTTCCGCCAGGCTCACAGGCAACAACGGGGAGAAAATCTCGGGTGAGGCCTTCGTCCGTTCCGACATCGGCTGGATTCCGACCATCACAATGTCTGAAAATGCTGGGACAGCGGTCACAATGGACTTCGGCAAGGGAATATGGGCGGGGAGCACCGGCTACGAATCAGCCGCCCTCTACTTCGTTGTACCTCCGACCACGTTCACGAAAGGCGTGACATTGGAGCTGGAATCCTCCACAGGAGACAAATACAAATCGAGACTCCCGGAAGCGGTGACGGTGGAACGCAGCCGCACTTCCAGTCTGGCAGACATCGAATTCGGTCTGGTCAATAACGGAGACCCTCTAAGATTCATTTCTCAGGGCCAGTCCACAATCGTCCTGAAGAAAAACGGCTATCCTGACGAAATCCTCCTCGAGTACGACCTGGGCGAAGGATGGCTGCCGTACACCATAGGAGAGGAGATTTCCCTTTCCGACGGTGAAAGCGTCGCTTTCCAAGCAAGCGAAGAGTCCAACCAGACATTCAGCAGATCGGCAACCGATTTCTACCAGTTTGCCGGCAGCGGCTCCCTGGAAGCCAGGGGAAACATAATGGTTCTGCTGAACCACGATCTTGAAATCGAAGAAATCCCGACTGAATACTGTTTCTACGGGCTCTTCAGCGGGATGACGGCCCTGACCCGGAGTCCGGATCTGGCTTCAAGGACGGCCAAGGCCCACTGCTACGACAAGATGTTCAGCGGCTGCAGCAGACTCTCATACATCAAGGCGCTGTTCGTCACCTCCCCGGAAGACGGCAGTTTCACCTCCGGATGGGTGGATGGAGTGAATGCCGAAGGCACATTCTCGATGAGCCCCGACGCAAACTGGAATCACACGGGCTCATCCGGCATCCCGCAAGGATGGACAGTAAAGAATATGCCGGAAGACGATGACTGCTACTACTACGAAAGCATCGAATACCTGAGTCCTTCCAATACCGGCTATGCCAATTCGATGAAGGCGGAGCAGAAAAACAAGAAAGACCCTTCCGAATGGACATTCACGACTACGGGCAGGGACCCTTACATTCCTATGAGCAGCTTGAAAAGAAAGGCTGAAGGCCCTGTTCTGGTGTTCCAGTACAAGTCCTCGGCCCCTGTATTCTGCGAGTTCTTCTGGTGCAGCGGAGGTTACGGCATCAAGGGTCCTGTGGGAGGAGTGGAAACCGGATTCAACCTCGAAGCCACCAACAACTGGAAGACTTTCACAATGAATATGGAAAGCGAATGGCAGAAGTTCGGCTTCGAAGGCAATGAGGGAGACGCCGTCCGCTTCGACATCGGCACCGGTTCGGGAGTCACTGTCACGACCAGGCTGATGCGATGGCGGAAAGCCACCGGGGAAGATTAGGCTCCGCTCCGGCCGGTCTTGAACACCTTTCTCTGCGAAAGCATCAGGGCGAAAGCCAGCAGGGCGCCGAGCGTGTCGCTTACGGTGCAGCTGAACCAGAGCCCGGTCAGGCCGTCAAGCCCGAGATGGACAAAAATCGCCGGGATGATGTAGATCATCGGAAGAAGGAATATGACCTGACGCGAAAGACTCGTCACGATTGCAATCCAAGGCTTGTCGATGGACTGGAAGAAATTGGAATTGGTGATGGTGAAACCGATCAGCGGCATCATCACAGTCAGGAAGCGCATGGCCGGCTTCGACATTTCAAGCAGTTCTGCGTCGCTCGAGAAGAGGCGGCAGATCAGCCCCGGCACGCATAGCCCGAGGAGGGCGGCCACCACTCCGACGACGACATTGTATTTCATTGCCAGTGAATATACTTCCTTGAGACGGTCCGGGTGCCCAGCGCCGTAGTTGTAGCCGGCAATCGGCTGCATGCCCTGGCATATTCCCAACATGATCATGAACAGAAGGCTGGCAAAGGTGTTCACCACTCCGAGAGTCGCCACCGCCATATCTCCGCCGTAACGGATAAGCTGGGTGTTCTCCAGGGCGACGACGGCGGAAGCTGCGACATTCATCAGGAAGGGGCTCATTCCTATGAGCAGTATATTCTTGAATATGTAGAGCTTCGGAGTCCAGGCGTGGCGCCTGAACCTGATGAACGAGCGTCTGTCGATGAAATGCAGGATGGAGACGACCGCCGAAGCCGCCATTGAGATGGTCGTAGCCCAGGCCGCTCCTGCAATCCCCCAGTCGAACACGAAGATGAACAGCGGGTCGAGGATTATGTTCAGCACGGCGCCGCCGACGAGGATGTACATCGACTTCCTCGGATAGCCGGAGGCCCTGATGAGGCCGGTCAGGTTGAAGGTCACTGTGGTGAAGAACATTCCGGGCAGCACAATCAGAAGATACTCCCTGGCGTAGGCTATGGTGTTGGCGGTGGCTCCGAACAGGGAGAGAATCCCGTCCATGAAGGTGTAGCCGAAAACCAGGAACAGCACTCCGAAGATGAAGGTCAGGAGCATACTGTTGCCCAGAATCTTCTCGGCCCAGGGGATGTCCTTGTGCCCGAGCACAATCGACATCCTGGCGGAGGAACCGGCCCCGACAAGGGAACCGAGGGCATGGATGATGTTCATTATCGGCATCGTGATGCCCAGACCGGCGATGGCCAGGGCACTGACACCCTGGCCGATGAAGACACGGTCCGCTATGTTGTAGATGGAAGATATGACCTGGCTGATTACGGCGGGGAGGGCGTAAATCCACAGCAGTTCGCTTATCTTCCGGGTTTCAAGTTCTTTTGTATTGTCCATTTCAAGTCCGTTTTTCAAGTTCTTTTGTCAGGTTGTCCTATTCAATTTCAATCCACGGGATGTCCGCACCCTCGTTCAGTCTTGTCACTCCGAGCCTGCGGCAGTCGGCGGCGAATCTGCGGTCCTCCTTCTCAGGATCGGCGGCGAATTCCCTGACCCTGCAGCACTGTTTGTAGAAACGGTAGCACAACTGGGAGCGGAGGACGTGTATCTGCTCCTTGCTGTCCTGGCCGCAGGCGGCTACGGCCTTTTCCCAGGTCCCGTCCAGATGTTCGAGATCCTCCGGAGAGAAAAGGTCCTTCAGGCGGTCTCCGCAGTTAAAAGCCGGTCCGAAATGGACTCCGGAATCCAGGACCCTCTTCTGGAGCAGGTCCAGGAACTCCCTGACATAGACGGCAGCTTCACCGTAGAAAGCCCCCATGAAACCGTCAATGAGGGAATCCAGGTCCTCGTCCGGATTCCACATCAGCCTTGCGAGCACATAGGCCCTCAGGTCGCCGAACTCGCCGCTCTCGCCATCCTGGTACATTCCCTGCTCGAAGACTCCCTTCACGCCATGGTCGCGGAAGAACTGGAGATTAGGCTGCAGGGAGCCGAAATTGGCAATCGGACAGAGGTACTGGGCAAAATTGGTCGTGTAGTCCCAGATGTAGAGGCGTTCGCAGATCTGGTTCCATCTCTCGATGCAGGACTTCTGTCCGGCATTGACCGAACACTCCTCGATAGGATGAGGGTAGCAGGCTCCGGTGCAATAGCGCACGATGACATTCTCCCGGGGAACGGTAATCTTTGGTGGAAGCGTGGAATACTGGTAGGCAAGCATATCGACGGCCACATCGGGAAATTCCTCCTTGACGGCATCGGCGACGGCATTGGTGAAACGCAGGAGGCTTCCGGCAGGAGAGCCTTCCTCCTCGTTGATGGCACGGCACTTCTCACAGTCGCAATAGGACTCGATAACGAAGCTGTCGTTCTGGGAAACCGAGATGATTCTGGATTCCGGGTCTTCGCGGATCCACTCCTTCACCTTCTCGATGGTGAGCCTCAAGACATCCGGGTTGGTCATACAGATCTGTGAATACAGATGCCTGCAGGTTCTTTCCCCGTTGATTTCGGAGAAATATTCAGGATGCGACTCGAAATAGACGGAAGGAGGGATGATCTGGTCGAAGGTGTGGACGAACTTGTTGGCCGTGTAGGTACGCATCCCGCCATATTCAGGACGAAGGTTCCTCTTGGCCATCGTCAGACAGGCGTTCAGCCTCAACTTCGCACTGATTTCCTCGCCGAAGACGCAGGACCAGTAGATGTCCCTGTGCTCGAACGGGGAGACCTGGAGGATGTCCTTCTTCCCTACCTTGAGGTCGGAAGCCCGGGGGACGACCTCGGTGTCCTTGGCGTAGAACTCGCAGCCGAGCTGGCGGAGAAATTCGTAGGCAGCATATAAGGTACCCCGCCCGTAATTGGCTTCAGGGCCGGCGATGAAGACGGAAGAGCCCTTCCACTTGATCATCAGCCCATCTTCCCCAAGAGGACTGCGGTCAAGAGGGCAGTTTTCCTCACGGTTGGTCTTTCCGACTATGATTTCGCGCTTGCCCGGGGCTACGTCAGTGTCGTAGTAGGCAAGAGGAGCGGTGCCTGTGATCTTTTCGAGATAGGCGGCCAGTTCCCGGACGGCGGTCCTTTCCGCAGGCAGGGCGTCACGGGAAAGTATGATCCGGTAATCGGTCCTGCCGTTCCTGTAGAGGACGGCATCGGAAGCTCCGGCGCTTGCGCACAGCGTCAGGGCGGCGAGGATTGACAAAAGGAACTTTTTCATATTCAAGTATATCATCTGGTTTTTGTAATCGTCAGGGTGTCGAGGACTTTGCCTTCCTGAGACACTATCCTGATGTTGAGTTCTGCAGGAGTGACCGTGCACTGGAGGACGTCATTGTTGGAATTGACCACTATCGGGAAGGAGGCCTCTTCTCCGGGGACAGTGCGCATCCGCTTGTGCAGATGGCCGCTGAGCATGACATCGACTCCCGCCTCGTTGAGAACAGGCAGGAACTTGTCCCGGATTTCGTTGTCTCCGTGCCAGCCGCTCGTGGACGGCATATGGCAGGTCACGACCTTGAAGGGAGCTGAGGTGAATTCTTCGCTGGCGACCACCCGGCGCAGCCACTCGGCCTGCTCGTCGCGGTACTCGTCGTAGGCATTGATGCCGCAGTACTCGAGGTCGCTGTCGGGCTTGTCCTCCCCGCAGTCCAGAGCCACGAAACAGACCGGACCGTGACGGAACATATAGTAGATGTGCTCCTGGCGGGGTGAAAAATAGTCCTGGAAGTAGTAGGCCAGTTCGCCTCTGGTTTCGTGGTTGCCCCGGGTGTAGTACATCGGCTTTTCGGATGCGAACATCTCGACGGCCTTGTCCATGAAACCTCCGAAGACGGCTTCCTCGCTGCTGAACTGGGAGACCATGTCCCCCACGAAGAGCACCATATCCGCTTTGTCGAGGTCGCACTGCTTCAGCAGGGTCTCAAGTTTCTCCACGTTGCCGTGGATGTCATTGACCATCACGAAGGAAACGCTGTCGGTGTCGCTGTCCAGGGTGGTGAGCCTGAGCGGCTTCTTTGAATATACGTTCGTGGCGGCGGTCCTGCCGTAATCGACATACCAGCCGCTGCGGCTGACGATCTCCGTGGCAAAGACCCTGTAGCGGTAGGTCGTGCCCGGCTCAAGGCCGGTCAGTTTGACTGAATGGATACGCGATCCGGTCTTGATTCCGTTTTTGCAGTCGTAAAATCTCGGCCGCTCCACGGCGTAGAAGTGGGAACCGTCGTCAGGAGCGAGTTCTACCCATCCGACGGAGTTCGAGCTTGCAATCCAGACGACAGTAGCCTCGGAAGAAGTGACATTCTGAAGATAAGGTCCGTGAATGATTCCGAAGGGGTCCTGGGCCGGCAGAAGAAGGGTCGCCGCCATCATAAGGATGAGTGTGAGAAGATGTTTCCGCATATTCATAGAATAGTTAACAGTCGATGGTTGAAGTCATTATGTTCCGGCCGCCGCGCCAATCGAAGAAGCGTAGGACAAGGATGATCACTGCAAGGGCAGCGAAGCCTCCGAGACCGGTCAGGCCCACGGTGAGGTCATTGCCGCCGCTTACGAACATCACCACTAACGTGGCCATGGCATTGATGTTTCCGTGGATTATCGCCGCAGTGATGACGGACTTCGTCCTGAGGGTGAAATAGAGTTCGATGACTCCGGCGAGGATGCAGAAGACACACATCATAGCCACGCCTGCGACAGGATGCTGGGGATAATTGTGGCCGGCGAGGATCAGCGGCATATGCCAGATGCCCCAGACCAGTCCGATCAGGAGGGCAGCCTTGAGGAAGCTCTGCCCCTTCAAGGCGGACACCATATAGTTGCGCCATCCGTATTCCTCCCCGAAAGCGAAGAGGGCATTGACGGTACAGCCGGCCAGCACTCCCGAAATGACGGTGCTGAGAATCATCATCGGCGCAGGAAGAGCCTGGAGCTGGCTCCGGATGGAATCGGCCGCAGCTCCTTCAAGACCGTTCATTGCGATGTACTGGTCGGGCCCGTAATGGATGCTCACGCCGGGCACGAGGGCGCTCAAAGGAATGGACAGAAGCACGGCTGCAATGACACAGCCGACAGCGGCAAGCAGAGTCCAGGAAAAGCGGAAACGGAGCAGGCCTGTAGAAGAGGGACGCTCGTGCCTGATGGCCTGAAGCACGAGGGCGACAAGCATCGGGAACAGCATATATGCCGACTTGAACAGGAGCAAGGGCGCGCTTCCCGAGACGAACACATCCTTCCAAAGGGCGGTGACTCCGTAATAGACTGCCCACGAGAAGGCAATCACGCACAATGAATATGCAAGGGCTTTTTTCATGTCACTGACGGCGTTTTCAATTGCCGTCACAAAAATACTGTTATTTGTGACGTTTCACAAGTTCTGCCTCGAGATCGGCGATGCCGTAGCCCTTGCTGACAAGAAGGACAAGAAGATGATAGACGAGGTCGGATGCCTCATAGATCATCCTTTCGTCATCCCCCTTTACGGCTTCGATGACTGTCTCGACCGCTTCTTCACCGACCTTCTGGGCCATTCTCGGAGTCCCGGCCTTGAACAGGGAGGTGGTGTAGGATTTCTCGGGCATCTGCTCGTAGCGGCCTTTGATGACCGCCTCCAACTCACGGATGAAGCCCTGCGAGCCGAGAACGGCATCGCCCCAGCAGGTCTTCGTGCCTTTGTGGCAGGCCGGGCCGTCGGGAACGGCACGGACCAGGAGGGTGTCGCAGTCGCAGTCAACGGCAATCGAAACGAGGTGGAGATAGTTGCCGCTGGTCTCGCCCTTCGTCCAGAGTTTGCCCTGGGAACGGCTCCAGAAGGTCACCAGACCTGTTTCCTGTGTCTTGAGGAGGGACTCGGCATTCATATAGCCGAGCATCAGCACCTGAAGTGTGTTCTGGTCCTGGACGATTGCGGGGACCAGGCCGTCGGCGCCTTTTTTCAAATCTTCAAACTTGATCATATCTTGTACAGTTTCCAATTATATTCTTACATTAATCCCGTCTTCGCTGAGCCTGCGCTTCAACTCGGGTATGCTTATTTCTCCGTAATGGAATATGCTGGCGGCCAGGGCGGCATCAGCCTTCCCCTCCCCCAGGACTTCTTCAATGTGGGCGATGCTCCCGGCGCCGCCCGAAGCGATGACTGGGACGGTCAGGAAGGAAGCCATCTCCGAATATGCCCGGCAGGCATAGCCGTTCTTCGTCCCGTCGTGGTCCATCGAGGTGAACAGAATCTCGCCCGCACCCCATTTCTGGACTTCTTCCGCCCAGGAGAACAGTTCCTTGTCCGTCTCCCTGTGCCCCCCGTGAGTCATCACCTGCCATTTTCCGTCCGGCCTCTGCCGGGCATCGATGGCGACGACCACGAACTGAGAACCGTAGCGGGAAGCAATCTGCGCGATAAGTTCCGGATGGAGGACGGCCGCTGTGTTGATGGTTATCTTGTCCGCTCCGGCATCGAGGAGGCGGGCCGCATCTTCAAAAGTGGAGATGCCGCCCCCGACGGTGAAAGGGATGTCGATTCTCTCCGCGATTCTGCTCACCAGCCCGGTGAAGGTCTTCCTGCCCTCTCCTGAAGCGCTGATGTCCAGATAGACCAGCTCGTCAGCCCCCTCTGCGGAATATGCCGCCCCCATCTCTACCGGGTCGCCTATCTCTTTCAGTCCAAGGAAATTGATTCCCTTGACAACCTGGCCGTTCTTGACATCCAGGCACGGTATTATCCTTTTAGCCAGCATATTCTTCAATCAGTTTCGAGAGATTGATCCTTCCTTCATAGAGAGCCTTCCCGACTATCGCAGACCTCAGCCCCTTCGCGCTGAGAAGCCGGATATCTTCCTCACAGGACACTCCCCCGCTGACGACAATCTCGACATCGGGGAAGGCGCCCTGCAGCCCGGAATAGAAAGCCGCATCCACTCCGGCAAGCATTCCGTCGTGGGAGATTTCGGTCACGATTGCCCTCTTCACGAGGCCTCCGAAGGCGGTCAGCACTTCAGTGGCAGTTGCTTCCGAGGTCTCGAGCCAGCCGTGTGTGGCCACCATTCCGTTCCGGAGGTCGAGGCCGAGAATGATTCTGTCCCCATATTCCTCGAGCCAGCTTCGGAAAAGGCCGGGGCTGGTGACCGCGATGCTTCCGCAGACAGCATAGGAGGCTCCGGCATCGAGCACGGCCTTCAGGGATGCCTCCGACTTGATTCCCCCGCCGAATTCCACCTGCAGGGATGTATGGGAGGCTATCCGCTCAAGGACAGCCAGATTCTTGGGTTCGGAAGCCTTGGCCCCGTCAAGGTCCACGAGATGGAGCCGGAGCGCCCCGGCCTGCTCGAAGGCGCAGGCCACTTTGAGCGGATCCGGGGAATACACCTTGCTCCTGGAATAATCCCCCTGGGTCAGGCGGACGCACTGTCCGTCAATCAGGTCGATGGCCGGTATTATGTTGAATGTCGCCATATTCCTACAGTTCAATGAAATTCTTGATGATCCGGGCTCCGACCTGTCCGCTCTTTTCCGGATGGAACTGGGTCCCGAAGAAATTGTCCTTCTGCAAGGCCGCGCTGAAAGGCCCCTCCGAATACCGGGTACGCGCAATGGTCTGGCTTCCGGCAAGGTCGGGGCGGTACGAATGCACATAATAGACGAAGGAATTGTCCGGAACGCCCTTGAACAGAGGGCCTTCAAGACCTTCGACGGTGTTCCATCCCATATGCGGGATCTTCACGCCGGGAGCGGACTCGAAGCGGCGGACGGGGGCATCGAATATCCCGAGGCAGTTTACCGGGCCTTCCTCGCTGAAAGTGCACATCAGCTGGAGACCTATGCATATTCCCAGAACGGGCTGGCGGAGACTCCTTATCACAGGGACGAGTCCCGTGAGTTCGAGGTTCGCCATCGCCGACGAAGCCTCTCCCACCCCGGGCATTATCACATGGCTCGCCCTGAGGATGGTCCCAGGGTCGGAAGTCACCTGATACCCGGCCCCGAGACGCTGGAGGGCATTTTCGACCGAACGGAGATTGCCGGCCCTGTAGTCAACTATAGCTATCATAAGGTTCCTTTGCTGGATGGAAGTTCATAAGGGAAAGGCGTGAGCGATACAGCCATACGGAGGGCGCGGGCGAAGGCCTTGAATATGGATTCAGCCTTGTGGTGGTCATTCCCGCCTTCGGCGAAAATGTGGAGATTGCATTTGGCCCCGGCACACACGGACTGGAAGAAATGGCTGAACATTTCAGTCGGCACGTCGCCGACCTTTTCCCTGTTGAACCGCACCTGCCATTTGAAGTCTATACGGCCTCCGAAATCCATCAGCACACAGGCATCGCAGTCGTCCATAGGGAGGACGAAGCCGTAGCGGCCTATTCCGAGTTTTGATCCCAGGGCGGCATCCAGAGCCTCTCCCAGGGCGATTCCGACATCCTCGATGCTGTGATGTTCGTCAACTTCAAGGTCTCCGGAAGCCTTCACGGAAAGGGACACTCCTCCGTGATGCGGAATCTGGTCCAGCATATGGTCGAAGAAGCCCAGGCCTGTCGAAACCGACGAGAAGCCGCCCTTGTCGAGGTCCAGTTCGAGGACTATGTCCGTCTCCCGGGTCTTTCTTGTGACCCTGACGTGCCTCCCCCCGAGGCTCTCCACCCCGTTGGACGGGCCTTCCTGCCGCAGTCCCAGAAGGGAGAGCAGCCTGTCATTCTCTGAAGGAGTGCCTACTGTAATCCTCAGGCAGTTCCTGCAGCCTCTGACGCGGGTCCGGTTCCTTACGATGAGCTTTTCATTGACCAGCCTCTCGTACATCGCATCCGCATCATCGAACTCCACCAGCAGGAAGTTCGCCTCGCTCGGATAGACCTTCCGCACCTGAGGGCAGGCGGAGAGTTCCTTGGCCAGGCGGAATCTCTGCCCCACAGTCTCCGCCACCCGGGCCTTCACCGTCTCCGGGGAAAGCTTCGAGAGAGCCATTTTCTGGGCAAGGACATTGATGTTGTAGGGGTACTTCACCTTCGACATCAGGGCCACGACCGCAGGGTGCGCGATGGCGAGTCCCAGCCGGAGTCCCGCAAGTCCCCAGGCCTTGGAAAGGGTCTGGAGGACCACCAGATTGGGGTATCGGGCAATCATCGGCACGAGGGAAGGCGAGGATGCGAAGTCGATGTAGGCCTCGTCCACGACGACTATCCCTTTGAAGCGGTCCAGCAGTCCGGCAATCTGCTCTTCCGGGAATATGTTGCCCGTCGGATTGTTGGGAGAACAGATGAACATCAGGGAGGTGTTCCCGTCACAGGCGGCAAGCATCGCCGGACTGTCCATCGAGAAATCCTCCCCCAACTGCACTTCCCTGAACTCCACGTCATTGGTGGCCGCGGCGACCGAGTACATCCCGTAGCTCGGGGCTATGGAAACCGCATTCGACTTGCCCGGCACGCAGAACACACGGTAGAGGATGTCGATTGCCTCGTCGCTTCCGTTCCCGATGAAAAGACTTTCAGGGCCGATTCCCTTGATGAGGGACAATCTGGCCTTGAGCTCCTTCTGATGAGGGTCGGGATACCTGTTCAGACCGGTGTCGTAGGGGCTCTCGTTGGCATCCAGGAATATCTCCGGACGCTTGTCCCCACAGTCGTCCCTCGCCGTTGAATATGCTTCCAGCGAAGCGATGTTAGGCCTTACGAGGCCTTTTACTTCTTCTATTGTCATTGTCCAGTTCCTTTGCTTTGCATTCCCAATCTGACTTGCACGGCTGCCGCGTGGGCATCCAGTCCCTCGGCCCGGGCCATGGTGACGATGGTGTCTCCGAGGGCCTCGAGACCCTCCCGGGAGATTTCCTGAATCGTCATATTCCTCATAAAGGAATCCAGGTTCAGGCCGCTGAAGGACCTCGCCCAGCCGGAGGTAGGCAGGGTATGGTTGGTGCCGGAAGCATAGTCTCCGGCACTTTCCGGAGAATAATTGCCGACAAAAACGCTACCCGCCGCATAGATTCTGTCCACGACGGACCAGGGGTCTTCTGTCGAGACGATAAGATGTTCGGGGGCATATTCATTGGCGAAATCGACGATGTCGTCGAGCTTTTCAAGAATGATGATCCTGCTGTTCGAGAGGGATTTCCCGATGATTTCCGAGCGGCTGAGGGAGCGGCACTGGCTTTCGACTGCCTTTTCGACCGCATCGGCGACCTCCGTCGAGCCGCACAGCAGAACCGACTGGCTGTCAGGGCCGTGTTCCGCCTGCGAGAGGAAGTCGGAGGCCACGAAATCCGGCGAGGCCGAAGAATCGGCGATGACCATCACTTCCGACGGGCCTGCGGGCATATCAATGGCAGTGGTAGTGAGGCCGAGCATCTGTTTTGCCTTCATCACGTAGCGGTTGCCCGGTCCGAAAATCTTGTCGCATCTGCGGATTGTCCCGGTTCCGAAACCCATCGCGGCGACGGCCTGTGCGCCTCCGGTCTTGTAGATTTCAGTGACTCCGCAGAGCCTTGCGGTCCAGAGGATGACCGGATTGGCTTTCCCGTCGGGTCCGGGAGGAGTACAAAGGACAATTTCGGAGCAACCGGCGACTTTGGCCGGCACGGCCAGCATCAGAACCGTGGAGAAAAGCGGCGCCCTTCCTCCCGGGACATAAAGGCCCACACGCCGGAGCGGAACGGCTTTCCGGATGCACCTCACGCCCGGGCTCGTTTCAAGGTCCACAGTCGGGGGCATCTGGGCGGAATGGAAGAGCCGGATGTTTTCCAGGGCGGCGGAAATCGACGCCTTGAGTTCATCCGGGACAAGGCTTTCCGCCCTGAGGAACTCCTCTTCGCCGACCTTGAGGTCTCCGCCGCAGGCAAATCCTGCGCGGTCGAAGCGGTTCTCATATTCAATCAGCGCGGAGTCGCCTCCCCTGCGTACAGCGTCGAGGATTTCCCTGACGCTCGCTTCGATGTCGCTGTCGTCCTCCATCGCCCTGCGGGTGATTTCCGGCCACCGGCTTCTGGAGGGCTCGATGTATCTTTCTATCGGCATATTCTGCAATGTTTTGAATGCTACAGGACCATTTTCTCGACGGAGAGGACGAGGATGCCCTCGGCTCCGATTCCTTTGAGGAGCTCTATCTTGTCCCAAAGGACATCTTCAGCGACCACCGAGTGCATCGAGGACCAGCCGCTCTGCGCCAAAGGCAGAATGGTAGGGCTCCTCATCGCCGGCATTATGCTGATGGCCTCCTCTATCTTGTCATTCGGAACGTTCATCAGAAGGTACTTCATGTTGCGGCTGTCGCGGACTGCATTGAAGCGGAACTTTATCTGCTCCCAGACTTTCTGTTTCTCATCGTCAAGATTGCGCCCGCTGATGACCACGGCCTCGGAGAAGACAATCTTCTCGACTTCCTTCAATCCGTTGCTGACAAGGGTGCCTCCGGAAGATACGATGTCGAAGATTGCGTCGCTCATCCCGACTGTAGGAGCAATCTCCACTGAGCCGGTAATCACGCTGATTTTAGCATCTATTCCCTTCTCCTTCAGGAACTTGCCCAGAATATTCGGATAGGATGTCGCAATCCTCTTCCCGTTGAACCATTCGAGTCCGGGGTAATCGACCGTCTTAGGGACGGCGAGCGAGATGCGGCAGGGACCGAAGCCGAGACGATCGACGATGTCCACATCCTGCTCCCTCTCAAGGACTTCGTTGTAGCCCACTATGCCGATGTCAGCGACACCGAGAGCCACGGCCTGCGGGATGTCGTCATCACGCAGGAACAGGAGCTCGGCAGGAAAACTGCCGGACTGGGAAAGGAACTTCCTCTTCGAGTCATCCACCTGGATTCCCGCCTCACGCAGGAGTTCGAGACTCTGTTCACTCAATCGGCCCTTGGCCTGGATTGCGATTCTGATCATTTTCGTAATAATTTAGTTGTCAGTTTGTCAAGACAAGAAGCCTGTCAAATGGGTACAAAAAAACAAGGCCCGCCGCAGATGAGGCAAGCCTTGACCAAATATCCTTGTTGCAATGATATCCACGACAAACTTACCTCTCTTCTGAGCGGTGGTGATGATGGTTGTGGATATGATGCTTTCTTGTCATACGTTCGTTTACTGTCTGCAAATATCCTAAGATTTCTCCTTAATTGCAAGGAGTCGGACGTTTTTTTATTCCTCCTCCGCGTCCTTCCTGTCAAAGGCCCTGACAATCTTGGAAACAAGCGGATGACGGACGATGTCCTCGTTGGTAAACTCTATCGTGCTGATACCTTTGATGTTTCTGACCAGGGCGATGCCCTTCAGCAGACCGGAATCCTCCTTCCGGGGCAGATCCACCTGGGAGGCATCTCCGGTCACGATGAATTTGGCGTTTACACCCATTCTGGTCAGGAACATCTTCAATTGGGCGAGATTGGTGTTCTGCGCCTCGTCCAGAATCACGCAGGCACGGTCAAGGGTGCGTCCCCTCATATAGGCGAGAGGAGCTATCTGGATGATGCCGTCGGAAATGAAGTCCTGGAGTTTCTTTGACGGAATCATGTCGCCGAGGGCATCGTAGAGAGGCTGGAGATACGGGTCCAGCTTGTCCTTCAGGTCACCCGGAAGGAAGCCCAGCCGCTCGCCGGCCTCCACTGCCGGCCTGGTCAGGATGATCCTTTTGATTTCCCTGTTCTTCAAGGCCCTCACTGCCAGAGCGATGGCCACATAGGTCTTGCCTGTACCGGCAGGGCCCACCGCAAAGATGAGGTCATTCTCGAAATAGGCCTTCACCATCTCCTGCTGGGTCTTGTTCCTCGCCCTGATGGGTTTCCCGTCCGTTCCGTGGACAATCGTCGATTCGGGAGAGATACGGAAGGTCTCCGACGGATTGTCCCCGTCGAAAATGTCTTCGACATCGAACACCGTTAGATTCATCTTCCGGTGCCGGCGTTGAACGAGTTCGGCAAAACGCTGGTTGAATTCCTGAATGCGTGCCTCTTCGCCTTCAAGATGGATTTCATTTCCCCTTGCCGCGACTTTCAGATCCGGGAAATAGCCGCAGAAGGTGTCAAGGATCTTATTCCCGGCACCGAATATCTCAATCGGATCCATCGCCTCGACAGAAATGGTCTTCTTCATTCTTCAATTTGGGTTATTAGTTTGACTCTACGGTAGTTGTCAATCATATTGTCATAGTCGTACGGGGCAATCCACTCTTCACGCCTCCCGATGTATTCCTTGAGAGGGATGACGCAGTAGCCTTGAGTGAGGGTCCCCGGTCTTGTGCACCAGGTGAAAACGGTCTCCAGCGGAAGCAGGCTGCGGCTGCCGTCGTGGCCGATGGCGATTCTGAGCGTGGCGACCAGCCCCACGCGGGTGTTCGGAGCGGACATATTCGACACGAGGTTGCCCAATGAATATACCACCGGAACTTTCTTCACCCCTCCGTCCGGGCGGGTCACGGTGATGGTTTCGATGTTCTGCGGAACGTGCGGATGGGCTCCGATGACAGCGTCGCATCCCTTTTCGGCGAGCCAGGAAGCGAGTTCCTTCTGCGCCCGGCTGCAGCGCAAAGAATATTCAGTCCCCCAGTGCGGCAGGGCTATCACGAAATCCACCCGGGCATCCCGGGCACGTCCGATCGCCTGAGAGAGCCAGACCGTGTCTATCCTGTGCACGACAGCCTTCCCTTCCTGCAAAGGGACATTCGTGCCGTAGGTGAAATTGACCAGGGCAATCCGGACCCCTTTGACGGAGAGGAAAAGCGGATTGTGCCGTAGGTCGGAATCCCCGTCTGCGGCGCAACCTGTGTAGAATATGCCTTCGGAAGCCATCCCGTCATAGTGGCGGAGCGTTCTTAGCATCCCGGCATCTCCCTTGTCAAGAATATGGTTGTTCGCGGTCAGAAAGACATCGATTCCGCTGCGCCGAAGTTCGTCGGCATATTCATAAGGCGCGCTGAAGCAGGGGTATCCTGAATATGGCGGGCCGGCAAGCGTGAATTCCAAGTTCGCGACCGCAAGGTCGGCATCTCTGGTCAGATGGTTGATTTCCTGAAAATATTCGGAGAAGCAGTAGCTCCCGTCTTCACGCAAGGCATTGTCGATCTGCCCTTTGTGCATCATGGCATCGCCCAGGAACGAAATCGAGACCGTGTCCGGGCCGAAGGCCAGCGGGATTGGAGGCGGGAGATTATGGATGCCATCCGCACGCGAAGAGTCCTGCCCCTTCAGGAAAAGAGGACAGCAGGACAAAAGCAGGCAGAGGGAATATTTCAGCGGTTTCCACATATTTCACAAATATAGCAAATCTTTCAATCGAATTGGAAATACGGTACCGTTATGATCTGCCCGGACGACTCGCCAAGAGTCTCTTTCCTCCCGGTTCGTGTTGTCAAGCATTCCCCGGTTTTCAATCCTGGAGCCCTCCCCGTGTTACGGGCCGGGCCGCCCCCGGGTCAGGAGCAGCAGAAGGCAATCCTGCGATAACAAATGCGGGTATTTTAAAGGAGTTTCCAGAGGAAACGCTTGCAGTAAATAAAAAAATACCTATCTTTGCAGTCCAACACGGTGCGATTAGTTCAGTTGGTAGAGCACCAGATTGTGGTTCTGGGTGTCGTGGGTTCGAGCCCCACATCGCACCCCAACTGGGAAGAAGGTGACGAAACAGCAGTTTCAGTCACCTTTTTTGTATTCAGGAATGACGCACGGCCTTCCCGAAAGGAGAGACAGGACTCCGTGCAGAAAAAAGGAGACTGGCCGCAAAGTCATTTTGACTTTCCGGCCAGTCTCTGTTTCCACTTGTCTGTCCCCTGGGGAAAGCTCCCTGTCCTTTGTCAGGAGGAGTCCCCGTCCTTGAGGGAAGCCACCCCGAAAGATGCTCTTTCCCCAAAAAGGAGGCAGCCAATTCAGCTTACTTGTTCAGATACTCATAATACATATCATAGGCTTCCTTGTACTTAGGATCCTGTGAGCTGAAACGATAGTTCGCATTCTTGAGGTACTCGGCGACTGTCATCTTGATGCTTTCGTCCTTGGTAAGCTCGAAAGCCTTCTCGAAAGGCTCGAGACAGTTCTTGAGGACAACCTCGAACTCCTTGACAAGTGCCATATACTTGTCGTCGTCGAGCTCATTCTGAGCCTTGTCCTGGATTTCAATTGCCTGGTTGTAATACATCATTCCTTCGCCGATGTAGCCCCATTCGTATTGAGGATTGATCTCTGAACACTTCCTGTAGGAATCCCTTGCCTTATCGACATTGCCGAGCTGAAGATTGATGTTGCCCTCGACATAGTAGAGGGAAGCGTTTGAAGGTTCATTCTTCTTGGCGTCGTCAAGGAGGGTGAAGAGCCTGTCAGTATCCTCGCCTGAGGAGATGTAGTAGTTGATGAGTCCGATGAGGATTCCCTGGTTTGAAGGGAACTTGGAGAAGCCTTCCTCAAGAACCGCCTTCATGGACTGCTTTCCGGCCTTGGTGGTGTCAAGCTTTGACATTACGTCAGCAAGCTTGGTGTAAACCTCGCCTTCCTCGTAGTAGCCGTAGGACAGACACTTCTCCAGGCATTCCTTGGCCTTGGTGTTGTCGCCGATTGCCCAGGAAGTGAAACCTGCATTGTAAAGGGATGAGGTGTCGGCAATGTTGTACGGCTCGGTAAGGGAAGCGAAGAATGCGGACTCGAACATGTTCCTGGCACCTTCTGTATCGCCGAGTGAATATGCCGAATAGGCATCGGTGACATACTTCTCGACAATGGACTGGATGCCGACGGCGATGTCCTTGGCCTTGGTCCTGTTGACATCCACCTCGGCAGCCTTCTTGAAAGCCTCGAGAGCATTTACGAGAGGATCGGCGCAGACAGGATTGGTGACTTTGATGATTTCGACGACACCTGCCTCGTTGATGTAGATGTCCTTGTCCTTGTAAACCTGCTTGGTGTAGTTGCTTCCGTTGACCACCACATTCTCGGTGGAAACCGGCTTGTCATTGCCCATTGCAAGGGTGAGGGAAGTGACATCTGCTCCTACCCAGGCATTGCCGACAGGTGCATTGTAGGCATCAAGGTACTTGTTGCCGAGATTGACCCAGGTGGCAACCTTTGTAGCCTTCTTTTCATTCATTGTGGCAGCCTTGGCAGCCTCAAGATTCTTCTTGGCCGTCTCGACACTCTGGGCGCCGGCAACCTGGACGGATGCAAGAACAGCCAATGCTATCAAAATCCTTTTCATGATTCTTAAGATTTGAGTTATCGGTTAATAATAATTTGTCTTGATCGCTTGACAGGAGCTGAACCTTCAACATTCAAAACTCCTGCCGTCTTCAGGCCTGCTGCCCTTCCTGAGGAGCCTCCTGCTGTCCTTCCGGGCTTTCCTCCTCCGCAGCCTTGTTCACGGTTGAAACGGCAGCGATGGAATCTCCCTCCTTGATGTTGATGAGCTTGACACCCTGGGTAGCCCTTCCGGCCACCCTGATGTCAGACACGGACATCCTTATGGTAAGACCGGACTTCTCGATGATCATCAGGTCGTTGTTCTCGGTCACATTCTTGATGGCCACCAGCTTGCCGGTCTTCTCGGTGATGTTGATGGTCTTGACTCCCTTTCCGCCGCGCTTGGTGAGCCTGTACTCGTCAAAGTCGGTCCTCTTGCCGAAGCCGTTCTCACTCACGACGAGGACGGTGTGGTCGGAAGCATCGGCGGACGACGGGTCATAGCTGATTGCGCCGACCACGACATCGTCACCTTCAAGATTGATACCTCGAACGCCTGTGGAGTTCCTGCCCATAGGCCTGGCATCGGTTTCGTTGAAGCGGCAGCAGCGGCCTTCCCTCGCGGCTATGAGGATTTCCTCGTTGCCGTCGGTCAGGAGCGCCTCGACCAGTTCGTCGCCTTCGCGCAGGTTGACGGCATTGACACCTGCGGTACGCGGATGTGAATATGCCGACAGGGCAGTCTTCTTGATGACTCCGCTGCGGGTGACAAGGACGACGTTGTGGGATTCGACATATTCGGAATCATTCAGCGTGCGGACATTGATGTAGGTCTTGATCTTGTCGTCAGGTATGCTGAGGACATTCTGGATTGCCCTGCCCTTGGAAGAGCGCGAGCCTTCAGGAATCTGATAGACCTTGAGCCAGTAGCAGCGACCGCTCTGGGTGAAGAGCAGCATCGTGGAGTGCATATTGGCGACATAGATGTGCTCGATGAAATCCTCGTCCCTCGTAGCGCTGCCCTTCATTCCCACGCCTCCGCGGGCCTGGGTGCGGTACTCGGTAAGGGAAGTCCTCTTGATGTAGCCCAGATGGGAGATGGTGATGACCACGTCTTCGTCGGCATAGAAGTCCTCAGGGTTGAATTCTTCCTCGGACGGACGGATTTCCGTCCTTCTCGCATCACCGTACTTCTCCTTGAGCCCGAGCGTCTCGGCCTTGATGATCTTCATCTGCTCGGCTTCGCTGCCGAGAATCTCGTTGCAGCGGGCGATGAATCTCTCCAGTTCCTCATATTCGGCCTGAAGCTTCTCCCTCTCGAGTCCGGTCAGCTGCCTGATCCTCATCTCGACAATGGCCGCGGCCTGCAGGTCGGTGAAGCCGAAACGGGAGATGAGTTCAGCCTTGGCATTGTCAACATTGGCAGAATGCCTGACGATGCTGATGATTTCGTCGATTACATCGATGGCCTTGAGCAGACCCTCGAGGATGTGCGCCCTCTTCTGCGCCTTTTCGAGGTCGAACTTCGTCCTTCTGACGATGACGTCATGGCGGAAGTCCACGAAATTGGCAATCAGGTCCTTGAGGGACAGAGTGCGCGGGCGGCCTCCGACGAGGGCGACATTGTTGAATGCGAAACTGGACTGGAGCTGGGTATATTTGAAGAGAGTGTTGAGCACGACGTTGGAGTTGAAGCCCTGCTTGACACGGATGACAATCCTGACGCCTTCACGCGATGTCTCGTCATTGATGTAGGAGATTCCCTCGATCCTCTTTTCATCGACCATCTGGGCGATTTTCTCTATCATCTCCTTCTTGTTCACCATATACGGGACTTCGGTGACAACGATGGTCTCGCGTCCGTTGTCGGCCACCTCGATTTCGGTCCTGGAGCGGACTACCACGCGGCCGCGGCCGGTCTCGTAGGCCTCCTTGATTCCGGACTTGCCCATTATGATGCCTCCGGTAGGGAAATCAGGTCCCGGGAGGTACTGCATCAGGCCGTCAGTGTCGATTTCAGGATTGTCGATGTAGGCGCAGATGGCGTCACAGCACTCGGAAAGGTTGTGAGGGGCCATATTGGTAGCCATACCGACGGCGATACCAGACGAACCGTTGAGAAGCAGCAGCGGCGCCTTCGTAGGAAGGACGGTCGGCTCCACTTCGGTGTCGTCGAAGTTGTTGACCATGTCAACCGTATTCTTGTCGATGTCCCCGAGAATGTCCTCGGTGATCTTCTGAAGCTTTGCTTCGGTGTATCGCATCGCAGCCACCGGGTCTCCGTCCATCGAGCCGAAGTTTCCCTGGCCGAAAATGGTCGGATAGCGCTGGTTCCAGCTCTGGGCAAGCCTGGCGAGGGCGTCGTAAACGCTGGAGTCACCATGAGGATGATACTTACCCAGCACCTCACCGACGATCTTCGCGCACTTCCTGGTAGGCCCTGAATATGGAAGCCCAAGCCCGTCCATTCCGAAGAGCACCCTCCTCTGCACCGGTTTGAGACCATCCCTCACATCAGGGAGGGCACGGGAGACGATGACGGACATCGAATAGTCGATGTACGCGCTTCGCATCTCCTGATCGATCTCGACCGGTTCGATGATACCTGTCTGCCCTTCAACAATCTTTTCTTCGTTATCCATAGAATGATGCTATTTCCTTAAATTAAAACATACAAAGTTATCAAAATAATAACAAATAACCAATAATATAATGGTATGACAATTTTGTATGCTTGTGCCTCAGTTTGGCACAAGGTAGGAATATCTTTGCATCAGTAAACAAAAAAAGACATTGCCATGAGAAACACTGATCTTCCTTTTGAAAACCTTGCTGCATACATCTCATCCGAATCCTCATACGCAGCCCTCGTCGAAATGATCGGAGACATGGGACTCGAAATCACCGACATCGCCTCCAAATAGGCGGCCGGGCGCTCAGTCCTTGACGGAGACGACCGTCTCCTCATGGTCGCGGGACAGGCCGAGCCTGATGGTACGCGGCACCTCGCCGGACTTTCTCACCGGGTGCAGAATCCGGTCTGAGATGATGAATTCCGACACGGGATCCTCCACGTACTTCGTGACGGCCCTCTTCAGAGGTCTTGCGCCGTAGGCCGGATCGAAGCCCGCATCGGCGATGAAACGCTTCGCCGAAGGAGTGACATTGAGCCTGTAGCCCGCCTCAAGGGTTCGGGCCTTGAGGTCCTTCAGTTCGATGTCTATTATCTTTTCGAGGTCTTCCCGGACAAGTGAACGGAAAAAGACCTGCTCATCCACACGGTTGAGGAACTCCGGCGGAAAGACTTTGCGGACAGCCTTTTCGAGGACGCCCTGGCGGTTCCGCCCGACATCCTTGCCCGCAGTCGCGAAACCGACTCCCTTCCCGTAATCTTCAAGCTCGCGCGTCCCGGCATTGGACGTCATAATGACGATGGTGTTGCGGAAACTGACATTCCTGCCCATACTGTCTGTCAGGCGGCCTTCGTCCAGCACCTGCAGAAGAAGATTGAATATGTCGGGGTGGGCCTTCTCGATTTCATCGAGCAGCACGACCGAATACGGCTTGCGCCTGACCTGCTCGCTCAACTGTCCGCCCTCGCCGTGGCCGACATAGCCCGGAGGAGCGCCAATCAGACGGCTTGCGGTGAATTTCTCCATATATTCGCTCATATCAATCCTGACAAGGCTGTCTTCCGAATCGAAAAGATATTCCGCTAGACATTTCGCGAGCTGGGTCTTGCCCACTCCGGTCGGCCCGAAGAAAAGGAAAGTTCCGATAGGCCTGTGAGGGTCCTTCAATCCGGCCCTGTTCCTCCTGATGGCGCGGACGACCTTGTCCACTGCATCGTCCTGTCCGACCACCCTTTCCTGCAAACGCGCTTCCATACAGAGCAGCCTGTTGCCCTCCGACTGGGCCACGCGGTTCACCGGGATTCCGGTCATCTTGGAGACCACAGTGGCTATGTCTTCAGGGCCGACGACATTGCCGTTCTTCCTGCTGCCCGAAGGGCCCAGACGGATCATGGCCCCGGCCTCGTCCATCGCGTCGATGGCCTTGTCCGGGAGATGCATGTCCGGAATGTACCTGTCGGTCAGGCGGACGCAGGCCTCCAGCGCCTCGTGCGAATAGGTGACGTTGTGGAACTTTTCGTAATTCTCACGGACGCATTCGAGAATCGCCAGCGACTGCTCGATTCCGGTCGGTTCCACGACAATTCTCTGGAAACGCCTGTCCAGCGCCCCGTCCTTCTCGACTATCTTGGCGAATTCGTCCATCGTGGTGGCCCCGATGCACTGAATCTCTCCGCGGGCCAGGGCCGGCTTCAGCATATTCGCAGCATCAAGACTGCCCTGCGCACCTCCTGCCCCGACAATCGTGTGGAACTCGTCGATGAAGAGGATGAGGTCCGGATCGGCGGAGGCTTTCTTTATGATGGCTTTGACACGCTTTTCGAAATCGCCCCTGTACCTGGTTCCGGCAACTATGGACGCGATGTCAAGGGAGATGAGCCTTTTCCTGGCAAGGGCCGGGGAAAGGCTGCCGGAGGCAATCCTGAGGGCGATTCCCTCAACGATGGCGGACTTTCCGACACCCGGCTCGCCTATCAGCATAGGATTGTTCTTCTTCCTCCTGCCGAGAATCTCTATCACCCTGGCGATTTCCTGCTCCCTGCCGACCACCGGGTCCAGCAGGCCGTCGGCGGCAGCCTTCGTCAGATCGGTACCGAAATCTTCCAGACGCAGCTCGTCGTCATTGTCCGGCCGCCCGACAGAAGGAGAGTCTTCCGGACGGGTCCCTTCTGGCGAAGCGGGAGTTTCGGAATCCGAGCCTCGGGAAGCTATCATCCCTTCGGCGTTGAGAGCCGAAAGGACCTTGCCGTAGTCGATGCCCTTCTGGTGCAGATAGGCCTGGCCGAAACTCTCGGAAGTGCGGCAGAGGGCGAGCAGCAAATGAATCGGGCAGGCCAGTTCGGAATGCAGCCTGGTCGCTTCGATCACGGTCAGGTTCAGGACGCTCTGGCAATGCTTGGAGAAGAAAACCTTGTCGGACTCGGTATAGGGAACCTGCTGTTTCGAGAATATGTGACTGTCGATGAAGTGCTTGAATTCTTCGATGTCGATGCCCAGAGCCTGCAGGACGCGGCAGGCATCGTTGTCGGAATGCCTGATGATGCCAAGGAACAGATGGTCATTGCCGATGACATAATACCCCGTCCTCATAGCCTCGTCTCCGGCATAGCGGATGATGAAGTTCAACTCCTCTGAAACCTTGATTTCCATTGTTAAAATATTGAAGTCCCGCTATTCTCAAGCATCATCTTACACCCGGGGACCGTTCCCTGCGATGCGGGCGGATGCCGCCGCCACAAGTATTGTCCACACGTCTTACAATATTAACTATTTTGAGGTTATCCTGCAAATTGATTATCTTTGGTTCACGACTTTTTATCCACAGACAAATCAACAATGGAATCACGCAACAACACCGAACTTCTTGCCGGAGCGATACTGAAATCTGCGACCTTCGTGCTCATCTGCCTGATCTGCTGGTATTTCAGAAGCACGATTTCATACATTATCCTGGCGGCGGTACTGTCCTTCATCTGCCGTCCCATCGCGAGGGCAATCGGAAAGATTCACATCAAAGGCAGGAAAATGCCCGAGTGGCTCACCGCCATATTCACAATCATCACCGTCCTCGCCATACTGCTGGGCATCATCACGCAGGTGATTCCTGTCGTGACGAACATCATCCAGGGCATCACCGCCAACCTCCAGAACGTTTCTACGGGCGGCTCGGTGTTCTCCGAATGGCTGAGGGACGTGAACTCCTTCCTCATTGACAAGTTCCCGGCCCTGGGCTACGGTTTCAGAATCGAGCAGACTTTCACCGACTGGCTCACTAAAGAGTTCGACATCTCATCGATAACCTCGATGATGGGCTCCGTGGCATCGGCACTGGGCAATTTCGGAATCGGCCTCTTCTCGGTAGTCTTCATCTGCTTCTTCTTCGTCAAGAATGACAACCTGTTCAAGAACATAATCGGCGCGCTCGTTCCGGACAAGATGGAGGAGGATGCAATCGTCGCCGTAGGGGAAATCGAGCATCTGCTCAGCAGGTATTTCGTGGGCCTTGTCTGCGAAGTCATCGGAGTAGCCCTCCTGAACTTCCTGGGACTCCTCGCCTTTGGCAAAATCGGATTCTCCGCATCACTCGGAATAGCCTTCATCGCCGGTCTGCTGAACGTAATCCCTTATGTAGGCCCGTGGATAGGCTGCGCCCTCGGGACCAGCCTCGGCCTGGTGATAAGATTCAGTTCCGCCGCGGCAGCCGGAGCACATCCGTCCCTGCTCGCCGCCGCCCTGACCATCCTTGCAGTCTTCCTCGCCACCCAGATGGTGGACAATTTCCTGTTCCAGCCGCTGATCTATTCGACCAGCATCAAGTCCAGCCCGCTGGAGGTCTTCATCGTCCTTCTCATCGCAGGACACATAGCAGGTGTAGTCGGAATGCTGGTCGCAATTCCGGGCTACACTGTAGTAAGGGTGATTGCCTCACGCTTCCTCCGGGGCTTCAAACCGATACGGAGGTTGATGGAGGCCACAGGCAATGAATGAGCCCCGTCCTATCGGGTGGCATCGAGGACTCCGCGCAGATAGCCTACGGACTCCGCCACTCCCGGATGAGGATTGTTGCCGTTCTTTTCGAACTCGATGGAAATCTTGCCGGTATAGCCGATTTTCCTCAAAGCCTTGACAATAGGCACGAAGTCAATCTCACCGCGTCCCATCTCCCAGGTCTGGCCGGCCTTGGAGGCAGCGGTCTCGTCCTTGATGTGGATGTCATAGATCCACTTGCCGTACTTGCGGATGTCCTTGGCGGCATCGAAACCTGACCTGTAGGTGTGGCCGAGGTCCATGCAGCAGCCGATTCCGAGGGAAGGGTCGCCGACTTTCTCGACGACGGTCCTGATGTCCGGGAATGCCGCGCCGTCCGGGCCGTGGGTATGGATGGCCACCCTGATTCCGGTCTCCTTGATCTTTTCGATGACATAGTCGATGAGGTCATAGTCAGGAACGCCGATGAACATATCGTGGCCGTATCTGGCGACATAGTCGAAGGCCCTGTCAACCTGTTCGCGGCTCTGCATATAAATCGGGCCGAGAATATATCCGTCCACTCCCGCTGCAGCGCACTTGGCCTTGAAGGCCTCCATCTGTTCCGAAGTGGAGTTGAGAGGGAGCCAGAAATCCTTGATGGAAAGATACTTGACATCCATGCTCTGAAGATACTCAAGAGTCTGGTCAATGGAGAAGTTTCTGTACGAGTAGCCGGCTACGCCGATTTTGAAATCCTCGGAACCGCGAGGGCTCTTGATGGTCTGGGCGGAAAGCGTGCCCGTCAGGAGAATGAGGGCGAGGGCGGCCGCAATGGCGGTCCGACCCGGCTGACGGATGACTGATGTCTTCATATTCAGATAATTCTTTGGTTTTGGCGATTAGTCGATATGTGATTGTCAGGAAGCGGCCGCCCGCTGAGCGGCAAGCCTCCTGCGGGGGATGTCAGGAGGACAGGCCGAGCTCGGAAAAGGCCTTGATGTAGGTCTTGGAAATCGGAATCTCTTTGGAAGACGGCATTTCCAGAAGTGCGAAGGAACGGCGGTTCTCGTAGCGGATGGATTTGATTCTTGCAGTGTTGATGAAATACGAGCGGTGGCAGCGGAGGATTTTCGTCCCCTCGCAGAAAGCCTCGAATCTCATCGAACTGCAGCGGAGCATGTAGTTGGCGGTCTCGCCGTTCAGCTCGTAGCAGATTTTGACATAATTGTCCTGGGATTCGACATAGCAGATTGAATCCGAATCGATAGTGAACTTCAGGGAACCGTTGGAATCGCTGAGGTTCAGAAGTTTGTGCGCAGTGTGGTCTTCTTCGGAGACGGAAGGGTTGCGGAGGGCCTCAATCTCCTTCTCGAGATCCTCGATCTTCTTGCGCAGCAGGCTGTTTTCCTCGGCCATCGACCTGTAGTAGGCATACCTCCAGTAGATTGCATAAGGAATCGAGAGGATGACCGCCACGCAGAACAGCACCTTGAAGAAAAGCAGGACTGTGAACTGGGTGTAATGGAACGAGAACAGCAGGTACACGA
Source organism: Candidatus Cryptobacteroides sp. (assembly GCA_051878295.1). Taxonomy (GTDB): domain Bacteria; phylum Bacteroidota; class Bacteroidia; order Bacteroidales; family UBA932; genus Cryptobacteroides. Next base: position 26,498 of record JBJEJV010000031.1, read on the forward strand.
CCGAAATCAGCGAATACTGGACGAGTATGACCCCGAGCATGAACCTTGTGGTGATGTCCTTTGTCCTGGTCCTCCTGGCCGTTATCACCCAGGTGGTGGCCACAATCGCGATACAGGCCGCGTAGAAACACAGGGTCATGACGAGGTGTCCCCCCGAAAGACTCAGCCAGATTGTGTCCGAGAACGGATTGTAGATCTCGAGGAACAAGGCGGAAAACAATACCAGGAACACGGTGGATGCAACAAAGTGCTTGCTCCTGAACAGATACTTCAAATCCTGCATAGCTAAATCCATTGTTATCTCCGTAGTTGGCCAGTAAACAAACTATTTCACCCTCAACTTCTTGCCAAGTTGCAGAATGGTAGTCTCCTTTATACCGTTCAACTGACAGATGGCTTTTACCGTAGTATGGTACTTGACTGCCAGCATGCTCAAAGTGTCACCCTGGCGGATGGTATGATACTGCATGGCTGCCGCTGCCTTCCTCTCTTCCTCCTCCTTCCTTGCAGCCTCGGCCTTGTCTCTTGCGTCGCCCTCTTCGATGTCTATTTCTTCCTGCTCGCTTTCAGGGACATAACGGCTGCCTGCATTGAGATACTTCTTCTTGAGGACGAAGACCCTGTGCCTCAATGTGCCGGTCTCGAAATCGATCAGCCACTCCGGGTCGAAGGCGTAGCCCTTGTAACGGGTCTCGAAATGGAGGTGGGGCCCGGTGGACCTGCCCGTGGAACCGCCGAGACCGATGATTGAACCGGCGCTGACCCATTCATCCTCGCTGACCATAATCTTGGAAAGGTGCCCGTAGAAGGTTTCCAGTCCGTTCTCATGCCTGATGATTACGAGATTGCCGTAGGCCTTGTAGCGCTTGGCGACCCTCACCTTGCCGTCGAAAGCGGCATAGACGGGCGTACCGATATTCAGGGGGAGGTCAACTCCCATATGCCTTCTGCGATGCCTGTAGCCGAATTTTGAATATACCTTGGTCTGATTCGGGCAACGGTAGCCGCTGAGCGAATCGACAATCCACAAGGCGATTTCGGAAGGAAGGGTTTCTTCCGAAATCTTGTATGGGTTCGGGAGTTCATGATCCCAGAACTCGTTGAATATCGAATTGTTCTGGGCACGGGAAGGGTCCTTCATGTACTTCCAGGTGTTGTCGGCGAAGAGGAGAATCTTGACGGTAGAGTCCGCGGTGGACAGAGTGTCCATCGGAATCTGGCCCGACAGGTCCATCGACTTCATCGGCTGGAGCATTGGCCTCGGGATGATGAGTTCCGCCTGCTTCTTGGTCTTGATCAGAGAATCCTGTGCTTTTGCAGGATTTGCTGCCAGCATCGCTACGACGGCGACAGCAACGCAACGGACGGCTTTGGTCAGTGTTCTGGAATTCACGTCTCTCTTCTCTAAGTTCTACTTGGCGCCGAATCTCTCCGACAGCAGTTTCCTTGCAGCTGCAATCTTGTCTGCGAGAAGTTCATCGGTGACAGCTTCGCAGATGAATCTGAGATAAGGCTCGGTGTTGGAAGGGCGCACGTTGAACCACCAGCCCTCGAACTCGATGCGGTAGCCGTCGAAATCCATGAAGGCGGTCGGCTTCTCCTCCGAGGTAAAAAGTTCCTTGAGGGCCTCCATAGCCCCCTGCTTGTCCTCGATGCGGAAGTTGATCTCGCCGGAATTGCGGTAGTGCGAGATTGACCTGACAAGAGAACTCAGAGTCTTGCCCTCTGCCTTGAGGGAGGCCACGATTCCGAGCACGAGGATGGAAGCGAGCATACCGCTGTCCGAATAGAAGAAATCCCTGAAGTAGTAGTGTCCGGCAAGCTCGCCGCCCCAGACTCCGTCAAGTTCGCGGAGCTTCCTGGCAGCGAAGGCGCGGCCCACCTTCCAGGTCTCCATCTTCATACCCATAGGCTCGAGGAATTCGCCGACAGACTTTGAACTCCTGATGTCCTGGAGGACGATGCCTTTCTCTCCCCTCTTCTCGACGAAATACTTGCCGAGAATGCCGATGACAAGATCCGGAGACACGAAATGGCCTTCGTCGTCAACGAACATCACACGGTCGGCGTCGCCGTCATAGATGACGCCCACATCCGCACCCACCTTCTTCACGAGGGCCTCGAGAGGCTCGACATTCTCGTGGATGAGAGGATTCGGCTCGTGGTTCGGGAAGTTGCCGTCGATTTCGTCGAAAATGTAGGAATGGCCGTCGCCGAAGATTTCGCGTGCGAACAGGCAGGACATTCCGTTGGAAAGGTCGAAAGCCACCTTAATCCCGGAAAGGTCGGAAAGATAGCCGCGGAGGAATGTGACATATTCATCGTGGATGTCCATCGGGACGACCGTGCCCCTCTTCGCTGCGACCGGGGTGGGTTTGCCCTCGGCGATCCACTGCTGGATCTGTCCCAGGCCGGAGTCCAGACCTACCGGCAGGGCGTTCTCGCGGGAAACCTTCATTCCGTTGTATTCCCTCGGGTTGTGGGATGCCGTGATCTGTACGGAAGCCTTGAAGCCGTACTTGGCGGTTCCGAAATAGACCATCGGAGTGGAGCTCAGGCCGAGGTCGTGGACATCAGCTCCGGCATCGTTGATGCCTTTGACAAGCCATTCGTGGATTTCCGGAGAAGAGACACGGCAGTCTCTTCCTACAAGCACCTTGTCTGTGCCGAGCAGTTCAGGGAGGAAGTAGCCCACCTTGTAGCAGACCTCCTTGTCGAAGTCCTTTCCATAGACTCCCCTGATGTCGTATGCGTGAAATGCTCCCATATTCTGAAAATTACGGTTATTTGATTTTGGTTGGATATCTTACAGCCACTCTGCCGGCCTGGATTCCGGCCAGCTTCCTGGAAATGATTTTCTTGCGTATCTGGGCGACGTGGTCGATGAAAAGGTCGCCGTCAAGATGTGACATCTCGTGCTGGACGATACGGCAGGAGAACTTGTCGAACTTCTCCGTCACTTTCTCGAAAGCCTCATTGTAGTATTCGACGGTCATGCTCTCTGGCCTGACGACGTCGCAATAGATGTTCGGGACGCTCAGGCATCCTTCGGAATATTCACACTTCCTGTCGCTTTCCTCGAGGATGACCGGATTGATCATCACCCTCGTGAAATCGGCGAGGTAAGGGTACACGTCAGCCATGTCCCTGCCGTCCACGATCAACAGCCTTTTGCTGACCCCGACCTGAGGAGCCGCGAGACCGCAGCCTTCGGACTTGGCAAGAGTCTCCTTCATGTCGGCGATGAGTTTCGTGACGTTTTCCCTGTCTTCAAGGTCAACCGGTTCTGCAACCTTCCGGAGGACCTCCGAGCCGTACAGATAGATTGGTAGTATCATTGTTTCTTCGTTTTTTCCCTGTCAAGGTAGCTCTGGAGGATTATCGCCGCGCTTATCCTGTCAACCGAAGCCTTGTCCCTCCTGTCCTTCGCCTTCATCCCCCCGTCAATCATCGCCCTGTGTGCAAGCACCGAGGTGAAACGTTCATCCTCAAGGACGACCGGAACCTCGGGAAAAGCCTTCTTGAGGTTTCCGAGGAAGGCTTTCACATCGGCCGCAGCCTCGGACGGAGTGTTGTCAAGGTTCATCGGATAGCCGACAACAAAGCACGACACCGTTTCCTTTTGAGCATATTTTTTGAGATATTCTATTATCTTTGTACCCGGGACTGTTTCCATCGGAGACGCGAATATGCAAAGCGGGTCGCTCACTGCGACTCCGACCCGTTTACGTCCGTAATCTATACCGATGATCCTGTCCATTAGATGCAAAAACAACTTGCAAGTTTAATAAAAAAAATGGAGTCCGGCAAATTGGGACGACTTACGACTAACTACGACAAACCATAATATGTCCAAGAAGAAAACGGAAATATTCCGCCTGACTCTTTCAGACGGCAGCACGGACGGCCACATCCGGTCGGTCAAGTTCAAAAGGGTGCAGGTCCTGATCACCGCAATCACCGTCATTGTGGTAGTTTCGGCCCTGTATTTCGTCCTCATCAGCCTGACCCCGATCCGCACCCTGATTCCGGGCTACCCGAATGCGGAGTCCAAGAGGAAGGCCGTCGAAAACGCAATCCGAATCGACTCCCTCGAGATAATCATAGTCAGATGGGAAATCTACTCCGAGAACCTCCTGAGGGTGGTGAACGGGGAGCCGCCTCTGCAGATAGACAGCCTTTTCGGCGCGAAGAGCCTTGAATATGACTACAGCCAGGATGCGAAAGTCACCGCGGGCAGCGACTCCGCCATCAGGGCCCTGGTCGCTTCGGAGAGCCGCTTCGAAATCAGGAACACGGAGGAGAGGGTCCTCCCGCTGGAAGGAATACATTTCTTCACCCCGGCCAAAGGCGTGGTCAGCAAGGAATATGACAAGTTCCTCCACCCGTACCTGGAGATAACGACCAACGAGAACACGGCCGTCTCGTCCGTACTCGAAGGCACCGTGGTGAACACCTCCTGGAGCGACACCGACGGCTACGCCATCAGCATCCAGCATCCGGGCGACCTCATCACCATCTACCGGCACAATGCCAGGCTGATGAAGAAAACCGGCGACAAGGTCAATGCCGGGACCACGATAGGAATCACCGGGAAGGCGTCCGGCAGTGCCGGAGGAGGCCTCCTGTCCTTTGAAATGTGGCACAAGGGGGAATCAGTCAATCCGGCCAACTACATAACGTTCTGATGGAAAAGAGAAGGATAGCGATTCTGGGATCGACAGGTTCCATCGGAACCCAGGCCCTGGAAGTAATCAGGGAGCACAGGGAATTGTTCGAAGTCGAACTGCTGGTCTGCAGAAGCAGCTGGGAGACTCTCGCGGTACAGGCCAGGGATTTCGACGCCAACGCCGTGGTAATCACCGACGAAAGCCGTTACTGCGAGCTCAAGGCAGCGCTTGGAGACACGGACACCAAAGTCTTCGCGGGAATGGATTCCGTCTGCAGCCTCGTGACCGGAGACAACATCGACATCGTGGTCGCCTCGATGGTCGGATTCAGCGGGCTCAAACCGACGCTTGCGGCAATCGAAGCGGGGAAAGTCATCGCCCTGGCCAACAAGGAGACCCTGGTGGCAGCCGGAAGGCTGGTAATGGACCTCGCCGGCAGGAAGAACGTGCCGATTCTCCCGGTGGACTCGGAACACTCCGCCATCTTCCAGTGCCTGATGTGCGCCCAGGGAAACAGGGTGGCCAGAATCCATCTGACGGCATCGGGCGGACCGTTCAGGACCTGGGACAAGGAAAGCATAGCCAAAGCCACGAAGGACATCGCCCTGAAGCATCCGAACTGGGATATGGGGGCGAAAATCACGATAGACTCGGCCACGATGATGAACAAGGGCTTCGAAGTGATAGAGGCCCGCTGGCTCTTCGACATTCCGGTTGACAGGATAGGCGTGGTGGTGCATCCCGAATCCATCATCCATTCGATGGTGGAGTTCGAGGACGGGGCGGTGATAGCCCAGATGGCGGAACCGGACATGAGGGAGCCGATACAGTTCGCCCTCTGCTTTCCGGAAAGGCTGCCGCTCAGCACCCGCAAACTCGATTTCGCGAAAGTGGGAAGCCTTTCATTCAGCGAGCCCGACACGGACAGGTTCCCGGCACTCGGACTGGCTTTCAAGGCGATTGAAAGGGGCGGGAACATCCCTTGCGCCCTCAACGCCGCCAACGAAGCCGCGGTAGCGGCATACATCAATGACAGGATTCCTTTCTACGGCATCTCCGATGTCGTGGGGGAATGCCTGGGAAAGACAAGTTACATCAGCGCGCCGAGCCTCGACGACATATTCCAGACAAACAGCGAGGCATATTCTTTGAGCGAAGAACTGATCGGCGCAATTGAAAGGAGGTATTAAATGGCAGTTCTCATAAAGACACTTCAAGTGATACTCGCCCTGTCCGTACTCATCATCATCCATGAGTTCGGCCACTTCTTTTTTTCAAAGATCTTCGGCATCAGGGTGGAGAAATTCTACCTGTTCTTCGACATAGGAGGGGTGAAACTTCTCAGCACAAAGGAGGGATGGTTCGCGAAACTGTTCCCGGCGGCGAAGAAATGGGAAACTGAATATGGCATCGGCTGGCTCCCGCTGGGAGGCTACTGCAAGATTTCGGGAATGGTGGACGAATCGATGGACATCGACAGCCTGAAAGAGGAGCCGAAATCCTGGGAATTCAGGACAAAACCGGCCTGGCAGAGGCTTCTGGTGATGTTCGGAGGCGTACTCAACAACTTCATCTTCGCCTTCCTCGCCTTCATCTGCATCGTGGCGATATGGGGCACGTCCTACATCAGCAACGAGGACAGCTGCATCTATGTCAACGACCTGGCGGAGGACATCGGCTTCAGGACAGGAGACAGAATCCTGCTGATGGACGACTACCGTCCCGAGAATTTCGGAATGCTCCAGGCCGACCTGGTCAGGAGGAATGTGCACAAGGTCACCGTACTCAGGGACGGGGACACTCTGGAACTGTTCATGGACCAGTCGAGAATCGGAGAGATACTCAACTCCCCGGGCTTCTTCGACCTCGCCGTGCCTTTCGTCATCGACTCCGTGGCGGCATATTCGGAGAACAGGGACTGCGGCCTCGCCCGCGGCGACAGGATAATCGCCCTGGACAGCGTCAGCACTCCTTTCGTCCAGACTTCCAGGCCCTATCTTGCGACAGTCGCCGGGGAAAGCGTGAACGCTACTGTCCTCAGAGGCTCCGACACCCTCGCAGTACCGATGCAGGTGGACAGCGCCGGCCGCCTGGGAGTATTCCTGCAACTGCCTGCGACCGTGAGCAGGGATTATTCGGTAATCGAAGCGATTCCGGCGGGCATCAAGCTGACTTTCAATTCGATAAGCGGCTATCTCAAAGACCTCAGGCTGGTCGCCACCCCGAAGACCGAAGCCTACAAGTCGGTGGGCAGCTTCATCGCTATCGGGAAAGTGTTCCCGTCCGCCTGGGACTGGTACAGTTTCCTCAACATCCTGGCGATGCTCTCCATAATGCTCGCCGTGATGAATCTCCTGCCGATTCCGGGTCTGGACGGCGGGCACATCATCTTCACCCTCTACGAGATGCTGACCGGGCGCAAGCCGAGCGACAAATTCCTGATGGTGGCCCAGATCATCGGAATGGCGCTCCTGATGATGCTGATGCTCCTGGCCTTCGGGAACGACATCGCCGGACTGCTGAAATAGGAGCAGGGCGGCAGGACAACGGAAAAAACAAACAATCAATTACAAGAATATGAAGAAGATCAATACCATGCTGCTGTTCGCAGCCCTACTGAGCGGACTGGTTTCCTGCAAGACCGGCGGCAAGGCTCTCCTGCCGAACGTGTCAGGCAAAGCAGGCGAGGTGGTAGTAGTAATCGACAAGGACTGCTGGGAAGGGACTCTCGGCACTGAAATCAAGTCCCTCCTCGCAAGGGACTGCGAATACCTTCCGCAGAGGGAGCCGCTGTACTCCCTGGTCAACGTGACACCTTCGGCCTTTGCCGACCTGTTCAAGTACCATAGGAACATCGTGATGTTCAACATCAGTCCCGATGTCCAGGCCCAGGAGGTAGTGTTCAGGACAGACGTCTGGGCGAAGACCCAATGCCTTATCCAGATCAATGCAAGCTGCGCGGACTCCGCCTCGGTCCAGCTTTCCAAACACGGCGAGAACATTGCCGAAGCCATCGAGCAGTCCGAGAGGAACCGCGTGATAATGAACACCCTGCAGTACGAAGAGACTGCGCTCGGCGAGCAGATTTCAAAAATGATCGGAGGCCGGATACACATCCCGGTCGGTTACAACTTCAAGAAAGTCACCAATGATTTCATCTGGATTGAAGACGAGAAACAGTATTCCACCCAGGGCATCTTCGTGTACAAGTGCCCGGTGCCGGAAGAAGACCCGTTCACAGTCGAGAGCATCGTGGCCAGAAGGAATGAAGTGCTCAAGAACAACGTCCCGGGAATGTTCGACAACACCTATATGACCACCAGTGAATATGTCATCCCGGGAGTGAAATACCTCAAGTTCAAGGGCAGGGACTTTGTCGAGACCCGGGGTCTGTGGGAAGTCCAGAACGACTTTATGGGTGGCCCATTCGTCTCACATTCCTTCTACAGCAAGGACGGGACGGAAATCATAGTCATCGAGGCCTGGGTATATGCAGCCAAATATGACAAGAGACAGTTTATGAGGCAGACCGAATCATTCCTCTATTCCTTCGAATGGGACGAGGAGTAATATTTTCAAAAATTGTATCTAAAAATTTTGTTTGGTAAAATTTTAATGCTTAAATTTGCAGACCTATTCAGCAAGTACGCTAAATAGCGCGTGAATGGTGGGTTCGTATAACGGTTAGTACCCAGGATTTTCATTCCTGTAATAGGAGTTCGATTCTCCTACCCACTACAAGATATTAAAAATAGAAACAATGGCAAATCACGCATCTGCAAAGAAAGCAGCTCGACAGAGCGAGAGGCATAGACTGCACAACAGGTACTATGCAAAGTCCACGAGGAATGCGATCCGCGACCTCAGGAACACGACAGACAAGAAGGCAGCACAGGAGGGAGCTCCAAAGGTCTTCGCAATGATAGACAAGCTTGCAAAGATTGGTGTTATCCACAAGAACAAGGCATCAAACCTCAAGAGCGGACTCGCAATCTACATCAACAAGCTCAGCTAAGAAATAGAAAGGCAGTCTCCCGAAGGCTGCTTTTTGATTAGAAGTCTGCAATCCTGCAGCATCGGGATGTAGCGCAGTTGGTAGCGCACTACGTTCGGGACGTAGGGGTCGTCCGTTCGAGTCGGATCATCCCGACCACATATTGAAAAGGTTGACTGGAAGTCTTTCGGCTCGGTCAGCCTTTTCTTCTTTTCCGGCCCCGGGGACAGGATTGTTTCTTTTTTGCTATTTTTGCAGATACCAAACTTTGAGGTATGAAAGAAATCAACATCGCTTTAGTCGCCCACGACGGGCGCAAAAAGGAACTCCTCCAGTGGGTCCGCTTCAATCATTCAATGCTTTCCAAGTACAATCTGTACGCAACCGGGACCACCGGCAAACTCATCACGGAACTGGAAGTGGATGACCACGGCAAAACCATCCGGCCCTTTGAAGGCAAGGTGACAAGACTGCTGTCAGGACCTCTCGGCGGAGACCAGCAGATCGGAGCGATGATTGCGGAAAGGAAAATCAATATGCTGATTTTCTTCTGCGACAACCTTATCGTCCAGGGACACCAGAACGACGTTTCCGCACTCACCAGGCTCGCGGCCCTGTACAACATCGCATTTGCGACGAACAGGACCACTGCCGATATGCTCCTGACCTCAACCCTCATCGACGACGAGGACTATGAGATGAAACTTCCGGACTGCATCGCTTCCTACGCGAACAGGACTCTGGAAAAATAGGCTTCCCGGCTCTCTTTCAAGACTTATTTTCCGGCCTTGCCGGACAGGGGGTCTATGCCCCGGTGCCAGAATCTCGATGTGATGTCGGCCAGCTGCGGCACTCCGCCTTCCGTCCCCGTCACCATATAGAGCCTCTGATTGGTGGTTTCGGCATTCAGCGGGCCGAACTCCTCGATGTAAGGTCCGACTTTCACATAGTCGAAGGCCAGATAGAACTCCTTCTCGACCTGCTTCCTACCCGAATACAAAGCGGTCTTCAAACCTTTGCTCCTGACGTATGAGGCCAAGGAGAGCAGGGATTCCTTGTCCCTTCCCTCCCCCAAAAACAGGAAACAGTCCACTCCGAAGTTGTCTGCCAGCAAGGAATCGATGACTTCCTCGCAGAGGATTTCTCCGATGTCCTCCTTGAGAAAAGGAGAATGGCATCCGACGCAATTACCTTGGCAGTTGCTTATTTCAACTGCCAAGGCAACACGGTCGGGGATTTCCTCGATGACCACGGAGGTCATCTGCGGAACATACTTTATCATAGCGGGGCCTCTACGAAGAGCGGGAATCACCGGAGATGTAGAAACGGCGCTCCGCCTCGGTCTGGCGCATCTCGCTGAAAGAAGAGACTCTCTTGAGATAGCCTATGACACGGGTGAGATAGTCAAGGTTGTGGCTGCCGCACTTAGGACAGACTTCGAGAGTGTCCTTGCTGATGTAGCCGCAGTCGTTGCAGACTGTGTTGCGGCAGTTGAAGGTGAAGTAATTCGTCCCGTAGTGGGCCGCAGCCTTCAGCAGCTGCCTGTACTGGTCCTTGGAAAGATGCTCGGCTATGTTCATATGGAGGGCGGAACCTCCGTCGAGATGCTTCACGTAATCCTTTCCGTGCAGTTTGAACTTGTCTATGATCGAGAGGGTGTCGTCCTCAGGATTGTAGAAGTAGGAACTGTACATATTGTGCTTTGGAGAGACGAAGAAACCGTCCTTCTTGTCCCACTTGTAGTTCTTTCCGGAAAGATTCTCTCCGGGAACGAACTCGGTGTTGAACATGCACTCCGGAGTCTTGTCCTTCCTGTTGCACCTGTTGATGGTCTCGAGGATGACATCCACGAACTCATTGTACTCAGGATTAGGGCTGATGGTGAGACCGAGGAATTCAGCCGCGTCAGTAAGACCGTTCACGCCTACGGTAAGATACTGCCTGTTCATTGAAATGAAACCTGCTGAATAGACGTCGAGCATTCTTGCTGCGAGGAAATCCTTTATGATCTCGTTGAATGCCGTCTGGTACTTGTGTACCCTCTCGGTCTCCTCCACAACAGCCGCTTTTATGCATTCGTAAAGCTGATTCTTGTCATAGTCCCCTCTGGAAAGAGGCTTGCCCGGCTCGAGGGTGATTCCCTTGGACTCGAGGAAATACTTCCTGGCCGCGAGCTGGATGATCCTGTTGAGGTTCATTGTCATCACGGACTTCGAACCGGTGGCTACCGATGCCGTACCCATCGAATACTGGTGGGTGGTGTGGTTGTGCGATTCGTCGGCCTTGTCAAGGTCGGAGATGGAATTGCGCAGGCGGCAGCAGCTGGCAAGGCTGTCGGCGCTGTCGGAAAGGTAGCAGAAGAAGCTGTGCCCCTTGGACCACATCTCGGCTGTGAAGTCGGCATATTCAGGATCCTTGAAATCGTCCTTGCCGTCTGTCAGGAGAGCCATCGTCTCAACCGGGAATGTGAGGATGTAATCGTTCCTTTCCTGGTTGAACCAGTTCATGAAATGCTTCTGGAGCCAGGAGAGGGTCTCCCACTTCGGAGCGGTGCCGTCAGGGAATCTGAAGTCGCCGAATACGCCGCGGAAGTACGGCTCGTCGAAATAGCCGATGTTCCAGAATACGGTCTGGTAGCCACGGTTTCCCGCAGGCATATTCATCGAATGAACGACCTGCTGGAAATAGTTGTCGATGACCTTGACCAGAGTCCTCTTCTTGATGTTCATTTCGACGACGTCCTCAAGATGCTCTATGTAGTCGTCGCCATAGTCCTTCCTGATGAAATAGTCGAGATACATCAGGAACTCCGGGGTAGCTACGGCTCCCATAAACTGGGAGGAGATTGAATAGACAAGATTGATGAACTCGCCGCAGAAAGACTTGAGGTCCGTAGGAGCAATAGAAACGCCTCCCAGGTTTTTCAAACCATCGACAAGGAAAGGATACATTGTAATCGCGACGCAGTACGGGTAGCCTGGAGTGCCGCTTTCATCGTGCTTGTAGAGGACGTGGCTTTCGAGGTCCATGACGTACTGGTTGGCCAGGTTGCGTCCGTAAAGGGCCTTGATCTTGTCCTTCATGATGTAGCGGTTCTGCTTGATGTTGTTCTCCTTGTAAAGTTCCTGGCCGAGGGTGACAATGTTCTTTCTTGTGACATTGGCATTGGCGTCGAACTTGGAGCCCGTAGCAGCATTCGATGCAGCGATGTAATCCTTGATGAAGTCCCTCTTCTTTCTCAAGTCGAGACCGGCATCGAACTTTTCGATGTAGGCGATGGCCACCTTCTTGTTGATGGACATCAGACTTTCCTCAACCTGTCGTCTAATTTCACGGCTTGTGATCTTGTCATAAATGTAGAGGTTTTCCGCAATCGAGATGACTACGGCCTCTGGACATTCCTCGCCGGCCGTTTTATAGGCCTCACGAATACCATTCATTAGTTTGACCTTGTCGTACTCTTCATACGAACCGTTGGTCTTACGTACAGTTACATCCATTTATGATCGAGAAAATTGATTTGATGAAGCTAACAAAATTGTTCTTCACAGGAAAGTTCAGGCGGGAAAAACCCGTTTGTAAATATAGCAATCTCCGGCCGAAAAACTATCATTTTTCTTCAGGAATTATCTATAGGAAAATGTACTTCAGCACGAAAAGTACCGCCAGGACTATCATGAACCAGTTTATCTTCTTCGCCTTTCCGGTGCAGAGATTCAGGAAGACATAGGCGATCAGTCCAAGGAGGATTCCGTTGGAGATTGAATATGTCACCGGCATCAGCAGCATAGTGAGATAGGCCGGAATCGACTCCGACATATCTTCGAGCGGGATGTCCTTGATCGGCGAGAGCATGAACAGGCCGACAATCACCAAAGCGGGGCAGACTGCAGAGCCCGGGATGGCCGTGAACAGAGGGGCGAAGAACATCGCCACGGCGAAGCAGACGGCCACCGAGAAGGCGGTGAGGCCGGAACGTCCGCCCTGGGCCACTCCGGATGCGCTCTCGACATAGGTGGTGACGGTGCTGGTTCCGAGCAAAGCTCCTGCGACAGTACCGACGGCATCGGCCATGAAAGCCTGGTTGAGCCTCTTCGGGTTGCCCTTGTCATCAACCATCGCTGCCTTTGTCGTGACACCCACGAGGGTTCCGATTGTGTCGAACATATCCACGAAGAGGAATGTGAACACGACCACGAGCATGTCGAGACTGAAAATCTGGGACGTGTCGGTCGTGATCTGCCCGAGGATAGGCTTCATCGAAGGCGGGGTGGAAAGGACTCCTGCGAACTGGGTGACTCCGAGAGGGATTCCGATGAGGGTCGTGGCGACGATTCCGATAAGCAGCGCTCCCGGAACATTGAGAATCACGAGGATGCCGGTGATTGCCAGGCCGATTGCGGAAAGCAGGCCGGGGCCTTCAGTGAGATTGCCCAGGTCCACGAGGGTGGCCGGGTTGTCAACGACGATGCCTCCGCTCTTGAGGCCGATGAGGGCTATGAACAGGCCTATGCCTGCGCCGATAGCCTTTCTCAGCGACAGAGGCAGGGCATTCACAATGGCCTCGCGCACATTCGTCAGGGTGAGGATTATGAATATGATACCCTCAATGAGGACCGCCGTCAACGCGAACTGCCAGGAGTAGCCCATACCGAGACATACGGTGTAGCAGAAGAAAGCGTTGAGCCCCATGCCCGGAGCGAGGGCAAAGGGCAGCTTGCCGTAGAAAGCCATCACGAGAGTGGCGAATATGGAGGCCACCGCCGTTGAAGTGAAGAGAGCATTCTTGTCCATTCCGCAGTCAGCCAGAATCGACGGGTTGACGGCAAGGATGTACGACATCGCGAGGAAGGTGGTGATTCCGGCGAGAATCTCGGTCGAGACCTTCATCGATGAAGGGTCGAAGCCGAAGAGCCTGGTCAGCCAGCCGCATTTGCCGGCCGGAGCTGTCTGTTTAGAGTTGTCTGCCATTGTCGGTCAAGTTTGTGGATAGTGTTACGGTTCTGATCATTGGTTTCAAGAAGACATCAGAGACACGGTCAGTGTCAGAATACCCACTTGGTACCGATACATGGATTGCACATAAAGCCCTTGTGGCCGGCGAAGTTGAGGCTGAGTTCTATCTCGCATCCGATGTTGAGATTTTCAATGCCTATGCAGGAGAGACTGTACCAAAGCTGAGGCTCCGCAAGGATGCTGACCTTGGTGGTCTTGGTGTCAATGGTCAAGTCGTTGGAGACGGTATCGAAAGAGAGGTTGTTCCCCCAGATGTCGATGAAGCCCTGGAAGGACAGGTTCTTCAGGCCGAGGAAATCCTTCATGCCCCAGACTCCCGAAAACTTGACCGGGATGTCGGCCTCGCTCATACCATAGTACAGGTCGTAAAGCAGGATGAGGGAGAAGGTGTTCCGGAAGTCTTCCGAATGCAGGAAATACTTCGCGCCGAAGCACCACATTCCGGAGTTCCAGGTCGAGCCGTCATATTCAATCATGGCGCTCAGGTCCTTGAGTGCAGTGTTCTGCCAGAAGTTGAGACTGCGTTCGATTTCAAAATAGCTTCCGTTAATAGCACTGGTGAGACCTGCATCGCGATTGCTCTTGTGGGTGAAGTAGTGATCGACGAAGATGAAGGTGTCGCCCCACTTGTCTCCCTTGAACATCTCGAAGGTAGTTGAAATGTACTTGCGGTCCTTGCCGAAATCGAAGTAGGTCTGCAAGTCCACCTGAGCCCCGGCGCCTTGCGCCAACGCAAATACTGCAGCAACAACTGCAATGATTCTCTTTGACATAGTATGAAAATGAATTGGTACAAAAAGTCATTTGCCGCACAAAAATATGCTTATTGAAAAGGAAAATGAATAACTTTGCACATCAATAATCCACAAAGTTATCAACACTATGTTTGAAGAAGCCCTGAAGTTCTATCGGGATTTTCCTGAACCGGGAATCAATTTCATCGACATCTTCCCGCTCCTGCAGGACAAGGAGCTGTTCACCTCTCTCACGGACACCCTTTCCTCACTCGTCACGGCTCCTACCGTGGCCGCTCCCGAAGCCCGGGCCTTCCTTTTCGCCTCACCCCTGCTGACCGTCGGAAGCAAGGTCTGCAACGTCGTCCCCTTCCGCAAGAAAGGCAAGCTCCCGTTCAGGGATGACGACCTGCAGGAGATAGGCATAGTAAAAGAATATGGTACCGACACCCTGTACTTCAGGAAATCCGACATCCTCGCCGGAAAGCTCGAGGACGGTGTCCTCAAGGTCACCGTTCTGGATGACGTGCTGGCCACCGGAGGGACGGCCGAGGGCATTGCAAAGGCCCTGGAAGCCCTGGAAGTGGAGGTGGACGGCAAGGCCTGCCCTGTCCGGGTGGCCGAATTCATATTCATTGTCGAAATAGCTTCCCTCGAAGGCAGGTCCCGCCTCGAGAAGTACGCCCCCGTCCACGCCGTCGCCCGCATCTGACAACAATCAACTCAGCATTCTATATGGACACATTTGCAAAAAGACTTGTAAGAATCGCCGCCACAGCCGCCGGCATATTCCTTTTGGCCTCCTGCTTCAAGGGGAATGCGCCTTCGGACCTGCGCTGCGAGTACCAGGAAGGTTATGACATCCTGATCGACACACAGAGCCCGAGGTTCTCCTGGATAAACAACTGCAGCCAGGCGGCCTACAGGATTCTGGTAGCCACCGACAAGGCCCTTCTCAAGGAAGGGAAGGCCGACCTTTGGGATTCGGGCCGCATTGAAGGCACGGAATCGCATCTCGTGAAATACGCCGGCCCGCAGATGGCATCGATGGAAGACTACTGGTGGACAGTACGTGTCTGGGATTTCGAAGGGAAGGCTTCCGGCTGGGCCGAACCGGCGCACTGGACTACCGGAATGTTCAGCGAAAGCGACTGGCAGGCAAGTTGGATCGGAGCATCCTGGCAGGACGACAACGGCCCTGTCGATGACAACTCCGCCCCGATGTTCAGGAAGGAGTTCAAGGTGGACGGAGGACTCGTCCGCGCCAAGGCCTTCGTCTGCGGACTGGGCTGGTTCGAGATGAGTCTCAACGGCAGGAAGGTCGGAGACGACTTCTTCGCTCCCGGACTGACCGACTACAGCCCGAGGCCGAAACTCCTGGTCAACCCAAGAATCCCTCTCGACCCTGCCGTGACCGCCTACAGGACCCTCTATCTCGCCTATGACATCACCGATTTGCTCAAGAAGGGGGACAACGCAGTCTCCATGCTCCTCGGCAACGGCTACTTCCACGAAGGCTGCTTCAACAGCTACACCATCGAGAACTACGGCTACCCGCGTTTCATTCTCCAGATGAAACTTGAATATGCCGACGGCAGGACTGAATATGTCTGCTCGGACGAATCCTGGAAGGAAGCCCGCTCCCCTCTGGTGTTCAACAATCTCTACAGAGGCGAAGTCTATGACGCGAACCTCGAGATTTCTGGCTGGCACACGGCCGGCCTGGACGAGTCCGGACTCTCGAATGCTGTCCTCAAGGAAGCCCCCCAGGGCGAGCTGACCGCCAATATGTGCCCTACCGACAAGGTGATGGAGACCCTCAAGCCGATTTCCTTCGAGAGACTCGAGGACGGCAGCTGGAAAGCCGACTTCGGAAAAGTCATCTCCGGCTGGGTAAGATTCGAAGGAGTCAACGTCAAGAAGGGCGACACCCTCAGGGTCAAGCTCCTCTCCGAATATCCGTCCGACAGATGCGACTACATCTGCGCCGCCGACGGCAAGCTGACCACCAACCCGAAGTTCACCTGGTTCGTGTTCAGGGAAGCCGTCATCTCCGGCATCGACAATCTCGAAGCATCACAAATCGTGGCCCAGGCCGTCAACACCAACGTGAAGCCGAACTCCTCCTTCACCTGCTCCAACGAGCTCTTCTGCCGCATAGAGGAAATCTGGAGACAGTCCCAGCTTGACAATATGCACGCCGGAGTGGCCACCGACTGCCCTCATCGCGAAAGGCTTCCGTACACCGGAGACGGCCAGATTGCGATGCCTATGGTACTCGCCAATTTCGATGTCGCAGCCTTCTACAACAAATGGATAGGAGATGTCAAGGGAAGCCAGAACCCCGAAACCGGCTACGTGCCGAACGGCTCCCCGTGGGAGCCTTGCTGCGGCGGCGGTCCGGCCTGGGGTACGGCAATCTGCGTGATGCCGTGGGAGTTCTACAACCGCTACGGCGACACGGAACTGCTCCGGAGCTGCCTCCAGCCGATGAAGGACTTCGTGGCCTATTACGACACCTGGAGAATCGAGGACGGCACCACAGCCTTCCGGATGAAGACTCCTGCCGGAGACAACTTCTACTGGTACAACCTCGGCGACTGGTCACCGGCATACCAGCTCCCGAAGGACGAACTCGTCCACACATTCTTCCACTGGTACTGCGCCGACATCATCTCCAAGACCTGCAGCGTCCTGGGCGACGAGGCCGGGGCTGCTGAATATGCGGCCAAGGCGGGAAGCATCAAGGATGCCTTCAACAAGGTCTTCTACGATCCTGAGGCCAAGACTTACGGAGACTTCGGCTGCAATGTCTTCGCCCTCTATATGGGTGTTCCTGATGACAGGCTCGAGGATGTCCGCAACACTCTCCGCGAAGAACTTATGGTCAAGTACAACGGCCATGTCAACGTGGGATTCGTAGCCCACAGGTTCATCTACGAGACCCTTGCCCTCAACGGGATGAACGATGTGGCGTGGACCCTGCTCAACCAGAAGGATTTCCCGAGCTTCGGATGGTGGCTCGAGCAGGGCGCGACGACGACCTGGGAGGCCTGGAACGGAGAGTATTCGAGGAATCACCCTATGTTCGGAGGAGGTCTTGTGTGGTTCTACAGGATGCTCGCCGGAGTCCGGACCGACCCTGCCGAACCTGGCTACAGGCACATCATCATCAGGCCGGTTCCGGTCAAGGAACTCGGCAGCGCCGAATACAGGACCGAGACCCCTTACGGCACTCTGGTCTCCCGCGTTTCAGTCGAAGGGGACAGGGTCGCATTGAGCGGACGCATCCCTTACGGCACCCACGCTACCATCTACGTCCCTAAGAACACGGACGCAGCAATCCTCAACCCTCTCGACGACAACAGCTACGAAGTACACGAGGTCGGCCCGGGCACCTATGCCTTTTAGCCAGGCCCGCGGCGGCACAGGGAGAGGATGACTCCCATACGGCAGACCCCCGGAAGTCGGACAAAGGACTTCCGGGGGTCAGTTCATTCCGTTTCGGGCTCTTCCGGCATATTCCTTCAGCCTCGCGAGCCGCTCTCTCACTCTTCGATGAAGATTGTAGTGTCGGCAGGTGCCTGTTCGCACTGAGGCGCCGCTGCAGTCTCGCAGGACTCGGCCTTGCGGCAGAACGGACGCTTTTCTGCCGGGCAGATCAGCCAGGCGGCTCCGGCCAGCACGAGGATGAGAATCAGCCACAGGTGAATCTTCTTCCAGAGAGGAGTCTTGTCGGAAAGCGGATCGTCCATCTTGATTTTCGGCAGGCGCACAAGATGGGTGAAATAGGAGCCGAAGCGGGAATTCACCAGAATCTTGGAGTTGATAGCCCATCCGTTGGCATTGAGGATAGGACCGAGATTGCGTTTCCGGAGCTTGATCCAGGTGATTGCCATCGACGGTCCGGAAATGCAGACCACGAGCGCGGCAATGACAAGGAATATGGTGTACCACGGCTTGAACAAGGCTTTGAGGGCCAGGGTCACGCAGGAGAAAGCCATACCGAAGGCGGCTACGAGGATGGAAATCTTGGTCACGTCGAAGCCCTGTTTCGGAGCCGCTGCAGCCGCGTCAGCCCCTTCGGCTGAAGGAACGGCAAGCGAGCTCGCCTTGCCTGCCATATCGCTCATGACCTTGTCTTCCTTGTCGGCCATGGACTTCTTCAGCCTTTCGGAGATGGTGTCCGCGAACTTCCGGTACGGAGACATAAAGGCCTGGGTGACACTTATCGGATTGGAGACTATCTTGGTGACCACTGCGTCCCACTCCTCTCCCTGACGGTCATAGAAGACCGCATTCTGTCCGACCCGGAGGCTCGAAATCTGGCCCTCGGTGAGGATGGCTGCGATGTCCATCGTCTGCTTCTTGACTCTCGACTCGCAGGCGCAGTAGAGGATGAACATTCCGCTCAGGCCGGCCATATCCCCCTGCTTGCCCATATCTTCCACCTTGATGCAGAGATCGGTGCTGCGCTGGTCGATGAAGAGGCTTCCGGCCTGGAAGATTGCCTTAGTGTGTCCGTCCACTGCGGAGTAGAAATCATCGAAGGTCACGAAATTGCGGAGGAAGGTGTAGAAATCCCTGTGCAGGAAAAGGAGCTTGCTGACGGACTCCACATTGGCCACACTCTCTTCGAGAGCCTTGTCCGCAGTGATGAGTTCGGCGACCGCGGCCTTCCTGTCGGCGGCGAGGACTGCTCTCAGCCTCTCCTCTCCCAGTGACTCTACGCTGCAGCCCTTCTTGGAAGCCATCCAGCTGCGGTAGGCCCCGAAGCTCTCCTGTACAGAAAGCCACTTCTCCTCGGTAAGGCAGTCTTCCCCGTCCTTGAGGACAAGCGACCTGAGCCTGTCCACCTCTCCGGTCCAGACAGGGTTGATTCCCTCGGCCAGATTGAGGACCCGGGAAGCGGACACGTTGGCAATCGGGTACTCGGCTATTTCCTCCACGCAATCAGAAAGATTCTTCGCGCCGACCTGGCATATTCTTTCAGAAGAGACATTCAGCCCTGCGGCTTCGCCATTGAAAGCTGCAAGCTTGCAGCGGAGGAAATAGTCATCGATCTTCGCCTTCAAGTGCTCCACACAGGCAAGGGCGGCGACAGTGTCCTCCCCATAAGGGAATATGTTCCCGCTGTCTGCCTTGCCCGCATCGAGCCAGGCCACGTGCTCGGCGACTGCGGTGTAGAATGCTTCCAGCTTGTCCGAATCGGCACCGGCCTCTCCGCTGCGGTCCGTCACTCCACCCTGGGTGGCGACGATGTCCGCTATTGTCTGCCTGAGCTCCCCGTCCTCTCCTGCGGAGGCCGGAACGACCACTCCGTCACCGTTGAAAGGTCTCTTGGAGACCATTTCAAGATAGGATTCAGCCTCGTCGATGCTGACCGAATCCTTGTCCAGGCCGGCAGTCTCAAGAATCCTGCGCGCACAGGACAGCAGGGTGCTTCCCGTCTCATTTTCCTCATTGAAGGCATCCAGGGCGAGGTTTTCACCTCCGGCGACGAGCACCTCGGGATCCTTCAGCACGGAGGTCAGCCACTTGGCGGCGGCGACCACCTCCCCCACGTGAATCTTCCCGTCGTGGTCAGAATCGATGAGGGACAGAGTCTTCTGGGGCATCTCAAGTCCGTTGACCGGGCAGCTGAGCACGGTCCAGAGTTTCTGGTCCAGTTCGTCCAAGTGTGCGATGTCTTCTCCGGTCGTGATTTTGACCCTTGTCACGCCTCCGATGGTGGAGAACTTCCAGTCGTAGTTTCCGTTTGATTTCATATTCTTTGATTGTCTGGTTGTCGATTGTCCGGACATGCGGCGGCCGGAGTTTGCAATAAATCAGGTTTTGCAAGTCGCAAGTGCCCAACATCCAGAGGATTCACCGTGCTGTGCGGGCTTTCGCCGCCGCCCACCGGCCTCCGGACAAGTCGGTTCGCACTTGCGGAACTTGAAATACAAATATATCAAAACCTGCGAGAAAATCGCTAATACGCTTCCGTATTTTTATTATCCGAGATTTGCATTGGAACATAAGATCGCTCCGGGGTGAAGGCCGGGGATGATTGTGCTTTCAGTATCAGTTACATTTCATTATCTTTGGGGAAAAAGATAAAGATCATGAAACGACTCCTCCTTTGTCTGTCGGCTCTTGCCGCCAATTTGTTCCTGTTGCCAGCCTCGCCTGACCGGACCTACGACCTCAGGTGCGAAGGGATGAACTCACCTCTGGGAATCGACAACAGCACACCTCACTTCAGTTGGAAAAACACCTCCGTCCAGGAAAGTTACAGGATCCAGGCCGCCTCATCGGAGGAAGCCCTGCTTTCCGGCGAGACCGACCTCTGGGATTCCGGCACGGTGCAGTCCGGCGAATCGGTGATGGTGCCATATTCAGGCAGGGAACTGCTTCCGCGCCAGCTCTGCTGGTGGAGGGTCTCCGTCAACGGAGGAGAGTGGAGCGCGCCGCAGCGCTTCAGCGTCGGCATCATCGGCGAAGACCGCCTGGGCGGTGAATATATCGGGGCCCTCGGAGGGGAAGCCCTCGAATCCCCTCTGGTATATTCGACCTTCAAATGCAAGGACAGCGGGAAGACCACCTTCCTGCACGTCAACTCCCTCGGCTACCACGAAGCCTACGTCAACGGGCGGAAGGTCTGCCAGACGACCCTCGCGCCGGCAGTCTCCCAGCTCGACAAGAGGTCCCTCATAGTCACCTACGACATCACTCCATTCCTCAGGAAAGGAAAGAACGACATAGTCCTCTGGCTCGGACAGGGATGGTACAACAAGTCAGGCTACAATGCCGAATATGAAGGGCCGCTCGTAAAGGCCTGCATCGACGTTCTCGACAAGGGGGCCTGGAAAACAGTCCTCACCACTGACGGCAGCTGGAAAGGAGTGTCAAGCGGCTATGCGAACAATACCCTCTGGTACTCGGGGCAGTTCGGCGGAGAGAAGGTGGAGACCGGCAGGATTCCGGCAAGTCTGACTTCGGAATGCCTGGACTCCTGTTCACCTGTCGCAGTCGATGTGGTCAAGGTCAGCATTCCGCTTGCCACACCGCAGATGTGCCCACAGAACAGTTTTATGGAGACCGTGCCAGCCGTCAGCATAGAACCTGCCGGCAAGGACAGGTGGATTGCGGATATGGGCAAGGTGATGAACGCCCAGAGCGAAATCCGGATCGAGGGGCAGAAAGCCGGCGACCACGTCAGGTTCTACTACTGCGACTCTCCGTGGACCGACGGGCACTTCCAGGACTGGGGGCACGATGAGATGGTCTGCTGCGGCGAGTCCGGCAAGGATGTGTTCAAAAGCAAGTTCAACCACCACGTGTTCAGGTACATAGTCATAGAAGGTGCAAGCTGGAGGCCGGCCCTCGGGGATGTTCTCGCCCACAGGTTCGGCAACTGCAGCATCAAGGGCAGTTCCTTCCACAGTTCCGATTCCGACCTCAACCGGATTCACGATATGGTAGCCTACACGATGGACAATCTGGTCTTCAGCGGCTATATGGTAGATTGCGCGAGCATCGAAAGGCTCGGCTACGGTGGAGACGGCAATGCCTCCTGCCTTTCCCTCCAGACAATCTTCGATGTCAGCACGATTTATATGAACTGGCTCCAGGCCTGGATGGACACGATGGGAGAGGACGGGCATCTGCGACACACCGCTCCGTCTCCGATCAGGGCGGGCGGAGGACCGTACTGGTGCACCTTCATCGTACAGGCCCCGTGGAGGGTTTATATGGCCTCCGGCGACACCCGTCTGCTCGAAAGATGCTACGACAGCATGAAGAAGTGGATCGGATATGTGGACAAATATTCAGTCGAGGGCCTGCTCAAGAAGTGGCCCGACGATGAAAGAAGAGCCTGGTACCTCGGGGACTGGCTCGCACCGAGGGGGACGGACGTGTCTTTGGAGGAGAGCGTGGACCTTGTCAACAACTGCGCCATGAGCCAGACCTACAGCGAACTGGTCCGGATTGCCGGGCTGCTGGGCAAGGAAGATGACCGCGAAGACTTCGCCGCCCGGAAGGCGAATCTGGACAAACTGATTCACGGGCGGTTCTACCATCCGGAGAACCAGACATACGGTACCGGTTCACAACTGGATATGATTTATCCGATGCTTGTCGGCGCTGTTCCGGAAGAACTTGTGGAGACAGTGAAGGCAAGGCTCATCGAGCGCACTGAGAGCATCAACGGCGGACACCTCGGAGTGGGGCTTGTAGGAGTCCCTGTCCTGGCGGAATGGGCAGCCCGTGAAAGGGAAGCCGACTTCGTGTACGGGATGCTCAAGCAGCGTTCCTACCCGGGCTATCTCTTTATGATAGACAACGGGGCCACCGCCACCTGGGAAGACTGGTGCATCCCGAGAAGCTACCTGCACAACTGCTTCAACGGCATCGGGAGCTGGTTCTACCAGGCTCTCGGCGGCATTTTCCAGGAAGAAGCCGCCTTCCGCAAGGTCAGGATAGAGCCTCAGTTCCCTGCCGGCCTGGACTGGGTAAGAGTATGCCAGGAAACCCCTTACGGAAGCATCTGCGTGGCGTGGAAGAAGAACGGTCCGGACAAGGCGGACCTCCACGTCGAAATCCCTGCCGGAGTCACAGCCCTAATCGACGGCAGGACCCTCGGAATGGGTTCCTACGACCTGACAGTAAGCGCAGGCAGACAATAACCGGAAGCGCAGGGGCCCTCCTTGACGGAGAGTCCCCGCGGCTTTACGGAAAAAAGGAATACAGTCTCCGCTGAAGCCTCAGCGGATCTGTCCTGTGTAGGTCATAAGCGAGCGGCTGGTGCACTTCACGATTATGTCGGCACGGCCGGCATTGGTGAAGGTGATGACGAAATTGACCTTCTCTTTGCCCGAGAAAGCCTCAAAGGTGTAAGTGTACCTCCCCTTGTCAGCCTTGGTGAAGTTTTCATTTATCTCAATCGGGCATTTGTCGAAGACATAGCTGACATCGTCCCCGCTGAAAAGATTGTTGTACGCATCCCCGATGAAAGGGAGACGGCCGTCGATGGTGCCGTCCTTGATGGTGATGAAGCAGGCTCCGCCCGGATAGGTGATAGAGCCTTTGAGAGGCTGGATGCTGATGATGTCGATCACCATTTCGTGGGTGGTGATGGCATTGACATACCAGGCGACCTGTTGCGGAGTTGCCTTTGGAATGGTGCCGCAACCTGACAGAAGAGCCGAAAGGGCGGCAACGGCGAGAAGAATTCTGGTTTTCATAATACGGACAAGTTATAACATACTAAAACAAAAGCAGATAGGTGGCTGCCGCAGCGGCCGAGCCCAAAAACGGGCCGACCACGGGAATCCAGCTGTAGCCCCATCCGCTGTCACGCTTGGCGCTCTTGAAAGGGACGATGGCGTGGACAAGACGCGGAGGAAGGTCGCGGGCAGGATTGATGGCATAGCCGGTGGTACCGCCAAGAGACATTCCTATTGCCATAATCAGCATAGTCACAGGAATGGGACTGATACCGGACAGCCCCTCGTTGCCCTTGGCCGAGAACATCAGGATAGTGAAGACGAGAAGCCAGGTGCCCAGAATCTCGCAGAAAAGATTGCGGACCTTGTGGCCTTCGAGGGCAGGCATTGTACAGAATGTACCCAGTTTGGTGTCAGGACATTCCGTAGCGTCGTAATGGTCTTTGTAGAAGGCATAGACCAGAAGCGCCCCGGTGAAAGAGCCGGCCAGCTGGGCAAGGACGTAGCCCGGGACCATGGCCCAGTCGAAAGAACCGGCGATGGCGAGACCGACCGAAAGGGCGGGATTGAGATGCGCGCCTGAATATGGCCCGGCTACGAAGACTCCGCACATCACGGCAAAGCCCCAGGCCATTGTAATCACGATCCAGCCTGCACCTTTCCCTTTGGACTTTTCGAGAGACGAGCAGGCACAGACTCCGTCTCCCATAAGGATGAGCACCATCGTGCCCAGGAACTCAGCAAAATATGGATTCATCCCGATACTATTTACGTTCAGTCAATGTTCGTCCGACGGCATCAGCCCACCCGGCCTTGACCGTGCGGACATATTCATCGGCAGCGGAAGGAGAGAAGACCCTCTCGGCCTTCCACTGGGTCTTGATTTCTTCTATGCTGTTCCAATAGCCTACAGCGAGGCCTGCAAGATAGGCTGCGCCCATCGCGGTGGTTTCCGTGACCTGCGGACGGATAACCTCCGCTCCGAGGATGTCGGCCTGGAACTGCAGCATATAATCATTCTTCGTGGCGCCGCCGTCAACCTTCAGTTCCTTCAGGGAGATTCCGGCATCCTTCTGCATCGCCTCCACGATGTCCATCGTCTGGAAAGCGATTCCCTCCAGGGCCGCCCTCGCGATGTGTCCGGCCGTCGTACCCCTGGTGATTCCGACAATCGTACCCTTGGCATAAGGGTCCCAGTACGGAGCGCCGAGACCGGTCAGCGCCGGCACGAAATAGACTCCGCCGTTGTCAGGGACGCTGGTCGCCAGAGCATTGACCTCGGAAGAGGCCTTGATGATTCCCAGACCGTCCCTCAGCCACTGGACGACCGAGCCTGCGACGAAAATCGAGCCTTCGAGCGCATAGTTGACACTGTCCCCTATCTTCCAGGCTATGGTGGTCAGAAGATTGTTGCGGGACATTATCGGAGTCCTGCCGCTGTTCATCAGCAGGAAACAGCCGGTGCCGTAGGTGTTCTTCACCGAGCCGGGTTCCGTGCAAAGCTGTCCGAACAGGGCGGACTGCTGGTCGCCGGCGATGCCGGAAATCGGCACCTGCCCGCCCAGCAGGGAGGTTTCCCCATAGACCTCGGAGCAGGAACGTACCTGAGGCATCATGGATTCAGGAATATCCAGAATCCCGAGCAGTTCCCTGTCCCATTCCATCGTGTGGATGTTGAAGAGCATCGTGCGGGAGGCATTGGTCACGTCCGTGACGTGGACGGCGCCCCCGGTGAGGTTCCAGACCAGCCAGGAGTCCACCGTACCGAAGCGGAGTTCTCCCCTCTCCGCCTTTTCGCGCGCTCCAGGGACATTGTCCAGAATCCAGCGGATTTTGGTGCCGCTGAAGTAAGCGTCGATGAGCAGGCCAGTCTTTGAACGTATCAGGTCGCTCAGGCCGGCGGTCTTCAAGGAATCGCAGAAATCGGAAGTCCTCCTGTCCTGCCAGACTATGGCATTGCAGAGAGGTTTTCCCGTCCCGGCATCCCAGACGACCGTAGTCTCCCTCTGGTTGGTGATTCCGATAGCGGCGATGTCGTTGCCGCCGAGGCCCAGCGTGGCCACGGCCTCGGTCATGACGGCATATTCAGAGGCCCAAATTTCCATAGGGTCGTGCTCCACCCAGCCCGGTTTCGGGAAATGCTGGGTGAATTCCTTCTGACAGACTGACAGCGCCCTGCCGTCGTGGTCGAATACTATCGCTCTTGAGCTGCTTGTGCCCTGGTCGAGGGCAAGGATGTACTTGCTCATAGGGAATATGATTATGTGGTTATCGTCTCTTGCGCAGAAGGGCCTTCACCCTCGGAGAGAGGTACAGGATGGTGGACATCGTGGCGAAAGCCATCATCGCGAAGGCGAAATCCATTATGCTGACAACAGTGCTCAGGGAGGCGATGCAGGAGAGAAGAATCACAGCAAGATAGAGGTACTTGTACAGCTGCCCCCTCTTCTCCCCGAACAGGTAGCTGGCGCACTTGATGCCGTAGATTGAATATGAGAACATGGTGGAGAAGGCGAAACAGGTCACCACTATCACCAGCATATACTTGCCCCAGCCCGGCAAGAGGGTCTCGTAGGAATTGAGGGCTATTGCAAGGCCCTTGACTCCCTCGACTTCATAGTTCCCGGCCATTATGATAGGGATTGCGGTCAGTGTGCAGACCAGTCCGGAATCGATTGCCGGACCGAACATCGCCACCAGTCCCTCCCGCACGGGATCGTTGTTCTTGGAAGCCCCGTGCATCAGGGAAGCCGTACCCACGCCGGCCTCGTTGACATACATCGCCCTTCGCGCCCCGATGATAGCGATGCCGGCCAGAGCCCCGAATCCCGCCTTGAAATCGAAAGCCGAGCGGACAATCTGCGAGAAGACTCCAGGAAGACGGTCGATGTAGAGGACTATCACGGCCAGGACAAGCAGGAAATATATCGAGACCATGAAAGGGACTATCCTCGTGGCCAGTTTGGAAATCCTGTCGATTCCTCCGACCACCACCACGCCGACCAGCAGGGCCATCACCACTCCGATGACGATTTTCACCGTCAGGGTGGTGGCGATTCCGAGAGGCTCGGTCACTACAGTGGTAATCGATTCGGTCAGCTGGTTGGCCTGCATCACGCAGAAACAGCCTATCATTCCGAAGGAGGCGAAGAAAACGGCCAAAGGCTTGAACTTCGGGCCGATGCCCTCCGTGATCATATACATCGGACCGCCCTTGACATTGCCGTTCTCGTCCCTGCCGCGGTACATTATGGCCAGAGTCCCCTCGAAGAACTTGGTGGCCATTCCGAGAAGTGCGCTCACCCACATCCAGAAGATGGCTCCGGGACCGCCCATACAGATTGCTATTGCCACGCCGGCTATGTTCCCCATCCCGACTGTCGAGCTGATGGTCGTCATCAGGGCCTGGAAGGAGCTGATCTGTCCTTCTCCGTCCGACTTGTGCCCGAGAGCCCGGATGGCGGCCCCGAACTTTCTGACCGGCACGAATCCCGAATAGACGAACAGGAAAAGTCCGCCTCCGATCAGAAGGATGAAAAGGGGATAGCCGCAGACGGCATCACTGACTCTGGCAATTATGTCGTTCATTCTTGTTCGTAAGTTAGGACAGAGCCCTTGTCTGTGACTTCAAGACTGACTCGGGCGCCCATCATAAGGGGCATATTGTGCTTGCCGTGCCCGGACGGGAAACCGCAGCAGACAGGGATTCCCAAAGCGGAGGTGAACTGGGCCATCGCCTCGTACACATCCTTGTAGAGCATCAGTTCCTCGCCGCACTTGTGCATTTCCCCGAGGATGATTCCCCGGACATTCTTCAGTTTCCCCTGCACGGCCATCGCATTGAAAATCCTGTCGATGGCGTGCATGCTTTCCTCGACCTCCTCGAAGAAGAGAATCACATCCTCAAACACGGTAGGGTCGTAATTGCTGCCCAGAAGCGCCTGGAAAGTTATCATGTTGCCTCCTATCAGGATGCCGGAGGCCTGCCCCGGGACATCATATTCATTGTGCTCCACCTGATAACCGGGAAGCCTTCCGAAAAGCATCTCGCGGACCGCTTCGGAATATTCGTCGGGCCCCTTCCTGTCGCCGTAGGCTCCGACCATATTGCCGTGGATGGACATCACCCCGGAAACAGTGGAGGCAGCGATGAAATTCGTGATGTCGCTGTAGCCGACCAGCCACTTGGGGTGGTCCGAATATGTCGAGAGAGGCAGCATCGGAAGAAGCTGGATGCCTCCGTAGCCTCCGCGCGAACAGATCACGGCCTTGATGGAATCGGCCTTGTAGGCCCATTCGAGATCCTCCAGACGTTCCTCGAGAGTCCCCGCATAGACATTTCTGTAACGCCCGCAGGAATCCTTGACCGGATTGAGATACACGTGCTTGCCCAGGACCGGTTCAAGTCCCCAGGAACGCAGGACGTCGCAGCCCCTGCGCAGCGCGGCGCTGTCGGTTATCGCATAGGAAGGCGAAATCACGGCCACCTTGTCACCAGGCTTCAGATAAGGCGGTCTTACAATCTGAATCAAGGACAGAAGAATAATAAGAAGTCTCATTGTCTGGGGTTCATTCAGGAATTATCCTGTACAAGATACCACTTTTTTTCATCTGCTGCAAATC
Organism: Candidatus Cryptobacteroides sp.; assembly: GCA_051878295.1. Classification (GTDB taxonomy): domain Bacteria; phylum Bacteroidota; class Bacteroidia; order Bacteroidales; family UBA932; genus Cryptobacteroides. The sequence continues at coordinate 54,747 of JBJEJV010000031.1, forward strand.
AAAAAAAGGGGCTGACTACCGGGATTCCACCGAAGGT
>JBJEJV010000032.1:0-3285 GCA_051878295.1 Candidatus Cryptobacteroides sp.
TTTCATCTGCTGCAAATCAAAAAAAGGGGCTGACTACCGGGATTCCACCGAAGGTTCGACGTGAAGGGAGATCTGGGTTTTCGGCCCGAACCTTTCCACCAGCTTGTCTTCGGCATATTCAGTGATTTGATGTGCCTGGGAGACAGTCATTTCCGGATTGACCACGATGTGGGATTCGATGATGATGCCCGGTCCGGCCTTCCTGGTCTTCATCGCATGCACGTCCCGGACTCCTTCGACGGACCTGATAATCCGCTCTATTTCATCTTCCGTCTCCTCGGGAAGGGAAGCCTCGGTGAGTTCCTTCAGGGCGGGGACGGACATCTTCACGGCAATCCTGATTATGAATATGCTGATTGCGCAGGCGACCACTGAATCCATTATCGCCCATTTGCCTCCGATAAGGATGGCGCAGGCGATTCCGACTGCCGAACCTATGGAGGAGAAAGCGTCGGAACGGTGATGCCAGGCATTTGTGACCACGGCCGGACTGTCGCATTGCCTGCCGACGCGGGCAGTCCACTGGTAGAGGGCTTCCTTGACAGCGATTGAAACCAGGGCTGCCCAGAGAGCTATCATCCCGGGAACGGCCATCTCTTCTCCCCGGAAAAAACCGACTATTCTGACCACTCCGTCACCGAGCATCTTTCCTCCCACGACCAGGAGAAGCAGAGCCACGGCGACCGTCGCCATCGTCTCGAACTTGCCGTGTCCGTAGTCGTGGTCCTTGTCTTTCCCCCGGGAAGCCACCTTCACCATCGCGAGCACAATCACGTCGCTGACAAGGTCCGAGAAGGAATGAATTGCGTCCGCCGTCATCGCGGCACTCTTCCCGACTATTCCAGCGAACAACTTGGCCACGGCGAGCGCGACATTGGCTGCCGCTCCCCATACAGTTACCCTTACGATTTCCTTCTCCCTGTCCATCCCGTTTTCTGTCTTTGTACGAATATTTGTCATTGAGCGACAAAAATACTACATTTATGCTATTATTCAACAACAGGACAATCCGAAATGAAACCGACCCGAACCACATTGTCACTCGTCATTCTCGCCCTCGGAATGGCAGTCACCTCGCCTGAAGCCCTTGCGTGGGGTCAGAAAGGCCACGACGTCACCTGCGCTGTAGCAAGAAAGCATCTCACAAGAAAGGCCCGCAGGAAGATTGACAAAGTACTGGACGGCCAGTCCATAGTCTATTGGTCCAACTGGCTCGACAATGCCAGCCACACCGAAGAGCTCGCCTACACCGCAACCTGGCACTACAAGAACATCGATGCGGACGAGACTTACGATGATGCCGCCCTGAACCCTGACGGCGACGTGCTCGTCGCCATCAATGCCCAGATCGAGGCTCTCAAGAGCAAGACCCTGGACAAGGAATCCGAAGCCCTTGCCCTGAAGATGCTGGTACATCTGATGGGAGACCTCCACTGCCCGATGCATATGGGGCACAAATCCGACAGGGGCGGCAACCGCTGGCAGGTTCAGTTCTTCGGCAACGGCAGGAATCTTCACGGAATATGGGACAGCGACCTGCTGGAGAGCGCCCACAAGTGGACCTTCACCGAATGGGCAGAAGAAATCGACACGGGCGGGAAGTCCGAATATTCAGAAATAGTCAGCGGTACTCCGGAAGACTGGGGCAGGGAGACATATCTGCTTGCCACGCAGATTTATGAGGAGACTCCCGTAGGTTTCAAACTGTCCTACGACGAAGTGGCCCGCTGGGCGCCGGTGATTGAGAATCAGCTTCTCAAAGGCGGTCTCAGGCTTGCCTCCGTCCTGAACGACATCTACAAGTAATCCATACCCTGTTTCTGTAGCCGGGGCTCTGTTGTCCGGGTCGGATTCACCCTCCGGCCGGGTCCGGAGTTCCGGATTCAACGTGCAGCGATGGAGGCTGCCGCCCCGCCGAAGATAATTTGTACGGGGCCTCCGGAGACCGGCTGCCAGAACTTTATCATGTCAGTCAGGTCGTTCGGGAAAGCATACCGGGGTTTCCCGCAGCCCCAGTCGAGTTCGCAGGCGCGGAACTTCAGCTGATTGTTGACATACAGCGTGCCGGGATTGCCTGAATTCATGTCGGAAGCATCAAAAAAGAAGTAAGGGAGTCCGTAGTGCGAAGAGCCGAGGTAAAGACGCACATTGTCCGAAACCCCGGACGGTTCGAGCGCCGCTTTTGCACCTTCGGCGATTACAGCCGCCAGTTCCTCTGTCCCGCAGCCGGGATCTATGCTTCGTCCGACCACGACAGGCTGCGACATATTCCCGAAAAAGTCTTCGTCCACGCCTTCCGCCCTTCCGCGCAAGTCTGCGACAAGCAGGAGAGTGTAGCTTTCGTGGCCTTTGAGGCGGGCCGCCAGATGCTTCATCGCAAGGGCGCAGAGTACGGCGTTCGAGCCTGCTCCTGAAGACTTCCTGAGGCGGGAGAGTTCCTCCTGCGGACACTCCAGAATGAAAGTCTTCTTAGACGAGCCGTGCAGGGCAAGTCCCAGGACCATCTTCAGCATCTTCCACGGAGAAATCCTGATCCAGCCCTTTTCCACGACCTGCCTCTCCGTTTCTTCTTTTGAAATGTTCCCCGGGAGGGGCAGTCGTGCAGAGCCGAAAGAGCGGGGGCGGAAAGACTCCCCTCTTGCAGCAGCCGACCAGTCCTCCACCAGACCGTAAAACGAATTGCCGTCCATCACGGCGTGTGCGCATTGGACAAAGAGCATCGCCCCGTCCTTCAGTTCAGCCAGCACTGCGCTGAACGGACCTGCAGAACCGCCCTTGAAAGAGTTAATTGAATATGGCTTGACCAAAGTCCAGACGGAATCGCCTTCAGCAATCACGTCTGCGAGCGAATGCTTACGAAGATCTGCCCTGGTGAAAGGAAGAGGCACGCTGCAGGTATCATCCCACACCAGGGTCTTTCCATCTTCTCGGTAACGGCCGTTCAGAAAAGGATAGGTCCCGGCGATGAGGGCCAGCGCGTCACGCATCTTGTCATAATCCGGAGCTTGGGAATATACCCACGCGCCTTTGATTGTCATTCCCAGACAGAACAGGTCGAACTGAGTCAGTTTGTATTCCTTCTTCATAGAATGATTATCTATTTGTATTTCACGGCGAAAATAGTCATTCCCGGGCGTATTTCAAATCCCGGCACGCACGGAAGGCGGTATGCCGGGAAGAAACTCGGCCGGAGGGGAAAAGACCAAGTGAGACAGGGGATGACAGAACAAGCCGGAGACTGATTAACATTTGGAAAAGTCAGGATGGGAAAGTATCTTTGCGGGA
>JBJEJV010000033.1:0-14063 GCA_051878295.1 Candidatus Cryptobacteroides sp.
TATGCCCAGATTTGGTACACCAACGGCAGCACGACGACGGCCACAACACCATATAGCACTGATGCGTTTGGCGCGAATATACTCTCCAATCAATATGATGCCGGGCAGGAGCATTGGGTTATTACATTTGATGGCGAGATTACTTCGATTGGAAGTGATGCATTCCGTGATTGCAGCAGTTTGACAAGTGTTACCATTCCTGAAGGTGTCACTTCGATTGGAGACGATGCATTCTTTGGGTGCAGCAGTTTGACAAGTGTTACCATTCCGGAAAGCGTCACTTCGATTGGATATGGTGCATTCTTTGGGTGCAGCAGTTTGACAAGTGTTACCATTCCTGAAAGTGTCACTTCGATTGGAGACTATTCATTCTTGGGGTGCAGCAGTTTGACAAGTGTTACCATTCCGGAAGGCGTCACTTCGATTGGAAGTTATGCATTCAACGGTTGCACCAGTTTGACAAGTTTGACCATTCACGAAGGTGTCACTACGATTAAAAGTGGTGCATTCTATGGTTGCAGCAGTTTGGCAAGTGTTAATATTCCTGACGGCGTCACTTCGATTGGAAATAGCGCATTCTATGGTTGCAGCAGTTTGACGAGTGTATATTGTGAGCCGACAACTCCACCGGCGTTAGGCTCCAGCGTATTTGACTCGAATGCCGCAGACCGGAAGATTTATGTTCCGACCGCATCGCTTGATGCCTACGTGGCTGCCGATGGATGGAACGCTTATTCTTCGTCAATAGAAGGTTATTGAGTCAGCCTTGAACCGTGCCGCAAAGGCAAGCCACATACAAGATTGGTTTGGGTGCCATCTGTCTCACCGTCCCTGTTTTTCCTGACGTGGGGAATGAATGTGTTGTTTCCGGAGTGAATCGGAATCATTCCATCCTTCCGTATTTCATCTCGTCACCGTTGGCATCATATTGCTTGCGCTTGCCTACCGGCGGCTCGGTGAGACTTATCCTTACTACGGCGGTCTTGTGAAGACTTCTTGTCACCGACTCCTCGAATCCTTCCATCTGACGGGGGAGGAATCTGTGGCAGATGGCCCTCAGGGCCTCTATTTTCCTGACCTCATCCTCTATGATTTCCGCTACTCCGACCGCGGTGGCCGACTGGAACTCCAATGTGAAGCTGCCGTCTTTCGGCCCTCGTAGCGGTCTGCATTTGGTCACGGCAGACAGGAACACCTTCGGGTTGGCTTTCAGGATTTCCAGTTTCTTGCCTTCCGTGGCGCAGTGGAACCAGAATGTCTTCTCGTCGCTTCGCACAAGCGACAGAGGCAGGCCGTAGTGATTGCCGTCCTCACCGGTCATGCTGACCGTTATGTAGGCGGCCTTGTCGAATACCTCCAGTGCCCATCCGGCACTCATCTGTCTGCTTTCCTTTCTCATATTCAATTAATTATCAGTTCAAACGGCAAGTACTTATGCCTGTCCCTTGTTTTGTCAACCCTATACATTTCATATTCTGCCGCTTGCAAAAATACATAATTTACTTTTATGGTGAACGGAAGCCTGGTCTAATCGGATAAAACTTGTATGGCTGTACGAAATCCCGCCATCTTCCAGAGGAAATCTCTTGGGTAGAGTGATTTGGCGCCTGACAAAGTCATTGTCTTTTCCACCTGGGGACAGGAATATGTGACGACACCGTGAATATGAGTACTGGAGCCTCAGCGCAGGGATATCATCTGCGGTTATATTATTACAATTGCCGCAGATGATATAATATAAGAGGTTAAGTATCAGGTTTTTGCTGGTCTATTGCTTAGAATTTCCCGGGCTGGGCAACCCCTGATTTCTCCCATAAGTACATTGTATTTCAATGACAAAGATACCGGGCCCTTTTGACAAATGTCGTCAAAATCCCCGGTAATGTCTTTTTTGATGATAGAATGAGTGCCTAAACGAGGTGGACGCCGGTCTGCAGATTCTTAAAGATCCGTCAGGTATTGATTCCTGTAGTTCTTCACATATTCCTCGAGTTCAGGGGAGTCGATGATTTTCACGTCCGCTGCAAGCCCTATGACGAAGCGTCCCACCCCTTCCATATGGGTGACCATAGAGTCGAAGATATACTTCCCGTCTTTCCGGGTGACGTCGTGGGCCGCCAGCGGAAACTCCTCGCAGAGCAAGTTCCTTGCCCTGAGGCTCATCTCCACCCAAGCGATTCTCGCAATCTTGTAGAGCAGGACAGCTTCCTTTTCGCAGTCGTAGGCCCAGATGTCGATGTGGTTGTTCGTGAACTCGAACGGTTCGACCATCCGGTCCTTCACTGTGCCTGAGGATGAGGAAGAGTACTCCTTGAGGATCACGGTTTTGCGGTCATTGATGGCATTGCCGAGAGCCTGGACGTTGGCGGCGTTTTTGTAAGAGCCGGAATACTCCTTGATGCTTTTGGTGTCACAGACGGCGCAGTCTCCCAGACCAGCTACAGCAGCTGTACGGCAATGGCCGCGCAGGCCTCCGCGTCTGCGAGGGCGTGGTGGTGGTTGAGGAGGTCGTAGCCGCAGGCGGCTGCGACGGTCTGGAGCTGATGGTTCGGGAGGCGGCATCCGAAATGCCGGCGGGAAGCCTCGAGGGTGTCGCGGAATTCGTAGTCGGGGTAGTCCATCTGATAGACCTTGAACACGGCCTTGAGGCAGCCTTCGTCGAAACGGGAGTTGTGCGCCACGAGCGGAAGCCCCTCGATGAGCGGCTCAATCTGCTCCCAGACGTAAGGGAAGACCGGAGCGTCGTCGGTGTCCTCCGGGCCCAAGCCGTGGACCCTCCTGCAGAACCACTGGTAATATTCAGGCTCCGGGTGGATGAGGCTGTAGAATGAGTCCACGATTTCCCCGTCCCGAACTATTACCACGCCGACGGAGCAGACGCTTGAAGGCTGCTCGTTGGCCGTCTCGAAATCTATCGCCGCAAAATCTTTCATTATTTGTTGTATAACTTGTTCATCTCCGCCGAAGTTTCGGCTATTTCCTTCCTCAGGTTTTCCGGAGAAAGCACCTGTACTTTGGCGCCCTGGGAGAGAATCTCCTGTTTGAAATCGTAGGTCAGGGCGATGCGGAAAGTGAACACCGGCCATCCGTCAAGTTCTCCGGTCTCCTTCTGGCTGTGGTGAAGGGGAAGGGTCCGATAGTACTCTGCCTGAAAAGGCTCCACCCTCAGTTTCACTTCCACCGCAGGTTCTCCCGTGATGATGCCGAAGTAGTTGTAGAAATATTCTTCCGCCTTGAAGTCTTCGGGAATCTCGAAGCTCTCTTCCAGTTCTTCCATATCCACGAAGCGGTCCAGTGCGTACACGCGCAGGCCCAGGTCGCTGTCTCCGAGCATATACCATCTGTGGTTGAAATGCTTGACGCAATAGGGCCTTACTGGGAAGGTGCTCGCCTCGGGTTTCTGGAAGCCCCGGTAGGTGAGACCGATAGTCCGCCCGGCCCTCATCGCGCTGATGACTTCGGTCAGGTACTTCTCTCCTGCCGGCACTTTGTCGGTGAGGATGCGTTTTCTCATATCCGCATTTTCTTGAAGGACGTTGTTCAGGCAGAGAGTGTGCAGCATCCACTGCGCTGTGGAATCTCCATCAATGTCGGAGCTTGCGATGTAGAACCCCAGTGACCTGTCATTCTTGATCTCTATGCCGAAGACATCCTCTATGGCATCCCTGTGGTTGAAGAATGTCCTTTCGTTGAGAGGTGCGTGAGTCTGGTTCAGCGGACTCTTCTGCCACGCATCGCTGATTTCCCGGAGGGAAAGATACCCTCTCCTGCTGAGCAGGTCGATCAGCCAGATGTATCTTTTGAAATAGTTCTTGGCCATGATAGCGCGTTTTATTGTTTCACGTCGCGAAGATATTCAATTTCACTGAAAAAATGTGGCAGTTTCCTTGGGCTAAGTTCAGAACCGGGCTCAATGCTTCATATTCAAGAAGAACGCTTCGAAGACTTTCCTGTGGTTTCCGCTGAAGATGATATGGTGGTTGCCTATCGGGTCTTTCAGGAAATAGTCGCTGCAGACAGGGGCGTTCCGGAGCTGGAGCTGTACCTGTGTGCGGCAGAGATTCTGCCCGTAGCGGTTTTCAAGAAGTGCGGCATCTTCGCAGAAAATGCGCCCGAGGTCGGCGGAAGTCTTGAATATGGTGACGTCTCCTGCGGGGAACTCTCCGTGTATCGCCACCCCTATCCCGGATTCGAAATGAGTGTTGTAGGAATATCTCTCCACCATATTGAAAGGCACGGTGCAGTGCGCGAACAGAATCCTGCCGGTGGCCGGGTCAATCTGCGAAGGATTGGCCTGGAAACCGCTCTGCCCTGTCAGCGCGTTGCCGATGACCATTGAAAGAAGCGCGGGCACGTCGCCCTCGCAGGAGGAAGGGATGCCCTCCGAGTTGAGCAGGGCAAGCGCGAGGCAGCCCGTGTTGCCGAGAGCATCCAGGAGGTCGAAGCAGCGTATGGTAAGCCCGGAAAGCGAGTGCCTGCTGACGAGGGTGCGCAGAGCCGAATATATTCCTACAGCCCCTTCGACATATTTCCTGACGGCCTCCGGGGCGTCTTTCCGCAGCCCCGCGATTATCCGGGCCGCGTGCTCCGGCAGGGGAGTGCGCGCAGGTGCGGCGGCTTCTTCCAGCAGCTCCTTTATCTCGATGTCGATGAGCTCCATTCCGAGTTTCTCCTTCACGGCCTCTTTGTCCGGCTGGCTGGCTATGAGCCAGTCCGAAGGCCGGCCGATGATGCCGAGCCTCTGTCCGGCCAGTCTTTTTCCGGCTCCGTTGACCCTTGCGAGCAGGTCTATCCTTTCTGCGATGTACTGTGCGCTGCCGTGAAGGACCTCTCCTTTGCGGCCCTTGCTGTTCAGGAAGGACAGAATCTCGAGCGAGGCGGCCAGGGAGTTGCTCTTCCCGGAAGTCAGCAGGAGAATCTTGCCCGACAGGGAAGGAAATACCTCCTTGAACAGGCCTTCGGAACCTCCGGTCCTTATGAATATGACGTCGAGGTCGCTGTGCCCGTAGCCGGAGAAGTCGTCGCCGCGGAAGTCGAAACTGTAGCCGAGGGCCTCTTCGATGGAGTTGAGGAATTCAAGTGAGACTGCATCCACGGCATTCTTGTCGTGAAGGGATGAAGTCAGGGTGTACAATGCTATATTCATGGTTCTGTCACTTTTCCGGCACCGCCGCTGCCGATGAACTCCTCCGGGACTCACCGCGCAAAGAGGTGTGTACAGCTGCCGCCCGCAGGGCTGCGCAGCTGCCGCAAAAGTACAAAATTATTTGAATATAACTCCCTTCAGTCCTTCCACCTGAAGTTTTCCGTGCCGGCTCCTATCTCGAAGTGGAGTTTCGCTATCCCCATATCCATAAGGGTGTAGCCTACCATCGAGAAGCCTTTGCAGATGGCCACTGCCGGCAGGGAACCGCCTTCGGACGGGAGCAGTTCGATGTGGAATTTCTGCTGGTTGACGGCGGTCGGGGCCAGCAAAGCTGCTTCGATGCCTCTTCTGAACCACTCCGGCGACGATGCGTCGATGTTGCTCACTTCTTCCGGAGCCTTGCTTTTGTGGGCGACTCCCTGGGTCTCTCCGTAGCCGAGCGCGATGTAGCAGGCGATTTTCTCTCCCTTCGCGAGTTCATAGGTGCCTCGAACTTTGGAGTAGCTGAGTCCGGCCCAGCAGGTGTTCAGTCCGAGCTGCTGTGCGAGAAGGACCAGCTGCTCGCCGTAGTATCCGACTTTCAGGTCCAGCTCATCGCTCTTCGGACCTGCCATTACGAAGTAGTTGCTCACTCCGCTGAACTTGCCGTAGGCCATAGGTCCGGCAAAGGACTTGGGTTCGCCGGTGACCAGCTGGACGTGCAGCCCGCTTTCGGCGTTGATGCGTTGGATGTTGGTTTTCAGTTCCGCAAGTACTTCTGCGGGAATCTGTTTGGCAAGATACTTTCTTACAGCGTGCCTTTTTTGTATTGCTTCATAAGGTGTCATATCGTGTATGGATTGATCGCCTGCCATTGAACAATTTTTGTTCCAACCTCGCTATCAGTGACGGAACTTGTGACTTTCATTTTCTGCGCTATGCAGAGGCCTACCAAACGCCCTTCCCGCCTATGGTTTTCATCATCTTCCCTTCGTTTTCAACAGCTCGCCGCGTGGATGGAAGCGGCTTCCGGAGCGCGCTGGCAGTTCGCGCCGAATCCATCAAAAAGGAAGAATGTGAATGAATATGGCCGAAAAATACTTAAATTAGCATAACTTAAAGTTTTCATTGTGACATTCAGATGAAAAGAACCGTCGGACAATCATATCCTGCAATCCTGCAGATGGCTTTGGCGCTCATCACGACTACGCTTGTCTTTTCTGCTTGTTCGGAAAAGGCCGGCAAGGATTCCTCCGGGGAATCAGTCGAAGAACTTCCGCCCGAAATCCGGCTTGCCCCTATGGTGACCAAAGTCTCCGATGATTGCTTTGAGCTCGGGGACAGGATAGGTGTTTTCATGAGCTACGCCTCACCGGCCGGCACTGATTCCGGCGAGGAAGCAGTGCCGCTTCCATATCTTGACAATGAGCCCTTTGTCTGTACGGAGGGCAGCAACTCTTCCCTTTCCGGGAGCGGGGCCTCATTCGTCTGCCAGAGCGGGAAGACGCTTCGTTGGAAGGATGCGGTCTCGCCTGCGGATTTCATCTGCTACTACCCCTATTCGGAAGATGCAGACGGCTGCGGCCAGCTGCCGTTCAACGTCTTGACGGACCAGAGCAGCTCCGAATCCTTGTCGGCAAGTGACATACTCTGGGGTGCGCGAAGAGGTGTCGAACCTACCTCTGAATATGTCGGGATTCTCACTGAACACCGCACGGGGCAGATCCTCATTGAACTCGTCCCCGGAAAAGGCTATGATGCGGCTGGTCTTCAGGAAGCAATGGAAGGTCTTGTCATCAGGGGAGGAATATGCAGGGGAGTCCTGGACCTTGCCACCGGTGCCCTGACCGTCCCGGAATCCTCCGGACGGGAAGGCGGAACCCCAAGCTTGGAGGAGGACAGCGGGAGCGGCAGTTTGGCGGAAGATGTCATCCCTTTTGCAGAAGGATTGAAATACAGGGCATTGCTCCCTCCGCAGAGGATTGAGGACCTGGTGATTTCTGTACGTGTCGATGGAATGGACAGGAGCCTTGCTTCCTTGATTGAACTTGTTTCCGGTCACGTGACCCGTTGCACGGTAATAGTTGACAGGCTCGCCGACGGAATCAATGTCGGAATCGGTGCCTGGGTCGATGACGGGGAAGATTTCGGGGGAGTGTTGGATTGATCAAGAACTATCGCACCTATGCATAAAGACGACATATTCAATAAGATGGGAATCCGTTTGCTGAAGTGCCTGGGCGGATTCGCATCAGCTTTGTGCCTTGCATCCTGCCAGTCCGTTTCATTGCCCGCAGTTGCTTCCAATGAGGATAAGGTGCCGGTCTGCCTGTGCGGAACGATATGTCAGGAAAATGTTACCAGGGCCGATGCCAACGGCTTTGCCGATGGCGATGTTATCGCTACCTACATTGTTGACTATGAGGATGGCCAGCCCGGTCTGTTGAAGGACCGGGGCAATCGTGCCGACAATCTCTTCTACACCTTCAACGAGCCGGGCTACCGCTGGGTTCCGGCCTATGATGTGTATTACAGGGACGACAGGACTCCGGTTGACATCTACGCCTATTACCCCTCCTCGTATCCCGAATCTGTCACCGCTTATCATTTCCGTGTCGCCAGTGACCAGAATTCTGTGGATGCCTCAGGCCTTTCCGGCTATGAGCAGAGTGATTTTCTCTGGGCAAAGGCAGAAAACAAGACAGCAGCCGACAAGGTGGTCAGGCTTGATTTCTATCATCGTATGGCAGGAATCAGGGTGACCCTTGTTGAAGGCAGCGGATTCGCGGATGGAGAATGGGCTGCGACATCGAAGGACATTCTTGTCAGAAACACTGTCAGAGATGCCCGGATCAACCTTTCGGACGGTTCCGTAATCCCTGACGGGCAGCCTTCCTACGAGGGCATCATCCCGCTTGCGGACGGCGAGGCTTTCCGGGCCGTAGTTGTCCCCCAGGTTGTCAAGGCAGGTTCAACCTTGATCACGGCAACTGTCGGGGGCTGTCCCTACAACCTTGACCGGCAGGCCGATATGACATATTCATCGGGCAAACTGCACAATTTCACCCTGACGGTGAACAAGCGCTCCGCCGGAGACTATGAGGTTTCATTTGCTCAAGGGAGCATTACCGACTGGGAGAATGACGGCTTCTCCCACGAAGGGGCCGCCAAGGAATATGTCGTCGTCAATGTGGAGACCCCCGGCACTATCGATGCCGTTATTTCCGCAAGCGGCCTCCAGCTGACCAAGGTACGCAACCTCAAGGTCACCGGAACAATAAATTCCAGGGATTTCGAAGTGATGAATAGCCGAATGGTCAATCTCTCTTCCCTCAATCTCAAGGAAGCGGTCATCGCTGCAGATAATAACAACCCTGCAGACAGGATTCCGCCAGGGGCCTTCTCTCAAAAGTACAGCCTCATCTCAATCGTGTTGCCCGACAGGCTGAAGACAATCGGCGCCGGAGCTTTCAACAGCACCAACATCACCGGTTCCCTGATTATTCCCGAGGGCGTCGAGACCCTTGAAGATGCCTGTTTTTCAGGATGCAGTTCCCTTAATGGCCAGCTCAGCCTTCCTTCGACTCTGAAGCACATCGGGACCTCTACTGATAAGAATGAAGGGGACGGTGCTTTCGTGGGCTGCAACTTTGTCTGCAATCTCAACCTTCCCGAAGGACTCGAGACAATAGGCTCCGGAGCATTCTGCCGCTGCAGGAACATCTATGGAGAAATAGACATACCGGAGACAGTCACCAGCATCAACTACCGCTCCTTCGCATTTATGGATGGTGTGAGGGGGACGCTACGGATTCCACAGCAAATTGAAATGATTCCGGAAGATTGTTTCTGCGATTCCGGATTCAATGGCAGCCTCGTACTCCATGACGGTATCCTGATCATCGAAAGGTCCGCGTTCAACGGTACGGGACTCAAGGGAGAACTTCATCTTCCGAAAAATCTCGAGGTGGTCAACAACGATGCTTTCAGGAACTGCGACTTTTCCGGGGCACTTGTGTTTCCTGCGAGCCTCGCTCGCATAGGCGACAGGGCCTTCGAGAACAACACCAGGCTCATCGGTATGCTGGAAATCCCGGAAGGGGTGCTGAGCATCGGCACGAAGGCTTTCTACAATTGTATGATGCTGGACGGCATCATATTCCCGGAAAGTCTCGAGAGCATTCTTGACAGCGAAGGTGGAGCCTTTGAGAATTGTTTCAACATCGGCAGGATTGTTTGCCGGGGCCGTATTCCCCCTCTGGTCAATGATGTATCTTTTAACGGAGTCGCAAAGGACAATTTTGTACTGGAAGTCCCCGAAGGCTCAGAGCAGCAGTATCGCGCCGCGAAGGGGTGGAGCAGTTTCAAGCGCATTGCCTCCAGCCGGAACATCGCCCTCAGCCGGATGGCAGTCAGCGCTTTGAATTCCCCGGTCTCAAGGAGTGTGACTCTCTTCGCCGAGGGGCCCTGGAGGGTCGGCTCCTGCCCGTCCTGGGTTACCTGCGATGCAACGGAAGGAAGCGGAAAGACAGACCTTGTCATCACTTTCAGCTCCAAGCCGCACGATGGCAACAACAGGTTCGGCAAGATAGTATTCACACTCGATTCAGGAGATTACGCGACTTCTCTTGAAGTTGCGCAATATGACTGTTCGACCCCGGAGGATGTCCCTGTACAATTGCGGAAGGCTACCTCCGGCAAAGGAATCGATGTGGTGATTCTCTGTGACGGATTCTCTGCAGAGGAAGTCAGTCTCGGCAAAACCCTTCAATGGGCTTCAGAAGCCGCGGACAATTTGCTTTCAATACCGCCGTTCTCTACATTCGGCGACCGTTTCAACGTCTGGACGGCCGCCTCTGTGTCGGATGATTCCGGAGTCAATTCATTGAACACCGCCATTGACACCAGATTCGGCTGCCTGGCCTCGGACGGCAACGTAGTCTGCAGCGACAAGGCTTCGCTCCTTGAATATGTCCGTACGGTTTTCGGTTTTGACCAGGAGCGGCTTGCCCGGACTCTTGTCATCCTTCTCCCGAACACATACGACTACGAAGGCTCGGCAGACTTCGCGTCTGATTGTCTCGGAATAGCCTGCTGTCCTATGAGCGCGAGTGCCTATCCGATGGACTTCAGGGGTATGGTCCAGTACTGGGCCGGGGGAAGGGTCTTCGGACGGCTTGCGGATGAGTCCGTCCGTTCAAATTCCTTCTTCACCTCTTCGGGTGAAGTCCTGAATATGCAGTCAATCGGCTGGTACAGAAATGTTTCGATCTCCGGGAAGGCCTCTGACACTTCTTGGGGAGACTTTGTCAGGCACCCATCATATTCATCGTTCGTGGATGTCTTCGAGGGGGCAATGGGCAGCTCGCGCGGCATTTTCAGGAGCGAGCAGAACAGTTGCATGGGGTCAAGGATTCCGTACTACAACACCATCAGCCGCTATGAACTGATGCGTCGTATCCTCGAATGTTCCGGAGAGGAATTCAGCATGGACTTTTTTCTTGAAAATGACAGATTCTGAGACTTATGAGGAAAGGTTTGATTGAATATGGCATATTCATACTGATGGCTTTGTCGCTTGCTTCCTGCGGCGCCGGGCTTGCTCCGGACGAAAGTCTGTACGACCTTATGGTCTTTGCTCCGCAGCTCCCCGGCTCTCCGGTGAGGGCGACGGCGACCGAGTTCGAAGACGGGGATGAAATCGGGATATTCGCTGTGGCCTACGATGAGAGTGGTGAGCCGCGCCGCCTGGAAATTTCAGGAAACTGGGCGAACAACAGCAAGGCTTCCCTTGATCGAGGGAAATGGACTGTCAGCCCTCCTGTTTACTGGAACGGAGATGATTCCTTCGACATCTTTTCATATTACCCTTATGTGCCCCAAGTCGCTTCCATTGACAATTTCCGTTTTGAGCTGAAGCCGGACCAGAGGGGAAATGGCTTTACACTCAGCGATTTCCTCTGGGCCAGGAGCCGGTCCGTTACAAGGGATGGGGGAGATGTCCCGCTTCATTTTACCCACAGGCTCTCGCGCCTGGACATCAACCTGGTGAAGGGAGCTGACTATGAAGGGGATCTGCCTGCGGAGGCGGTCGTCAAGGTGCACGGGACAGTCCCGGTCGCTCTCGTTGACCTGGAAAGCGGAGATGTCGAGAAGGATCCCGATTCTCCTGTAGGGACTGTAATTGCGTGTTGCACAGGCCCCGCAACTTACTCTGCCGTTATTGTCCCGCAGAAAATACTGAACCTGATACCCCTTATTGAAGTCATAGTGGACGATGTCTCCTATCTGCTGAGTTCCAAGTTCATCTTCGGAAGCGGAATGAGGCATTCCGTTGACATCATATTGTCCGACAGTCCTGACAAGGTACTGATTAACATCGCTGGTGGAATAATTGACTGGAATCAGGATGGTGGGAATTGACAGAATCTTGTGCATCAGTGCGATTGCTGCCATTGCTTTCGCCTGTACTTCTACTTCGGACCTGCCTCCGGAGGATGCGACCCCGGATTTCGCCGAGGTCGGGTACGACGCGGGGACTGCCGACGGAGCCGGCTATGCGGTACTGTACGCAAAACTGACCACCGTCAACGGAGTCACACTTTCCGGTTTCATGTTCGGCCAGGATGAGGTCCATCTCAAGTTCCTCTCCGCCGAACCGGATGCCGACTGCCGTTTCACAATCCGGGTGGACAATCTCGAGAATGGCGCAGATTATTGCTTCTACGCCAGGGCAGGCAATGGACGCAATGAAATCAGGACCAGGCTGATGCGCTTTACTACAGACATCATCCCTTCAGTACCTGACACTCCTTCCGACCCCGGAGGCACCGGACCGGAACCTTCAGATCCGGTTGAGCCTGTTATGCCTCCCGAAGGAGTAGGAATAACGGTTTCCGACCCGGTCCTGATGGAGTTCCTGCTTGAACTTTACGACGCTGATTCGGACGGGAAACTCATCGCCGAAGAGGCGGCGAAGATTGAAGAAATCACTGTGAATACTGACGGAATCCGGACAATGGACGGAGTCCAGTACTTGTCTAAGCTTTCTTTCCTGGACTGCTGCGGTTCGGTCTGGAAAGGACAGCTCACCAGTCTCGCCCTTGCCTCAAACAGTTCCCTGAAGACCCTCAGGTGCAACTACAACCATATTTCCGCCATCTCCCTCCCTTCCGGCCTGACTTCGCTCGAATGCCGGTTCAACAAGTTCGGGGAATTGAACCTCTCTTCCGTACCGCATCTGAAGGTGCTCGACTGCTTCGGCAACGGTCTTGAGTCCCTGGACCTGTCAGCCCTTCCGGAACTCGAATCCCTGGATGCCGGACTGAATTCCTTCAAAACCCTCGATGTCTCCCACAATCTTCTACTCAGGCATCTTGATCTCAGCGATTCCCCTGACCTTGAGACACTTTATGTCGCAAGGGGGCAGAGAATCGAAGACCTTGTCGTCGACAATAGTGTGAATATCAAATATAAAGAATAGAATATGCAAGACAGGAATCCTAATCCGGAACTTAAGTACCTTCTCCATCTTGTTGAGAATCATTATGGAAGCAAACTCACGACGACCAAGGACTTCGAATTGCTTTCAGACAGAATCGAGAAAGAAACCGGGGAACTATTGTCGCCCTCTACCCTGAAGCGCCTTTACGGCTATGTTTCTTTGAGTACCGTGCCCCGCAAGTCCACCCTCGATATACTCGCCCTATACATCGGCAAGAAGAACTACTATTCTTTCTGCACCGACCTCCGCAATGACCCGGCAGTCACTTCCGCTTTCTTCAGCACGAAGACTGTCTATTCTTCATCATTGAGAAAAGGCGACCTGGTCCGTATCGGCTGGACTCCGTGCCGGCTTGTGACTTTGGAATACCTTGGGAACGACCGTTTCGAAGTCACGTCGTCCGTCAACGCCAGCCTCCGTGCAGGAGACCGTTTCGAGCAGGTCTCGTTCATGCTTGGATACCCGCTTTACATCTCCCGCATATTCAGGGACGGGGATTACACTCCCGCCTATGTCGCCGGGAAGAAGGACGGATTGAATCAGATCGAGGTCATCACTGGCCGGGATTGACGTCGGACTCCTCGACAAGGTCGGTAGCCTGCCTGAATATCTCGTCAATCGTACCGATGTCAACATCCTCGCTTCCGCTCTTCCTGTCAATGAGAATCCAGCCCAATGCGGCTGCGAGAATCAGCACTGCCGTCAGGATGGCCGCCCGGGTATGTTTTGGGGCGAAAAGCGCCTTGGCAAGAGAATCCATATCGGGGTAGCGCCGGTCCGGGTCGCTGCGCAGGCACTTGCGCGCAATCCTGCGGTAGCGCCATCTGCCGGACATTTCCAGCAGGATTACACCGAGTGAATAGATGTCGCTCCTGAAATCTGTTTGTCTGCCCTCCCTCTGCTCCGGAGAGGCGTAGCGGGCTGTACCGGCATTGCCCTTCAGTACGAAATGGGAGTCCGAGTCCGAAAGGGAAAAATCGATCAGCTTGACATTATGACCATTGTGTGCAATGAGGATGTTTGTCGGCTTCAAGTCTCTGTGCATCACCTGTTTGAGGTGCATGAAACGGACGGCGTCCAAAATCTGCCGGGCTATCTTGTCGCACAGCACGGGATTCCTGCGGCATTCCGGGAGAAGGTCCTCCAGAGTGTCCCCGTCCACCCATTCCATCTCGATGCAGAGGCCCAGTCCGGGTTTGTCGCTCAAGGAATGGTACTCCCTGATGTTGGGATGGTTCAGGCTGTGGCCTATTTCATATTCCTTCCTCAGCATGTCCCAGTAGAGCGGATTGTCGCGATGCTCCGGCCTTATGCATTTGAGGACCACGTTCCGACGTTGCCCGGCGCTTTTGTAGAGGATGAACGGCCCTTCCCGGTGTCCTAATTCCCAATATAAGGAAAACAAGGGAAATTATCGGAAACAAAAGTAATCAT
>JBJEJV010000034.1:0-2873 GCA_051878295.1 Candidatus Cryptobacteroides sp.
TCGGCAAAAGCTACCTGTCCACTGCACTTGGCTATCAGGCCTGCCTCTCCGGCTTCAGAGTCCGTTACTTCAATATGAACAAACTTCTGGAAGCCATGTCGATGTCCCGCATCGAATCCAAGGCGGCCAAGTTCTTCGACCGGATGGCCGAGGTGGACTTGCTCATCATCGAAGACTTTGGAATGAAGGTTCTGGATGGCCAGCAGCTGTTGGACTTCATGGAACTCATCGAGGACCGCCACGCCCGGAAATCAACCATCATTACAAGCCAGTTGCCGGTGAAAAACTGGTACGATGTGCTTGCCAAAAACACCACTGTGGCTGATGCAGTGCTCGACCGGCTCGCTAAAACGGCACACAGAATCGAGCTTTCTGGTGACAGTATGAGAAAATAATACTAACTTCGCCAAACCAGGCTTGAAACGTTAACTCAAGTGGGTGGTTATCGCCGAAATGCCTGGGTGGTCATCGCTGAAATCCGCATCCAGCTGTAGCGACCTGTTCTCCGATTCGGAATCAGTCGAGAGGTTCTGGCTTGTGCGCTCCCGGAATTCCTTGCCGAACGACCGGCTCAGGTCCACTGCCGTCTTGCCGTTGACCTGGCCGGCGAAGATGTTGCCTACGGTATTGAACACGACGTCGGAATACTTCTGGCCGTAGTCCCTCACAAGCTGGCTCTTGTCCTGGGCACCAAGGACGACTGCCACCTTGTTTGAGCGTGCTGTATTGACAAGGTTGTCCAGACCCTTCACGAATATGGTAGGAAGCTCGTCCAGAAGTACACCGCTGTGCAGCTTGCCTGGTTTGTTGACGGTCTTGCACAGTCGGGACACATACAGGGCGAGGGTCGTTCCGTATATCTCCTGACGGTCAGGGTTGTTCCCCACACAGATGATTTTCGGATGTTCGGGGTCGTTGATGTCCATCGAGAAGTCATCCCCGGACAGCACCCAGTACAGGTCCGGCGATGCGAACCTCGATATCGGAATGGTCGCTGAGGCAATCTGTCCCTGCAGCTGGTCCTGCGCATTCGCCGTGAGAGCGTTCAGGAACGGGGTGCCAAGGTAATTGTAATCACCATGTCTCCATCAGTATCCTGAAGATGCAGTAAAGCATCAGGAGGACCTCCTGCAGACTCTTCGTTCATCGGGAGTTATTGTCAAAACTCAGGATAATTGTGAAGAACACTTTGCCATTATCGACGAGTCTATTGTCTGTTATGGCAGTATGATTTTCCTTTCCCGCGAGCGAGAAGATGATAATCTTATGAGGGGATAGAGAGCAATGCCATTGCCCAGGAACTCCTGAGATATGCTAAGGCAAACAGATAGTCTTACTCCCTGATGCGGTATGCCTAACTGATTGAGAGTCAATCTTATCCGATTCCCGGTGCTTTTCTTGGGAGCGAACAATGCTCACAAATGCGAACTATTTCCAGTCTGCCCGGGTTGACCACCGTTGGACAATGCAAAGTGTGATTATTGTCAAAGGAAAAGCAATGATTATGTTGTTCTTCCAAATTAATTTGTATATTTGCGTGTATGTAAGCATACTATAAGTTAATGCGATAAATAGAGTATAAATTATATTATACTATAAATAAAATGGCCGATTACTACGAATATTCCATTCCCGAGTTGATCAGGATGCTCGGAACAAGATTCAAGGATTATCGTCTGCGTAGCGATATGACACAGAAGGAGGTTTCTGAGCAGTCGGGTGTGACCATTACTACAATCCATAAGTTTGAGAATGGTACAGGCGGGAACTTGTCATTAGGCACATTCCTCCTGCTGATGAAAGCGATAGGCAGACTCGATGCAATTGACGGACTACTCCCTGAACTGCCCCCATCAGCTTATCTGCTAAAGAAAGAGAAGAAAGTACAACGCATCAGACATAAGAAAGCATGATAACGGGTGCACTGAAGGTAATGTTGTGGGACAGGGAGATAGGCCGCCTGTCCTGGGATGTCAGAAGAGGGATTTCATACTTTGAATTCAATCCGGCTCTTCCGGGAGGGGGTTTTGATCCGTTCCCTATCATCGCACCTGTCAAATTACCATCCAGCCGGCTTCCCATTGTGGGTGACCGGGAGAATAAGATTTATCGCAAGCTTCCGCCGTTTCTGGCTGACTCCCTGCCTGATGCCTGGGGCAATCAGGTATTTGAGTGCTGGAGAATTCAGAATGGGATTAAAAATCAGGAAATTACACCGCTTGATATCCTTTCGTTCATAGGCAAACGGGGAATGGGTGCTCTGGAGTTCGAACCGGCATCTTCAGGTCTGAAGGAATCTGAGCAGCTAAATCTGAAGGCGCTGAGCGATTTGGCACAGCGGATTTACGCGGAGCGTGAGAATGTAAGTATCCGCCCTGAAGAATCACTGACACTTCAGTCATTGATTGCCGTAGGTACTTCTGCCGGAGGCCGCCAGCCGAAAGCCATCATTGCAATCCATCCCGATACGGGTGAGATAAGAAGTGGCCAGATAGCCGGTCAGGAAGGATTTGAATATTGCATCCTGAAGTTCGGTGATCCGGAGCGTTCATCTGCCGAGTTGGAGATGGCATATTCCAAGATGGCTGCTGCTGCCGGAATCGAAATGATGCCTTGCAGATTGATAGAAGTAGAAGGCCAGACCCATTTCATTACCCGGCGATTTGACCGTGATGGGTCGCATAAACTGCATATGCAGACATTGGCGGCTCTGTATCCCGATGCGGACAGTTACGAAAAACTGATGATGGTATGTCGCAAGATGCGTCTGCCGGAATCCACCCAGGAAGAGGTATTCCGCAGAATGGTCTTCAATATACTGGCAAACAATACCGATGACCACAACAAGAACTTTTCCTTCCTGATGGATGAAT
>JBJEJV010000035.1:0-12431 GCA_051878295.1 Candidatus Cryptobacteroides sp.
TCAATCGGACTCCAAATCGCGCTTTACGCGACACGAAGTCCTGTAATATTATGCACTCACCGTCCGCCAAATAAGGCAAAGCGGGACGCAGCCAGGATTCCTGCACTATATGGTAGTTACCCGGAACGAAGAATTGCGCCTTGCCAGAATTGTCATACCAGCAGCACAAATGCGAGAACCTATACGGCAATTCGCTGGAAAGCAAGTACATACGAGCATTGTCCGGACCTATTTTCCTAATATTGGTGATGTCACAAGACCCTTCGAACAGGGTGCTGGCCGGCGACTCCTGCTCAGTAAAAATCCTCACTCGGAAATGTCCGTGTTCCCGATATATGACATAGAGGCAAAAATGATGTGAAGTGGCCGCGACATATTCGAGTATTCCAATCTGATGGTCCGCCGAGGCGAAGGTGCTCAAATAATTG
Source organism: Candidatus Cryptobacteroides sp. (assembly GCA_051878295.1). GTDB lineage: Bacteria > Bacteroidota > Bacteroidia > Bacteroidales > UBA932 > Cryptobacteroides. The sequence goes on from JBJEJV010000035.1 coordinate 429, forward strand.
ATATCCCGGGCATAATATGCGGCATAATTCAGGAAGGCTGACAGTATGCTCATCGAGTTTTCCACGTCGATTGCAGCGTGATTCTCATCCCAGTCATACGCAAAAGCGAAGCTGGAAAAGGCATCTCTGACAAGTCCATCCGGATAAAAGCGGCGTTCTCCCCGCGAATATTCGTCCAGCGCCCGGGCCGCCTGATACAGAGAAGTCGAATCCTCTTCCATCTTACGGGGAAGGAAGGTATCTTCTCCATCCAACATAGCTCTGATGGACGCTTCCAGACTTTCCGGGACGGGATAGCAAGATTGCATCGTAATAATCAACAGGAAAGCCGCCACCGTCAATAATTTCACTGCGCCTGTTTTCATTTCTCACAAATATTTAAATAACAAGTTAATAACAAGCCTCACATTTGGTATTACACTCACGAGAATTGACGTTCACAAATATCCGATATCAGGATCTATTCTACCTTGAGGAACTTGGATTACACCCTTCTTGTCAAGAATGATACACTCATCACCAAAGCCGATTTTCGCACATATCAAATCCTTTGAGGCCATCAGGGTCAGGCTGCCCCCATCGCAAGGCTCTCCGGACACCCTGCGGATTTTCTTGGTTGTATATTGCTTTGTGGCCTTGTTCCAGATGCGTACGGTTTTGTCCTTGTAAGCACGTACAACTACATCTTTGGGCAAATAGCTGTCACGCCGTTCATTCCTCCCGTGATGTCCTTCATAATAGGCGATTACGAGAATGATAGAGAATACGGAGACTCCTGCGCCGAGCAGGCCCACCTTCCAGGTGGCGTTGAGGAATGATTTGAGTTTCGCGTTCATAAAATTAGTTCTGCTGTTATATGAAAAGAGTCACACAACAGCAGAAACCTATCACCCGACGCGTTTTATTAATATTATTGCTTTATGAGTTCGCGAGAGTAATTGTTTATAATTCTACATCTTCAAGGAAGTCCCTTATCATTGTGTTCAAAAGTTCCTCGGTGTACTGCTTCAATAGTCCCTTGTAGTAAGTGACATCTTCATGATTTGTCTTCGTAATCTTCTCCCACAAGGTGATATCAACAGCATCTTCCCTGGCTTTTTTGAGTTCAGGAACATAATCGCCATCCATCGTCAACATTTCAAGGCTGCGGTTCATAGCTTTCTTGAACGGTTTTCCCTCGGGATGAACCGTAGCCCATTTTTGTTCAAGATATTGACGAAATACAGTTTCAATTTCATAAGGAAGCTCATTCGTGTATTCAACAGACAGAACTTCCGTTTCGCCTTTGGCTGCTTCGTTTACGAAATCAGGAAAGTACTTGTCAATCAACTCTGCCGCTTGTTTGTGGCAGTCAATTTCAAGATCCAGTTTTGTCATATTATTCTTTCTCGATTTTATAACCAAGTTTTACAATCATTTTGATGGCATTCATTGCCGCCGCCCTGTCATATTCCTTTTCACTCTCAGGCAAGTCTGAATATGGGAGTAAATCAGGATGTTTGAGGCTTTTGTCGTCTCGCCTCTCACCATAAGTCCACCCTTCATTCATCCGGCCCCTGGACCAGATTTCGTGAGTGTTTTCCGCTATTGCTTCCGTGAGTTCAGTTAGTGAATCCGGCAGGAGGACATCCGACAAATCCAAAGGTGACGGTTTGTACAATTCTGCAACGGCTTCCTTGGTATTGATTATTACCATATAATTCTCTGAATCATCCCAGGCATCCTGGAAACGGTCCAGTTTGACTCTCTGGGGAATATCGCCACGATATGGATTATAACATACGACATCATCACCGCACGACAGGATGACAATGGAGTGATCGGGCTTCCTGCCGATTAAATCGTCCTCTGCCGCTTCATAGTCCATATCTCCATCAATTTCCCCTCCGTCAACCGCAGCTATCACCTGATAGCCTACGGATAAAGCCTTCATAATGTCATCCAAGGTAGAATGGTATGAGCGAGTGACGGAAAGTCCGTGTAGGGCGCAGAGGGAACCTATTCGGAACAGAGGAGTCCCCTCATCGTTAAGCAAGTCGCCGGCAAGGGCCTCTTCCTTGAGTTCATCTTCAGAAGCCTTGATTCCGAAACACTGCAGAACATATTGTTCGCAACGGACATTGCATAAATTGTCTTCCTCGCCTGTCGCAGCGTGGGCCATCATAGGGATAATACCGCTCTGCGGGGCTACAAGAGACAAATACTCGCGGAAACGGGAATCCTTCTTGGCTGCAAGGAGAACTGTGGAGGTCTCTTCCGGAGTCGTGTTCCCCTCCAGAAAAGCCGCGATAAGTTCGTCAGTGAGTTTCAATTTATTGTTTTCCATATTCTTTGAGTACTATGGAGGCGAATTCAGTTATCGCCCTTTTTTTGATATTATACAAATTTGCCAATGATGTATTCAGTTCCTTCGCAATTTCTTGATAATCATATCCGTCAATAAAGATGCGCTGTATGACAAGCCGATGTCGATGATTTGTCATCATACCCAACATCGTATGCACATCCTGCCTGACTGCCTCAATCTCTTCGGTCTCGATTATTCCGACTTCCAAAGGATAAAGAGTTTCGGATGAAGAATCTTCTATCACCTGCCCTCTGTCGCGTTTGTTCAGGAAAAATCTGGTAGCTACACACTTGAGCCATTGGTAGATGCTGCTGCGGCCTTGAAATGTCCGAAGCCTCTTCCCGTCTTTCTCCATCAGGTACAGATACAATTCGCTCACAATCTCATCGTAATCCACATCATAATTGAATATCTTGTGAATCAGTGAACAGAGAAGAGGACGGCACCACACATAAAAGAAATTATGTGTTATCTTTTCGTCCCCGGCCAGAAGGGCTTCCACTATTTGCTGGTCATAAGTTTGCAAAGAAGGCATCAATTCTAACAATAATGGCTGACGCCGGTTTCGACAACTACCCACTTGCCGTTTCTTTTTCCGTTTTCTCTTCTCAAAAGCCCTTTGTCTGACAGGGAGGCCATAATTCGTTTGACGGTACGTGTGGACTTCCCAATATGGCTGGCAATCTCCTCCTGGGTTGATGATGGATTCTTTGCGACCAATTCCAACACGGACATTTCATTCAAAGTGACATCCAAAGTGACATTTTGGCACTTTGAAGTGATCTCCGTAGCACTTTGGAATATGTGCATATCTCTGTTGCGTAGTTGATGTGAGGTTCCAAGAATCAGGTTCTGTAAGAACCTTACCAGGAACACATCTGTTGCTTTGACACCTTTTGAGAAATTGGAATAATTGGCACGGACAAGAGCATTGCGGAAATACCAGGAATTGTCCGCAAACAATTCATTGTCAACTGTAAATCCAAAATTCCTGAGATATTTGATTGCAAACACCGATGTCGTTCTCGTATTGCCTTCAGAAAAAGGATGAATCTGCCAAATTCCTGATATGAAATCACTTATCCTCTCGATAGCCGCCTCTGCACCAAGTGAAGAATAGTCAACCTGTTTCTCTTCACGGAAATCATATTCCAGAGTTTGGGCAATCATCTCATAAGGTGAATAAGTGACCGTGTCTCCGTCCAATACCCACTCTTTTTTCGTGATGTTGTATTGTCTGTACTCCCCTGCATTGCTGAATATGCCGGTGAATAAACGTCTATGAATCAGGCTGAGATATGCTGGAGAAAAAACGAAAGCCGACTCCGTCAGAATCTCGGTGATACGGGCTGATACCTTGTCGGCTTCCTCTGTCCGCTGCTCATCGTCGCGACGGGAACTCCTCGATTGGTAATAGCTGTCAATCAAATGTTTGACCTCGTCGATCGTAATGTCTCCCTCAATGTTTTCCTTTGCTTTCTCCAGCAAATATCCGGAGGTCTTCAATCCATCGACATCCTGCAGACCGATTGCCGCCTTCCAAGCCAGGGATTTCTCTCTTTGGGAAGGATTGCCGTCTTTTATGTATTCATCAAAGTCTATCATTGGGGATTGAAAGCATATCAGAAACAAAAATAGGCAAGTTATTGCTGAACTCCAAAGTTTTCTAAAGCGCCGCTAATATATAGGGCGATGCGGGAGTATCAACTCGTACCGCCCTTTTGTTTGTTGTATATAACGCTTAGAAGCGCGACAATTAACTGTTAAGTCATCAGAATTCAGTGATTTCCAAAAATCCCAAAATGTCAGGCTCGGCGTAGAGGCGGATGATGTCGGTGTGTGTGAATATGTGTTCACAAAGCTGCCCCAGCGCCGCCGTCATTATTCCTCTCCCCCAATATTTCTCGCCGACATAGTAGTCCACCTCGGCCGTCCTGCGGTGGATATTGCCCTGCCTGAAGGCACCTATGCTTACCGCCGCACGGCCATCGAGCTCTATGGCGAATGCGAAGGTCTCCTCCGGATCGGAGGACAGCATCGCGTCGATATATTCGAGGGCATCTTCCTCGACGTAGGGATATGGCAGCCCGTCTCTGAGAGTGTCTTGTACCTTCGGGTTTGAAAGGGCTTCGGCCAGGTCGGCTGCCTCCTTCCTTCTCCAGGCCTGATTTATTCTTGAATATTACTCATTCATAATCTGTTCTGTTTAACTGCATCACGCTTCCGAAAGCCGAAACGGTCGGGGACAGGTGAGTTCGGAAGCGAGGCATAGTCCCCCCCCTTCCGTCCGTATCAGAAAGATAAGGCCAATTATTCTGAATACCAAAACAATTGACCTTATCGGACTAGAAACAAACGTATTAATAAAGCGTACGGGCGCTTCAATCATTGCTGTACCCTCCCCGGCACTTCCCCGCTGCAAGGGCTCAAAATCTCCCAGGCCTCTCACTCAACCCCGCCGCCGAGGGCGTGGTAGAGGCTGATGACCCCCTGAATCTCGTCATACTTGTCCGAAACCTCCCGCAGCCGCGCATCCAGAAGGGATTGCTGGGCAGTCAGAACCTCCAGATAGTTGATGTGGCCGTGCTGCATCAGGAGCCGCGTGCTCTCGACCGTGTTTTCCAGCTCCCCGATTTTCCGGGCCGAAAGCTCCAGGCTCTCCCGGGCCGTCTGCCACTGAATCAAGGCATCATTGACCTCCGTCCCCGCATCGAGAATCTTCTGCCGGTAGGAAAGCAAGGCCTCTTCCTGCGCAGCCTTGGCGATTTTCAGCTTCGACATATTCCTTCCCCTGTTGAACAGCGGCTGGACCAGCGAGCCCAGGGCATTGAACAGCCACTTCTCAGGATTGGCGACAGCCTCCCCAGCACTGTCCGTCCAGCCTGCCGACCCGCTCAGCGTAAGCTGCGGATAGAAGTTGGAACGGGCCTCGCCTACCGCATAGAAAGCCTTCTTCAAGTCGTATTCGGCCACCTTCACGTCCGGACGGTTCCCTATCATCTCCAGCGGGATGCCCGATGAATATGCGGACGGAATCTCCAGGTCCAGGTAGTCCCCGCGCTCGATTTCCTGCGGGAGGATGCCGATCAGGGAGGCGAAAGCATTCTCGAGCGTCCGGATCTGCTGCTCCAGGCTCAGGATGGACTGTTCGGCACTCAGCATATTCGCTTTCGCCTGCGAAATTGCCGCGCTGTCCGTCCCGCCCGTCTCTTTCAAGGCGGACATCATCCTGACAGTGCTCTCCCAGTTCGCGACGGTCTCCCGGCTAATCTCCAACTGCCGGTCGAGCACCAGAAGTGAATAATAACTTTCGGTGATGGTCGCAATAAGCTGTGTCTGAACTGCCTGCCGGTACGCTTCGCTTTGCTCCAGCGCGGCGATGTCCTGCTGCTTGGCGTTCCTCATCCGGCCGAAGAGGTCAATCTCCCACTCGGAAGTCCCTTCCAATGAATATGTCCTGCTCGTCCCGCCTCCGTCCCGGCTGCCGGCACTCCCCTGCGCAGAGAGGCCGAGCGAAGGCAGGTAGGCCAGCCTCGAAGCCTTCAGGGCAGCCGAGGCCTCTTCCACCTTGAGCCTGGCTATCTGCAGGTCGGTGTTGTTCTCCAGTCCTGCCTCGATCCAAGCCGCCAGCAGAGGGTCGGCAAACAGTTCCCTCCAGGACAGGACCGCAAGGGAATGCGCGTCCGGCGTGGCGGATGAATCTCCGTAAATATATTCCCCCGGCAGGACCTCAGGGCGCTCGTAGGACGAATATATGCCGCAGCCGCCCGAAATGCAGGCAAGCAGCGCAAGGGGTATGAATATGTTCTTCTTCATTATTGCTCTCATTTTTGTGTGTCTTCCGCTATCCGCTCAATCTTGTTTTTCTTCTGCACCTTCTCCTGGAGTCGCTGCATCACGGCAAAGAGTACAGGCGTGATGAACAGCAGGGCGAAGGTTCCGATTGTCATTCCGGCCGTCGTGCCCACTCCCAGGGAGATGTTGCCGTTGGCTCCTGCGCCGGTGGAGAAGACCAGGGGCAGCAGACCGGCGATCATCGTCAGGGCGGTCATCAGAATAGGACGCAGACGCTCCTTCGCGGCCTTCAAAGCCGCATCCCCGATGCTCATTCCCTCGCTGCGGTAGCGCTGCGCCAGCTCGGTGATGAGAATTGCAGTCTTGGCAAGGAGTCCGATGAGCATTATCACACCGGTCTGCAGGTAGATGTTGTTCTCCAGGCCCAGAATCCAGGTGAAGAAGAAACTTCCCATCAGGCCAATCGGCACGGAAAGGATGACGGCCAGAGGGATGATGAAACTCTCGTACAAAGCCGACAGGATAAGATAGACAAGGACAATGCACAGGGCCATTATGATGATGGTGTTGTCCGTACTCCCGGACTCCTCGCGTGTCATTCCGCTGAAGTCGTAGCCATAGCCCGTAGGCAGGTGCTTCTCGGCGGTCTCGCGGATGGCCTGGATGGCATCGCCCGAACTGTAGCCCTCGGCAGGAGCGCCGTTGACCGCAATCGAACCGAACATATTGAAGCGTGTGAGGATTTCCGGCCCGTAGGTCTTGGTCAGGGTGACGAACTGCCCTATCGGAGCCATTCCCGCATCAGTGCGCACGAAGACATTGTCCAGGGATTCCGGTTCGAGCCGGTACTCCGGCGAAGCCTGTATCATCACGCGGTAAACTTTGGAGAAACGGTTGATGTCGGAGGAATACAGACCTCCGTAATAGCCGGAAAGCGCAGAAAGGACTGCATCGGGTTCTACGCCAGCTTTCAAGCACTTGGCAGCATCCACTTCAACTTCATATTGAGGAAAATCGATGTTGAAGGAAGTGTAGGCCATGCCGATTTCCGGACGCTTGTTCAGCTCGGCGATGAAGTCCTGGGTGGCATTGTAGAAATCGGCCACCTCTCCCCCGGCCTTGTCCTGGGTGTACATCTCGAAACCGTCGGTCATACCGAATCCGACCACCATAGGCGGTGAATATGCGAATATCTCGGCTCCTTTGATGTGCGCCGTCCTCCGATAGACCTCGGCGATGACGGCATCCACATCCTCTCCCTTGCCTTTGCGCTCGTTCCACGGCTTGAGCCTGACGATCAGCAGTCCGGCGGTCGCGCTCTTGCCAGAAATCACACCGAAACCAGGGTTCTTGGCATAGCACTCTATCTGCGGAATGTCCTTGATAGCGTCTTCCACCTCGTTCATTATTTGCTTGGTCTCGTGGAGCGTGTTGCCCGGAGAGGTCGAGATGTTCACGAAGAACATTCCCTGGTCCTCGTTCGGGACGAGTCCGGTCTTGGTCTTGGACATCGAAAGAACCAGCAGAGCGAAGGCCGCCACGAGCAGGGCTCCGGCTATCGCTTTATGCTCCAGCAGGAAGCGGACTCCCCGGCCGTAATGCTCCGTCAGGCTGTGGAAGGCAGTGTTGAATGCCGTCTTGAAACGGTGGCGCAAGCCTTTCTCCCCCTCCCCATTCGCCGGCTTGAGCATCAGGGCGCAGAGGGCCGGGCTGAGCGTCAAGGCATTCAGGGCGGACAGGCCCACGGCCACTGCCATCGTGAAGCCGAACTGCTTGAAGAATACACCGGAAGTTCCGCTGATGAAAGTCACAGGGATGAACACGGCCATAAACACGAGCGTACTGACCAGAATCGCCGTCGTGACCCCGCTCATTCCCTCCACAGTCGCCTTGTAGGCCGGGGAGACCCCATTGTCCAGCTTCGCCTGCACGGCCTCCACCACGATGATGGCGTTGTCCACCACCGTTCCTATCGACAGCACCAGCGCGAAGAGGGTGAGGAGGTTGATGGTGAATCCCATCAGGGCGAGAATGAAGAAGGTACCTATCATCGACACCAGCATACTGATGGTAGGAATCAAGGTCAGGCGGCCGTTCTGCAGGAATATGTAAACCACGAGCACGACCAGGAGCATCGCCTCGAGTAGCGTGAGAAGCACATTCTTGATGGAAGCGTCAAGGAAGTCCTTCACATTCTGGGTCGTGCTGATTTTGACCCCCGGAGGCAGGCTGTCCTCTATCTCCTCAAAGAGCTTCTCCACCTCGCCCACAATCTCGCTCGCATTGGACCCGGCGATTTGGGTTATCATACAGGTCGTGCCCGGATGCCCGTCGGCTTCTCCGTTCATCGAATAGTCGGCCGCTCCGAGTTCTATCCCGGCCACGTCTTTCAGGCGCAGCACCTCCCCGTCAGGCAGGGCGCGGATGACGATTTCCCCGAATTCCTCCGGAGTCTCGTATCTTCCCCGGTATTTCATTGAATATTGGAACGTGTTCTCGGAGTTTTCCCCGAAAGTGCCAGTCGGCGACTCCAGATTCTGTTTGCTTATTGCAGACGAGATGTCGGCCGGAGTAAGCCCGTACTGCGCCATCAGCTCGGGCTTCAGCCAGATACGGATGGCATAGTCCGAACCGATGACATTCACGCCGCCGACTCCGCTGATTCTCAAGATTCGGGGCACGATGTTGATGTTCAGATAGTTGCTGAGAAAGAGGTCGTCGAAGCGGTCATCGCTGCTGTACAGGTTGAAAATCATCACCTGGCTGCTCTGCTGCTTGCTCACCTTCACTCCACTCTTTGTGACCTCGGCCGGAAGCTGTCCGTTTGCCTCGGAAACCCTGTTCTGCACGTTCACGGTGGCCATATCGGCGTCCGTCCCCTGCTCGAAGAAAACCTTGATGGAGGCGTTGCCGTTGTTGTCGGCTTCGGAAGTCATATAGATCATATTCTCCACGCCGTTGATTTTCTCTTCCAGCGGGATGATTACACTCTTCTGCACGGTCTGGGCGTTGGCACCCGTGTAGGTGGCCTCGACCATCACCGTCGGAGTGGAAATGTCCGGATACTGCTCCACAGGCAGGGACGACAGGCCGATCACTCCCAGCAGTACGATGACAATCGAGATTACAGCCGAGAAAATGGGACGGTCGATAAATGTCTTGACATTCATAATCCTATCCCTCCTGTTTACTGTTTGGCAGGGACGATTTTCGTCCCGTTCCTGAGAAGGCCCGCGCCTTCGGCCACAATGATGTCTCCCACAGAGAGGCCGGAAGTCACGACATAGCTCCTGCCGTCATTGATAGGATAGACCTCTATTTCGGTGGATTCCGCAATCCCCTCGATCACCCTGTACACAAACTTCCTGTCCTGCAGCTCGTAGGTCGCAGCCTGCGGAATCACAATCGCATCCTCGAGCACGAAAGGATAGACGATGCTCCCGGAGCCTCCGCTCAGCAGCTGCCTTTCATCATTCGGAAATATGGCCCTCACGCTCACGGCGCCTGTGCTGCGGTCGATGACGCCGCTGATGCTTTCGACTAAGCCCTTGTGTGAATATGTGTTGCCTGTACTGAGCTGCAGTTCCAGTTCAGGCATCTCCTTGATTGCATTGTCCAGCGAACCGTGCTTCTCCGCCAGCTGGAGCACCTGGGTCTCCCCCAGCGAGAAATAGACATACATCACCGAATTGTCGGAGACCGTGGTCAGGGGCGAGGACATTGAGGGACTGACCAGGGCGCCCGTCTTGTACGGCAGAGTCCCGACAAGCCCGTCCGACGGGCTCTTGATCGTGGTATATGAAAGGTCGTTCTCCGCATTGGCCAGCTTCGCCTTGGCTTGGGAGAGCCGCGCTTCGGCGCTCTTCAATGAGATGAGAGCAGTTTTGAGGTCATATTCGGAAACCACCTCCTGCTCGTGCAGAGCCCTCTTCGCCTCGGCTGCCAGGGCTGCAGCCTCCACCTCCGCCTCGGCGGCTTCCACATCGGCCTGGGCCGTGGCCAGGGCCGCGAGGTAAGGAACTTTGTCAATCGTGAACAAAGCCTGCCCCTTGCGGACTTTCTCCCCTTCCCTCACCAGCACCTCCGTGATTAGGCCCGAAATCTGGGGCCTTATCTCGACATCCTGCCTGCCCCGGATGGAGGCCGAATAGGCTGTGCTGAGCCTCTTCCCGCTCAAGGAGATTTCCATCGTCTGGTACTCCTCTCCAGTTCCTTCATTGCCCGAGGCTTTCCGCTTGTCGCAAGAAGTCAACGCCAGGCTTGCGCACAATACGGCAAAGCCTGCCCAATTAAAAATAATCTTCTTCATTGTTTTTGGTCATTTTGTGTGCCGTGTTTGCAAAATTAGGGCAATTCGGTTTCGGAGCATTGGACATTTTCAGGGGTATGTTATACCGGATTTTGGGGTGGTGGTACAATTTGATAAGTCTAATACAAAATAATTTATGTAGATTTACGATTAAACACGGATTTGAAGAATGGACAAGATTATCGAAATCGGGATAGGCTCCCTGTCCCAACTGGTCGAGAAGCGGGTGAAGACCTGCCGCTACGAGGACTCCCTCGAAATCATCTGCCTCGAGGGCAGCAAACTCAATGCGGACAGCCTGCCGGACATCTCGGTGACATTGAAGGTCGATGCTTTCAACATCATCCTGACGATGGCCGGCTCGGCCCGGATGGAGGTCAATTCGGAGCTTTATGAAGTGAGCCCGGACACGACGATGAACCTAATCGGAGTCAAGATGTTGCGCAACGTCACCTTCTCCGATGATTACAAAGGCTACCACCTGATGGTCAGCAAGTCTTTCTACAACGAAGTCTTCAAGGAAGGGAAGCACCTTACGCCCGAGACTGCGATGTACAAGACCCATTTCCCCTACGACCACATCCGGCCGGAGGAAAGCCTGCTGCTGGAGCAGTGCATCCTGGACATTATCGGGACCATCGGAAGGACCGGGCACATCTGGTACAGGCGGATGGTCGAGACCACAGTCCGCATATTCTTTATGGAAGTGGGCAACATCCTCATAGCCAGGACGCCGCTCGCGGAAGACTACAACCTCTCGAACTACGACATCCTCTTCTACCGTTTTATGAATCTCCTCCACGAGAACAGCAGCGAACGCAAGTCCGTGGGCTTCTATGCGGACAAGCTCTGCCTCTCCCCGGATTATCTGGCCCAGGCGATAAAGACCTTCTCGCAGAAGCCCGTTTCCTATTGGATCAACGAGGCCCTGGTAATGCAGGCCAAGGCTTACCTTATCGAGGACGACTTGAGCATCAAGCAGATAGTCACGCGGATGAATTTCTCCGACCAGTCCTCCTTCGGCCGCTTTTTCAGAAAGAACACGGGGATGTCGCCAGCGGAGTACCGGAAGCTCTTCAAATGAGGAAGCGCGCTTCGGAGGGCGGAATCCTACCTTCGCGGGCAGGCTTTTGAATATGCCGCCAGAAATTTCAGCGCAGCATAGACCAGCGCGGGGCCGAGCCCGCTGTAGAAAGAGGCGAAGAATCCCGCCGGAATCCCGGGGATGAATTTGAGGCTGATTCCGAGGCACATCATAAAGCTGACGAGAATCCATCCCCTTGCGGGCAGGAAGAAAAGCAGCGACTTTTCCGCCTCGGGAAAGGCCAAAATCCTGCTGGAATATTTCGCTACGATTTTGTTGAACATCAAGACGAAACAACACAGTACCGCAAGCGTTCCTGCAATCAACCACGCCAGGCAGTCCGAATCTCTCAGGCCGATGTAGGCGGCGATTCCGGTCCAGGTGATTTTCAAGCCGGGCGCTCCCCAGACAAGGGCGTTCGCAAGCAGGAGCATACGTTTCGGAAGAGGGAGGATTCTGTCGGGATTC
>JBJEJV010000036.1:0-11816 GCA_051878295.1 Candidatus Cryptobacteroides sp.
AAAAAATTGAATTGGTGTTATTAACTTAACTAAACGAGTCACAACTATGACCCCGCCAAAATATATGTATTCTCACTTATTCAACATATGTCCAAAAGTACATTTATTTTCAGGGCTCTATTCGTAATCAAAACAAAAAACTCTATATTGCAGGCGGAACAAATTATCACGGTTTCAAACTACAAAATATTCAAAGCATCACTCAGTTATGAAGGCTCTGCTTAATTGGTGTGTCATGATATGTTTTGCCGTTGCCTTTGCGGCCTGCCGCACAGACAACAGCACACAGTTTACCATCACACAGGTAATCCATGGCTTCGACACAATAAGAGATGGAGCACCTTTCGTGAAATCTGTAGAGATCCTTGCTCTTGATTCTTCACATCCGTTGACTGCAATCCAAAAGGTTGAGATCATTGATTCATCGATAGTGGTGTTGGGACGGAACAGCCTGTCTGTCTTCAATCGGGACGGCTCGTTCCGCAACGAGATTTCCAGAAAAGGACGCGCAGAAACGGAATGGATCCGGCTTGACGCATTTGCCTCAAAAAAGGACACCATTATCCTTTTCGACGGCTTTCAGGACAAACTGCTGTATTTTGATCTCAAAGGGAATCATCTACGGACTGTCCATTCACAGAAAGGCTGTTTCATGAATGTTTCAGATGCCTCATTCATTGAAGATGAAACGCTGTTCTGCCAGAATCTGCTATTCGGGGACGACAGCGACATCTTTTCAACATACAAAATTGGGAACAACACAAAAAAGGCTGTGTTCACAACGGCACTCAAGAGTGCTGATGCAGCAGTATTCACAGGCAGGCATTCATTCTTGACCGGCAAAGACAGTGTGTTGTTTGTTGCTCCCAAAAGCAATTTGATCTACAATTATTCGCTCAAGGACGGAAATCTGACAGGGATGGAAATTGAAACTTCAAAGAAAGTTCTGGACGATGAAGAATTGAAAACTCTCTCCGATTATTCCCCATTCCATCTGAACGATGACTTTCCGGGGTTCAGCAGCATCTTTGAAGTTGACGGCTATTATGTCCTGACATTCTACGACATGTTCACGACCTTCATCTCCCAAAAATCCAAAGAAGCCTGGACAATCCACCCCGGGCATAATGCCGGCCTGTTTCCTTTCTTGAACCTGATTGGCCAGGATGGCAACAAACTGATTGGTTGTCCGGAGATGCTGTCGCTGTTCGTGGAAACTTATCAACCTTCCGGCAACGACTCACAAGTCATCTTTGACAAGTTGAAGAATCTTGCAGATTCCGGTTCTGACAACATTCTACTTTTCTACACGATTGAGTGAACGCCACATCCACCGGCAGCATGGCAATTATCCGCTACTGCCGCAGCGGAGTGAAACCGTAGCCCCTGGCCTGAAGCGCTTCAATCAGCTCGGGAAGCCGGTCGTAGAACTTGTCCGTGCGTTCCGGGTCCGTGCCGAGATGAATCAGCATAATGTGGCCGTTCAGGCCGTTCGGGTCCGAAGACTCACATTTGAAAATCTTTTCCATGATGAAGTCACTGCTGTAGTAGTTCTTCATCGAAGGAGTCGTATAATCACCATTGGTTGAAGTCCCCGGAGTGTAGTTGACAAGCTGCAGCCCGAGCAGGCGCGCCCACGAGGAGACGACATCATTGTAATGCTCGTACGGTGGCATGAAAAGAGGGGCCTTCCCTATTCCAGCCTTGCGCAGAAGAGAATAGCTCCTGAATATGTCTTCGTTGAATCCGGTCCTGGTCACACTCATCGAATCCGGCTGTCCCCAAGGGAAGTAGAGAAGATGCCCGTAACTGTGGCTTCCCACATAGTGCCCGGCCCTGGAAAGCCTTCGGACAACCTTAGGGTATTTTTCAAAGAACTCCCCGGTAAAGAAGAAATAGCCCCGGATGTTGTACTTGTCCAGCGCCGATAAAATTGCTTCAGCGCCATCTGCCTTGTCAGCGGCTGTAAAGGCAAAATCAATGTGCCGCACGGAAGGGTCCGTACGGACTATGCCCCCGGCGAGGAGCACATCGCGACCGGAAGGAAGGGTGTCTTGATGTTCAGACGCGTGTCCTTCCTTTTCATACCACGACAGTGGGAATGTCAGGCAGGCGGTGCCGTCCATTGTCGGCTCGTTGGTCGAATAGTCATGCGTGCTGTCATGGTAAACGATGTCACCGGGCTGCACATCCATGTAGTTCACACCGCCATCCATGCTGACACCAAGGAGGCTTCCGAATATGGTGGAGTACACAGGGCCGTCCACCAGGCCGCCCGTTGTGTTGCCCAATCCCATACGCGGAATGAACGAGTGCGGCTGGGTAGGATAGATTCCGCCTTTCGGAAGCTCGACAATCATACTGACACCCCACGGGTTACAGCCCAGGAGCCAATCCCGCAATGCTCCTTCCATCTCCTGATAAGTCGTGTCCCCTGTCATCTGGCGGTAGAGGATGCACTGGGTCAGCATGGCCGTGGTCAGGTTGTTGCTGCACCATATTCCCGGAATGCCGTAGAGGAATGGATGGTCCTTGCCACGCTGCCAGACCCTCTCGATGCCTGTGCGAACATTGCGGATGAATTCCTCCGAAGCCTTCCCGCCCGCTTCAGAGGCCAGAAGGCAATGTCCCATATTCATGAAAGGATACCACTGGTAATGGCGGGCACTGTCGGCTCCCATCCAAGGGGTCACTATCTCCTTGCGGCCATATTCAATGGCCTCCGAAAGGTACTTGCGGTCGCCGGTCCTGCGGTAGAGTTCGAAGGCTGCAAGTTCCATGTCGTCCGTCCAGTTCTCTTCCTCGTAGATGTATGGCGACAGGACCGAGGCTGTCTGGCAGCAACCGGGTTTGGCGACACCGGCATCGTAGGCAGCCTGTGCCTTTGACCCGATCTTTTCGGCCAGCTCCGGATAGAAAGGAGCCAGGATTTCGGAGCCCAAGGCGAAGCAGGAGGCGAACTTGCCGGCGGTGCTGGCGATTCCTGTGGTCTTGTTCTTCAGGCCGGTCTTTCCCCTCTGCTGGGGCTCTCCGGAGCAGTACCAGACCGGCCGCTCCATACCCTTGCCCCAGCCGTAGTCGGCCCTTTCCTGACTCGGGAGACGCATCCCGATGTGGTCCCTGTCATCGGCAATCTGGTTGTACATCTCTCCAGGCTCCGGGTTCATCTTGTCAAGCCAGAGAAGCCCCCAGCGGATTTCGTCCACAATGTCCGGAATACCGTTTGCCCCGGGTGTCCCGTCAGTCCGGTACTCATCCCCGAAGGCTTCCGGATTGCTCCTGTAGGCAAACATCATCTGGTAGATTGCATTGGCAGAGGTGGTCGTGTACTGAAGGCAGTCGGAGGCATCGTGCCAGCCACCGATGACATCCAGGTGCGTGCTGTCCTTTGCCGGGTCCGGATGCCCGACGATGATGGCGTCGTGGGTGTGGCAGCTGTCCCTGATGAAAGGATTCCAGCCGCAGCGCTGCTGCCGCATATAGTTCAGCACGAAATCGGCGCTGCCGTCATAGACGTCCGGCCCGACCGGGAATACCTCGGATTCGGTTACGGCCGTCCTGCCGTCTTTCTGTGAATATGCCCTCACGAAACAGGCCTGCGTACCGGCCCTGCAATCCAGCCTCAGGCCGCCGGCAGAATCTCCCCGGACTGCGCTGCCGGTCCGCTTCCCCCGGCCGCGAGCGCCGTCCTCCTGCCCGAGAGCGGAAAAATCCAGACGGCAAGTGGTCTTAAGCATGCCCAGGCTGCCCGTCGGCCTCACCTCGGAAGACTTCAGCAACACTTTGCCCGTGAAGGCATCCACAACTTCAAAGCGGGTGACTTCCACATCATCGTTGCTGACAAAGACCGCCACCTTGGTCGAATTGGGAATATATCCGAGCTGGTTGATGCGTATCCACGACTGGGCCGAAGCCGTAAGACAGACAGCCATCGATACTGCCGTCACAAAGAGATTCCTCGCGAAATTCATATTCAAAGTGAGTTATTTGTTCCTTCCAAATCACCCCGCCCCGGCTCCGGCTATTGTCGGAGCCGGAGGGGATCGGTCCATAAACTTCCGTGAAGATACACAATTCCTGAATAAATTCCCCGGAAATTCCTATTTTTGCCGGGAACAACCCGAGTATCAGGACATGACGGATTTCAGAACAGGCAACGGCTACGATGTCCACGCCCTCAAAGAAGGACTCAATATGTGGCTCTGCGGCGTAAACATCCCTTGCGGGATGGGTTTTGTCGCACATTCGGACGGCGATGTGGCAATCCACGCACTCTGCGACGCCCTTTTGGGAGCCGCCGCTCTCGGAGACATCGGCCTCCATTTCCCGGACAGCGACCCGCGTTTCAAAGGTATCGACAGCAAGATTCTTCTTGCGGAAGTCGTCCGGCTGATCGGGGAGAAAGGCTACCGGGTCGGCAATGCAGACATCACGATAGCACTCCAGGCTCCCAAACTCCGGCCCTACATCGACCGGATGAGAGCGACCCTGGCCGGAATCCTCGGGGTGGAGACCGACCGGATCGGCGTGAAGGCCACCACGACCGAAGGGCTGGGCTTCGTCGGCCGGGGCGAAGGCTGCCAGGTCTGGGCAAGTGTCAGCATATTCAAATAAGCCTCCGCAAAAACCGCTCGCGCACAGCTGCCCCGCCGCCCGCCCGGTCAAATCTCCGGGGGATGGCTGGTTTGGATATAGTCAGACACGAGGGACAGGAACCTGTGTACTTAGTTTTGGAGGCTGTGGAATGGGTAGCTGGGCAGATGGCGCAGCGAAGGGGGTATTGTGGTAGAAAATGTAGCGGCAGAGGAGATGGTATGGTCTCCGGGCTGGAATGCGGCAGAAGCCCCGGGATTTGCATAACGCCACGGTTTGGATGAATCGCCGAGAAATTAATATCTTTGTATGACGGTTCAACACCGGGTCAAACCATAGGCCGCAACGGCCAAGGGGAAAAATCGCCGGGACCAAGCGACAGCAAAACCGCAACCTCCAGGCGGAGGCGGGGCCGCCTTTTACTGAAGGCCACCGTTGACCATACCGTTGAACATAGCCTTAACCCAAATAAACAATAGAGAGATGTCAGCATATTCAGTCATTGCCACCATAGTAGCCTTCTTTGCCGCGATGTTCGCCATTTCGTGGTTTTCTTCAAGGAACACCGACAATTCGGGCTTCTTCAACGGAGGCAGGAAGGCGCCCTGGTGGCTGGTGGCCGTCGCGATGATCGGTGCGCCGATGTCTGGAGTGACCTTCGTCTCCGTTCCGGGAATGGTCGGCGGAGGCACGGGGATGGGCTATATGCAGATGGTGCTGGGATTCTTCGTGGGCTATCTGGTAATCGCCTTCGTGCTGACTCCGGTATTCTTCCGGATGAACATGGTCTCCATCTACCAGTACCTCGACGACCGGTTCGGGGTCTCCTCCCACAAGACCGGAGCCTGGTTCTTTTTCATCTCCAAGATACTCGGCGCGGCGGTGAGGCTCTACCTGGTCTGCGTCACCCTCCAGCTGATGGTGTTCGAGCCGCTCGGCCTACCGTTCATAGCGAATGTAATCGTCTGTATGGGAATCGTCCTCGTGTACACCTACCGGGGCGGGATGAAGTCCGTAATCTGGACAGACGCCCTGAAGACCGTCTGCATGATTGTATCAATCGTTCTGGCAATGGTTTTCATTGCCGGGAACCTCGGAATGGATTTCAAGGGGATGACCTGCGCCATCCGCGACAGCCAGTATTCAAGAATATTCTTCTTCGACGACGTGAACCATCCTGAATATTTCTGGAAGCAATTCCTGGCCGGAGTGTTCACCGTCATCGCAATGACGGGACTTGACCAGGACATGATGCAGCGCACCCTCAGCAGCAGGAACGCCAAGGATTCAAGGAAGAATCTCATCACCAGCGGTCTGCTTCAGATTCCCGTCATATTCCTTTTCCTTTGCCTGGGCGCGCTGCTCTATATGTTCGCGGACGCCAACGGCATTGCCGAGACGGGAGACCGGCTGTTCCCCGCCGTCGCGACCTGCGGACTTCTGCCGGCTGCGGTGGGAGTGTTGTTCACAATCGGGCTGGTGTCCTGCGCTTTTTCCGCCGGTGGCTCGGCCCTGACGGCCTTGACGACCTCCTTCACGGTCGACATCATCGGGACCGGGGGAAAATCCGACGGGGAGGTGTCCGCAATCAGGAAAAAGGTTCATCTGGGCATGGCGTTCCTGATGGCTGCCGCCATATTCCTTTTCCACCTTCTCGGGACCGACAGCGTCATCGACGCCGTTTACAAGCTTGCCAGCTACACCTACGGGCCTATTCTCGGAATGTTCGTCTTCGGCCTGTGCTGCAAGAAGCCTGTCAGGGACAGATTCGTGCCTGTAGTCGCCGTCGCGGCCCCGGTCCTGAGCTTCATCCTCCAGGCCAATTCCGAACGCTGGTTCGGGGGCTACCGGTTCAGCTATGAACTGCTGCTGGTCAATGCGGGACTGACAATCCTCGGCCTGTGCCTGCTCATCGTGCGGAAGAAGGGAGCTTCGGCAGCGGCGAACTCAAAAAGTTGAAAATATTTTTGAATATTCGAAATTATTGCATACCTTTGCCAACCCGTTCCGAAAGGAACTGAATATTGAGATATGGTGTAATGGTAGCACTACAGATTCTGGCTCTGTCAGTGAGGGTTCGAGTCCTTCTATCTCAACCAAGGCACGGAAAAGCCGCAAAGGGTCCGTGCTTTTTTCTTGAAATGCGGCGGGGTAGCTCAGCTGGTTAGAGCGTCGGATTCATAATCCGGAGGTCGTGGGATCATGCCCCACCCCCGCTACAGGCCAAAGGCCGGCAGACATCAGTCCCGCCGGCCTTTTTTGTATGCAGCCCGGAATGCAAAGATATTTTTCGTGATGTCTTGCACAAGGAAAATAATCTTTCTATCTTTGTGCGACATCACCGTATGTAATTAATTCGCGATATGGCTAACGCATTTCACTATTCAATCGGCAGAAAACTGATTCAGGCAGTCAGCGGAGCATTCCTCATTGTCTTCCTGCTTCTCCACAGCACAATCAACTTCTTTTCTGTTATCGATTCGTTCACCGGCAAATTCGGAGCCGCTGACGGTCTCTTCCAGAAAGGTTGTGATTTTATGTCCCTGCCGATTGTCACCGTGATGGTTCCGATTCTTGCGCTCGGCTTTGTCATCCACATTGCCTACGGCATCTACATCTCCGCCCTCAACATCAAGGCGCGCGGAGGTCTCTGCCGTTACGAGAGCAAGAGCGTCGCTTCCGCAGACTCCTGGGCATCCAAGAATATGCTCGTTCTCGGAATCATCGTGCTCGGAATCCTCGCCTTCCACCTTACTCATTTCTGGGCAGACATGCAGCTCGCAATGTTCACGGGTGCAGAGGAAGGCAATCCTTATGAACTCCTTACCCTGACCTTCGGACGATGGTGGGTCCTGGCTATATACATAGTCTGGTTCCTCGCTGTGTGGTTCCATCTTTGCCATGGTTTCTGGAGCATGTTCCAGACAGTAGGCTGGAACAACCAGATTTGGTTCAAGAGACTGAAGGTCATAGGTATTGTTGTTGCCACATTGATTTGTATAATGTTCGTTTCCGTAGCAGTAAACGCATTCATCCAAGCATAAGGCAGATTAAAACAGACATACTGAGGTTGACCTTTGAAAAATCCCTTTCAAGGTCAACCTTTTTCACATTTGGTCTCATAGTCACAACAAAGTGTTTTCAACTCGCCCAACCAATTTAAACTCAATAAAATGAACGACAAAATCCCCTACAAGATCTACCTCGCAGAGGAGGAGATCCCAAAGCAATGGTACAATGTACGCGCTGACATGAACGTCAAGCCCGCACCGCTTCTCAATCCGGCAAACGGCCAGCCGCTCAAACCGGAAGAACTTGAACCGATTTTCTGCAAAGAACTCATAAAGCAGGAGTTCGACAATGACACCAAGTGGATTGACATCCCGGAAGAAGTACTCAACTTCTACAAGATGTACCGTCCATCACCTCTGGTCCACGCCACCTTCCTCGAGAAGGCCCTGGGCACTCCTGCCAAAATCTTCTACAAATTCGAAGGCAACAACACCTCCGGAAGCCACAAACTCAACTCCGCCATCGCCCAGGTCTATTACGCAAAACAGCAGGGCCTCAAGGGTGTGACCACGGAAACCGGAGCCGGACAATGGGGTACCGCCCTGTCGATGGCCTGCGCATATTTCGGACTCGACTGCCAGGTCTATATGGTCAAATGCTCATACGAGCAGAAGCCTTTCCGCCGCGAGGTGATGCGCACCTACGGTGCAAAAGTCACCCCTTCCCCAAGTGACACCACCGAGGTCGGACGCAAGATTCTGGCCGAACATCCGGGCACCACGGGTTCCCTGGGCTGCGCCATCTCGGAAGCAGTTGAAGCAGCTATCACCCAGGAGGGTTACCGCTACCAGCTCGGTTCAGTCCTCAGCCAGGTCCTCCTGCATCAGACAATCATCGGACTGGAGGTCCAGAAGGCTTTGAAGAAGTACGACATCAAGCCGGACATCCTCATCGGCTGCACGGGCGGAGGTTCAAACCTCGGAGGCTTCGCTACCCCGTTCATCGGCGAGATGCTCCGCGGTGAGGCCGACTACAAGATCATCGCCGCAGAGCCGGCATCCTGTCCTTCCTTCACAAAGGGAATCTTCGCCTACGATTTCTGCGACACCGGCAGAATCTGCCCTCTCGCAAAGATGTACACCCTCGGAAGCCAGTTCATTCCTTCTTCCAACCACGCCGGTGGCCTCCGTTTCCACGGAATGAGCCCGATTCTGTCACAGCTCTACCACGACGGCATATTCGAGTGCCGCTCGGTAATCCAGACAGATGTATTCCAGGCTGCTGAGACTTTTGCCCGCGCAGAAGGCATCCTTCCTGCTCCTGAAAGCAGCCACGCCATCAAGATTGCCATCGACGAGGCGCTGAAGTGCAAGGAGACCGGAGAAGAGAAGACCATCGTATTCAACCTTTCCGGCACAGGCTACTTCGACCTGGTTGCATACAGCCAGTTCAATGACGGCACGATGGGCGACATCCTCCCTACTGAAGATGAGCTCAAAGGCTGCTTCGAAAGAATCCCGAAAACAGGTAACGAATAAGTAGAAAAGCGAATCAAGTTGAAAACATTAAAGACTATGAAGATCTTACTCACCCTTGCCGCTTTGGTGGCATGGGTGAGTTTGTCGGCTCAAACGAAGACGGTTCAAGGAACCGTATTTGACGAGAACGGCATAGGGATGGTCGGAGTCGCGGTGTACGATGAAGCCGACATTGCAAACGGTGTGATCACCGATGACAAAGGAAGGTTTGCCATTGAAGTCTCTCCTTCCTGCAAGGAACTCAGAGCCTCTTTCATGGGCTACATTCTGGAGGTCGTTCCTCTGGACAAGGCATCGAAGATCAGGATGAAACCGGACATGCAGAGCCTCCAGGAAACGGTCGTAACCGGTATATTCACAAGGAAGAAGGACAGTTTCACAGGTTCCGTCCAGACAATGTCCTCCGACGACATCAAGCGAGTCGGCAACCAGAACCTGATCCAGTCGCTGAAGAATCTCGATCCGTCCCTCCTGGTACTGGAGAACCTGGAACAGGGCTCAAACCCGAATGCTGTCGCAAATATCCAGATGCGTGGAGCCTCGACTCTTGATGCAGAAACGACCAGCCTGAAGAGCAGTTATGTCAGTTCCGGAAACACTCCACTGATCATCCTCGACGGTTTCGAGACCACCCTGCAGAAGATGCAGGACATGGACATGAACCGGGTACAGAGCATCACCCTGCTGAAGGATGCCTCTGCAAAGGCGATTTACGGTTCCAAGGGAGCCAACGGAGTGATTGTCATCGAGACCAAGGCCTTGACCGGAGAACGCTCGCAGATAACCTACACGGGCAGCCTCTCCATCGAAGCTCCCGACCTGACAAGTTACCAGCTCTGCAATGCTCTTGAAAAACTGGAAGTAGAGAAGAGGGAAGGCTACTACGACAGCGCCTTTGATTCAGGTTCTTGGATTGCAGCCCAGCAACTATTCGAGGAGCGTTACAAAAGAGCACTTGAAGGAGAAAGCACCTACTGGCTCTCGAAACCTCTGCGCGTCGGAGTCGGCAACAAGCATTCCGTCGGAATCGAACTTGGGAGCAAAGACCTGAAAGCTCTTGCGACATTCTCCTACAACAATGTAGAAGGCGCGATGAAGGGGTCGAACAGGAATCTCCTTTCAGGAGACGTGAACCTGTCTTATAGAAGGGGCAAATGGACCTTCAGGAACATCATGAGCATAGCCGACATGAAAAGCCACGACTCCCCTTACGGGACGTTCGATGAATATGCCGCCCTCAACCCTTATTACTCGCCCTATGATGAAGACGGCAACCTGAAGAAAGTACTCTCGACAGGGGAATATGTCTCAGGAGAAAATTCCTGGAGTTACAGCAAGATGATAACCAACCCGATGTACAACGCCACCGTCGGGACCTCTTCGACAAGCGGTTATCTCGATTTCACCGACAATTTCTATGCTGAGTACCAGCTTTTGGATGGTCTCAAGGTTGTCGGACGTTTCGGGATTGACACCCAGAGAAGCCAGGCTGAGGATTTCCGTCCGGCAGACCACACCGACTATGCGTCTGCTTCCAATGAGGACGACATCATCAACAGGGGACGCTACAACTTGACGACCGGCTCTTCAACGACCTTCTCGGGGGACATATCCGCGCAGTTCAACCACACTTTCGCAGACAGGCACGATGTGTTCGCAACCGGTCAGTACAACATTTCCCAGACCAAATACAGCGAAGTCACTAACTACACCGAAGGTTTCCCGAACAGCAACATGACAAGCATTACTTTCGCAAGACAGTATCTCCGTGATGCCACACCTTCCGGCAGTGACGGAATAAACAGGAATCTTGGAATGCTTCTTACCGCCGGCTACAGCTACGACAACCGCTATATGGTGGATGCTACCGTCAAGACAAGCGCATCATCCGTGTTCGGAACCGACAACAAGTGGGGCATCTTCTGGAGTGCAGGCCTTGCCTGGAACCTCCACAACGAAGCCTTCCTGTCTTCTGCGAACAGATGGCTGAAAATCCTGAAGGTAAGGGCATCGGTCGGCTCTTCCGGCAACCAGAACTATGCTTCCAACAAATCCATCCCGGTCTATTCTTACAAGCAATCCTACTACCACGGATCCACAGGAGCTGTTCTGGACAATATGGAGAACCGCGACCTGAAATGGGAAGAGAAGATGGATTACGACGTCGGCGTGGATTTGCGCACTGACAGAATCAATGCAACTCTGGACTTCTACATCGCAGACACCAGGAATCTGGTGTTCTCAAGGAGCCTTGTCCCATCAACCGGATTCTCCTATGTCAGCGACAATATGGGTATGGTCCGCAACAAAGGTGTCGAACTGAGCCTGAACTACGAACTCTACAAAAGGGGGAGTTCGTATTTCAGCATATTCGGGAAAATCGCTTTCAACGACAACCGTATCATGAAGATTTCGGATGCGCTTGAAAACTACAACAAGCGTCAGCAGGAACAGGCCCAGCTGTCCGGCTCCACTGCTCCTGTCATCCAGTATTACAACGGCGCTCCGCTCCATGCCATCTGGGCTGTCCCGTCTCTGGGCATCAACCAGGCTAACGGCCAAGAGATCTTCCTGGACAAAAACGGCAATATGACAAATCAATGGAACGCTTCCGACATGGTGTAAATAGTACCGCAAAATTCCACCACCAAAATAATTGAAAAAGGGACCATA
>JBJEJV010000037.1:0-2446 GCA_051878295.1 Candidatus Cryptobacteroides sp.
TTCTTGATGGGTTTTCTTGATGGGTTTTCTTGGTGGGTTTTCTTGATGGGTTTTCGCCTTACCCACAGGCAAAGTAAGCACCACATAATCCGGCTGTAGTTCTTCAGTCAGGACAGGAGTTGGCCATCCAAGGTCATTCCATCCGGACAGAATCTTGTCCACACCGCTTCCCGGCTTTCCGGATCAGATTCCTATGCCCAGATGTATTCCGAGGCAGGAGGTGGCGATGGTAGGGCCGATGAATAGATGCAGGTTCTTGCAGCAGGTCAGCCTGATGCCTGGCTGCCAGCCGATGATGAACACCGGATCTCCGACATTATCATCAATAACTTCTTCATAATTACCGCTGTCCGGATCCCCGTGATACTTTCCGTCGATTTTGTATATCCATCCGCCGCCTGCATACAGGTCGCTGTATAAAGAAACAACCTTGTTCTTGCCCAAATGCCAGTATCGACGGAAGTTCAGGCCTGCACAGATGGAATACAGGCTGCCCGGAGCATAATCCAGATAGGTGTCACCCTTGCAGGCGAACAGTGAGAGCGAACGTTTTTCGTCAATCCTTACGCCACCTGTCAGCATCGGTCCGTCAGTTACCAAACCGGTATAAAACCTCAATGTGAATTCCGGTTTCCAGTCTTTCACTCCTTCCTTTGAAAAGGCGTGTTTCCATTCGCCTGAGCGGGAGGTGCTGTCGGCTGAGATGGCTCCCTGCGCAAAGAGATTGCCGCCGAGCAGAACTGTAGCTGCGATAATTGTCAAGAGTCGTCCCATAAACTTAATGTTGCGTTCGCATTGTTCCTTCACCCGGGAGGGAGCCATCCCGCTTTCATTTCAGATCAATGCGTCGATTTCAGATACTGCAGGTCGCCGTACCAGTACGAAGCCGTGGTTCCGCCGTCGATGAGAATGTCAGTCCCTGTGATGAAACGGCCCCGGCTGGACATCAGGAATTCGGCCAGGTCGCCCACCTCGTCCGGAGTACCGGCCCGCTTTGCCGGAGCGCCTGCAATCATATTCAGATAGCCTTCCGCCCGCGGACCGTGGAGTTCGTCGTTGGCCAGGGGAGTGATGATGATGCCCGGGCTGATGGAGTTGATGGTCGCGCCCCGCCTGCCCCATCTGCAGGCTTCGCCGGCGACGCGCAGTACATTGCAGCGCTTTGAATATTGGTACGCCTTGAGGGTGTCGGTGATGGCCGTGATGAAAGGGAGTTTAAGCAGTTCTTCCACAGGAGCTGTGGCCAGCGCCTCGTTCTCTTCCTGGCTGAGCGCCGGAAGCCTGTGGCCGCTTTGTGAGGAAATGATTACGCAGGAGCCGCCTTCGGCGATGACCTTGCCGAACTCTTCAATCAGCACGGATGTGCCGTAGAGGTCCACCTGCAGAATCTTTTCCACTGGAGCCTGGGATGGCGAAACTCCGGCCGCATTGATGACATTCCTGATCGGACCGAGCCCGCTTGCGAACTCCACCAGTTCCAGTATGCTTTCCTTGCTACCGAGGTCAGTCCGGACCGTACGGGTTTCGAAGCCGGCATCTTCCATAATCCTTGCAGCACGCTGTGCGTTTTCGATGCTGTAGTCGGCAAGGACAGTGATTTTGCCTGCGCCCACCCTGCGGGCGATGGCCAGGCCGATGGAGCCTGCGCCTACGAGTACCGATATCTCTTTCATTTCTTTATCCCTTTCAGCCATTTTTCAACTTTGTCCCTTCCGGACCTGACCTCGTGGCCGTAGATGCTGAACGGGGCGGTGACTGCGGCGCCGGGGAAAGCCTCCTTGACATCCTCGACACAATTGGCAAGGCCGCTGCCCTCGTGGGTCGTGAACGGGATGACGGTTTTGCCGTCCAGGTCAATGTCCTTGAACAGTGTGAACATCACCTGCGGGTAAGTGCCCCACCAGACGGGACCGCCGATGAATATGGTGTCGTATTCCGAAAGATCCGGGACTTCTCCCTCATAGGGCGGGAGTTCACCGTTCCGGGCTTCCTCCCTGGCGAGTTTGGTGAGAGGCTCGTAAGCCATCCCGTCATACTTGTGCGTGACGATTTCAAACTGCCCGGCCCCGGTGATTTCACTGATGTAGTCGGCAACGATTTTCGTGTTGCCCACCTCGATGTTGCCCACAGCGTAGTTGTCTCCAGCGTGTGAAAAGAATATGACGATTGCCTTCATCAAAACAAGTATTGATTTCATTTGCGGATTGCGATTTGAAACAAAGATAAACTTTTTATTCAGATTATCGCCAAACTCCAGAGCGTGGATGGCCAGATCCGGTGCGTTGAAAGCGGAAGATTGATTTGTCGCTTTCGATATTGACGTTTGGATTATAGGTGTATGTACAGGAAGTGGAATGAATTGGGATAAGATGTCCCTCAAGAAAAACAATGTTGCTCCGGTTTTTTATAAGTGGATATTCCCGGCTTGCGGGCTATGCAAACAACC
>JBJEJV010000037.1:2546-10782 GCA_051878295.1 Candidatus Cryptobacteroides sp.
TGTCATATCGAGCGGAGCCGGTAGTGCGCTGATTCCAAGCCTGTCATATCGAGCGACGCCTGTAATGCGCTGATCCCAATCCTGTCATATCGAGCGGAGCCGGTAGTGCGCTGATTCCAAGCCTGTCATATCGAGCGGAGCACGGAGTGCAGAGTCGAGATATCTTTTGGCCCAGAAAAGGTCCAGAGAGATTTCTCCGCGCGCTTCGCTTGGTCGAAATGACAGTAAAGGTGCTGCCATAAGCCTGTCATATCGAGCGAAGCACGAAGTGCGGAGTCGAGATATCTTTTGGCCATAAAAAGGTCAAAAGGTCCGAGAAGATTTCTCCGCGCGCTTCGCTTGGTCGAAATGACAGTTAAAGGTGTTGCGCTTAGTCGAAATGACAGAATGGGTGCTTCGCTTGGTCGAAATGACAGCAAAGGTGCTTCGCTTGGTCGGGAAGCCTGACTCTGGCAGCCCGATTATAGCCCCACCTCTCTCGTGAAATTCACCTGCGCACTCAAACCCCACTACAGACCATTACAGACGGGTTCCTGCGCGCAGGTGGAGGCTTTTGGGGTCCACCTGCAACACCGACCCCTATTCTACGCCCCTCCAGGGCACTTTCGGTGCGCAGGTGAATTTCACGGCCCTTCACCTTGTCGTAGTAAACTTCAAAGGACTACTCACTTTCGTTGCGCAGGTGAATTTCACGGCCCTTCACCTTGTCGTACTCAACGGCAAAAGCAAAGTCACTATCTACAAGCAGGTGAATTAACAGCCCGAACGGACTCTGGCTCCCCGGAAAACGGCCAGAAGCCCGGTTCGCCGCGTTTTCTGAACTTCGCAAGGGAGCCGATATATTCATCGCCATAGCGTCCCGCCCCGTTGGATAATCATCTCGAATTTTTCTCTCTCTCCCGGGAACACGCGCCGTCAGATAATCATCTCGAATATTCCCCCTCTCTCCCGGGAACACCCCCCCGTCAGATAATCATCTCGAATTTTTCCTTCTCTCCCGGGAACAGCCCTGTCAGATGCTCAATGATTGTCCGGCGGGATTCTTCCGGAGAACAGTCTGCGGGAATCGAATCCTCCTCTTTCCCGAGCCCCGCCAGCTCTGCCCAGAACGGATTACCGGCAGGTTCATCGAAGGCTCTGAAGAGTGCGTCCGGTGTGGTAACAGTGTTCCGCTGCCAGCCCTTGTACTCGCAGTCGGCCCCACGGTAAACCCTCGTAATGTCCCCGACCACCGTCCAGGTCCCCATATCGAGGAAGCCCAGCAGGAAGTCCACCGCCTGCTTGGTGACCTTGGGAATCAGGTATTTCTCAATATGCCCGCCGACTTTCTTCCTGACCCTCATCGGGATTTCCTTTTGAGCAGGCTTCTGATTTCGGAGGATTCCAGAGACTCCCTTTCCCGGATGGCCGACAGCAAGACGGGGGAGAGATACTTCTGCAGCCGTTCGTCAATGGTGGCAGCCCTGCAGGCAGCGCCTTCCGCCACCCGGTACTTCGGCAGGGAACGTCTCCAGTTCATCAGATGCTTGTACATCTCTTTTGTTGCGAAAGCTGATCTGCGGGAAATGAACTTCCCGTAGATCAGTCCTTCCTGCACTGCATCGACTTTCCAGTCCCAGGGCCCGAGTTCATCGGATGTGGTGAACCACCAGTCCGGATGCGTCAGTTCCTCGATGGACCAGCCCCGTACCCGGTTTTTCGAGAACGGGATGATTCCGGTCTCCCTGATGACCTGAATCATGCTTTCGGAGGATCGGACAGGAAATTCTGACATATCTGCGCCTCTTGTCCCCATCGCTCATTCTTCTGTGTCGACGCCGTTCTGCCTGCGGTCGGCCAGTATGGCGTCGAAATTCTCTATAGACCACTGCAGCAGCGCGTCGAGGAGCGGCATCACGTCCAACGCCCGTTCCGTCAGTGAATATTCCACCTTCGGAGGAACTGAAGGGAAGAGCGTCCTTTTCAGGAAGCCGTCGCCGGTCAGGGATTTCAGGGTGATGCTGAGCATCTTTTGGGATATGTCGGGGATGCTCCGGTACAGCTCGTTGAAACGGAGCGTACCCTTCTGCTCCAGGGTATAGAGTACCAGAAGGGTCCACTTGTCCGTGAATCGTGCCAGGACATTCCTTATCGGACAGTCTGGGAACACGGCACTTTGCAATTCTTTTCTCTCCACGCTTCAAGGTTTTACGATAAAGCGAAGATAAGAATATGCTTTCATTTGTACAATGCTTCGGCCAGGGCCTTCACCCCCTCTTCTCCCGGAAGCCCAGGGAATGCTTCGACAAGAGCTGATGCGAAGGAAGCGGAATCGGTCTCCGAGGAGAGCAGTGCCT
Organism: Candidatus Cryptobacteroides sp.; assembly: GCA_051878295.1. Taxonomy (GTDB): domain Bacteria; phylum Bacteroidota; class Bacteroidia; order Bacteroidales; family UBA932; genus Cryptobacteroides. The sequence continues at coordinate 4,883 of JBJEJV010000037.1, forward strand.
TGACTTTTTCCACATAGCCGGTCTTGAAGTCCAGAGCCTCCACGCCGGCGACTCTGCCGTGTCCGCCAATGAAATAGCTTGCTCCGGAGGCCTTCATCGCCTCCAGCAGGACAAGTTCGGCATCCACAGCGGCCCTTGACCCGAGCTGCAGGGCGTTCAGATGGGACTTGGCCGGAGCCCAGTGGGTAAGGAGAGCAGTCCCGTCAATAAGTATGGCCGCAGCCGGGAAATCGCTGTCCGAACCGTGGCTGAAGGCAAATTCTATCCCGGCAAGCGTGATTGACTCCCCGAAAGGGACTTCTGTCACGTTTCCCTTTGGCAGTTCCACAATCGAGTCACCGAAGGTCTCCCGGAATGAATCCATCATCGCGGCGTAAGGGCCTTCTTTCGTGAAACTGCCCATTCCTTCCGCCATTATCAGCGGCCTGTCGAAGGTCCCGCCGAGGTGGTAGTCGGCCAATTCGGCAAGCACCGGCTTGCCGAGTTCTCCGAGATACTGTTCAAATTCCTTGAGATTCTCCTTGAAAAGGGGAGTCTCCAGAGTCACCAGCCCCTCTTCGCCTTCGACGATGTAACTGGCATCGGCCATCGCGTCACCGGAATTGTAAACGTGGAGTTTTGCGTGCGGAAGGGAAATCACCTCGAATTTCCGGTTTTCCGCTTTGAGTGAAAATGAGTGTGCCATAAGCAGCAAACTTGAGATTAGGAACAATGTGTTTTTGATGTTGGGTCTCATAATGATGGAGTCAGTATAAATTAAAGAGTAACTATATTATCTATACTGCAAAGGTCACAACATATTCCCGTGTCTGCAAGAAGGCACCTGGATGAAACTCGCACACCTCGAAGTGAGTATTGCTGAAAATCAAAGACTTGTGGAAGGTACAAAATTCACCTCCGGATGACAGGACCTTGCCTGTCTCCCGGAGGTGCTTCATAGCCCGTCGGCAGGGGAGTCCTGCCCGCCCGAGCTATTTCGACTGTTCGAACAGCCAGTCCTCGATGGCCGGGATGCCGTAGGCCACGAACCAGGTGGCCCGATGGTTTCCGCCTGTCAGATGCGTGAAAATAAGGTGATTGCCCTCGGCTGCAAGTTCGGCTGCCGCGCTGGACAGTTCTTCTTTGCCCAGATCCATCTCCCAGGTGGCTTCGCTGACGCTGCTGCCTTCTTCCCTCCACAGCGCGACGGCCTGGCTCTGGAGAGTGTTGGAGGAAGTGTCCCCTTCGCAGGAGATGATCCAGAGATTCTGTTCACGCAGCGGCCCCATCAGCTCGGGATTCCATTTCCCCGCTACGAGAAGGGCTCCGGCAAACAGTTCCGGCTCTTTGAGCATCATCACTATCGAGGACATGCAGCCCATCGACTGCCCGCTGGTGTAGATGCGTCTCCCGTCGATGGAGAAACGCTGCTGCAGATCCTTGAGCAAGGCGATGGTGGCGTCGAGGTGATGGCTGTAATTCCAGTCGTCATCCACCGTGATTACAGGATATTCAGGAGCCACCACGAAGCATTTGTGGCGTTCCTGCGCCAGGGGTTCAGCCCAGGATGTCGCTCCGTTGCCCTGGTAGAGTGTCCGGGTCACCTCTCCGCTCGCCACGCCGGCATCGTGAATGAAGAGCACGAGCGGGTACTTCTGCTGCGGGTCGTAGTCTTCAGGGATGTAGAGGTTGTAGGGGAGTGCCTGCCCGGTGAAGGGGCTGATGAACTCTTCCTGAATGAAGTCATCGGCGACAAGGCAGCGCTGGCAGGTGATACCGATTGTCTCGTCGGAAGCCTTGTACACCTTGCCTTTTACTGTCCGGATGTCTTTGCATTGGCGCAGAGTGACTGTAGCGCTGTACGGGCTGCCTCCCCCGGTGCTCCATCCCGCACGGAGCCCGAGTCCTCCCTGCTGCCTGTCGCGTTCTTCCCTCTTTCCCTTCTCTTCGGCGCTCATCTGCCTGTTCTGCATAGGTGAGGCGTTCAGATTGACTTCGGTCTTCAGCTCGATTACCACTGAATTGCCGTCTGCATAGACATCGGTTATTTCCCTGTCCTCGACGCAGTAGGTGTCCGCGCCAAGGCTTTCGGGTTTGATCGGGGCATCATATTCAATGATGACGGATGAGATTTTTCTGCCGTCGCCGAGCACTTTGCTGACAGCCGTCGCGGAAATCACGTGCCCGTTGTCGGCGGAGGCGTTTCGGGCCTGCATCAAGCCCAGGAGTCCTACCAGAACCATGAGCAGATTTTTTGTCCTTTTCATACTTGTCTGTAGTTTTTCGGATAAACCTTGTCCCCCCCTTCCACCCCGTGCCGGAGCCTCCGGAGGCCTCCGCTTCTGTGCGGAATGCTTGCAGGACAGCACGATAATGCAGTGGCCGGGTAGGCCAATTTCGTCAAATTTACGGGATAATCAAAACTTGAACAGCAAATTAGAATTATATTTGCGGCAGGATGACGCTTCCGGCGAAAGCACTGGCGGACCTGTGCGGGAGGGGAACGGGCGCGCGGGAAGCTGCCGTCATTTTTACGAATATGCCTCAACAATGATAGACAAGTTTATCGGGTCCCTGCCCGCTGAAATCAGCAAAGAACTGATAGGCGATTTCCTGGAGAAGACCTCCTGCCGTGTCGTCAAAAAAGGGGAGGTCATCACTTCCTCGTCCGAAAGCGACAGGTTTGTTTTCTACCTGCTGGAAGGGAGCTGCCTGCGCCAGATCATCACATCCGACGGACAGCTCCGGACCGTGATGTTCCACACCGAGTCCTTCCTGCCGATGTCCGGCAACTTCTTCATCGACGACAACGACATCCCCTATCAGATAGTCGCCAACGAGGAATCGACCATCATCGTGCTGCCGGTCTCCTTCGGCCTGAAATGGATCGAGAAGGACATCGCCTTCGCCAAATACATCTTTTTCAACAGCATCCAGTACCTGTCCATAATGAACCAGTTCCAGAACCACCTTCTCGGGATGGACACTGAGGACAATCTGAGATGGCTTTACCGCGATTTCGGCTTCCTTTTCAAGCGTTTCAGGTCCAAGGACATAGCAAATTTTATGGGCATCACCCCGATCTGGCTCAGCAAACTCAAGAGGAAACTCTTTTATTAAATTAGTTTAACTGTTCCAAGAGGGAACATCCATACCTTTGCGCTATAAACCATCGGCGCAATGAAAAGATTCATTCTTGAATACTGGTACTACATCGGTGCGGCGGCAGGCTGTGCCGCCCTGGCTGCGGCTTTCATATTGAAGGAGCAGATCCACTATCTGTCATTTCTCGCCCTGCTGAATTTCGCGGTCATCAATTTCCACGTCCTTGAGGAATTCCGTTTCCCGGGCGGCTTCCCGAAATTCTGCAACACGATGTTCGCCTGCAAGAATTCCCCGGCTCCGGAACGCTATCCCCTCAACAGGCTCAGCGCGATACTTGTAAACTGGGGCACAGCCCTCGTGCTCTATCTCATCCCCGTATTCTTCCCGGAGTGTATATGGCTCGGCCTCGCCCCGATTCTCTTCGGAGCCGTCGCCCAGTTCATAATGCACGCAATCTACAACAACATATTGCTGCACAGGCTCTACAATGCCGGACTCGGCTGCGTCCTGCTCGGCCACATTCCGATTGCCGTGGCCTATTGTTCCTACATCGTCTCCAATTCTCTTGTGCATTGGTATGACTGGATTGTCGCAACGCTGGTGATGGTCCTCTGGTACGTCCTGTGGTGCAGGCTCGCCGTGGACAGACTCACCTACGACGTCAATTCTCCATATCCTTTCAGCGAGAAGGAGATGAACCGCTTCAAGGCCTGAAGCAAAGTCCGAAACATCAATAAATTCTGAATATGAAACTACTGAGATTCATCAGCTACAACTGGTACAAGTACACCATCGTGGCCTTCATCCTCATCGCATTCTATATGATGTTCGCAGGATGCTCGAAAGTGTCGTTCCCGCAGCTTCTGCTGGTCGCAAGCCTTATGTCGCTTCTCGTGCACCAATGGGAGGAATACTGCTTCCCGAAGGGAGGTCCGGCGGTCATCAACTATGCCAATTTCTCCGAGAAGGAAAACTTCCGGAACTATCCCGGGAATATGCTCTCGTCAATGATCGTGAACGTCAGTTCGCACGTGATTTACATCATCGCCATATTCTTCCCACAGGCCATCTGGCTGGGAATAGCAATAATGTTCTTCAATCTGATGCAGTTGCCAGGCCACGGCCTGAAGATGAACATCGGTCTGGGCACCTGGTATAATCCCGGACTCTTCTCCGCCGTCTTCCTGCTGCTCCCGACAAGCGTCGTGTACCTTTGCCATATTTGCCGGAACTCCCTCGTCTGCACAATGGACTGGGTCTGGGGCACGCTCACCTTCATCCTGATGGTCCTCCTCACCGTCATCGCCCCTGTCCAGCTCCTGAAGAACAAGGCCCGCGACTTCATCGTGCCCGAGGACCAGGTGGAGGCGATGGAGAGAATCCGGACAACCTTCAAGGCATAAAACGGCGGACTGCAGGAAAGCCCCGCCTTGAACCTGTCTTTCTGCTACTTGTCCCAACGTATCCTGACTTTGGCCAGATCGCGCGAATTCGGACCGACGCAAAGGTCGAACTCACCGCTTTCCCAGTCGAAAGTCAGGTCTTTTCCGTAGAATTTGAGAAGCTCCGGAGTGACCGTGAACGAGACTGTCCTCGTTTCGCCAGGCTTGAAATCCACTTTCCGGAAGCCTTTGAGCTCGATGACAGGCCGGGATGTCGAGGCAATGAGGTCGGTGATGTAGAGCTGGACGATTTCCTTGCCTTCCCTTGTCCCCTTGTTCTTCACGTCGATGCTCACGACAATCGAATCCTCCTCGCCCGAGGCGGCAGTCTTGTCAACGCGCAGGTTGGAATATTCATAGGCGTTGTAGCTGAGCCCGTAGCCGAAAGGATAGAGCGGAGAGTTGTCGTCAAGCGGAATGTCTATGTACTTGCTCACGAAGGCTTCCGGTATGTACTCTCCCAGCGGTCTGCCGGTGTGGAGATGGTTGTAGAAAATCGGAATCTGGGCCTTGTATCTCGGGAAACTCATTGTGAGCTTGGCGGAAGGGTTTACTCTGCCGGTCAGCACATCCGCCAGCGCATCTGCGGCCGAGGTGCCTCCGTGCCAGGCTTCCACGATGGCCGGGAAGGCTGCATCCTCGTCGGAAAGTACGAGCGGCCTTCCGTTCATCACCACCACCACGACCGGCTTCCCGGTGTTTTTCAGAGCCTTCAGCAAGGCCTTCTGGCAAGGAGGCAGGCCGATGTCCACGCGCGAATTGACCTCTCCCGTCCAGCCGGAAGGCTCTCCGACACAGGCGATGACAAGCTCCGCCTCCATCGCGGTCCGCACAGCCTCTTCAATCATCGCGGCGGACTGCTCTGTCCCGTCGAGGGAATAAAAGTCACCGTAGCCCTCCGTCTCCAGGCAGCCTTGTGAATATGTCACCGCGCAGCCCTCGCCCAAAGCCGCCTGCAGGGCCCCGGCCACATTGCGGGACTTGCTGCCGTCCGGCCTGGTGCTCCAGGTGCCGAACAGCTGGCCGGCATCCTTCCCGATGGGACCGATCACCGCAATCTTCTTCAGGCCCGGGTCGAGAGGCAGAAGCCCTTCCGAATTCTTGAGCAGCACGATGCTTTCTCCGGCCAGTTTCCTCGCCTCGGCAACGTGGCTGTCACAGAGGAGGCAGGACTGTCTGGCCGGGTCCTCTTTCTGCCTGAGGTAGCGGTACGGATCGTCGAAGAGGCCGAGTCTGTACTTGGCTTCGAGAATCCTCCGCACGGAGGCGTCTATCATCTCCATCGTCACCTTGTTTTCATCCAGGAGCTTGACCAGATACATTAAAATAGGAACTGCAAAGATATAGGAACTTATTAGTTAACATCCTGTAAGG
>JBJEJV010000038.1:0-41966 GCA_051878295.1 Candidatus Cryptobacteroides sp.
CTGGCACTATGCACTCAGGCACTGAGGCTCCCCGGCAGGGGTTAGTTCAATAGTCGTAGTACTTCGCGTCCCTCGGGCTTACCTTGCTCATATTGTCCAGCAGCATCTCGTTGGTCTTGTACTCGTCCATCAGCTGGAGCATGAAATTCATCGCCTCGATGGAATTCATATCGGCCAGGAGCTTGCGCAGAATCCAGATTCTGTTGGCTGTTCCGCTGTTGTACAGCAGGTCGTCGCGGCGGGTGCTTGAAAGAACCACATTGACTGCAGGGAATATCCTCCTGTTGGAGAGGGACCTGTCAAGCTGAAGCTCCATATTGCCGGTTCCCTTGAACTCCTCGAAGATCACCTCGTCCATCTTTGAACCGGTGTCCGTAAGGGCAGTGGCCAGTATGGTGAGCGAACCGCCGCCTTCGATGTTTCGTGCGGCGCCGAAGAAACGCTTCGGCTTCTGGAGGGCGTTGGCGTCCACACCGCCGGTCAGGACCTTGCCGGAAGCCGGCTGTACGGTGTTGTAGGCACGGGCCAGACGGGTGATGGAGTCCAGCAGGATAACAACGTCGTGACCGCACTCGACAAGCCTTCTGGCTTTCTCCAGGACCATATTCGCAACCTTGACGTGCCTCTCGGCCGGTTCGTCGAAGGTGGAGGCGATTACCTCTGCCTTGACGCTTCTCTTCATGTCGGTCACCTCTTCAGGACGCTCGTCGATGAGGAGCACGATTTCGTAAACCTCCGGATGGTTGTCGGCAATCGCGTTTGCGATGGACTTCAGGAGCATCGTCTTTCCGGTTTTCGGCTGAGCCACGATAAGACCTCTCTGGCCCTTTCCGATAGGAGTGAACATATCCACGATGCGGCAGGAGATGTCATTGTAGTGTCCGTTGCCGAGAAGGTTGAATTTCTTGTCCGGGAAGAGGGGAGTGAGGAAGTCGAACGGAACCCTGTCGCGGATGAAGTCCGGGGTGCGCCCGTTGATGTATTTGACTTTCACCAGCGGGAAGTACTTGTCGCCTTCCTTCGGCGGCCTGATTTCGCCGGTCACGGTGTCGCCCGACTTCAGGGCATTGTACTTGATCTGGTTCTGGCTGACATAGATGTCGTCCGGAGAATTGAGATAATTGTAGTCGGATGAACGGAGGAAACCGAATCCGTCAGGCATTATTTCGAGAACGCCGGTGGCCTCGACAGTCCCCTCGAATTCGTAGTCAGGAGTCCTCTGTCTCTGGTTGTTGCCGTTCTGTCCGTACTTGTTCTTCTTGTTCCTGAAGTTGTTGTTATTGTTGAAGGAGTTCTGATTGCCGTCCTGCTGTACGGCCGGATCGTCCTTCAGGTCGTCGAAAAGCTTGTGGATGAACTCCTTGCCGGAAAGGTCGCCGGAATTGTCCTGGCCTGCGGCCGGCTTTTCTGCCGCAGGTGCCTGTCCGGCCTCCGGAGCTGCAAGGGCTGCAGGGGCTGCCTGGGCGGGAGCGGCGGGAGTGGTGGAAGTCTCCTGGGATGGCTGGGCCTCCACATTGTTCTTCGGTTTGCGGCCTCTTTTCTTTGGAGCGGGAGCCTCCTGTCCGGCGGCTGGATTCTCCTGCGCTTTAGGCTGCTTGTCGGCCTGCTCGCTTTTGGCCTCCGGCCGGGATGCCTGCGGAGCCTCTGACCCGGATTCAGTCTTTGGCGCATCCTTCTTTACATTGCTGCGCCTGCCTTCCTTCGGGGCAGCCGCAGGGGCTGTTGCCGCAGGAGCTGTTGCCGCAGGGGCCCCGTTCTGGGGCTCGGCCGGCTTGTTTTCCCCGGTCTTGGCGGCAGCGGAAGCGGCAGTGCTCTTCTTCCTTGTGGAAGGCTTCCGTTGGGCGGCAGCTGCAGGAGCTTCTGCTCCGTTATCCTGGCTGCCCTGGGCATCCGCTGCAGCAGCTTTGTCCGTCTTTCTCGGCCGGCCACGCTTGGCTTTCGGCTTGGCCTCGTCCGGTTTGAGGGATTCTGCCTTTGCCTGTGCATCAAGGATGGCGAAAGCCAGATCCTGCTCATCTTTCTTCTTGATGTTCGGAACATCCAGACCGGCCGCAACTGATTCCAGTTGCTCACGGCTCATCTTGCTGAGTTGTAGTAGGGTGTATGTCATAAGATTAAATCTCTCCTGCAAAAATGCAGGGAATAATAATTTCGGATGGAAGTGAAAGTCTTCCGGAATATCTTGAAGACCTTGCAAAAATAATCAAAAACCGGGAAAATGCAAAACTAATTGTCCCAGTAACTTGAACTCTTCTTGAATCTGAGCAAATCAGAAAGGGCAGAAGCATTCGCGGCGATAAGGAATGAATACGACTGGTACATTCCCGTAGGAACCCAGGAAACGGAAATCTTGAAGCAGTGAAGGTCGTAGCTGAAGGACATCTGCGAAGTCGTGATCTTCATTGCCATGAAGTCCCATCCTGTCTGCGCCTGGATGGACATCTTCGGCGTAAGCTGAATGTTGCCGGAGGCCCCAAGCGTCTGGGTGAACTGATTGTTCTTCACCAGGGTGTTGTTTGTGTAGGAGTACGTTTTGGCATAGTTGAAAGAATAGTTCAGGTTGACGCTCCACGGAACGTTCGGATTGGTATAATAGAGCCATCCGCCGGGGATATATTCATTGGTGACTGGATGGTAGTATATTCTTCTGTAGTAGTCGGCTGCGTTCTGGCCGGAACCGCTCTTGCCTCCGGAACCGTCGTTGCCGTTGATCTGTCCCTTGCCCGAGAATGAATATGACAGGGAAGCGCTCGCATTCGTGAGCCTGAGCGGCGCGCCGGTCTGGGTGATGTTGAACTTGTTGATTCTCTGTCCCTTCTCGTTTATGGCGTAAGGGTCGAAATTAAGGTTTCCGTTGATGCCGAGCTTACCGAAGACCGAGGTGGACATCGTGATGCCGACATTCTTCATCTTCAGGGAATCCGCCAGGAAGTTGTAGCCGGTGGAGATGTTGAACTGGTCGAGAATCTTGACCTTCTTCGTGCCGGTTCCGGTCGTGTCCTTCATATCGCGGACCTTGGCTTCGAGGTTGTTGCCGATGGAGAGGCTCATTGTGGCAGAACGGCCCTTGCCCGGAGCGGAATAGATCTGTCCCTGGTAGATGTTGTAGTCAACCGACTTCTCCACGCCGAGGGTGTCGGTGTAGTTGAAGGTCCTCCAGCCGTTGAAGGCCTTGCCCTTTTCCGGGCTGAGGCTCAGGCTGATGCTCGGGGAGACGACGTGCCTGATGGCCTGCACCTTGTGATGCCTGCCGAACTGGTACATACCGTAGATTCGGGTACTCATCGAAAGGCCGCCGGAATAGTTGTGGGTCGCTCCGAAGGCGCTGAACATCCCGCCGTCGGTGTACTTGACGGAATTGCTCGCCTCGTCGAAATATGCCTCCGTCTTCTTGAAGAACCAGTTCATGCTGTAGCTCACCGAAGGAGTCACGTTGATGTACTTCAGCAGGGTGAAGTCCGGCAGGCCGATCTGGAAATTGTGGGTCATGCCGTTCTGGAACTTGTTGAAGAATCCCGGCTCGCCGAATTCGGATGCCTTGAAGCTGATTTTGTTCTGCAGGGTGGTGTTGTAGGCGAGGGAGAACTTTTCGTAGATTTTCTCTTTGCCCACCCTGTTCTTGACCTTGAAAGGATAGAAGCGGCTGACCGAGAAGGTCAGGTTCGGCAGTGTGAAGGTATAGGAGCTGTCCCTCGAGTTCTGGCTGTGGAGTCCGTTGATGGAGAGATTGAACTTTCCGTTCCAGTTCTTTGAATATGAAATGGAGGATGATGCCTGATTCTGCAAGGCATCCTGGATTCCCTGCGAGTTGTACATGCTGTTCGACGGGCTGGAGAAATTCACCGATGCGGAGAAGGTGGTTCCCGGATGGGCCTTGGAATCCTGCGAATGGGACCATTTGATACCGAAGTTCTTGCTCTGGAAAAAGTCCTTGGCCCCCTTCTCGCCCTTCTGGTCAACCGAATAGTTCAGGGCCAGGTTGCCGGAGCACTTGTACTTCACCAGATAGCGGGAATTGATGTCCACCGCCCAGGAACCGAGGGTGTAGTAGTCTCCGGTCACGGAGAAGTCCAGGTAATCCCCGAACACGAAATACATACCTGCGTCCCTGAGATAGAATCCTCGGGCATTCTCCTCTCCGAAAGACGGCATCAGCAGGCCTGTCGCCCTCGTCGGTTTTTTCGGTATGAAACCGAAAGGAATGCCCACGAAAGGAAGGCTGACATCCTCCACCACGAGGTTCGCCGGGCCGAAGACCGTCTTCTGCGAAGGCTTTGTCACGACTTTGGCCGAACTCATCTTCAGGTAGAAATGCGGATGCTCCAGATCGCAGACCGTGTATTTTCCCTTGGTGATGTTGATGGAGCGGTCGGGAAGCATCTTGATGTTCTTGCCGTGGAGGATTCCGTCCTGCTCCGAGGTTATCATATTGGTGATTCTGGCCTTGTTGGTGTTGAAGTTGTAGCGGATTTCCTCCATATCGAAGGTCTCGCGTCCCTGGGTCATCGACGGCTGTCCCTTCCATTCGCCGGTGAGGGTGTCGAGAGTGCCCCTGGCGAAGACGATGCCGGTGAGCATATCGTACTCCATATAGTCAGCGGTCAGTTTCATGTTGTCGTAGGACACGGTCACGTCGCCGTAGTAGTACATCTTCCTCTGGCCGTTTGAAAAGTCCTGTCGGATGGAATCCTTGGCTCCGGAGAAGGCCGGGAGCTTGATCGAGCTCTTGGAAAGCAGGTCCAGCGAGTCGGCGCGGGAGAGGGAGTCAGCCTTCCGGAGGGAATCCCTCTGCAGGAGTATCGAATCTTTCTGGAAAAGGAGCGAATCAGGCTGGAAAAGAAGGGAATCCTTTGTGAATATGGCGGAGTCCGCCGGAGCCTTCAGGACGCTGTCGGGAAGCGCGAGCGAATCCCTGTTGCGATGGAACGGTATCGCCAGGTTCCCGTTCAGGGAATCCGTGGCGACCGAGGTGACGAGTCCTCCCCGGCGGTTCTTCACAACACGCTCGGGTTCCTGTCCGAACAGGACCGCTCCTGTCATCGCAAGTATGAGCAACGACAGAACAAAGGTCGGTTTATGCTTCCTGATATGCAATTTTTTCCTAATTTTGCAAGAATGACAAATATACTACATATTTTGAAAACCTTTCGAATTTTTCTCTTCGCACTGGTGTCTTTGGGCATACAATGCACATTCCATACCGCTTTTGCGCAGAACCAGTCAACTTCTCTCAAGTTGAACACGGTTGTCATCGATCCTGGACACGGCGGAAAGGATGCCGGCTGTTCCAGTCCGGACGGCAAGGTCCTCGAGAAGGACATCGTGCTCGACATCGGCAAGCGCCTGGCTGACAAAATCAGGAAAGGCTATCCCGAAATGAAGGTCATCCTCACCAGGGACTCCGACAAGAGCGTGGAACTTCAGCAGAGGGCGGAAATCGCCAACAGGAACAAGGCCAACCTCTTCATCTCCATACACGTCAATTCGGTGGAAGGCAAGAGAAGTTCCCCGAATGGCTATTCCATACATATTTTAGGACAGTACACGAGCAAGAACAGGGACCTGTATGCCGTGAATATGGACGTGGTGCGCAGGGAGAACTCCGTAATCACCCTCGAAGACGACTTCACGACCAAGTACGAAGGCTTCGACCCTTCCGACGAGGAATCCTACATATTTATGAATCTTATGCAGAACGCCTTCCTCGAGCAGAGCCTGGAGTTTGCGCAGCATCTGGACAGGAACCTCAAAGGCGGGCCGATAAAGAACAGCCGGGGAATATCCCAGGACCCCTTCCTCGTGCTCTGGAGAACCGCAATGCCTTCTGTCCTGATAGAGTGCGGTTTTATGCCCAATCCGCAGGACAGGGCCGCCCTGAACAGCGAAGAGGGCAGGGAAGGGATAGCAGCAGGCATCTACGAGGCCTTCAAGAACTACAAGAAAGGCTACGACGGCACTGATGCCGCCGATGCTCCGGCCTCCGTCAAGGAGAGCAGGCCTGCCTCCGCCCGGCAGGAGAAAGCGCCGGAGAAGAATCCGGAGCAGTCCTCCGCAAGGGAAGGGGAGAGCGCAGCCGCAGCGCAGGAGACTCCGGCGGCAGTCCTGTACGGCACCCAGGTCCTGGTCAGCTCGAAGGAAGTCAAGGAGAGCGATCCGTATTTCCTCGGTTACACTCCAAAGTCTTTCCGGGTCGGGAAACTCTACAAATATGTAATAGGTATAAAGGACGATCCGGAGAGCGCGAAGTCGGAATTGAAAAAAATCCGCGCGAAATATCCGGATGCCTTTTTGGTGAAAATCGAGGAAAACAATGTTTCCGTTTACAAGTAGAATCGCATTTTTTCCTTTTCCGGTTGATGCAGGAAGCGTATAAATCCAATTTGTCTAATCTTTATAAATTCTAAATTGCAAATTTGGCTTTATTAAGCATTTATATTTATTCTGATTTTGCAATCGATTGAATATAAAGATATTGTAAAAACAAATTGCACCGTTTGCTCAAATCTTAAAGAAAAGAAAAAGAATATAAAAAGCAATACGAAAATAATTTTTTTATAAGTTTTTTTTCCTCCATTTTTGCACTGTGAACAAAGGATGAAGGATTCGCTTCGTCGCCAAAAAGTCCGCCACTTAAAGAAATGCTTGAACAAGGAAAACATATTTCCGTATGGAACAACTGTCTGAAGATCTTCGAAAGCAACGTGGATCCGAAGCAGTTCGAAATATGGTTCAAGACGGTCGTTCCGGTAGCCCTGGAAGGATCGACCCTGATAGTGGAAGTTCCGACTGATTTCTTCAGGAATTATCTTGAAGACACCTACCTCCCGATTATCAAGTCCACGCTCCGGCGTGTGCTCGGTCCAGAGGCAAAGCTGATGTACCGGATTCATCCGGTGCGCAAGGAAGCGGCGATGGAATTCCCGGCATCCACCGGAAACGTTCCGGAGAACAAGCCGGTTTCCATCAACACCTTCCAGCCTTCCTGCAATCCGGGTCCTTTCGTGTTCCCGGGAATCCAGAAGCTCAAAATCAATCCGAGGCTCAACCCGGTCTATTGTTTCGACAATCTGGTCAAGGGCGAGTGCAACAAGATGGGCTTCAACGCCGGAATCAACATCTCCGAGAAACCGGGCAGGACGCCGTTCAACCCTCTGTTCATCTTCGGAGGCCCGGGTCTCGGAAAGACCCACCTCGCACAGGCGATAGGAATCGCCGTCCACGATGCCTACCCGGACCTGGTCGTCCTCTATGTCACCGGGAACGAGTTCAAGACCCAGTACATCAATGCCGTGAACGTGCAGAACAAGCTCGCTGACTTCATGGCCTTCTATATGAGGATCGACGTCCTCATCGTGGATGACATCCAGGAACTCATCGGCCCTGCATCGCAGAATGCCTTCTTCAACATATTCAATCACCTGCATCAGTCGGGCCGGCAGCTGGTCTTCACTTCCGACCGTTCCCCGGCGGACCTGGTCAATTTCGAGGAAAGGCTCCTCTCCAGGTTCAAGTGGGGCCTCTCCGTGGAGCTTACCCGTCCGGACTACGAAACCAGGCTGAATATGCTCAAGGCAAGATGCATCCGCGAGGGTGTCGATGTGCCTGTGGATGTGCTTGAACACATCGCCAACAAGGTCCGGTCCAATTTCCGCGAACTTGAAGGCTCGCTGATTTCCCTGATTGCCAACGCGACTCTCTGCCACGACAGGGTGACGGTGGAGCTTGCCGAAAACGTAATCGGCAACATCGTCAGCGAAGAGCAGAAGGAAATCACCATCGATATGGTCCAGGAAGTCGTCTGCGACTATTTCAACATCACCCGGGACAATCTTCTTTCCAAATCCAGGAAGAGGGACATCGTCCAGGCCCGCCAGATTGCGATGTACCTGAGCCGCAACCTCATCGAAGGCTGCTCCCTCTCGACAATCGGACTGGAAATCGGAGGCAAGGACCACGCCACCGTCCTCCACGCCTGCACGACGGTCTCCGACCTGATGTCAACCGACAAGACCTTCAAACAGTACGTCTGCGACATCGAGAAGATTCTCGTTCCGGAAGCGCATTAGCCCCTTTTTCATCTTTGGAATATGGAATACAGCGACAGAATCCTTGAGCGTTTCAAGGAGATTACCAGAATACCCCGCGAATCGGGGAACGAAGAAAGGATGAGGGAATACCTCATCCGTTTTGCTGCTGAAAGAAATCTCGAATGCAGGACGGATGCCGCCGGCAATGTCTGCATTGTCAGGGAAGCCTCCGAAGGCAGGGAGAATGTCCCGACCCTTGTACTGCAGGGGCATCAGGATATGGTCTGCGAGAAAAGCGGCGCATCGAAGCACAATTTCCTCACCGACCCGATTTCTTATGTGATAGAGGACGGATGGATGATTGCGAAGGAGACCACCCTCGGTGCCGACGACGGTATCGGCGTGGCTGCGATGCTGGAGATTCTCGACAGCGAGCTCAAGACAGGCCGCCTCGAATGTGTCTTCACCACTTCTGAAGAAACCGGAATGGACGGAGCCTTCGGGATGGAGAAGGGATTCTTCACCGGAAAGACGCTCATCAACCTCGATTCCGAAGATGAGGGCCAGCTCTTCATCGGCTGTGCCGGAGGCGTTGACACCACTGCACGCTTCGCTTTCAAGCGGGTACCATTGAACCCTGATTACAAGGTCTTGGCATTGACTGTCAGCAACGGACTCGGAGGCCACAGCGGAGACGAAATCGACAAGGGCCGGATGAACGCGGTCAAGCTCCTTTCCACCTTCCTTGCGGACGAACTTTCCCACAGCCTGCAGCTTCTCCTGCTCGAGGGCGGCAACAAGCCCAATGCCATTCCGAGGGAGTGCAGGGCCGTCGTCGCGGTGCCCGACCCGGAAGCGACGGCAGCGCGTTTCAAGGAATATTCGCGGGCGGCCGCCAATGAATATGCCGGGACGGATCCGGACGTGAAGTTCGACTCCCTGCCGGATTCTTCCGAAAAGACCGGGGCCGTCTGCCCGGAGGTGGCTTCCGCCCTTCTGAAAGCTCTGGCCGCCTGTCCTCACGGGGTGATTGCGATGAGCCGCGACATCGAAGGTCTGGTCGAGACCTCTACCAATCTCGCATCCGTCAGGATGGAAGGGGAGAGCATCCTCGTCGTGACCTCCCAGCGCAGTTCCGTGACCGGCAGCCGTCAGGAGACCGCCGCTCTCGTGGCAGGGTGCTTCAGGAAGGCAGGGGCCGAGGTGGAGCACAATTCCGAATATCCGGGATGGAAGCCGAATCCCGATTCCGCCATCCTCAAGACCTGCGTGGAGTCCTACCGGAAGCTCTTCGGCACCGACCCCCAGGTCAAGGCCATCCACGCCGGCCTGGAATGCGGCCTTTTTGAAGAGAAGTTCGGCGGACTGGACATGATTTCCTTCGGCCCTACTCTCCGGGGTGTCCACGCACCGGGCGAGAGGCTGGAACTCGCCTCGCTCGAGCGCTTCACGGCACATCTCATTGACGTTGTCACAAATCTGGACTGACTATAAAACAAGAAGACTATGGTTAAGATTGCACCTTCCATACTTTCAGGAAATTTCCTCAATCTGGAGCCGGATCTGAGGATGATAAACGACAATGCGGACCTCATCCACATCGACGTGATGGACGGGAGTCTCGTTCCGAACATTTCATTCGGCTTTCCGCTTGCCGAGGCTATGGCAAAAGTGATGACCGTACCGATGGATGTCCACCTGATGATTGTCAATCCGTGGAAATACATCGAAAGATTCGCCAAAGTCGGTGCCGGGCTCATCAGTTTCCACCTCGAGGCCTGCGACCAGGCCGGCAAAGACCCTTCCGAAGTCATCGCCCTGGTCAAATCTACCGGAGCGAAGGCCGGAATCGCAATCAACCCGGACGTGCCTGTGGAAAGGCTCTTCCCTTACATCGAAGAAGTGGATTTCTTCCTTATAATGTCCGTCTTCGCCGGTTTCGGAGGACAGAAGTTCATCGAAGAGTCTGTTGACAGGATCAAGACCCTCAAGGCCGAAATGGACAGAAGGGGAATCGTCCGTGACATCGAAGTTGACGGAGGAGTCTCCAAGGCCAATTCCCGCATCCTTGCCGATGCCGGTGCGACAATGCTCGTCGCCGGAAGCTCGGTCTTCAAGGCAGAAGACCCGGCACAGGCCATAAAGGAGATGAAAGAATAGCTTAGATGATATAACTGATTTCCTTGAAGGCGAACTCTTTGAGTTTGCCTTCTTTGCTTTCTACAAGGAGCATCCCGGAAGGGGAGACATCCCTGATTTTCCCGATGAAATGCAAAGCGGTGGAGGTATCGACATATTCCTCGAAGACCCCGAGGCGGTAGATTCTCCCGACATATTCGCTGTGCTGCTGAGCGCCCGCGAGGTGCAGACGCCTGATGAACATACGGCAGAGCTTGGGCAACTCCCGGCAGAGTTCATATTCACGCCCGTTCAGCAGGGACATCGATGTGGGGTTGGCGAGCTGGGGAGGGAAGCCCCGCTGGTTGACGTTGAGACCGATTCCCACGATGCTCCGGGATACTTCATTGCCGCTCAGGCTGTTCTCGATGAGCATTCCGCAGATTTTCTTTCCCCTGACGTAGATGTCGTTCGGCCATTTGACCGAAGCCTGGATGCCCTCGCCTTCGAGATATTCCACAACTGCGAGCGAAGCGGCCTCGCTGATGCTGAACTGCGAAGAGGCCTTCAGCGCCGGGATTCCGTCCCTGCCGAAGCGCACGAGCATCGAAAAGGTAAGGTTGGCGCCGGGCTCTGTCAGCCAGCTGTTGTTCCTCTGGCCGCGTCCCGCCGTCTGGCGGACGGCAGCCACAACTGACAGATTGTCAAGTTCGTTTTCGCGCCTAAGTATTTCATTGTTAGTAGAATCGACTTCTTCAAGCCATTCTGCTGTCAGTTCTTCGTTCATTGGCAGAAATGTTGTATATTTGTAGAATGCAACAAAAGCATTTTGTGAAATACATCAATATGCAAAAATAATAAAAGTACACGATATGATTACTCACGACCTTCGCGTCATGGCAGATGCGATGCTGGACAAGAAAGCGCAGAACGTTGTCGGAATCGACCTCAGGCCGCTCGGGACATCAATTACAGACCATTTCGTGATCTGCAACGGTGATTCCACCACCAATGTCAATGCAATAGCCGACAATGTCATTGAAAAGATGCGCCTCGAAGGCAGGAAGCCTATCCGCACCCAGGGAATGGAGAACAATTTCTGGATCATCCTTGACTACGGCGACATAGTCGCACATATCTTCCTCACCGAATACAGGGAATTCTACCGCCTGGAGGAATTGTGGGCCGACGCTCCGCAGAAAGTTTACAAGGAAAGGCCGGCATCGAAGAGAAAAACAGTCAAGAAATCCGAAGAAGATGGCGAATAAAAGCGGTCAGAACAATGGCAAGGATCCGCAGAAGAGGATTGTAAGAATCAGGTTCAATTTCACCTGGTTCTATCTCCTGCTGATTCTTGGAATAGGTTGGCTTCTTATGAACAATTCGGGAGCCAATCCGCAGAAAGTCGAATGGGCCGAAGTCCAGCAGATGTTCCGCGAAGGGGACATCAAGGAAATCACCTACATTAGAAATGATTTCAAAGGTGCGGTCACCATCCGCCCGGACAGGCTCTCAAAATACCTGGACAAGTTCGGAGGCAAGGCGCCGGCCAATTCTCCGCATTTCCTTTTCCTCGTTTCGGACAAGTTCGATCCCGAGAAGGAGTTCTCGGAGCTTAACCTCGCACTTTCCCCGGCCGAGCAGGTCAAGGTTGTGGTCGAGAACGACGAAAAAGTCTGGTCGCATATTCTCGAATGGTTCCTCCCGTTCCTGCTTCTAATCATTATGTGGGTCTGGATGTTCCGCGGCTTCAACAAGAATATGGGCGGCGGGGCCAACGGTCCGGGCAACGGGATATTCAATGTGGGCAAGTCCACCGGGAAACTGGCCGAGAAGGACAAGGTCAACGTGACCTTCAAGGATGTCGCAGGTCTTCACGGAGCGAAGGACGAGGTGATGGAAATCGTGGACTTCCTCAAGAATCCGCAGAAATACACCGCCCTCGGCGGAAAGATTCCGAAAGGGGCGCTCCTCGTAGGGCCTCCGGGTACGGGCAAGACCCTGCTCGCCAAGGCTGTAGCAGGCGAAGCCAATGTGCCTTTCTTCTCGATTTCCGGTTCCGATTTCGTGGAGATGTTCGTAGGAGTGGGAGCATCGAGGGTCAGGGACCTCTTCAGGCAGGCCAAGGAGAAGGCTCCGTGCATCGTCTTCATCGACGAAATCGATGCCGTAGGCCGCGCCAGGGGCAAGAATGCCGGCTTCTCTTCAAATGACGAAAGGGAGAACACCCTCAACCAGCTCCTGACCGAGATGGACGGTTTCGACACCAATTCAGGAGTGATAATCCTCGCCGCCACCAACAGGGCCGACATCCTCGACAAGGCTCTTATGAGGGCAGGCCGCTTCGACAGGCAGATCCACGTTGAACTGCCGGAGCTCAACGAAAGGGTCGAGATATTCAATGTCCACACCCGTTCGCTGAAGCTTGCCGCCGACTTCGATGTAAACTTTATGGCGCAGCACACCCCGGGCTTCTCCGGAGCGGACATCGCGAATGTCTGCAACGAAGCCGCCCTGACCGCCGCGAGAAGGGACAAGAGCGAAATCGGGCAGCAGGATTTCCTGGACGCCGTTGACAGGATCATCGGCGGTCTCGAAAGGAAGGCCTCCGTCATCACCCCTGCGGAGAAGCGCACCATCGCCTACCACGAGGCCGGCCACGCGCTGGTCGGATGGCTCCTGCCATATTCAGACCCGGTCTTCAAGGTCAGCCTCATTCCGAGAGGCGATGCCCTCGGCCTGACCTGGTACGTCCCGGACGAAAGGAAGATTGTTTCCAAGTCCTGCATGATCGACAAGATGTGCGCCCTCATCGGAGGACGCGTCGCCGAGGAAATCGTGAACGGCGAACCTGCCACCGGAGCGCTCAACGACCTGGAAAGGCTTACGAACATGGCCTATGCCATGATCAAGTACTACGGAATGAGCGAGAAGGTCGGGGAACTCTCCTACTACGATTCGACCGGTTCGAGGGGCTACGAGCTCTCCAATCCTTACAGCGAGAAGACCGCCGAGCTTATCGACCAGGAAGTCAAGGATCTTGTGGCCTTCATCCATCAGAGAACAACCGAACTTATCAAAGACAACAGAGAAGGATTTGAGTCCATGGCGAAGCTTCTTTTGGAAAAAGAAGTTATATTTGCAGAAGACATCGAGAAGATTCTCGGCCCGAAGGCCAAGCCTGCCGGAGATTCTTCCGAACCTGCCGATAACGCTATAACCAACGCAAATCCTACTGCTGATGAATAATGTCATCGTAAGATCCATATCGGGCGTGGTTTTCATCATCCTGATGATTGCCTGTCTGCTTTTCAACAAGTTCCTTTTCGCGGGTCTTGTGATATTCATCATGGCCGGGATGTTGAGCGAGTTCTACAACATCACGATGGGGAGAACGTACACATTGTCGAAGGTGCTTGCCATAATGGCAGGCATCATCCTCTATGTGCTGATGT
The DNA here is from genome assembly GCA_051878295.1 of Candidatus Cryptobacteroides sp. Lineage (GTDB taxonomy): Bacteria > Bacteroidota > Bacteroidia > Bacteroidales > UBA932 > Cryptobacteroides. The sequence goes on from JBJEJV010000038.1 coordinate 13,601, forward strand.
TCGCCTGGTCCTGCTACCACATTCCTATCAGGATGATCGGCCTGGCCATAATCCCAATCTTCATAGTAATGGTCAACTCCTTGTACGTCAAGGACAAGACTGAATACGGAAAGTTCTCCAACATCTACACCGGCCTGATTTACATTGCCGTGCCTCTGGCCCTTTCCAACCTTATCGCCTTCGACAAGGCCGGCAACTTCAGCGGACATCTGCTGCTCTGTTTCTTCATCATCATCTGGTGCTGCGACGTGGGCGCATTCGCTTTCGGAATCACTCTCGGAAGATTCTTCCCGGCAAAGCTCTTCCCGGAAGTCTCTCCGAAGAAAACCTGGGTCGGATTCTTCGGGGGAGTGTTCACCTCGGTCCTGGCGGCCTTCATCCTCTGCAAGGTGGGGCTCCTGAGATTCCCTCTTGCGCATTCCCTTGTCCTGGCCCTGATAATGTCGATAGCCAGTGTCTATGGGGACCTTTACGAATCGCAGTGGAAAAGAGTCTATGGAGTGAAGGATTCCGGCAAGATAATCCCCGGTCACGGAGGGCTTCTCGACCGCTTTGACAGCACCCTGATGGCGATGCCGCTCGGAGCTCTCTATCTGGCCGTTTTTGACCTGCTTTAAGGTTATTCTATTTTTTTTGTTTACCTTTGCTGAATATCAGCACAATTATGAAATTCATACACATCGATAAAGACTGCCACGGAACAATTCTCATAGCCTGGACAATCATCGCCGCGCTGATTGCCTGCCTGCTGTATTTCAGCCACAGCCTCTGGCTCGAGATTCCCCTGACAGTGATTCTTCTTGTCAATGCCGCCTTCGTCTTCTGGTTCCACCGGGTCCCGGAAAGGACTGCGCCCGAGGGAGATGAAAGGACTGTGACATCAGTGGCGGACGGCAAAGTCATCATCATCGAGAAAGTCCACGAGAACGAATATTTCAACGACGACAGGATACAGGTCTCCGTCTATATGAATTTCTTTGACGTCCACGCCAACTTCTGGCCTTTGGACGGAGAAATCCGCTACTACAAGTATCATCCGGGCAAGTATCTGCTGGCTTTCCTCCCGAAGGCATCTGAAAAGAACGAGCATGCCAGCACCGTCATCGGGAACAGCCACGGCGAAGTCCTCTTCAAACAGATAGCCGGCACCTTCGCCAGGAGGATTGTCTGCTACTCGGAAGAGGGGAACACGGTCAAGCGCGCCGATCAGTGCGGAATCATCAAGTTCGGCTCCAGAATCGATATGTTCTTCCCGCTCGATGCCGAAATCAAAGTCAGTGTAGGCGACGAGACAAGGGCCTGTGAGACAATAATAGCCGAGCTCAAATAGAGCCGGCTTTTTCTTTTTCGATAAGTTCGAGCAGCCTGTCAACCGCTTCGCTCTCCGGGACGTGTCTCAGGAGAGGCTCCTTGCCTTTGTAGATGCTGACCTTGCCGCTGCCTTCTCCGACATAGCCCCAGTCGGCGTCCGCCATTTCTCCAGGGCCGTTGACGATGCAGCCCATCACTGCGATGACCGTGTCCTTCAGATGCGAAGTCTTCCGCTTGACCTCTTCAAAGGCCTCCTGGAGATTGTACATCGTACGTCCGCAGCCCGGGCAGGCGATATATTCAGGTTTGTAGAACTTCCTTCTCGAAGCCTGCATCACCTCATCGACCAGATACTGCCCCAGGCCGCTTTCTTCGATGCTTACGGTGCCGCCCTTCCCGTCACGGAATTGTCCGAGAATCTCCAGCGAATCGATGTTCCTGTCGATCAGGCGCTTGCCGAAGTCGCAGGCGACATCCAACAGGAGCTTTTCCCGCGAAGGGGCATCATAGGTAGCCCTTGCGCTCCTGCCGCTGATTTCTATTGAGGTCATCGAAGAAGCGAGCCTGTGCCCGTATCTCTTCGCAAGATAGTCGGCCACCGGCAGTTCCTCCTGCGGGTCTTCGGTCAGGGAGACCCGGATGGTGTTGCCGATGCCTTCGGCAAGCAGGGTGGAAATCCCCACGCAGGACTTGATTCTGCCGCTGTCGCCGTTGCCGGCTTCGGTGACACCGACGTGAAGCGGGAATATGTGGCCCTCCTCCTGCATCAGGCGCAGCAGCTCCCTGTAGGCCTCGACCATCACAATAGTGTTGCTGGATTTCAGGGAGACGACCACATTGAAGAAATCCGCATCGACGCACATCTTCAGCCATTCCATAGCCGCTATGGCCATTGCCTGCGGGGTGTTGCCGTAGAGTCCGGTGATATACTGGCCGAGAGAACCGTGATTGACTCCGATTCTGACGGCTGTCCCGTGTTCCTTGCAGACCTTCAGGAGTTCGCCGAACTGCCTCCGGGCCTCGTCGTGGTCCTTGTGGAAATTGCCGGGATTGATTCTTACCTTCTCGACAAAAGGAGCCACCATCAGCGCTGTCTGCGAGGAGAAATGTATGTCGGCCACTATCGGAACGGAAATGCCCCTAAAACGCAGCTGCGCAACGATAGCCTTGACGGATTCGACATCGGAGGGCCCCGGGACGGTGATTCTTATGAGTTCCGAGCCGGCCCGGGCGAGACGCTCGCATTGAGCCACTGTAGCTTCCACATCGGAGGTGTGGGTGTTGCACATCGTCTGGATGACGATTGGGGCATCGCCCCCGATCCGGACATTACCAATTGTCGCTGTCAGACTCTTCATAAAGCTCAGGATGTTTCACCCGGTCGATCGCCTCCCTTCTTATCTGGGCCTTGGACCTTCCGGTTCGTTTCGTAAGGTGGAAATACAGACCGCCGGTGAGAGTGAAGTCCAGAGGGTAGGCGTATCTGTAGTAGTACGGGCTGGCATAGTCGTAGTCGTAAAGACTGCCCCAGGCATATCTCACGCTCAGATTCAGCTGGAACTCGAAGGGGGCGAAGACCAGAGCGAGGCCGACCCCGCCGCAGAGACCGTAGTCGAAGCGCCGGTCATAATCCATAAAGGAATTGCGGACCGACTCGTCCAGATAGTTGCCGAAGCGTTCTATCGAAGTCCTGTAGCCGCCGTAGATGCCGATGTTGGCAAAACCCGAAAAGTGGTCGGAATCGGCGTGGAATACGGCCATGAACGGAACGTCGATAATCCTGATTCTTGCGGAGGTCGCACCTTCCACGGACGGGACCACGTGGGTCTCCTTGTCTTCCTTGAACTTGTAACCCTCGGTGGTATAGCGTATTCCGACCTTCATTCCGAAATATGGAAGGTAGCCGAACATCTTGCAGTACCTGGTGTAATAGACTCCTACGGTCGAAGGCGACAGGAGATAGGACTGCTTCTTGGTCGGGGTGAAGAGAGTCATATTCGCAGCCGCTCCGTATTCTACTCCTATCGTCGAATAGTCATTGAGGATGAAGACTTTCTTCAGCTGGACGGTGTCGAGATATTCAGGGCTGAAATCCCCGGCGGATGCCTTCTCCCTGCGTTTTGACACCTTCAGGGAATCCTGGGCGTCGAGAGGACAGAGGGCGAGGGTCAGGAATATGCCGGCAGCCGCAAGAATATGTTTGCTATGGTGGTTCATCTTCTTGTCTTGTGGTGCATTAGAATAATGTAGAAATATCCACTTCCTGCAGGATTTCGCTGCGTTCCGGAATCGTGATGGACTCGGCGTTCTTGAAATTCAGGAATATTACGGATTCCGGCTGCTTGTGCTGGAGCAGGTTGCCCGAGTCCACTATGCCGTTGCGGTTGACATCCTCGGCAATGCGGATGGAATACTTCCCGGCCTTGAGGTAAGGGAATGTCAGGGAGGCGTCGCTAAGGATGGTGTAGGACCTTAGCACGTTCTTCCTGCCCTCGTCGAGCAGGTCGATGATGTACTTGTTGTTCACTCCCTGGAGATTCAGCGTCAAGCTGCTCAGGTTTTCGCTGTTCGGAAGAGTGACCTTGGTCTGGGTGCTGTCGTTCCAGTAGCCGTTGATGTCCTGGAAAATTCTGTGGGGAACCTTGAACTTGTAGTCGAAACCCGGCATCAGCTTGTTGTCCGGTTTGATCAGGTAGCGTCTCAGATTGAGCGAATCCCTTTCTATCGAGAATTTCTCGACCGCCTCCTGCTGTCTCGGATTGACGGAGACAAGGGAGAGCGAATCGAAATAGCCGAGAATAGGAGGGTAGTCGAACTCTATGGCGAAGCCCAGCTGCTCGACCGTCTCAGGGTTTGCGACAATCTTCAGGGGACAGATGGTGTCGCCGTGTGAAACCTGCTTTCTCGTGGTCCGGGATGCTGCCTTGCCCTCTTCGTAGAGTTTGACGGTCTCCGTGAAAGGTCGGAGAATCCCGGAACTGTCCGTCTTCTGGTAGCGGACCATCAGATTGAGCGTGTCCGGCACCCTCTTCTGCACGTTCAGCCAGAGCAGGAGACTGTCTTCAAGGATGTTGAACTCCGTGATGACCCTCGTGGCAGGATAGCCCTGGAACCAGAGGGAGTCGATTTGCGCGCCGGGAGCCATAAAGGTTATGTAGCAGGAACGGTCCGAGAGCCTCTTGCTGTTCATTATCATCTGTTTGGACGGCTTCTCACGGAACACGTTCAGTACAAAGTCGTTCTCCCTTGCCAGACAGTTCAGCGTGTCCTTCGCATCGAACTTCTGGAGTTCCGGCAGGCTGTCGTTGACCACTCTCTTGGGCACGAAGGCGGTGTCGAGGAAGGCAATCCTGTCCTCGTCCGGGTCGTAGAGGTTGTTGCCGTTGGCGTCCGCTATCGCATAAATCCGGTAGCAGGTGTCCGGGATGTTCCTGACGGAAAAATAGCCCCATTCATCAGTTCTCGACGAGGCGAAAGGCCTCCTGAGGAAGACCGCAGAGTCCGCAGGGTCCTTGTAGAGAAGGACAGTGGCCCCGGCAATCGGTTTCAGGTCGGTGCAGTTCCGCACGGTTCCGCAGACGAACATCGAGTCGATGCTGTCTCCAGTCGAGAAGACTGTCGTGAAACCGGGGAAGAGGTTGCCCTCGTTGTTGTCGGCGATGGCGCCGGAGATGTCCAGGGTGTAGGTCGTGTTCGGAAGAAGGTCCTCCTCAAAATAGACAATCACGCTCTTGCCCTTGATTCTGTGCTTGGGGCTTTTGCTCTGGGGAGGGGAGAGATAGATGGCCTTCGCGTCCTTGACCGTGACATATTCATTGAAGGTAAAGGCGACCTGGAGTCCGTGAAGCGGAACTCCCACTGTCCCCGGATGCGGAATGACCTTCGTGATGACCGGCGGGATGGTGTCCTTCGGGCCGCCCTTCGGCGCTTCGGTCGTGTTGGCGCAGGACGGTGAGAAAACCGAAACCGTCAGGACAGCGAAGACCGGAAGCAGGGGTATGTATTTTATGAGGTGCTTGAAGTTCATTTTCATAAGTTTTGACTGTTTGCCGTTCCTAAACGATGTCTGTCCTGCTGACGCTCTGGATGCCCTCGATTGAGGAGAGCTTCTTCACCATACGGTCGAGCACGGACTTGTCGTGGACGTAGAGGTCGATGTAGCCGTCGAACAGCCCTTCGCCCGCAGAGAGATAGACTTTGCGCATATTGACTCCCATCACGAGGGAGATGTAGCGCGAGAGTTCGTTCACCAGGCCGACCCTGTCGATGCCCTTGATGGAAAGACGGACCGGAAATTCCTGCTTTTCGTCCACATTGGAGCCCCACTTCGGGACAACCACCCAGTCCCCGTGCATCGAGGCGATGCTGTCGGCCACAGGGCAGGTCTTCTTGTGGACGGTCACAGTGCCGTCAGGGTTTTTGATTCCGACCACCGGGTCGCCAGGAATAGGCTTGCAGCAGGAGGCGATGACATATTCATTCCTGTCCTTCTTCGGGGCTTCCTTCTTGCGGAACCACGGGAATGACCAGGAGTGGCTCTTGTCCGCGCCGGACTCGATGAGGCAGTCGATGACGTCAGAGACCTTGATGGTGCCTATCCCTATCCTGAAATACAGCTCGTCGAGGTTGCCGCCCGGGATGTTGAACTTTTCTTTCAGGAGGCCGATTGTGTCGTGGCTCATCTTGTAGCCCTGGGAAGTGAGCTGCTCGGAAAGCATCTTTTCACCCATTTCGGCGATTTCTTTCTTCCGGCCCTTGAAAAAGTCAAGCACGATGCTGCGCGCGTGGCGGGTCTGGAGGAACTGGAGCCATTCCTTCTTGGGATGCTCGTTCTCCGCCGTGATGATTTCGACCAGGTCGCCGGATTTGAGCACGTGGGAGAGGGGGACCAGCTTCATATTGACCTTGGCGGCGATGGCCTTGTTGCCGATTTCGGTGTGGATCTGGTAGGCGAAATCCAGCACTGTCGAACCCTTGTGAACGGATTTCTGTTCGCCCTTCGGAGTGAAGACGGTTATCTCGCTGGCCACGAGGTCGTTGTGGATGATGTCCAGAAGTTCAAGAGCATTGACGTCGGGGCTGACGAGGATTTCCTTGACCTTGGCGAGCCATTTGTCCATCTCGGAATCGTTCTCGCTGATGTAACCCTCCTTCTTGTAGGACCAGTGGGCCGCGATGCCCTTCTCGGCGATGTCGTCCATTCGCTTGGAGCGGATCTGGACCTCTATCCAGATGCCGCTGCGGCTCATCAGGGTGCAGTGCAGGGCCTCGTAGCCGTTGCTCTTCGGATTCTTGACCCAGTCCCTGACACGGTCCGGCTTGTAGCGGTAGAGCCCGGTGATGATGGAGAAGATGTGGTAGCACATATCCCTCTCGCTCTCGGTCTCGTTCGGGTCGGGCGTGAAGATGATTCTCAAGGCATAGAGGTCATAGATCTGGTCGAAGGTGACATTCTTCGTCTGCATCTTGTGCCAGATGGAGTACGGGCTCTTCAGGCGCTTGCGTATGATGAAGTTGAAGCCGGCCTTGCGCAGGGCTTCGTTGACAGGCTCTATGAACTCGTCTATCTGGTGCTCCTGGCCGGACAGGCTCTGTTCCACCAGTCCGCAAATTTCCCTGTAGGCGTCAGGCTCCTTGTATTTGAGCCAGATGTTCTCCATCTCCGACTTCATCTCGTAGAGACCGAGCCTGTGAGCGAGAGGAATGAATATGAACATCGTCTCGCTGAGAATCTTGTCCCTCTTGTATTCCGGCATGAACTCGATGGTCCTGCAGTTGTGGAGCCTGTCGGCGAGCTTGATGAGCACCACCCTCACGTCGTCGTTGAGAGTCAGGAGGATGCGCTTGAAATTCTCGGCCTGGAGGCTGCTTTCCTCCATCAGGTGGCTCTTGCTGCGGTCCTCGTTGTCGAGCACGTTCTTTATTTTGGTCAGGCCGTCCACGAGGGAGGCTATCTTGGAGCCGAAAAGATTGCGGATGTCGTCGATGGTGTAGTTCGTGTCCTCCACCACATCGTGCAGGAGGGCGGCGACGATGGACTTGTAGCCGAGCCCTATGTCGTTCACGACGATGTTGGCGACAGCCATCGGGTGTATGATGTAAGGGTCCCCGGAACGGCGGCGCACATTCTTGTGGGCCTCGTTGGCGAAATCGAAAGCCTTCTTGACAATGGAAATCTCATCTTCGTTGGCGCATCTTTTCTCTGCTGCGTCAAGAAGCTCCGCATAGCGTTCGCGGATCATCTCATAATCTTTCTCTGTGAACTGCGAGATGCTCATAATTCTTCAACCTGTTTGTGATTCTTGATGGCCTCTTCGATTTCACTTTCAGACTCGAGGCCGTTCACGGTCTGGAATGAATATGAAACCTGTGCGCCGAGCAATATGATCAGCCATCCGTATCTGAGCCACATCATAAAGAGCGGGATGGCGGCAATTGTACCATAGACAGCATTCAGCCTCATCACCATTACCTGGGTCTCCAGATAGAGGTACTGGAGTATGGTGAAGGCGATTCCGGCAAGGACGGCGGCCTTGAGGGCATACTTGTAGCCGACCTTCGCGGCAGGGATGAACTTGTACATCGCGGAAAAAATCATCACCGTGACCGCGGCGGCGATGACCCAGCCGAGGAAGGAACTGATTGCGTCGGAAACTCCCATCCACTTCGGGAAAAGGTCGAGTATGTGCGAATACACTATCGTCCCGGAATAGAGCAGGAGAATGATGAAAGGGGAGAGTATGAGTATGGCGATGTCCACTCCGAGGCTCTTGAAGAAAGGGCGGTCAGGGTTGCGTACACCCCATACATTGTTGAACACCTTCTCCACTCGCATCATCATCCAGATGACGAGCCAGATGAACATCAGGGCGGAAATCAGCCCGAAGAGGCCGTTGGTGGCGGAGGCGATTATCTTGTCGGAGGCGTCCAGAAGGGTCCCGATGAGTTCCTTGCCGACATCCAGGGAGAGGAGCATATCCTTCAGCTTGTCCCCGAGGCCGAAACCTCCCGTGATTGCGAAGGCCACGGCGATGAAGGGCACGAAGGCCATCGCGCAGAAGTAGCTCAGGGCCACGGACTGGAAACCGATGGCTCTCTCGGCGAAGGTGTCGAGGGTCAGAAGGAGTATCTTGACATCCTTCAACAGCATAGCCTTGGCCTTGCCGAAATCGCTCAGGTCGATGTTCCAGATTTCCCTGTTGAAAAAGACTTTCGCCCTGCGGATGAAAGCCTTCGTCCTGTTTATTGCCTTTGAAAACTTCGCCATCTGCTGCCTCTACCTCCTACTGAAACAAAGTCAATTCATCAATTTGCGGCTCTTTCCCCGCACCGGAAGCCTTCTGCTCCGGCTTCGCGCCTCCCGCAGGAAGCATCGCGCGGAATTCGGACTCCGAAATGATTTTCACACCGAGGGCCTCGGCCTTCCTGATTTTCTCCGGACCGGGCTTGCTGCCGGCGAGCAGGAAGGATGTCCTGCTGCTGACCGAAGTGGAATTTTTTCCGCCGTTGGCCTCGACAAGGCCTTTGATTTCATCCCGGGAGACGGAGAAGTTGCCGGAAATCACGATGCTCAGTCCGGCGAGGGCCTCGGAAAGGGCGTCTCCGGACCCTGTCGAGAATTGCAGGCCGGCTTTGCGCAGCTTGTCTATCATCCGCAGGTGCGCGCTGTCCGCGAAATATGCCGTCACGCTGTCCGCAATCACATCCCCGATGTCCCCGACCTCGAGCAGATCCTCCCGGCTCGCGGCGATGAGGGCGTCGATGTTCCCGAAATGCCTGGCCATCGACTTGGCCGTGGTCTCGCCGACAAATCGGATTCCCAAGGCGTGCAGCACTCTCTCGAATGGCACATTGACTGATTCGCGGATGCTTTCGAGGAAACGCTCGGCCGAGCGCTCCTTCCATCCTTCCAGCATCAGCAGGCTGTTCATCCGGAGGGAATACAGCTGGTCAGGAGTCCGCACGAGGCCCAGGCTGAAAAGCTGGTCCACCGTGGCTTCCCCGGCAAGGATGTTCATCGCCTTCCTGCTCATAAAGTGCAGGATCTTGCCCTTGATCTGGGTAGGGCAGCCGTCGTAATTCGGGCAGAACCACTTCGCCTCGCCCACGGCCTTGACAAGGCGGGAGCCGCAGTCGGGACAGACTTCCGGGAAGACCGGCACCCGGGCCAGCAAAGGCCGCTGGGAATAGTCCACATCTATGATTTTCGGGATGATTTCCCCGCCCTTGATGACCTTTACCGTGTCACCCACGCGGATGTCCATCTGCCGGATGAAATCTTCATTGTTGAGAGTGGCCCTGCGCACCATCGTTCCGGAAAGGAAGACCGGCGAGAGATTGGCCACAGGAGTCACGGCGCCTGTCCTTCCTACCTGATAGTCAATCGAGAGAAGTTTAGTGAGAGCCTCTTCGGCCTTGAACTTGTAGGCCACCGCCCACCTCGGCGACTTGGCCGTGTAGCCGAGCCTGTCCTGAAGCTCCAGGGAATTGATTTTTATGACGATTCCGTCGGTGGCGAAAGGAAGGCTCTTGCGGGCCGTGTCCCAATGGGCGATATATTCCTCGATTCCGGAAATGCCGGAGACGGTCCTGCGCTCGGAAGAGACCGGCAGCCCCCAGGAACTTGCGGCATCGAGAGCCTCCTGATGAGTGGCGAAAGCGACGCTCCGGGCCGGGACGTGGTACAGGGTGCAGATCAGGCCCCTGCGCCCGACCTCCTGCGGATCAGTCAGTTTGAGAGAGCCGGAAGCCGCGTTGCGTGGATTGGCGAAAGGCTCTTCCTCCTGTGCGAGGCGTTCGGCGTTGAGCCTGTCGAAGGATTCGTAGGGCATCAGGATTTCGCCCCTGATTTCAAATTCCTCAGGCCAGCCGGAGCCTTTGAGGACCTGGGGCACGTTGGAAATCATCCGGACATTCTCCGTGACATCGTCCCCGACGACTCCGTCCCCCCGGGTCAGCGCCCTGAAGAGCCGGCCCTTCCTGTAGGTCAGGCAGATGGCTGTGCCGTCGAATTTCAGTTCGCAGGAATACTCGAAACCGCCGCTTCCGATTTCCTTCTCGGCCCTGCGGACGAAGTCCTCGATTTCGGAAATGCTGTAGGTGTTGCCGAGCGAGAGCATCGGATAGCGGTGCGGGTACCTTGCGAAGTCTTTCCCCGTGCCTGAAGATTTCGGCCTGGCTTCATCGAGGTCGCTGCCCACCTTCTGGGTAGGGGAATCAGGACTCCGGAGTTCCGGATACTGATTCTCCAGGTCCTCGAGTTCATGCATCAGAGTGTCATATTCGAAATCGCTCATCGCAGGAGCGTTTTCGACATAGTACAGCCTGCTGTTGTCCCAAAGGGTTTTCCTTAGGAAGGAGATTCTGTCTTCTGCCTGTTTGTAGTCCATCGCCGATATGATTTGCGTCTGGCCCGAAGTTCCTGGGCAGAGTCCCCTGCGGGGGCTGCCGGACTTGATGCCAGAAGGTCAAATGTTCAAGTTGTGCAATTGCAAACTAAAAATACAAATATAGGAAATTATCGGCGACATTCCTATAAAGGAATGATAAGGAAATCGCAGGACGGAACGCGGATTCCCCGGATGACTTCTTCGGAACGGGCGCTGCCGACATAGGCAAAAGCCTCGCGCGGTATGAATATGTCGAGTTCCGCCCCGGCTCCTGCGAAGTTGCAGACGACCAGGCGCGCATCCCCTCCGAAGCCTCTGAGGAAGCAGAAATGCCTGTCCGGGTCGAAGCCCCGGGACTGCGGATTGCAGTAGCAGAGGTCGTAAGTCTCGCCTTTGGAGAAAGAAGGGTCGGAGGTTGCCGTGACGAGAATCTCACGGTAGCGGCAAAGCAGGGCCTCCTCCCCGGCGGAAAGTCCTTTGCCCGTGTGGACATATTCTTTAAGTCTTGCTATCGTAGCAACTGTGCACCAGTCGAATATGCTGGTACGCCCGTCGAGCGTGCTGTAGCCCTCGGCCTCCATCCCCCTTTCGCCGACCTCCTGGCCGGAATAGAGCATAAAGGGAGAGCGCTGGAAGAGGAGGCTGGCGGCAAGGCTGGCGAAGGCCTTTGAAGCATCCCCGCCGAAGAAATCCGACGCGAATCTCTGTTCGTCGTGGTTCTCGAGGAAATTCAGCATCTTCGGCTGGAGGTCGCCGAGGAACTGCCAGTTAGCGGTCAGGGCCCGGGCTGAGCCTTCTCCCCGGACTATGGAACGCAGGCTGTCGTAGAGCCCGGACTTGTCGTAAAGGTAATCGAAGCCGACTTCCTCCACATAGGCACGGTAGGACTCCCTGGTATAGACCTCGGCGATGAAGACTGTCTCCGGAAACTCCTCCTTTATCTTCGCGACCAGCCATTTCAGGAAAGCCTTCGGGACCATCTCGACCATATCGCAGCGGAAAGCATCAACGCCCTCGAGGCACCAGTAGCGCAGGATTTCGTACATCTTGTCCCAGGTGGCAGTGTGAAAGTCGCAGTAGTTGAGCCTGACGGTTTCGTACCAGTCGTTGATTCCCGGAGAGGAAGAGAAACAGTTTCCGGACGCCCTCGCGGGGGATTCCGAATATGCCCTCTCTCCCTCCTTCGGCCCTGTCGGGAGCCGCAGGTCTTCGCCCGGATAGTAGTAGAAATCATTCTCCGGCTTCCAATGGACGCTCCGGTCGTCGTCTTCGCCCAGGGCCTTCACCGAACTGTGCAGCAGGCCTTTCCTCCCGTAGTCACGGGAAACGTGGTTGGGCACGAAATCCATCACGAGTTTCAGCCCGTGCCCGTGGATCCTGTCTAGCAATGATCTGAATTCGCCGAACCTCTCGCCGGCATTGTCGGCCAGATAAGGATTCACGTCGTAGTAATCGACAATGGCGTAGGGAGAGCCTGCAGCCCCCTTTACCACCTGGGAGGAGGAGGCCGGCAGCCCTTCGTAGCCGACGGTCGTGGCGTGGCGGACAAGCCCGGTCAGCCACAGGTGGGTGAATCCGCAGGAGCGGAGATATTCAAGGAAAGGTCCGTCAATGTCGGAAAACTTCCCGCTGGCAGGAGCGCCCCCCGTGGATTCTCCCGAATTCCAAAGCCGGGGGAGCATCTGGTAAACCATCATCTTTCCCATCCTCAGAAACCTATGACAGCCATACCCCTGTCCCTGTCGATGTAGCCGGTCAGTCCCGGCACCTTGTAAACCCTCGCCCAAGTGCCCTTGTGGACGCATTCCAGCCGGCTGATGGCCTCGAAATCGACCGTCCCCGAGCCGGCGTAGCTGTCCACGGTAAGATAGCCCACGCCGAGGGAGGTGATGTTCTGGAAGAAATGCGTGCCCTGGCTCGGGTCAACGCGGAAATCCTCGAGGCTGTACTCCACGACCATCCTTGCGGAAGAAATGTCGGTCCAGAGCACCGGCACTCCGAGAGTCGGAATCGTCGAGCCCCATCTGCCCGGGCCAATCAGGAAACAGCTCTCCTTCGATTCGTTCAGGAGGGCGTTTATCCTTGAAATCTCGGCGGCCATCCCCGGAGTCTGCATCTTGTCGAAGGTCTCCGGAGGCAGGACGACGATGTAGGAGGATTCCTTGAAGAAACCGTTGCCCAGGGCATTGTCGCAGCTGACCAGCTCGGTCCCGAGGGAATTGCTGACCTCGTAGATGTTGGAGACGCTCCTCTCGGTGTTGTTGGCCACAGGACGCACCTGCAGGAGCTTCAGATCGGCCTCGGTCCCGCCGGAATCCGGAACGGGATCGACGGCGAACTCTATTTCAATGTCGCACATCAGTTCCTCCTTGCAGATGTCCATAATCTCGCGGAGCGCGGAAGCGAGAGGGAACCTCCCGTACTTGAATATGGCGTCGAAGCTGATGATTCTCGGCCCGTTGGCGTTCACTCCCGGCTGGATCCTGTCGTCCTGCGCCACATAGGTGGAGGCGACCAGCTCCGGGTGGTCATATTCCTTCAGCGCGTCGGTCACCTTGACATTGCGGAGGTTGATGCCGTCGTTCTTGGACACCTTGAAGGAAGCCGGATTGAGGTCGAGGGTGAACATCTCGTTCTGGGTCTCCCGCAGGGCCATCCGGGTCTCGGTGAGCTGGAGAATCTTCCGGGGCTGCTTCGGGCAGAGCCGGAGGGTCTTGCCGCCGTCAACGACGGTCTTACCGAGTCCGAAGGCCACATTCAGGACACCGTCCTCGGCCTTCTCCGAACCTATCGGGTAGGAGTTCAGGGAACGTCCCACACCGGACATCATCGGGTAGAAATCATTGCCGTGGGCGCTTCCGCAGATGTCCTGGATGATTACCGACATCTTTTCCTCCCCGAGGAGGTTGCCGCTCGCCTGGATGTAGTTGCGGCTTCCCACGAAGAAGGTCGAGGCATAGACGCTCTTGATGGCCTTGACGACCTCGCGGAGCATCTTGTCCCTGTTCTCGACCAGAGGGCACATATAGGTTGAATACACTCCCGCGAAAGGCTGGAAGTTGCTGTCCTCGAGCTTGGAGCTGGACCTGATGGCCAGCGGGCCGCGGCAGGTCCGGACAAAGGCCCGGAGATTCTGGACAAGCTCGTCCGGCAGGGTGGAGGCCACAAATTCGGAGAGTATCTCGTCGTCGGAGAGTTCCGAGTCGATGACGTACTGCAGTCCGTTCTCCTGGATAAAGCGGTCGAACCATTCTGTCGTGACCACGACTGTGCGGGGGATGGAGACCGAAAGCCCTTCGTAGCGCTCCGACAGGCTGTATTTCTGAATCAGGTGATTGAGGAAGGCGAGTCCCCTGGCCTTTCCGCCCAGGCTGCCTTCGCCCATCCTCGAGAACCAATAGTAGTCCTTGTAGGAATCCCTGTGAAATTCGGCGATGATGCCCTGCCCGCTCCGGGAGTGGTAGGAGGAGATTTCTTTCAGGAGAAATTCCCTGAAGAGGCCGGCGTCGGTGTGGTGGTGGGCCCTGAAAGTCTCGGCCAGGGCGAAAAGTCCCCTGGCGTAGAACCACTTCGAGAACATATTCCTCGAGGTGTTGCTGACCAGAATCCGGTCCGGAATCTCGTGGATGATGTTCTCAAGTCCCGTGAGGCTCGAAGCCCTGCCATATTCAATGCCGGAGCTGTCCTTGAACACGAAGTCGCCGAAGCCGAATTCTTCCTTCATATAGTCGCCGAGCTGCAGGAAGAGGGTCCTTGAATATTTCTTCAGGAAGCCCGCCCCGAGCTGCCGGGCATATTCGGACATGCTGCCTTGCGAAGACTGGAGGAGGACAGGCATCAGCGGGTCATATTCACGGATCCTGCGCACGAGGTCGATTCCCGCGTCGAGTTTCTCCGAGCTGTCGGAATCCCCCTTGTGCACCACCATCCCGACGTCCGAGATGACGCCGAGCAGATGGTCCTTGTACCTCTCGAAATAGTTGACCGCCTCTTCATAGCAGGTCGCAAGCAGGATTTTCGGACGCGAGCGCTTCCTGTTCCTCTTCTGGTCCTCGTTCAGGCACTCCTTGACGAACTCCCGGCTCTGGGTCAGCACGAGCTTGTAGAGTTCCGGGAGATAGGTGGAGTAGTAGCGGATGGAGTCCTCGACCAGCAGGATGACCTTCACTCCCACTTCAAAGACATCGTTGTCGGCATTGGCGGAGTCCTCCAGCAGCTTGACGATGGCGAGGATGAGGTCGGCGTTGCCGTGCCAGCTGAAAACGAAGTCGATGCCGGTGCGGTCCATCTCGAAGACCTTCTGCCGGACTGCCTTGGAGTAGTGGATAAGCAGGATGAAAGGAATCGAGACCTGCTTGGCCTTCAATTCGGCGGCAAGGCTGAAGACCTCCTTGTCATTGTCGTTGTACATACACATTATCATATCAACGTCGGAGGCCGACTCGCTGCCGGACTCGAGATAGGCCCGGGCTTCGGCAGAGGATGTCTTCCAGACAAAGGTCGGAGGGGAACTCAGGTTCAACTCCCGGTATTCCTCGATTATCTGTCTTTCGATTCTTCCGTCCTCCTCGAGGGAGAAAGCGTCGTAGTTGCTGCAGATCATCAGGATCTTCCTGATCCTGGATTTCATCAATGATTCCTCGTTCATCTGGTCCGTATTATCGTTTCATCGCTTGTCGTCTCCTGAATTCGGCCACCGTGACAGCCGTCGCCACCGCCGCATTGAGTGATTCTGAGCCCCGGCAGTCCTCCGGATAAGGAGGGATGAAGAGCCTGTCCGTCACCATCGCCCCGACCGCCTTCGAGATGCCTTCGGACTCGTTGCCGATGACGATCAGGGAAGGGGCTTCCTCGCCTGCGGACAGTTCCTCGGAATAGAGGTCGGTCCCGTCCAGGAAAGTGCCGTAAACCCTTCCTCCGGCTTCACGCACGGAGCCGCAGAGGCTTGGAATGTCACAATAGTGGAACCTGACCCTGAATATGGCGCCCATCGTGGACTGCACGACCTTCGGATTGAAGAAGTCCACCGTGTCCGGGGAAGCATAGACGGCATCGATTCCGAACCAGTCGGCGATGCGAAGTACCGTTCCGAGATTGCCCGGGTCGCGCAGCCCGTCCAGGGCCAGCAGCAGGCCTTTGCCCGGGATTCGGGAAGTGTCCTCCAGCGTCAGGCCCTCCGGCTTGGCCACCACCGCCACGGCGGGAGAAGGGGATGCCGTCTGGCTCAGGCGGGACATCGCCTTGGCCCCGACTTCTTCGAGCCTGAAGACCCTGAGGACCCGGAAAGGGGAGTCAAGGGCCTCTGCGACCATCTTTTCCCCTTCCACGAGGAAAGCTCCTTCCTGGTCGCGGTATTTCTTTTGCGTCAATAATTTGACGAATTTTATCTCATTCAAGGATACAGGTATTTCCATACTCCAAGGCACTCTGTGGGACTGTCAATGACCGGGAATCCCCGGCCCTGCTTCAATTACAAATATAACATATTTTCGGAGCGTTTTGGCCATAATCTCGGAAACCCTTGCTATTTTTGCATAGTATGAGACAACGGCATATTCAAAGACGATTCCTCCGGGCCGCCCTGCGGGTGTCCTGCTGCGCCCTTTGCTTCGTAGCCCTTTCGTGCAGCACGACAAGGTCGCTTGCCGACGGAGAGTACCGCCTCGCCTCGAACAAGGTCATTGTGACCAACGACAGGAAATATGACGTCAAGGACATCCAGCCCTACATCAAACAGAAGTCCAACAGCTATCTTATCTTCGGCTGGAACCCCTTCCTGAACATCTACAACTGGTCCGGACAGAACGGGGAGAAGGGCTTCGGCAAGTTCTTCAGGAAAATCGGAGTCGCCCCGGTCGTCTATGATCCCGCATCGGTGGGCACGAGTGTGGAAAACATCGAAAGGCACCTTGAGTACCAGGGCTACTACGGCTCCAAGGTGGAGAGTTTCGCCCGAATCGAAGGCAAGAAGGTCGATGTCTTCTACAACGTCACCTTGGGGAAGCGCATAAGGATTTCCGACATCGAGTTCGACCTGCCGGAGGGCAGCATCAGGGAGGATTTCCTCCCGGACACCACCAACCTGGGCATCAGGAAAGGGGACTGGCTGTCGGAGAGCTCGCTCGAGGCGGAAAGCGAAAGGGTGGCTGCGGCGCTGCGGCAGAAAGGCTATTTCGGCTTCACGAAGCACTATCTGGCCTTCGAGGCCGACACCCTCGGCTCGGAGACGGCAAAGCTCAAGATGAGCATCCGTGAATATACCAGGAACCAGACTGCGGAGAGCGCCAGGCCGCACACCCGCTATTCCATCGGGGACGTCAGCATCGCCTACGACGAGGACATCCGTTTCCGGGAGAAGGTCCTGAGGGAAATCTGCACGATAAGGCCCGGCGACCTCTACGACGAGAGGGATGTGAACAACACCTATTCGAGGCTGTCGGCGCTGCGCCTTTTCAACGGCGTGAACATCGAAATGACCCCGGGGGATTCTTCCGTCGTGGACTGCAACATCAACCTGAGCGGCTCCAAGCGACAGGGATTCAAGGCCGACTTTGAGGCCTCCACCAATTCCAACGGCCTGATTGGTGTTTCTCCGCAGCTGAGCTATTTCCACAAGAACATCTTCCACGGCGGGGAATGGATGAACCTGAGCTTTCTCGGGAACTTCCAGTTCAAGTTCAAGGACCGCAACATCAGGTCCAACGAATTCGGTGTGTCTTCCAGCATAAGCCTGCCGGAGTTCCTCGGACTGCCTCGAAGCCTCTTCAAGGGAGCGGACCTGCCGAGGACCGAAATCGGCGCCTCCTACAATTTCCAGAGCAGGCCTGAATATACCAGGCATATGATTTCGATGAACTACGGCTACACCGGCAACTCCCTGGGCGGACATATGATGTACCAGGCCTATCCGCTGAGGGTGAAACTGGTGAAACTGAGCAACCTCGACAGCGATTTCGCCTCCAACCTCGCGGCCAATCCTTTCATAATGGAGGCCTACCAGAACCACATCGACGAGGGTGCAGGAGTAATGCTCTGGTACTCGAGTTCGACGGATCTGAATCCAAAAGTCTCGCACTATTCGGCCAAGTTCCAGATAGATGCATCCGGCAACCTGATGAGTCTCTTCAATCCGCTGATGAAGCAGAACGAGTCGGGGCAGCACACGATTTGGGATGTACCATATTCACAGTACGTCAGAAGCGAACTTTCCTTCGCCAAGACCCTGATGTTTTCCGGAAGAAACCATTCCCTTGCGATGAGGGTGCTTGCCGGAGCGGGCTTCGCCTACGGCAACTCGGCAAGGATGCCGTTTGAAAAACAGTTCTACAGCGGAGGTTCAAACAGTATGCGCGGATGGCAGGCAAGGGCCCTCGGCCCGGGGAATTCCGCGATGAATCCGCTCTTCGTGATTCCGAGCCAGACCGGCGATGTGAAACTGGAAGCCAATCTGGAGTACCGTTTCCCTCTGTTCTGGAGGCTGGGCGGCGCACTGTTCACCGACGTGGGCAATGTCTGGACCCTGAAGAGCGGCAACGGGGGAGATGAGAATCTCAAGACCGACTTTTCCTTCTCCAATCTCGGCAAGACCATCGCCGCGAACTGGGGCTTAGGCATCAGGCTCGACCTCAACTTCCTCATTTTGAGAATAGACACCGGTATCAAGATTTACGAACCGTCAAGGGAGAATCCGTGGGTTTCTCCGAAGCTGTGGACGAAGAACGACAGTTTTGCCATACATTTCGGAGTCGGTTATCCGTTCTGAGTCCTTTGCTGACGCTCTTCGCGTGCATCGTTTTGGCCTCGGGATGTGCGGTGCAAGATTATAATAAAGAGACAATGTGTAGTGATCCGAAGATTTCAGTAATAGTGCCTTGCTATAATGCTGAATCCACCGTCAGGCGATGCGTGGACAGCATTCTTGCGCAGACTTTCACTGATTTTGAGTGCCTGCTGATAGATGACGGAAGCAAGGACAGGTCCGGGGAGATCTGCGATGACTTTGCCGCAAAGGACAGCAGGGTGAGGGTCTTCCACAAGGAGAACGGCGGAGTCAGTTCGGCAAGGAATCTGGGCTTGGACAATGCCAGGGGAGAGTGGGTCGCATTTGTGGACAGCGACGATTGGGTGCAGGATGACTTCCTGGAGTCTCTCCACAGCGAAGCCATCTCTACCGGGTCCGATGTCGTGACTTGTGACCTGGTGGAAGTCAAAGAGACAGGCGCCCTGAGTTTTGATTCCTTCGATTGGTCAGGAGAACATCCTATAGACATCGCTACCATCGACAAAAGCGACTTGATTGATTCCGTGGACGAGTACAGTTGGGGAATTGTCGTTACTTCCCTTTTTTCAAAGGCATTGATTGAGCGTCACTCGCTCAGGTTCAACACCCGCTACAAGTATTGCGAAGACACCCAATTCCTGATTGTGGCCCTTGTCCGTTCAGAAAGATGCGGACATCTGAAACGTCCATTGTATTATTATGACCGCAGGAATGAATCCAGTGCCACGAACAATATAACTGCGGATTATTACTTCAACAGATTCTCCCATATCTGTGAGGTGTACCGTCTTCTGGAAAAGACGGGTTTGCTGCCCCGCAATCGTGACAACATTTACAGAAGGATTATCGGCAACGCCTGGCCGCTGGTCTTTTCCCCTGCCTCCTATCCTGAGCTGCAGGAAGGCTTGATGATAATTCCGCCCGGATTCCTCCTGACCTGCCCGCCATTTTCCTTGGATCAACGGGTCGCATTGTGGCTGATCCGCGGGAAACACTTCTACTTGTTGAGCCGGATTGCCCCGAAGTTCAAACGGACCGCTGCAAAGTATAAATAAAGTATATATTCTGAACAGCAGCATCGACCGCAAGAATCATATTGCCAATTAAAAAAAATAGTGTTAACTTTGCTTGACTTCTTGGTGAAGTAAGTGTTTTTTAATCTAACCTGAATCTTGATTCATTATTGAAGAGCATTTTTGCGCCAAGGGCTGTATTGAATTGGATTTCAGCGTCTTACGCAGAAATCCAAGCCCCAAGATTTTTTGTTCATTCTAACGGGGGATTGTGAATGGCTGTTGAAATTGAAGAAGGAGAAAGAGTCTGGTTCGCAATGAGAGTGACCTACCGGAGGGAACTCCTTGCGCAGCGCCTGCTCGACGAAATGGGGATAGAGAACTTTGTACCCCAAAAATATGTCAGGGACCCCAAGCATCCCAAAAAGAAAATTCTTGTTCCGGTCATCCACAATCTTATTTTCGTCCACACCCTTCCGTCCACTATGCGGCAGATCAAGGAAAAGTCCATCCCGTACCTGCAGTATATGATGGACAGCCGCAAAGGAGAGAAGATAATAGTCCCGGACAAGCAGATGCGGCAGTTCATCGCCGTGACGGCAGACTACGACGAAACTCTGCTGTACTTCCAGCCGGGTGAGCTCAACCTCGCCAAAGGTACTCGCGTACGTGTCACAGGCGGCTCGCTGGAGGGCTATGAGGGAGTCTTCCTCAAGGTAAAGGGAGCGCGAGACCGCAGGCTCGTCATACAGATTGAGGATGTTATAACGGTAGCCAAAGCCCTGGTCCATCCCGACCTTGTGCAGGTTCTGGAACCGGGGAAAAAATAACTGACAACAGTATCGGAAATGATTATCGCCGTAGATTTTGACGGGACAATCGTTGAACACAGGTATCCCGCAATCGGAAAGGAAATCCCATTTGCCACAGCAACGCTGAAAAGGCTGCAGGAGGAGAGGAACATCCTGATTCTCTGGACAGCACGCGAGGGCCGTCTCCTTGAGGAGGCTCTCGACTTCTGCCGTGAGCGCGGGCTCGAATTCTATGCCGTCAACTCCAACCATCCCGATGATCTGGCGGATGAGTCCGTGACAGTCTCCCGCAAGATCAAGGCCGACCTCTACATCGACGACCGCAATCTCGGAGGCCTCCCAGACTGGGGCGTGATCTACGAGATGGTCTCCAATCACTGGACTTACGAAGAGTATCTCCGCGCCACCGGCAATTCTCTCGCCCCCGCACCCCGTCCAGGCTTCTGGGCCAGGCTCTTCGGAAAAAGGAAGTGACACTGCAATGAGTAAAGAAAACACTGGACAGTTCGACTCTCTGGCAGACCATTCCGCCAACAACCGCCGCATCGCGAAAAACACGCTGATGCTCTATGTGCGGATGCTGTTCGGGATGCTGGTCTCCCTCTACACCTCGAGGGTGCTGCTCAATGCCCTCGGTGTCGAGGACTACGGCATATATGGAGCCGTAGGCGGATTCGTCTCGATGTTTTCGCTTATTTCCGCTTCCCAGTCAGCGGCAGTCAGCCGCTTCCTGACCTTCGAACTCGGAACAGGCAACAGAGAGAAACTGCGCCTTGTCTTCTCGACATCGCTGCTGATTCAGGTGGTACTCGTCATCATTGTCCTCATCCTGTCCGAGACCCTTGGAATCTGGTTCCTGCACAACAAGATGACGATTCCTCCAGCGAGGATGGCCGCAGCCGAAGTCGTTTTCCAGGCATCGATAGTTTCATTCGTTTTCAGTCTCCTCTCCGTGCCTTTCAGCGCCTCGATTGTCTCCCACGAGAAACTGGGCGCCTTCGCTTTCTTCGGCATTTTCGAAATCCTCGCCAGGCTCGCAATAGTCATCTTCATAGCCTACAGTTCTTGGGTGAGCGACAGGCTGATTACCTATTCGGTCCTTGTTACGATTCTCGGGCTCACGATGCAGGCCATCTACCTCCTCTACTGCAGACGCAGTTTCGAGGAATGCAGGATCTCCTTCTCTTTCGACAGGAAAACCTTCTCGGAGATGGGCTCATTCGCCACCTGGAACTTCATCGGATGCACGGCTGGACTTTTGAAGGACCAGGGAGTGAATCTTCTCTACAATGTCTTCGTCGGCCCGGTCCTGAACGCGGCGAGAGGCATTGCAACTTCAGTCAACACTGCTGTCACTTCTTTCGCCTCCAACTTTATGACCGCCCTCAATCCGCAGATAACAAAGCTCTATGCGGCAGGCGATTTGGAATACGCCCATTCCCTTGTAGAGAGAGGGTCGCGATTCTCGTTCTACATCATCCTCTTCTTCGCTGTCCCGATACTGATGGAGACGGAGTTCATACTCGGAATCTGGCTCGGCAACTTTCCGGAACATAGCATCGACTTTGTCCATCTCGTACTGATGATGTCCCTTATCACTACCTTGTCGAACACTCTGATCAATCTGCAGAACGCGACTGGAAAAATCCGCAATTACCAGATAGTTGTTGGCGGCATATTAATGCTCAACTTCCCCCTGTCCTATCTCTGCCTGAAGCTTGGGATGCAGCCTGAGTCAACCTACATTGTGGCAATCCTGGTGGACATCGCCTGCCTTTTCGCCCGTCTTCTCTTCCTGCGGAAGATGGCCGGCCTGTCGATGCCACATTTCATAAGACACGTGCTGCTGAACGTCACTATCGTGACAGCTTCCGCGGTAGTGCTCCCATTCATCCTCCATCTTTCAATGCCCCTGGGCTGGCCTCGTTTCCTCACAGTGGGCTTTGTCAGCGTGGTGACTGTGCTCCTCTCCGTCCTCTACCTCGGCTGCTCAGCCCAAGAGAGGCAGCTCATCCTCGGCAAGGCCAGGACAATAATCAACCGGATACGTGGTTAACATAACAGACAAAAAGAATTGCTGCGGCTGCTCGGCCTGCGCCCAGAAATGCCCGAAACGATGCATCTCGATGAGGGAAGACCCGGAAGGATTCCTTTATCCGGAGATTGATAAGGATAGGTGCATCGGATGCGGCCTGTGCGAAAGTGTGTGCCCAGAATTGAATCAGGGTGTCCCAAAGAAGCCATCACTTGTTTATGCGGCAAAGGCCAAAGATGACAGAATCAGGGAAGCGAGCAGTTCCGGAGGAGTTTTCAGCCTTCTTGCAGAGACGGTCCTGGAAGAAGGAGGAGTCATTTTCGGTTCCGCTTTCAACGACAGATGGGAAGCCGAGCATATTTTCGTGGAAGACAAGGAGTCTCTTCCTGGATTGAGAGGCTCGAAATACATGCAGAGCGTCGTTGGGCAGACATTCTCCCAGGCCAAAGATTTTCTGGACAAGGGATGGCAGGTCTTGTTTTCAGGAACTCCCTGCCAAATAGCGGGACTGAAAAATTATTTGGGCAAGGACTATGACAATCTGCTTGCCGTGGATGTGATTTGCCACGGTGCGACGAGTCCCAAAGTATGGAGATTGTATCTGGACGAATTGGCCCGCAAGAAATGCGGCTGCGTTTCGGATGTCTCATTCAGGGACAAGACTTCCGGCTGGAAACAATACAGTATCTCAATCTGTGGAGAAAAAGGCATAGAACATAGAGAGCACTTTGCTGACAATGTTTTCTTCCGGCTTTTTCTTGAAAATGTCATTCTCCGCCCCTCTTGCTATGATTGTCCTGCCAAGTCAGGGAAATCAGGCAGTGACATCACCCTCGGTGATTTCTGGGGCATAGACAAGCTGATGCCTGAGTTTGACGATGACAAGGGATGCAGTGTTGTCTCGGTCAATACCGATGCGGGCAGGAGAGCATTGGACAAGTTGGAGATGGTGGCTTTAGAAGTCCCGGCGGAGGAGGCTTTCAAGCATAACCCCTCTTTCCATTCTTCAGTCCGGCCTCACGTCAACAGGAACTGGTTTTTCTACGTGTTGAAAAAGAGCGGATGCTTCTCCGAGGCCTACGATAGCCTCTACAGCTCTGGTCTTCTTGCCAGAATCAGACGCAAATTGTACAGGATTACAGGAGAAAGACGATGAAGATAGCTATACTTACACTCCCGCTTCACACCAACTACGGTGGGATTCTGCAGGCCTATGCTTTGCAGACGGTGCTCGAGCGGCTGGGCCACAGCGTGGAACACCTCCAGCCGGAAGTTACATTCCCTCCATTGCACCCGGCCTGGCAGATGCCCCTGGTCTGGGGCAAGCGGTTGGTACGGAAGTATTTTTGTGGTGATAGGAGACTGCCGATATTTGAACATCCTTACAAGTTTGTTCGTAAGAATACCGATAACTTCATTGCTGATAATATACATTGCAGATTTCTTGAACCGGAAGATTGGAATGAATCATTGGCAGGGGAATACGATATCTTTGTTGTGGGAAGCGACCAGGTTTGGCGGCCGTATATGTCAGGCCATATAGAAAGATATCTCACTGCGTTCCTTGGTACGAGCAAAGTTCATAGAATTGCATTTTCTGCATCATTTGGAGTAGATAATGATGAGTTCTCTGAAAGCGAGAAAAGGTTAGCAAGGAGGACGATTCCGATGTTCGAGGCCGTTTCTGTCAGGGAGGAATCAGGTATCAAACTTTGTAGAGACATCTTCGGAGTGGATGCCGTACAGACACTTGACCCTACACTGTTGTTGACGGATGGGGATTATGACAGACTATCGGAAAATGCCCCTGCCCCTTCCGGCAAGCTTATGACTTATATCTTGGATGAATCCCCACTTACTGACAGGGCGATTGACCTGCTTGCGAATAAAATTGGTCTGAAACCGTTCAGGGCCAACTCAAGGGTGGAGATGGGGAATCAAGAGTCGAAACTTGGCAATAGACAGCAACCTCCGGTCGAAGACTGGCTCAGGTCCTTCCGTGATGCGGAATTCGTGATTACTGACTCCTTCCATGCCTGTGTTTTCTCGATTTTGTTCAAGAAACCTTTTCTTTGTATCGGCAACGATTTCAGGGGAATGGCGCGATTCCATTCACTTTTGGGGCAATTCGGCCTTTTGGACAGACTTGTTTCATTGGATGCTCCGACAATTCCGGAAAAGGAAATCGACTGGGATAGAGTCTATGAAATCCTTGAAGCAAAAAGATCCGAGAGCATGGTCTTTTTGAGAAAAGCATTGTCATAATCAGAAATTAATAAAAATCTCAAAAATTAAAAAAACATAAAAACGTGAATGTTCTATTGGTGAAATAGTCCACAAGTTGTAGGAAGAACGGGAAACAATATATAGCTTTGCCGTCGCAGATGCGTTTTGTGTCTGGATTGATACAGCGAAAGAAATTGAATGAAAGAGAGTCGGCACATTATTATGGGGAAAACAGTTCAAATACATCCTTCCAGGCAATATGCCAAGGCATTTTGCCGAGGTGTATATGCTGATATTTTGCGATGGGGCGACTCAGAAATGCTAACGAAGCTTTGTCGCACGCATAAGCATAAGTCAGATGAGACTTATATGGACTGTTTGCATTGGTTCTATGCTTCGATGAAAGCGAATTACAGATGCGAGTACGTCTTTAAAAACGAAATCATCGCAGAACTCCGTAAGCATTATGCTCATAGGCAGTCGCTTGCCGTGAATGAATTCCGGGTAGGCAATTCCATAGTAGATTTGGCTTTTTTTAATGGTGAAAGCCGTGCATACGAAATTAAGACTGGCTATGATTCTCCTCGCCGGTTGGAAGGACAGATGAATGATTACAAGCGTGTCTTTGACAAGTGCTATCTTGTTGTGGAACAGGATGAAGTTGATAACTGGCTCGATTACGACAAAGATGTGGGTATCATTGCTTTTTGTCACAGTCCTCGAGGAAAGATTGAACTCCAGGAACTTAGACCGGCACAGGCTGATAATCAAATAGATGTTGATGTGCTTATGACTTGCCTGCGTGCCGAAGAGTATGAATATATGGCAGAGCATTATGCGTGTGCCAGTTTATCTGAGAGCAAATATTTGCACTTTGAAGAATGTAGAAGCATATTAAGAACATTGGAGAGACGAAATCTCCATAGAGCTTTTTTGGAGACGATTGAGAAAAGGAAAAGTAACTTTGATGTGCTCGCCAAGACTCCTCGTGAACTATATCAGATCTGCCTGAGTATGCATCTTTCCGTAAAACAACTGGACTTGATAACAAAGAGCCTGAACAATAACATTATCTGATTATGTATTTACCATTCTTAAGAGGAAAACTCTATGAATTGAAGGCCATTAAAGAGTTCGCGGAGGAGAGCTATGGCAAGGATTATGGACGTCAAATCATGCCCATAATAGAGCCGGTGAAGAAAGATATCCGTTCATTGGTATCTTGCGTTCAGGTAATGGGCGATGTTGGAATGCCTTTCGCTGTTGTAATGAACTCAAGAACGGGAGATTTCCAAAGATTGACATTTGATATTCAGACATTCTTGGATACCGCAAACCTGACTGATGTAAATTGGGTACAGGCATACGAGGTCAATAGTAATGCCAATATTGATTCCATACAAGAATCGATAAGTCAGTATAACTTTGATAATGTAATGCTCGTATTCTTTACGAATGTTGATCTTGATGATCCTGACATTGTACGGCTTATCAATAACGATAATGTAAAATTTGTTGCGGTATTGAATCTGACTCAACGGCCGCCAGTCATCAATGGTTTGAAGGCTACTGGCAAGAGAATAATAACTATTGAAGATTGTTTCCCTGAAAAATCGACCAATAATGCATATAGGGATAATCTTGATGAGTTCTTTTCAGACACCTTCAGCTACTATGACACATTGTTCGATATTTATGGTTTTTCAGATTTTACAGTATTGTCCCGGAACTTCCGTGAGGGCGGAGTCCTGCCGCAAGTTGTTGCGATTCATATGACTTACAAGAAATCTGATAAGGCGATTTATGTACACCATTTTCTTTCAGACTCACGCAATGGCTCAAACGATATCCGTAATGAATTTCGCGAGGCTAATGACAAGATATCTCCTTTTTATCTCGACAAGCCCAGGACCATTGCCGTGGAGCAGATAACCAATCAAGGTTATCCTGGTCTTGGCGCCATAAAAAAATTCAGTATTAAGAATCATCTTGAGTTAATTAGCCGCATATTGCACGAAAAGGAGGAGTGAGGATGTTGGATTTGAATAAAGGCTATTTCACGGATACAGAAATAGTCAGTCTTTTGGAGGATAACAGTGAGGATGGAAAACAGACTGTGGAGGATTTCCTTCTGGCAGTCTTGTCTCTATATGAACAATCGGAAACAGGGAACCCGCTATCAAAGGCCATGATAGATGACTGGCATATCTTTGCAGATGAGCATTCCCTATCTGTTGTTCTTTTACAGTTAGGCAACAACTTGACTCCCAATAGCTTGGTAAACTATGTCGCAGAGTATCAGTATTATTTGCAGGCTTGGGAAGATGTTAAAGAGGAAGTAAAGAATAATTCTCGTTACTTTTGCCGGATGGAGTCTATTTTTGATGTGCTTGAAGAATTTGATATCGTTGAGGATTCTCTGAATCTTTATCGGACAAACAAGTACTATCGTGCAAGAGTACACCATAAAGAGGAACCTGTTTTCAAAAAGGATGAGATGGGCTGTCCCCCGAAGCCGCTTCTTGCAACTGCTGGGAGAGCGAATCCTAAGGGAATAAGTTATCTGTATCTTTGTTGCGATGATCAAACACCTTTTTATGAGGTTCGGCCATACTTTTTGGACAGAGTTGATATCGGAGAGTTCATCATCCTTGAAGATGATGTCAAAATAGTTGACTTTACCGAGAAAATCAATTTGTTCAAGGTGTTTTATGATGAGGGAGAGGATTCCTTTAAAAAGCAAGTGAAGCGTCGTGTGTTATTCGATGCTATCAGCAATGACTTGTCCAAACCTCTTCATAGTTATGATACTGACTTGGAATATGTACCCACACAGTATATTTGCGAATATTTCAAGGCTAACGGAGCTGATGGCATTATGTTCAAAAGTTCAGTTTGGAAAGGAGGGAAGAATCTGGTGCTTTTC
The DNA here is from genome assembly GCA_051878295.1 of Candidatus Cryptobacteroides sp. Classification (GTDB taxonomy): domain Bacteria; phylum Bacteroidota; class Bacteroidia; order Bacteroidales; family UBA932; genus Cryptobacteroides. The sequence continues at coordinate 41,093 of JBJEJV010000038.1, forward strand.
TATCCTAAGATGGCTGAATGCGTAGATGTGCATCCTTTTGAGGTGAGCAAAATTGTAATTGACCGAATAGGTGTGCGGACGTAATTCTGCGGCTTTTAACCCCGCAAAATCAATGGCTTTGTATTCCTTGGTTGGCAACGGTATGCTCCTATCAGGCAACAAAGGTCGTTGGACTTCTTACTCCTTGAATTCTGAATATATGGAAAATGAAAAGTCAAGGAGTAAAAAGTCAAGGAGTAAAAAGTCAAGGAGTAAGGTCACGAGACAAGAAAAAGCAAGAAACTATACAAAAATTGATGAACTATTGTCAAGAACCTCACACTCTAAAGGAGATTTCAGATTATTTGGGATATTCCGATAAATACAGAATGAAGCGCTTTTACATTGATCCATTACTTGGCGATGTATTGACGATGACTTCATCAGAAAGCAAGACAGATCCTAAACAGAAATATGTGGTCAAGAAGATATAAGTTATGGATTGTCCGAAAATTTCAGTTATAGTACCCGTCTATAATGCAGAATCCACAATCAGACGATGCGTGGACAGCATTCTTGCGCAGACCTTCACTGATTTCGAGTGCCTGCTGATTGATGATGGAAGTAAGGACCGATCTGGCGAGATTTGCGATGAATATGCCGCCAAGGACAGCCGCGTGAGGGTGTTCCATAAGGAAAATGGAGGTGTCAGCTCGGCGAGGAATGTGGGACTGGATAATGCAAAGGGGGAGTGGGTCACATTTGTTGATAGTGATGATTGGATAGACTCATATTATCTTTCCTCATTTGAAATAGAAGAGGAAATAGATTTCTCTTGTACTCATATGATGGTTGAGGGCTGGAAGGAATGGGAAAGCATACCTTTGTTGGATAA
>JBJEJV010000039.1:0-120379 GCA_051878295.1 Candidatus Cryptobacteroides sp.
CTTACAGGATGTTAACTAATAAGTTCCTATATCTTTGCAGTTCCTATTTTAATGCAAATCGGAAATTTCCGATTTCCATTAAGTTATACAATAGTAAAGTATCCGGATACTTCAGTTGATTCATTTTCGAATAGAATGCAATAGTTTCCAGGGAAAGAAGGGGCTTGTGTGCAATACGGGTAATCGTCGTTCTGTGTACTACGAATTATTTCTACAGAAAACAGGACTCCGGTGTCAATGTTAATAATCGAGACCTTGTTCCATTGATTTAGATTTGTCTCAACAGTGATTTGACCGGTAACCGTGTTAAGATATACAACTAATTCAAGAGATTCCTCAGAAGGATTCTCTCCTTCAATGGTAGGAACAATCTCTTCAAAAGGAGGTTCATAGGCACTCAGCGTAAATGAGAACGATGCAATCATTTGTAGAATGAGAAGCATCAGCATTTTTGTTCTTTTTGTCATCGTTTTTGTCATTTTGGTTGTTGCAAAGGTATCCCTGAATAGTATTATCAGGAAAAGAATAGTTTGAATAATGAGGCAATAAAAAAGCTCGTAATCAATCGATTACGAGCAGATGAGTTTGCAGTTACAAGAAAAAAGTATTAGCTCTCCTTTTCTTTGAAAAGATTCTTCATGAAAATCGAGAGATTGGTGTCTTTCGGTCCGAGGCCGACCTTCTGGCGGATAGCGCTGGAGATGTGATAAGAAGAACTGCGGTTGATAACGTCTCCTATTTCTCCGGTACGGAAACCGAGAATAAGCAGGCAACAGTAGCCAATCTCTCCGTTTGACAAGCCATACTCCTGCAGGCGGTTGACAAAAGACGGATGATACACGGCGTACAAAAGCCCGATTGTTTCCAGCAGATCCTTCCTGTTTTCAGTCAAAGAGTCAAGCTGGTCTGCTACCCTGTTCAGGGAAGACGGCGGATCGGCAGAAAGGAATTGTGCCAAGGATTGTACCCTTTTCCCCAGCACCTTCCGGGCCTCTTCCTGAATGTCCGAATTGTTTTGGAGCAAGGCACTCATCTGTGCATACTCTTCTTTCAAGGAATCGTAGAGTTCACCGATGCGCTCTTTCTGCTTTCTGCGTTTCCTGAGTTCCAAGAAAGACACGACACATAAAATGACTACGATGAGGGAGCCGAGAGCGATTGCACGCTTCATTTTTCTTGTCCGTTTCGCCTGGGCTATTCTTTCCTCCATGAAACGGAGGTCACTGGCCCCCTTTTCATACACCTGTTTTCCGAGTATCTCCTCAAAGGCGGCCTTTGCTTCCAGACTTTCATTGTGTAAGCCAAGGCTATCGGCAAGGAGCGCATAATTTTTCAGATATTTTAAGTCGGAACTCGGGTCATCAACCGTTTCCTTATAGCAGTTCAATGCCCTCTCTGCGTCCTGAAAAGCTCCTGCTCTTGTGTAACAAGAAGACAAAACATCCCACATGAAACTCGGAATCGAGGAATAGTGCTCTTCAAATGCACGCGCCTCAACTAGCAGACTGTCCGGGGACATTGTGTCCCGAAATGATAGAAGTCTCCGATGGTCAAAAAACATCTGGTTTGTCAGGGGCATTTCATCCCGAAAAGGCATCATAAGCCGAATCATACTATCCGATTCCGCTTTCTTCTCGTGAATGAGATACTGGCCCAGTTCTCCTGCCAAGGCGTTGTAGTAATTGGATTTCCAATCGCATTGAAGAGCAAGGGTCTGGGCTTTCCGAAAGGCATTGACAGACTTCTCAAGGTCATAGTAGTGCTTGTATATTCCACCTTTCAGAATGTACAAAGTTGTCAAATGCCTTATAGGGACATCCTTGGAATGAATGCTTTCTGCTTCCAGATAACTAAGCATCGCAGACTCATAGTCTTCCAGATCATTATATACCCTTCCCTGATAGTAGTAGGAAAGGAATTTCTCCTTCGCAGGACCAAATCTCTTGAAATAATCTACTGCGATGTTGATCAAGGAGTCATCCGGGACCTTGATCTTGCAGCGGCTGAGGGCTGTAGAAAGCATCAGCGCATGTTGCGCTTTCAGCCTGCGGGTGTTCAGGGAATCCTGGTCAATGGCTTCCAGAGCCCGCCGTGCGCTGTCCGGATTCGATGCGGCATAGGAATCAATGTCCGCAAGCCTGTCCCGGACCGGATTCTTGTCGCAGCAGATTGCCGACGACGCCAGGACAATGCAGACAAGGAACCTGATTGGCGCGAGCGGTTTTACGTTTATCATAATCTTATTTATATATTAAATGTGATGAGGACAAGTACACGCGACTATTTTCAGGAGTCTTGGTTCTCAGTCTCCCGATAGAGATTCTTCATGAAAATCGAGAGATTGGTGTCTTTCGGTCCGAGGCCGACCTTCTGGCGGATAGCGCTGGAGATGTGATAAGAAGAACTGCGGTTGATAACGTCTCCTATTTCTCCGGTACGGAAACCGAGAATAAGCAGGCAACAGTAGCCAATCTCTCCGTTTGACAAGCCATACTCCTGCAGGCGGTTGACAAAAGACGGATGATACACGGCGTACAAAAGCCCGATTGTTTCCAGCAGATCCTTCCTGTTTTCAGTCAAAGAGTCAAGCTGGTCTGCTACCCTGTTCAGGGAAGACGGCGGATCGGCAGAAAGGAATTGTGCCAAGGATTGTACCCTTTTCCCCAGCACCTTCCGGGCCTCTTCCTGAATGTCCGAATTGTTTTGGAGCAAGGCACTCATCTGTGCATACTCTTCTTTCAAGGAATCGTAGAGTTCACCGATGCGCTCTTTCTGCTTTCTGCGTTTCTTGAGTTCCAAGAAAGACACGATACATAAAATGACAACGATGAGGGAGCCGAGAGCAATTGCCCATTTCATTTTTCTTGCCCGTTTCGCCTGGGCTATTCTTTCCTCCATGAAACGGAGGTCACTGATTCCTTTATTATACACCTGCAGTCCGAGCAACTCCAGGAAGGATGCCTTTGCCTTCTGACTATCTTCTTGAAGCCCCAAACTGTCAGCCAATTCGACAAAAGCCTTGAGATATCTCAAATTGGAACTTGGGTCATCAATCTGTTCTTTGAATACTTCCAGTGTCCTCTCAGCATCGGACAATGCTCCAGCTTTGGTATAACAGGTCGACAGAAGGTCCCATTGGAAACCATTAATTGATGAATAATTATGTTCATACTCTTGCGCAATAGACAAAAGGCTGTCTTTGTCAGCACTTGACCAAGATGCTTGAATGATGCGACCGGCAAAGGTCATTCGATGCCTTAGGGTCATCTCATTTTGATAAGGCAGTATGCATTGAATCATACTGTCCGTTTTATCTTTCTTGTTGAAAATTATATGCTGGGTCAGTTCCCCAAACATGGAGTAGAAATAATTGGATTTCCAGTCGCATTGCAGAGCAAGGGTCTGGGCTTTCCGATAGGATTCAACAGCTTTGTCATAATCGTAGTAATGCTGATAAATCTCTCCTTTCTTCAGTTGAATAGATGTCTTGTATTTGAGCGGAATATCTTTGGAATGTATGCATTCTGCTTTCAGATAATTAAGCATCGCAGACTCATAGTCCTCCATATCATGATAGACCCGTCCTTTATAATAATAGGAAAGGAATTTCTCTTTCTTGGGGCCAAAAGCCTTGAAATAATCTACAGCGATATTGATTAATGAGTCATCCGGGACCTTGATATTGCAGCGGCTGAGGGCCGTAGAAAGCATCAATGCATATTCTGCCTTCAGCCTGCGGGTGTTCAGGAAATCCTGGTCAATGGCTTCCAGTGCCCGCCGTGCGCTGTCCGGATTCGATGCGGCATAGGAATCAATGTCCGCAAGCCTGTCCCGGACCGGATTCTTGTCGCAGCAGATTGCCGACGACGCCAGGACAATGCAGACAAGGAACCTGATTGGCGCGAGCGGTTTTACGTTTATCATAATCTTTTTTATATATTAAATGTGATGAGGATAAGATGACAACAGTAGCCGATCTCTCCGTTTGACAAGCCATACTCCTGAAGGCGGTTGACAAAAGACGATGATACACTGCGTACAAAAGCGCGTCATGCTGTCCGGATTCGATTCTGCATAGGAATCAATGTCCGGACAGGCGTCTGATCAGTGTAGGCCTCATCTATTCCTCAATCCAGCGAATGGATGAACAGACCGGAGCGGAGCTTCGGCTCGAACCAGGTGGTCTTCGGAGGCATGATGTTGCCGGTGTCGGCAATGTCGATGAGCTGTTTCATCGAGACCGGATAAAGTGCGAAAGCCACCTTCATCTCCCCGCTGTCCACCCTGCGGCAGAGCTCTCCGAGCCCGCGGATGCCGCCGACGAAGTCGATTCTCTTGTCGGTCCTGAGGTCCTTGATGCCCAGAATCCGGTCCAGAACCAGATTGGAAAGAATCGTGACATCGAGCACCCCGATCGGATCCTTGTCGTCATAGCGTCCTTCCTTGGTCTCCAGGGAGTACCACTCGCCATCCAGATACATCGTGAAGTTGTGCAGGTGGTCCGGATGGCAGATTTCAGGACCGCAAAGGCTGACCTTGAAGTCCTTGGCCAGGGCCTCAAGGAACTCTTCCTTCGTAAGGCCGTTCAGATCCTTCACGACACGGTTGTAGTCCAGAATCTTCAGCTGGCTCTCAGGGAAGCAGACTGCCATGAAGAAGTTGTACTCCTCGTCACCGCTGTGGGCAGGATTCTTAGCCCTCTTCTCTTCGCCGACCCTGGCAGCGGCCGCTGTCCTGTGGTGTCCGTCGGCCACGTAGAAAGCCTCCACCTTCCCGGTGAATGTCTCCGTGATCTTTGCGATCAAATCGTCTTCGTCGATGACCCAGAACGTGTGCCTGAAGCCGTTCTCGTCCACGAAATCATATTCAGGTACTCCGCCGGACTTTGCGGCGACGATGGCATTGACGGTTTCGTCATCCTTGTAGGCGAAGAAGACCGGCTCGATGTTGGCATTCTGGATCCGGACGTGGATCATCCTGTCGTCTTCCTTGTCCCTTCTGGTGAGTTCGTGCTTCTTGATCTTGCCGGAAGCGTAGTCGTCGGTGTGGGCGCAGAGAACGATGCCGTACTGTGTGCGGTCGCCCATAGTCTGGGCATAGACATAGTAGCATTCCTTCTCCTCGCGCTTGAGCCAACCATTCTGCTGCCACAGTTTGAAATTCTGTACGGCTTTGTCATAGACCCTTTGGTCGTGGTCTTCGAGAATCGGGTCGAAGTCGATTTCGGGTTTGGTAATATGGAGGAGGGATTTTTCTCCAGCCATTGCTTTCGCCTCTTCGGAATTGAGGACATCATAAGGAGGGGCGGCGACTTCCGTCACTATCCCTTTGGGCGGTCTGATGGCCGCGAACGGTTTAACTCTTACCATAATATTATCTTTCTTTGTCTTTGAATATTCAAGGACGTGCCTTGAGCGGCTACTTCCCGTTGACCTGGAAACGCGTGTTTCCCGTCTCGAAGAAATCCACAATCTGGCGTGCAGCGGCAAGACCTGCGTTCAGATTGGCCTCCGCTGTCTGTGCGCCCATTTTCTTCGGGGTCGCGAATATGCGGGTGCCGAACTTCTCCCTGAGGGCTTCGTAATTGCCCGGAGCCACATCGGTGATGTATTTCAGGTCGCTCCTCTCTTCCAAGGCTTTTTCAAGTCCGGCCTCGTCGATGACCTCCTTGCGGGCGGTGTTCACGAGGCAGGCTCCCTTAGGCATCTTCGAAATCAGGTCGTAGCCGATCGAGCCTACGGTCTGAGGGGTCGCAGGGATGTGGATGGAGACGAAATCGCAGGAAGAGTACAGCTGCTCCAGACTCTCTGCCGGAGTCGCTCCGGCCTGTGCTATCTTCTCTGCCGGGATGAAGGGGTCGATTGCCATCACGGACATTCCGAGTGCCTCACCCTTCTTGCCGACCAGCCTTCCGACATTGCCGAAGGCCTGGATGCCGAGTGACTTTCCGAGAATCTCGCTGCCCGTTGCCGGGGTGAACTGGCCGCGGCTCATATAAATCATCATCGCGATTGCAAGTTCGGCCACGGCGTTGGCGTTCTGTCCCGGGGTGTTCATCACCACGACACCGTGTGCGGTCGCGGCCTCCAGATCCACATTGTCGTAACCGGCTCCCGCGCGGACAATAATCTTGAGATTCTTCGCCGCGTCGAGCACTTCCGCTGTGACCTTGTCGGAGCGGATGATGAGAGCGTCGGTATCTGCGGCGGCCGCAACGAGGTCTGCCTGCTCTGGGTACTTCTCAAGGGCGGCGAATTTATGGCCTGCCGCTTCGACAATCTCCCTGATGCCGGCAACTGCGGCGGCGGAGAAAGGCTTCTGGGTTGCTACAAGTACTTTCATGGCCGCTTATTTCTTGAGGGTTTCAAATTCCTGCATGCAGTCCACAAGGGCCTGGACATCCTCGAGGGTGCAGGCATTGTAGATCGAGGCCCTGAAGCCTCCGACGGAACGGTGGCCCTTGATGCCTATGATGCCCTTGGATTTGGAGAAGGCGAGGAACTCGTCCTGCAGGTTCTCGTAGCCCGGGGCCATTACGAAGCAGGCATTCATTATCGACCTGTCCTCCACGTCGGCAGTCCCGACGAACAGAGGGTTGCGGTCTATCTCCCCGTAGAGGAGCGCGGCTTTGCGGACGTCGGTCTCGTGGATGGCTTCCACTCCTCCATTCTCCTTGAGCCATTTGAGGGTCTCGTTCATTACGTAGATGGAGAATACCGGAGGGGTGTTGAACATCGAAAGCTTGTCGATGTGGGTGCGGTAGTCAAGCATTGTAGGAATATACCGGCTGACCTTTCCGAGGCTCTCCTTGTTGACGATGGCGAAAGCCACGCCGGCAGGACCGACGTTCTTCTGCGCACCGCCGTAGATGAGGGCATATTTGCTGACATCCACCGGACGGCTCATGATGTCCGAAGACATATCTGCAATGAGAGGCACCGGGCAGTCCGGGTCTTCCTTGATTTCTGTGCCGTAGATGGTGTTGTTGGTGGTGATGTGGAGGTAGTCGATGTCGGTCGGAATCTCGAATCCTTTAGGGATATAGGAATAGTTCCTGTCGGCTGAACTTGCGATGGCATAGGCCTCTCCAAGGCCTTTTGCCTCCTTGAGGGCCTTCTTTGCCCAGACTCCGGTTTCGAGGTAGGCGGCCTTCTTCTCAAGATAGTTCATCGCGACGCAGAGGAACTCCATCGAGGCGCCTCCTCCGAGGAAGAGCACTTCGTGGGTGTCAGGAATATTCAGAAGCTCTTTCCATAGCGAGCGGCATTCTTCCATCGTTTCTTCCCACTCCTTTGTCCTGTGGGAAATGCTGAGCACCGAAACACCGGTGCCTTTGAAATCCTTCAATGCCAGTGCGGCATTGTCAATCACTTGCTGGGGAAGCAGGCAGGGACCTGCGTTGAAAACATGTACTTTTCCCATTGTTTCTCAAATCTTATTAGTTCGTTTCGTTGATGTCATCTGTAGCCGAGGAGATATGAGATGATGGCCATCCTGACGTACATTCCGCCTCCAGCCTGCTGGAAATAGTAGGCGTGAGGGGTGTCGTCGATCTCTTTGGCGATTTCGTTGACCCTCGGGAGAGGGTGCATAATCCTCATATTCGGCTTGACCGAGCCGAGCATCGAGGCTGTGAGCCGGTAGGTGTCCTTGACTTTCTCATATTCGTCGCGGTCGGAGAACCTTTCCTGCTGCACTCTGGTCATATAGAGGATGTCGCAGTCGTCGATGGCGTCCTCGATTTTCTCCACCTGGGAATATCTGATCCCGCGCTCGTCAAGCATCTCGAGATATTTTTTCGGGAGGGTCAGCTCTTCCGGAGCAGTGAAGGTGAATACAGGGTTGAAGCCCGAGAGAGCTTCCACGAGGGAGTGCACCGCGCGGCCGTATTTCATGTCGCCGACGAGGTCGATGTTCAAATCCTCGAGCCTTCCCTGGGTTTTCCTGATTGCATACAGGTCGAGCAGGGTCTGGGTCGGATGCTGGTTCGCTCCGTCGCCCGCGTTGATGACGGGCACGGATGCGACCGAAGCCGCGATGTCGGCCGCGCCTGCAACCGGATGCCTCATTACAATCATGTCAACATAGTTGGAGACTATCTTGATTGTGTCTTCCAGAGTTTCGCCCTTTGTCTGGCTGGTGTTGCGGTTGTCCGGGAATCCTATCACTCTTGCTCCGAGCCGATTGACTGCGGCTTCGAATGAAAGTCTCGTCCTTGTGGAAGGTTCGAAAAAGAGGCAGGCGACCACCTTGCCCTTCAGAAAATCCTGCTCGCGGTCGGCTTCGAATTCGGCTGCCAGATCGAGGATGTGGAGAATCTCCTCCTTTGAAAAATCACGGATCGATACAAGGTTCTTAGGCATCTTGCTCGTGTTTAAATTGTTTGCTATAAGGTTTTTACAATTTTGTTATCCTGCAGTCCCCGATGTCCTCCATCCTTTTTTGGAAATCCTCCGCAAGGGAAAGACGGACTCTGCACTGCATCGAACAGTCTTCGCCGAACACCTGGGCCCTCTGAGGCAGGTCGAGATCCTTGACGGTCTTCATCACCTGATTCATCGAAAGGTAGCCGAAACGGACCTCGTACCAGTCTCCGGCAATCTTCTCAACAGTGCCGGCCTTGTCGAGTGCGTCGGCAGTGGAGGTTTTGTAGGCCCTTATCAGCCCCGGTATCCCCAACTTGATGCCGCCGAAGTACCTTACCACCACAACCAGGACATCGCTCAGACTTCTGGAGTCGATCTGACCGAGGATGGGCCTTCCTGCCGACGAGGATGGTTCCCCGTCATCATTGGCCCTGAACCTGTCGCCTTTGTGGCCGATCCTGTAGGCATAGCAGTGATGTCTTGCATCGTGGTACTCCTTCTTGAGGGAAGCCACGATTTCCTTGACCTCATCTTCAGTCTCCACAGGAAAGGCAAGAGCTATGAACCGGCTGCCGTTGTCTTTGAACAAGCCCTCCGCAGGAGCCGGAATGCTCCTGTAAATGTCTGTTGAGATGTTCTCTGTTGCACCCATTTCCAAAATAGCGAATTTAGTGATTTAAACATTATTTTGCAACGGAAAGGGATTTTTTGTAATTTTGGTTCCGCTTTTGCGGATACAAGCCTCAAGGCTTAGTACAAACAGGTTTTTTTAAAGATTATGCTCTACAGGTATAAGGTAACTCTTGCCGGAATTAAAGGTTTTTTCAGAGTTTATGAGATGGGAGGGGAGACTTCCCTCTATGATTTTCACAAACAGATGAGGGCGGATATGGATTTCCCCCAGGACCAGCTGATAATGTTCAAAGGTCTTGATTCTTCCGGCGGAGTGGTCGGCCGTTACGGTCTTTTCGACCTCGGTTCAGGCACAGTTGACAATGTCTCTGTCGGCGCAACCGTCGGGGCGGGGATTGTGTCATTCCAGTATTTCTATGACGTGCCGAACCGCAAAAGCGTGATTGTCACTTTGGACTCTGTCGAGGAGGAGCTTCCGGGCGGATCTCCTGTCCTGGTGGATGTCAAGGGTCCGAATCCCGTCGAATTCGAGAACGGTTATGTCGCCTACGAGGACCTGCCCGACTCACAGCGCCATCTCCCCGGCCAGAAACCGGACTGGAGCATGATGGGGCTTTCCGAGGACAGTGTCTCCGATCTGGATCTGGACGGAGATGACGGTGAGGACGAGGAAGACGACGATGACGAGGATGGAAAGATAGTCTTTGACGGGACGGAGGATCTGGACATCTGATGATGCCATGCCCCGCCGCCTCCAGATCATTCTCGGTCCGACGGCTGTCGGAAAGACGGACTACAGCATCTCCAAAGCCGTGGAAGCGGGTTCGCCTGTGATTTCCTGCGATTCCCGGCAGATTTTCAAGAATATGACGATAGGGACTGCCGTCCCTTCAGCTGCCCAGCTGGCGGCTGTCAAGCACTATTTCATCCAGACGCTCCCTGTCGATTCCTCCTACACTGCCGGCGATTACGAGCAGGACGCGGTCGGGCTTGTCGAGCGCCTCTTTGACGAGGGCCACGACACTCTGGTGATGACAGGAGGCTCGATGCTCTACATCGATGCCGTCTGCAACGGCCTTGACAGGCTGCCGGAGTCCGATCCTGTCCTCAGGGCGGAGCTATGGGCGCGCCTGGCGGAGTCCGGCACCGGACCTCTCGCCGAACAGCTGAAGAGTCTTGACCCCCTGACATATTCGCAAATCGACATCCGCAACCCGCAGAGGCTGATCCGCGCCCTCGAAGGCTGCCTGGTCTCCGGGAAGCCTTTCTCTTCCTTCAAGTCGGGCCTCAGGAGGGAACGTAGTTTCGTCATAGAGAAGACCGGGCTCAACCGTCCCCGCGAAGAACTGTATTCAAGAATAGATGCAAGGGTGCTTGCAATGATTGATGCGGGGCTTGTGGAAGAGGTCCGCTCCCTTCTGCCCTTTCGGAACTGCCAGGCCCTGCAGACCGTGGGCTACAGGGAGATTTTTGAGTATCTGGACGGGAAAATTCCTCTGGAGGAGGCTGTGCGCCTGATCCAGAGGAATACGCGTCATTATGCCAAGAGGCAGATGACCTGGTGGAGGAGGGATCCTTCCATCAGGTGGATAGACCTTTAGAACGGAAGGTCGTTGCCCGGGTCGTCTTCCGGCAGGTCCTCGATTGTAGGCGCCGGTGCCGCAGGCGGGACTGCAGACGGCCTCTGCTGGTAGCTTCCGGCTCCCTGGCCTGCAGGAGTGATTCTCCAGACCCTGATGTCGTTGTACCATCTGCCGGCATATTCCCGTGCCCTGAGATTGAATGAGACTTTCACTGAATCGCCGACCTGGAACTTCTCGAGTTCGGCCACTTTATCCTCTCCGAAAGAGGTGAAGCAGACTGTGGCCGGGAAGTTCCCGTCCTGATATTCAAGGATGAAATCCTGCTTGACCCAGGTTCCGCGGGCCGACTGTCCTTTCTGCGGGGCAAGTTTCTGCTGGATCCTGCCCTCCATTTCCAATGCTGCCATTGTCGTAGATGTCGTTTTCCGATTGAAAAAGCCTGCCTCCAAAATCCGGAAGACAGGCCTTTGTCTCTCTTATGTGAATAATGGAATCAGTTTTGAAATGTTCGCTATTGTCCTTTATGTGCCTTCTCGGCCGTTTCCTTCTGCTTCATCGGTCACGTGGCCACTGCTCTCGTCCGGTCCGACTGCCCCGGCTGCCCGCTGCAAATGTCCGCCGGACGTTCACCTTGCGCTCGCGACCTCTTCAGCAATTCAAACTGTCTCGGAAAGTCCCTGTAAGGGCAAACATTTCAAAACAGCTTCTTACTCCTGAGGTGCAGGAGCGACGAAGCGCTTTACTGAATCGAGGGTGACATCGAAGATGAGAGTTGAGTTAGGCTCGATGCCCTGCTGTCCGCGGGTGCCGTAGCCAAGCTCTGAAGGGATGTACAGGGTGGCCTTGCCGCCTTCGCCGATGAGCTGGAGGCCTTCGGTCCATCCAGGGATGACCTTGTTCATAGTGAGTCTTGCTGAAGGACCTGCCTTGGTGGTCTGGTCGAAGATGGAGCCGTTGACGAGCTTGCCGACATAGTGTACGAAGACTGTGTCCTGAGGACCCGGCTTCACGTCGTTGCCTTCCTCTGAAATTACGTACTGAAGACCGGACTCGCTTGTCTGTACGCCATCCTTCTTGGCATTGAGGGCGAGGAACTTGTCTTCCTTCTCCTTGTTGACTGCAAGGGTGTATGCGCTGATCTGCTGGAGATACTCGCCGAACATGCGGTTCATCTCTTCAGGGCTGATCTTGAACTGCTTGAGGAAGTTGGTGTCGGCCTGATTTCCGGTAGAGTGGACGAAGTCGTCCATACCCTTCTTGATTTCAGAATAGTTGAGCCTGTCTCCGAAGCCGTAGCCCTTGAGGAAGCTTCCGAAGTTGATACCCATAAGATAGCTGACTGAGTCAGTGACGGCCTTTGACGGCAGGAGGCTCTTTGCTTGTACAGGGGCCTGCTCGCCTTCGGCGGCAGGAGTGGTTGAATTGCAGGCTACAGCCGCAACCAATGCGGCAGCCATTGCCAGTAACTTTAATGTCTTCATTTCTATTAAAAAATTTTAATGCTGTCTGTCAAAACCCGGCCTGTTGGACGGATGAAAGTGCAAATATCGTAATTATTATTGACTTATCCTTATCAATCCTGTAAAAATGTTTGGATGTCCGAAAAAGAAAACCTATATTTAGGAATGTAAAACATGACACGATGCAAGCCGATTCTGAACTTCTGCGTTCCAAGCTGAAGGAATTCTTCGGGTACGATTCCTTCAAAAGCGATCAGGAAGAGATTATGCTCAATCTCCTGTCCGGCAAGGACACTTTTGTGCTGATGCCGACCGGTGGCGGCAAATCCCTGTGTTTCCAGCTCCCGGCTCTCGTGATGCCGGGGACGGCCATAGTCATATCCCCTCTGATCGCATTGATGAAGAATCAGGTCGATGTCATCCGCGGTTTCGTCACCGAGAGCACCGGTATCGCCCATTTCCTGAATTCCTCCCTCAGCAAGGCACAGATCCAGGAAGTCCGCTCGGATGTGCTTTCCGGGGTCACCAAACTGCTGTATGTCGCTCCGGAGTCCCTGACAAAGATGGAGAATGTGGAGCTGCTCAAGGAAATCCGCATCTCTTTCTATGCCGTGGACGAGGCTCACTGCATTTCCGAATGGGGGCACGACTTCCGTCCTGAATACAGGAGAATCCGGGATATGATACAGACCATCGGCAGGGCTCCGGTCATCGCCCTCACGGCGACGGCGACTCCGAAGGTCCAGAACGACATCCAGAAGAGCCTCGGGATAATGGACGCGACCGTGTTCAAGTCTTCCTTCAACCGTCCCAACCTCAATTATGAGGTCCGTGACAAGAACGATCCCGAGAAGGACATCATCCGTTTCATAAAGCAGAATCCGGGCAAGTCGGGTATAATCTACTGCCTCAGCCGCAAGAAGGTCGAGGAAATGGCCAATCTGTTGAACATCAACGGCATCAGCGCTCTCCCTTACCACGCCGGGCTGGATGCCAAAACCAGGGCGGACAACCAGGATGCCTTCCTGATGGAGGAGGTGGACGTCATCGTAGCCACAATAGCCTTCGGGATGGGCATAGACAAGCCGGACGTGCGTTTCGTGATCCACTATGACATCCCGAAGAGCATCGAGGGCTATTACCAGGAGACCGGAAGGGCGGGCCGCGACGGAAAACCGGCGGACTGCATCACCTATTACAGCTACAAGGACATCCAGAAGCTGGACAAGTTCATGCAGGGGAAGCCTGTGTCCGAACAGGAGATAGGCCGTCAGCTGCTGATGGAGACGGTCGCCTATGCCGAGACCAACCTGTGCCGGCGCCGCTTCCTGCTGAATTATTTCGGGGAGGAGTATCCTAAGTCGAACTGCTGTGCCTGCGACAACTGTCTCAATCCGAAGCCGATGTTCGACGGCCGGAAGGAGATGGCCCTGGTCGTCAGGACGGTGGCTTCCCTCCCGGAGAGGTTCAAGATGGAGGTCATCTCGATGGTCCTCTGCGGCAAGGTCAACAGCACCGTGAAGACATATTCACTGGACAAGGTGGCCTCCTTCGGCAAGGGCGGGCACGACGAGCGCTTCTGGAATTCAGTCATCCATCAGGGGCTCCAGCTGCACCTCCTTGAAAAGGACATCGAGTCCTACGGCCTGATTTCAGTGACGGAGTCGGGGCAGGCCTTCCTCAGGAAACCTTTTGAAGTGCTTCTTGCCGAGGACCGGGTTTTCGACGAGAATGCCGACGAGGACGAGGAGATGAAGGCCGTGGCCGGAGACAAGGCCGCGATGAAGGGCGGGGGAATCGACGACACCCTGCTCGCGATGCTGAAGAATCTCAGGAAGGACATTTCCAGAAAGCTGAACCTCCAGCAGTGGATCATCTTCTCGGATGCCTCCCTGGAGGATATGGCCATAATGTACCCCATCACTTTCGAAGAACTGCACAACTGCCAGGGAGTGGGCGAGGGGAAGGCCCGGAAATATGGTGCCGAGTTCATTTCCCTCATCAGGAAATATGTCGAGGAGAACGAAATCATCCGCCCGGACGATTTCGTGATGAAGTCCGCCCCATCGAGGAGCGCCGACAAGATTTTCATCATCCAGAGCATCGACAGGCGCATGGCCCTGGAGGACATCGCCGATGCCCGCGAGATGGAGATGGACGAGCTGATGCGGGAGATAGAGACTATCGTCTCGGCAGGTCTCAAGCTGGACCTGAACTACTACATCGACCAGGAAGTGGACGATGACGATGTCGAGGACATCTATTCCTATTTTTCCCACGAGGCTGCGTCAGACTCCCTTGACGAAGCGATAAAGGCCCTGGGGATGGACTATGACGAGATGTCCATCCGCCTTGTGAGAATCAAGTTCCTTTGCGAGGTCGCCAGTTAGGCCCGGCGGACAGCGTCCGCCAGTACCTCCCGGGCTCAGAATGAGAAGGTGTAGCCTATCCCAATCGCAGTGTAGCTGCTCCCTGTCTTGCAGACGGGTTCCTTGAGAATCGGCTTGCTCTTCTTGGCGTCGATTTCCTTGTCGGTGATGTCGTCGTAGAGCCAGTAGATTTCCACTGCATTCTTCTTGCTGATTTCCCATTTCAGTCCCAATTCGCCCCTGAGCCTGTTGGTATAGACGTCGGAATGGCCGATGTAGGAGCTGTTGGTATATTCATAGATGTCCGTCGAGCGGCTGTCCCATTCAGCTCCGTTCAGCAGAAGCCTGTGTTCGAAGGATGCGTAAGGCTCGAGTCCTGACTTGTAGAACAGGTACGACACCTTGATGCGGGATTTGAGGGCGAGGGCGGTCTGAGGCTGTTCCCACAGGTTCACGCTCCTGGTCTTGCAGGTGGCCTGGAACCTTTCGCGGAGGGAGAATTTCCATCCTCCCGTCCTGTACATCCCGGTCAGGTCGAAGGTCCCGCGGTGCCTCCAGTCCCAGGTCTTGCTTCCCGGGTTGAGGTCGTCTTCGCGTCTGGCTGCGATTGCGGAATATCCCACGCCCACCTTGAGATAAGGGCAGATCTTGTAGGACAGGCCCAGAGAGGTGAAGGACTTGTCCAGGGAAGAAAGCCCGTCGAGCCTCAGTTCTTCTTCAAAGTTGACGTGCAGGCCTTTGATTATCTTCTTGTCGATGCCGGCCGAATATCTTGTGCCGAAGTCGGTCGAGGAATCCTCGTCGTCGGCAAAGGCGGGAAGCTGGGCAGTGAATATGCCCAAAAGCGCCGCCGCCAAAAGTCTGGTGAGATGATTGGTTTTCATTGATGGTTCAGGCGTTGAAATCTTTTGTTCTTCTGAGTTTGTCGATACTGTTGGTCTGTCCGGCCGGAAGCAGGTAGGTCACCTTGATCCAGGCGGTGTCCTTGAGGAAGTCTATCTGCCCGATTTCGATGTCCTTGATGTCGAGTCCGGTCCTGTTCCGGAGGTCTTCGATGAGCTCGGCCCTCTTCTCCGGGAGAATCAGGTCTATCTTGTCATAGATGACAAGTTTCACGGAAGTCCTGCCTCCGAATATGCCCTTGGCTTCGAGAATCCAGATCAGCAGGATGATGAGGAGGTTGGCGGCGACCAGTTCGAGGAAAGGTACGTCCGCCCCGATACCGTTGATGACGGACACGGCGATGATGATGAACAGGTAGGTCATCTCCCTGACCGGCACGGTCTCGGTCCTGTAGCGGATCATTCCGAAGATGGCGAAGAGGCCGATGGTGAATCCTATTTCAAGGCTCAGGTTGTTCATCAGGAAGAGCAGGAGACACATCGCGGAGGAGAACATCAGGAAGGTGAAGTAGTAGTCCATCCTCCGGCTCTTCGGGTAGTAGAAGAACTGGATGATCACGAAGCTGACGAGGAGGTTGAAGAAGAATATCTTCAGCAGTTCCAGCACGGCTTCGAATATGCCGGCCGCACCCTGGGTTATCCTGTAGTCTCCCTCTTCGGTCATTTCGATGGAGTAGCCGTTCTCCGCAGCGATTTCAGGGTCGAAGTCTGCTCCGACGAACTGGTCGTCGGATTCGCTGAGGATGCTCTGCTCCGGTTCTTCCGGGGCCGCCTCGTTCCGGGCGAAAACTGATGCGGACGGGGCCGCCATCAGGAATACGGCTGTCAATACCGTCGTGACGATTCTTTTCATATTCAATGGTTGTTGTCTTTTCTCATTTTTTCCATCCTGCGGATTTTCTCCTTGAAGCGGCCCTGGTAAAGGCCCGGAGTGGTCAGGGCCGTGCCAATGCAGTACTTGCTGACCTTGAAGGGGCGGATTCTCAATTCGAGCAGGAGCCGCTTCATTGTCGAGGACAGATGCCCGTCCTGCTTCAGTTCTATGATGACCGTCCCGGGGAGGAAGGCTTCGAGGCCGGTCCTCGGATTGGTGAAATTCAGGTTGGTGTCGAGCGTGATTCTCTCCGTCTTCTCCCTGTTGACCAGGGTGATTCTGTAGAAGGATGTCGTGCAGGCCTCCCTGACCCCGTCGAGGCTGTACCGGGATTCCCTGCCGATGAAGTCGCGGGCCTCCGGGACTTTCCCCAAGTCGGTCTCCGGAATCCGGATGCGTTTCTTCCTGGTCCTTCCCTTGTTGTTCTTCCTCTTGATTTCGAGGTAGTGGGTGCCGGTCAGGGTGTAGGTCCTGACCCTGATTTTCTGTCTGACGGAATGGCCGGCACGGTGGACCTTGTACATCTCGAGGTCATCCGTGTCGTAGTACATCGAATAGTAGGGAGTGATTTTCTCCCCGGCGATGATGCAGGCCCTGTAGCCCTCCTGCGCCGCCCTTTCGAGAAGCAGGTCGAGCTTGTCGTCGGTGGTGACGTACTTGGAGTCGATCCGGTTCATGAGCTTGACAGAGTCCATCTCCTCCAGGGTGATGGGCTCCATCCCGAGCACTGCCGGGTAGGTCCGGATCGTCCTCTCCATAGGCACCGTCAGTCTGCAGTGGCATATTCGAAGACCTTGACAGTCTCAAGCCTCCCGTTCGGGGTGTAGTTGAACTGCTTCTTCTTCGTGCCGTCGGGGTTGTACTCGTATTTCCTGACCATGACGACCTTGTCCTTCTCGTTGTAGAGGACATCCTTGCTGATGCGGCCGTTCGCACCGTATTCGTAGGTCTCGCGCCATTTCTGGCCCACTTTGGTATATTCGATTTCTTCTATCTTGCGTCCGAGTCCGTCATAGGTGGTGACCCTGTCGAGCCATCTGGTCTTGTTCTTAGGATCGGTGTTCCATTCGCGTATCACCATATTCTTCCGGGCTTCCCGTTTTGCCTGGGTGGCTTCATCGACCTGTGCGAACGCGCCGGCACAGGCGAGAGTCGTAAACATCAGGCAGAGCAGAACAATTCTTTTCATTTTGCTGTGTTAAGTTGTTGAGTCAAGTAATTATTGTCGTTGATTGAGGCGGGCCTTCTCCCTTTCAGATGGTCACCATTTTCAGGCGTCTGTTCTCGAAATGGGCCAGCCTTCTGAATCCCAGTGATTTGACGAACTGGGCGTAGTAGTCGAAGCGGTAGCCGACCTGTTCGCAGTCGTGGGAATCGGAACCCAGCGCGATGGCCTCGCCTCCGAGTTCCAAGAAGCGTATCAGGATGTCCCTGTCCAGCTGGGGAGTCCTCATCCGGCAGGTCTTGTAGGTCTTGGTGTTGATTTCAAGGGCCTTGCCGTTTTCCGCGAGGAATCTGAGTATCTCGTCGAAGAGCCCGGGGAAATCCCTGTAGAGGATGCTTTCCTTTGGGTACGGGGCGTAACGGGCGACATAGTCGAAGTGCCCGAGGATGTCAAACCGGTCGCCCAGCCACTTGATTTCCCTCAGGTATGCCTCCAGATAGCGTCCGTAGGCTTCTTTCCAGTTCTTGCCCTTGTAGTAGGGGCCGTAGTAGGGGTCGGTGTCCTCGAGGTAGTGGACGGAGGCGGTTATCTGGTCGAACTTGTTGACGGACAGATGTTTTTCCAATTCCGGGCGGGACTTTTCCCCCATCCCGACCTCAATCCCTTTCAGGACCTTGAATTTTCTGGCAGCCTCCCTGCCGAATTCCCCTTCCGCAATCCTTGAGTTGAGCCTGTCGATTTCCGCCTGCTGGGCCTCCACGTCGAAGACCTCGCACACAATCGGCTCGAAGTCGGCCTTCATCGCAGGGACGTAAAAATCGCAGTGGTCGGTGAAACAGATGCCTCCCAGTCCTGTGGAAATGGCAGATGCCGTACTCTTCTCCAGGGTGGTTCTTGCTCCGTCAAAGGAAAACTGGCTATGGCTGTGAGTGTCATAATACATGGTTTACAAAATTAGACATTTATTCTTAAATTAAGGGCATATTTCGTAAATTTGTAGTCTGTTGGACAATTAGGAATATACTGACAATATGTTTACATTCGGATACAAGACCAAACTCGGCGGAATCATCCGCGCCCTGCTGTCGATTGCCATCGGACTTGTGATGGTGATCGGGGCTGATGCCACCCAGACGGTGGTCAAGATCATCGCCTGCTTCGTAATGGCCGCAGGAGTGGTTTCCCTCATCGTCGGCCTGACTTCCTCCAAGGACAGGGCACCGCTGCTTTCCACTGCCAATGCCGTCTTT
The DNA here is from genome assembly GCA_051878295.1 of Candidatus Cryptobacteroides sp. GTDB lineage: Bacteria > Bacteroidota > Bacteroidia > Bacteroidales > UBA932 > Cryptobacteroides. The sequence goes on from JBJEJV010000039.1 coordinate 18,603, forward strand.
GACTGCATCCTGGGCCTGATTCTGTTCATGAACCCGGCCTGGTTCTCCAGCTTCATCGTGGTGGTCATCGGTGCTGTCCTCATCATTTTCGGAATCATCCAGCTGATAGCCTTCACCACGGCGGTTTCGCTTCTCGGAGGCGGAAGGGGCTTCCTGCTCCTGTCCGTGCTGGCTGTTCTCGGAGGTGCGCTTCTCATTTTCAGTCCCTTCAGCCTGAAGGTCATGAGAATCCTCGCCGGCCTGTTCCTCCTGTTCTACGGAGTGTCCGAACTGATTTCGTCCTTCAGGATGAACAAGGCGAAGGAGGCCTATGAAATCCGTTATGCCAGCGACATCTCCTCCCCGGGCAAGGAAAGCGGGACAAAGGTGAGCGACGCAAAGGAAGTGGAGTTCCGCAAGATTGACGACTAAAGGCAGCAGATGATTCCAAAGGAGACCATCCAGCTAATCACCGACACGGTCAGGATCGAGGACGTGGTAGGGGACTATGTGTCCTTTCGCCGCAGGGGTCCGGACCTTTGGGCCTGCTGTCCCTTCCACAACGAGAAGACTCCTTCCTTCCACGTCACGCCATCCAGCGGCAGGTACTACTGTTTCGGCTGCCACAAGGGCGGCACGGCGCTGGACTTCATGATGGAATACGAGCATCTCTCCTACACGGAAGCGCTGAGGTATCTCGCGAAGAAATACAACATTGAAATAAAGGAGGAGGAAGAGACTCCCGAAGCCATCGCGAGGCGTCAGAAAAGCGAGAGCCTGCATCTTGTCTCCGAATATGCCGCCGGCTTCTTCCGGGACAACCTCAAGGAGGGCGAAGGCAAGGCGGTGGGACTTGAATATTTCCACTCCCGCGGACTGGAGGACGAGACCATCAGGAAATACGGCCTCGGCTGGGCGCCTTCCGGCCGCTCGACCTTCTCAGATGCCGCCCTGGCCGCAGGCTACAAGAGCGAGTACCTGCTCGAGACCGGCCTCTGCTATGAGCGCGACGGGGTCTTGAGGGACCGTTTCACCGAGAGGGTCGTATTCCCTGTCCACTCCCTTTCCGGCCGCGTGATCGCATTCGGGGCCAGGACCCTGAAGTCCAAGGTGGAGGGGGAGCCCTATGCCAAATACGTCAATTCCAAGGAATCCGAAATCTACGTCAAGAAGAACTCCCTCTACGGCATCTGGTTCGCCAAGAAGGACATAGCCAGGGAAAACAGGTGCTATCTGGTGGAGGGCTATCTGGATGTGCTGTCGATGCATCAGCTGGGCATTCTCAACGTAGTCGCATCCAGCGGCACCGCCCTGACCGAGGGCCAGATCGGACTGATCCGGAAGTTCACCGACAATGTCACCATCCTTTATGACGGGGACCAGGCCGGAATCAAAGCCGCCGTCAGGGGAATCGACATGTTCCTGCGCGAAGGGATGAACGTGAAGGTCGTCCTCATTCCTGACGGGGACGATCCGGATTCATATTCAAGGAAACATACGCTCGAGGAAGTCAGGACCTTCCTCAAGGAGTCTGAAACCGACTTCCTGGACTTCAAGGCTTCCATAGCCCTCAAGGATGCCGGCAACGACCCTCTGGCAAGGGCCGAGGCCATCAATCAGATTGCCGACTCAGTCGCGCTCATCCCGGATGCCATCAAGCGTTCGGTCTATGTGGAGCATCTTTCCGACAGGCTGAATGTCCGCCGGGATGTCCTGGAGAACCGGGTTATGGAAACCCGGAACAAGGAACTGACTGCCGCTTCCAACCGCAGGAGAAGGACAGGCGGGAGCGGAGCCGGCAGTCTGGCTGCGGACATCAATCCGGTCGTGGAGCCGGCACCGCAGGTCGCGACGGTCGGGAACCCCGCCTCCGAGGCTGCATCTTCCTCCGGCTCTTCCGGAGGTCTGGATCAGTTCGAGGAGAACCCGATAATGGCGAAGGCAGAAAGGGACCTGCTGAACTTCATCCTCACCGACGGGACGGATGTGCTCGGATTCCCGCCGGATTCGGAGTTCTACGTGGAGTCCGAAGAGGAGCGGCCGACCGTTTTCGACTTCATTTCCCAGTCGCTCGAGGATGACGGAGTCTGTTTCACCAACAGCCTTTACCGCCAGATTTACGAACTCTATTCCGAAATGTACTACCAGGGCCTGGACCAGGACAGGATTCTCAGAAGGATTCTCGACGGGGAGGACCGCAGGTTGGCACAGGCCGCTTGCCGCCTGTCCAACAACGAGCCTTACGCATTGTCTGTCAAAAACCTCCGCGCCTCGATGATGAACAAGAACTCCTGGCTGACGAAATATGTCCCCAAGGCCATTCTTGTATTCCAGAACTGCCGTCTGGAGAATCGCCTGAACGAATTGGAAAACGAGGTCAAGCGGATTCAGGAAACGGCCTCGGAAGACGAGATGAACGCTGTGCTGGAGGAACTGATGTCCGTCCAGAAGATGACCAGGACCGTGAATGTGATGCTGGGGAGGGACAAAAACTGAAATAAGCATTGAAATGAATATGGACAAGAAATTCAAAAGAACTCTGGTGACCTGCGCGCTTCCTTATGCCAACGGTCCGGTGCACATCGGCCACCTCGCCGGTGTCTATGTGCCTGCAGACATCTATGTAAGGTACCTCAGGCTGCGCGGAGAGGATGTTCTCTACGTGTGCGGCTCCGATGAACACGGAGTGCCGATCACCATCAAGGCCCGCAGCCAGGGGGTGAGCCCTCAGGACATCGTGGACAAGTACCACAAAATCATCAAGGACTCCTTCAGCGGTCTGGGCATCAATTTCGACATCTATTCCCGCACGACCTCCGAGGTGCACGGAAAGAATGCTTCGGACTTCTTCCGCAAGCTCAACGAGGACGGCAAGTTCATCACCAGGGAAAGCGAGCAGTATTACGACCCGGAGGCGAAGACCTTCCTCGCGGACCGCTACATCGTGGGCACCTGCCCGAAATGCGGGGCGGAAGGAGCCTATGGAGACCAGTGCGAGAAGTGCGGCAGCACCCTCAGCCCCGAGGAACTCATCAACCCGAAGTCCAAGCTCAGCGGTGCGGAGCCGGTCAAGAAGAAGACCACGCACTGGTACCTGCCTCTGGACCGTTACGAGAAATGGCTCGGCGAATGGATTCTGGACGGACACAAGGAGTGGAGGGGCAACGTCTATGGCCAGTGCAAAAGCTGGATAGACGGAGGCCTGCAGCCGCGTGCCGTCAGCCGTGACCTGGACTGGGGAGTTCCGGTACCGGTCGAGGGTGCGGACGGAAAGGTGCTCTATGTCTGGTTCGATGCGCCTATCGGCTACATCTCCAACACCAGGGAGCTTCTTCCGCAGTCCTGGGAGCAGTGGTGGAAGAGCGGGGACACCCGTCTGGTGCATTTCATCGGCAAGGACAACATCGTCTTCCACTGCATCGTGTTCCCGTCGATGCTCAAAGCCTACGGCGACGGTTACATCCTTCCAGACAACGTGCCTGCCAACGAGTTCCTCAATCTCGAAGGCGACAAGATTTCCACCTCCCGCAACTGGGCGGTGTGGGCTCACGAATATCTTGAAGACTTCCCGGGCAAGGCCGACGTGATGAGGTACGTCCTCACGGCCAATGCCCCTGAGACCAAGGACAACGATTTCAGCTGGAAGGATTTCCAGACCCGCAACAACAGCGAGCTCGTGGCGATCTTCGGCAACTTCGTCAATCGCGCGGTAGTCCTGACCCACAAGTATTTCGACGGAGTGGTCCCATCTGCCGGCGAACTTGCCGAAATCGACACCGAGGCTCTTTCCCAGATTGTGCCGCTCAAGGAATCGCTCGAAAGGAACATTTCCCAGTTCCATTTCCGCGAGGCCCTGAAGGACGCGATGGGAATCGCCAGGGTGGGCAACAAATACATCTCCGACACCGAGCCGTGGAAGGTCGCAAAGACCGATATGGAACGCTGTGCGACCATCCTGAACGTCAGTCTGCAGATTTGTGCCGACCTGGCAATAGCCTTTGAACCATTCACTCCGTTCGCCGCCGAGAAACTGCGCAAGATGCTGGGAGTCTGCATCTGTGCCGGAACCGACCACCGCAAGGGCGAGCAGGAGACCGTCAACACCTACCGTGAAGGAGAGGGCTGCGCCCTCCACACCGTTTCGGCTCCTTGCGGCTCCGACCCTCTCGAAATGCGGGCCGGCTGCCCGGGCAAGGCATCCTGCGTGTGCCTGGACTGGGACAAGCTCGGCTGCAGGGACATCATCCCGGCCGGACACAAGATCGGCGAGGCCGAACTCCTCTTCGCCAAGATAGAGGACGACGCCATCGACGCCCAGCTCAAGCGACTCTCCGACATCAAGGCCGAAAGGGAGGCAGCTGAGGCTGCCGCAGCCGCAGCCGAGGCCGCAAAGAAAATCGAGCCTCAGAAAGAGCCGGTCACCTTCGACGATTTCGGAAGGATGGACATCAGGACGGCCACGGTCCTTGAAGCCGAGCGCGTCCCCAAGACAGACAAGCTGCTCAAACTGACCATCGACACCGGACTGGACCGGAGGACAATCGTTTCCGGTATAGCCGAGTACTACTCTCCGGAAGAGATGGTGGGCAAGCAGATCTGCATCCTCGCCAACCTCGAGCCGAGAACAATCCGCGGCATCGAATCCCGGGGAATGATCCTGATGGCCCGGCAGGGAGACGGCAAGATGAGGTTCATCACTCCGGCCGAAGCTCTGGTCAACGGAGCCGCAATCGGCTGACGGCCCCGGCGGAAGCCTTCCGCCCCTCCGAAGCAACGACCCGCAGCCCTATGAAACGTCCGGCAACATTCCTGCTCTTCCTTGCAGTCTGTACGGCCCTGTCCGCACAGACCGTTACCGTCAAGGACACGGTAATGCGCACCTATGGTTTCTCAGACCCCGATCCGGTACCGAGGACGGGCAGAATCTATCCTTACCACCGCTACCAGACCTTCGCCCGCGAGGGGGAGGATCAGGTCTGGAAGATGGTGGTGCTCGAAAACGACTTTCTCCGGGTCAGGATATTCCCCCAGATCGGCGGGAAAATCTGGTCCGTCTATGACAAGAAGGCCTCCCGCGAACTCTTCTACGACAACGGAGTCGTCAAGTTCAGGGACATCTCCCTGCGCGGCCCCTGGACCAGCGGAGGCATCGAATTCAATTACGGGATAATCGGTCACGCGCCTTCCTGCTCATCTCCGGTTGACTACCGGGTCGAGAAGAAGGCCGACGAGTCGGTCAGCTGCTACATCGGCGTCCAGGAACTTCTGACCAGAACCCGGTGGATGGTCGAAATCAACCTCCCGAAAGATGCCGTCTGGTTGCGTACCAGGACATTCTGGCACAATTACAGCGGTCTTCCGCAGCCCTATTACCATTGGGCCAATTCCGGAGTGACAGCCTCCGAGGACCTCAATTTGGTCTATCCGGCGACATATTCGATAGGCCACGACGGCCGAACTTCGCCCTATCCTTACGACCAGGGCCACGACCTCTCGAAGTATTCCGACCAGAAGTTCGGCAGGGACAAGTCCCTCCATCCGGGAGGCTCCCACAAGGGCTATTTCGGCGCCTATTGGGAAGACGGGGACTACGGGATGCTCCACTACGCCCGCCGGGACGAGAAACCGGGCAGGAAGTATTTCACCTGGGCCCCTTCCGGGGAAGGGTCTATCTGGGTGGGCCTCCTGACCGACGACAATCCGCAGTATGTCGAGCTTCAGAGCGGCCGGCTTTTCAACCAGAATATGGTTTCGAGCAACGACACCCCGTTCAAACAGTTCGTATTCACTCCTTACGGCACGGACGAATGGAGCGAGTACTGGCTGCCTTTCTCCGGCATCGGGGGAGTGGATGATATGACCTTGAAGGCCGTCGTCAACCTCGTCTGTACGGAGGAAGGAGATATGCGTCTGGGAATATACCCTCTCAGGAAACTCTCCGGCCGCCTCGAAGTAAGGGATGCTGACGGCAATGGAATATATTCGGAGACGGTCACGCTCGAACCCGGAGAGCCTTTCAACAGGACAGCCGCCGTCGGGTCCGCCCCTGCCGCCGTCCTTCTCGGAGGCGCCCGCCTCTGGTCTTCCGACACCCGGGAGACCGACCGCCCTCATCAGATTGACTCCGCCTTCGACAAGACTTCTGCCGAAGGTCTCGAGGTCTATGCCCGCTGCTATCTCGGAATGGGTGCCTACGCGGCTGCCGAAGCCCTGGCGGATTCAGCCCTTGTCCGGAATCCTTCGGCGATGGGAGCCCTGAACCTGAAGGCCGGCCTGCGCTACCGTGCCATGGACTGGGAGGAAGCCTACCGGCTCTGCAACCGGGTGCTTTCGATAGATACCTACGACCCCCAGGCCAACTACACCGGAGGTCTCGCGGCCTGGAAGCTCGGCAAGGTCTATGATGCCCTCGACCGGCTTGAAATCGCCGCCCTGACTCCCGAACTCCGCAGCGCCGCCCAGACCCGGCTCGCCCAGTTCCATTTCGCTCTGGGAGACAGGGAGGCCGCCACTGAATATGCCGCCAAAAGCCTTGTGGGCAATGCCTGGAATATGACCGCCCTGCAGCTTCTCTACCAGTGCTGCCACGATTCCGAGATTCTCGCCCGTATCCGCAGCCTCGACCCTTTGAGCCATTTTCCGGATGCCGAACTCTGCCTTGCCGGGCAGCTGGAACCGGAGCGGCTGGACTCCTGCATATTCGAAGAAATGAAATGGCAGAACTATCTCGAGCTGGCTTCCTGGTACCACGGAATCGGTCTTGACGGGAAGGCGACCGCCATCCTTGATGCCTGCCTGGAGGACAATGTGCTGCTGTCCGTGTGGAAGGCCTGGCTCAGGAAGGATTCCGCCGCCCTTGAGGCCGCGAAGGGGCAGCCCCTCGATTTGGTTTTCCCTTTCCGCAGCGAATCCTATGAGCCTCTGAAATGGGCTGTGGAAGAAGACGGAGGATGGCAGTTCCGCTATCTGCTGGCGATGCTTGCCGACTTCCTCGGAAACAGTGATTCGGCCCGGGAACTTCTCCACGGGGACGAGTCAGGCTTCGCTCCTTACTATTCCTACCGCTACACCCTCACCCGGGATGTGGAAGATGCCCGGAAGGCTTGCGCCCTTGATCCGGAGGAATGGAGATACGTCCGCGACCTCGCCCTGGATCTTTGCGGCAGGGGCGAGGTCAGCGGGGCCGAAGCCGTCGTCGCTCCATATTACGCCGCCCACAGGGACAATGTCCACATCGCCGACACCTATGCCCGCGTGCTGATGGCTCTGAAACAGTACCGCAAGGCCGACAAGGTGATTGCCTCGATGCAGGTGCTTCCTTTCGAGGGGCAGAGCGCGACCCATTCGATGTACCGCACGGTGAAACTCGAGCTTGCCAGGGAAGCCCTCTCCCGGAAGCAGTACCGCAAGGCTCTCGAATATGTTGCACAGGCCCGGCTCTGGCCGGTCCATCTCGGAGTCGGCAAGCCTTACGACTATCTTATTGATACTTCTGAAGAAGATGCCCTGGAGGCCGAAATCAAATCGGCTATGGGCGGGAAGTAGCTGACTGCTGCGGGGGCTGTTTTTTCCGGATGATGTTGAGGCCGTCGCGCCACGGCAGGATGACGGATTCCACCCTGTCGTCGGCCGCGACCCTGTCGTTGAACGCCGCTATCCCGAGGGTCTGCTTGTCGGTGGGCATAGGCTCCTGCCACAGTTTCCCGTCCCACAGCACATCGTCGGCGAGAATCAGCCCTCCTGGTCTGACGAGGTCGAAGAACAGGTCGTAGTAGTCGCAGTATTCCCTTTTGTTGGCATCCATATAGACTATGTCGTAAGGCCCTGAAAGGGTCTTCAGAGTCTCCTTCGCATCGCCTATGTGGAGGGTGATCCTGTCCTGGACACCGGCCCTTTTCCAGCCTTCCCGGATCAGGTCCTCGAGTTCGTCGTTGATTTCGAGAGTGTCAACCAGTCCTCCCTCCCGGATTCCGTAGGCGAAGCAGGTAGCGGAATAGCCTGTGAAAGTGCCTATTTCCAGCACTCTCGAAGCCCCTGAAATCTCCGCAAGCATCGTCAGGAAACGGCCCTGGACCGCTCCTGTCAGCATTCTTGGATAGTTGGTGTGGATGTGGGTCTGCTTCTGAATCCACTCCAGAGCCTCGCTCTGTGCGGAAGAATGTTCAGCCACGTACTGTTCTTCTTTGAGGTTTCTCATCTGTCTCCGACCGCTTTTTTGCTAAAGATATATCAGTGAGGACACACGTTCCGGATCAAGAATCTCGCAGGCCATGCACCGGAGCTGTTCTGCGCTGACGCTCTCGATGGCGGCGACATTCTCCCCGTCCTGGAACACGGTGCCGAAGGACAGCAGGCTCTTGCCCATCGACAGGCACTGGGTCTCCCCGTTGTCGGAACTGATGGCCAGCTGGCCGAGCAGCTGTTTCTTGGCGGCTTTCAGCTTCCTGTCCGAAAGGGGAGTCTCCTGAAGTTTCCGGATGGCCTTCCAGGTCTCCCGGAGGCATTTGTCGAGGTTGTTCCTGTCGCAGCCGAGGCTGATGGCGAGGATTCCCGATTCCGAATACTGGGTGTAGGAAGCCTCCACTCCATAGACCCAGCCGTTCCTCTCCCGGAGCAGGTCGTTTAGCACGGAGTTCGAGGCCGGCCCTCCGAGTATGTTCGCAAGCAGGATGGTCGCGAATCTCTTCTCCCCGCCCGAGAGGGAAGGGGCGAGGCAGCCCAGGACTGCGTTGACTTCGTGGTTCTTCTTCTCGATGCGTCTGTTGAAAGGGGAATATCCGGAGACCGGGACCAGCGTCCTTCCGGCCGTCGGGAAAGACAGGCCCCCGAACACTTTCTCCGAAAGGGACAGCACGCCCTGTTCCATCTTGCGCTCGTCGATGTCCGCGACGATGGTCAGGGCCATATTCCCGGGAGTGAACCTTTCCTTCACGAAACCGTGGAGCTCCTCCGAAGTGATTTTCCTGACGCTCGCAGCCGTGCCCAGAATGGACCGTCCGAGGGGATGGCCTTCGAAGACGGACTCCTCGAACTTGTCATAGACATCGTCGGCCGGGGCATCCTTGTAGGACTGTATCTCGTCGATTACGACCCCGCGCTCGACTTCGATTTCCTCTTCCGGGAAAGACGGGCAGGTCGCCAGCTCGAGAAGCAGGGAGACCGCTTTCCCGAGGTCTTCCTTCAGGACCGTGGCGTGCAGTACGATTTCTTCCTTCGTGGTGAAGGCGTTCAGTTCCCCTCCGAGTTTGTCGAGGAAGCCGTTAATCACCCTGGCGCTCTTGTGCTCCGTCCCTTTGAACAGCGTGTGTTCTGTGAAATGGGCCAGCCCGCTGTGCCGGTCCCCCTCGTCGCGGGTCCCGCACCTGATGCTGAGGGTGCAGTAGCCGACTGCCCTGCCGCCTTTCCTGACTGCGTACTGAAGTCCTCCGGACGCCTTTCCGACTATCATTGCAACTACTTCTTTTTCCTGATTCCGGTGATGAGTTTCATGTCCGAGTTCAGGAAGCCCGCACCGTTCGCGGCGCTTATCTTGTGCTTCTTAAAATAGTACAGCTCGTGAGTGTCCGCTCCGATGAGCATCTTGTAGCAGACGGAACCTTTTTCCGGCTCCATCGGCGCCACCACGAAACTGACCACGGCATTGTAGTCGCCGTCCTCGAATATGTCGATGTTGTCATCCACAAAGAATATGTCGGGGTCCTCCGCGCTTATCGCGTCGGTGTTGACCTCCGGGCTGATGTCGTCGTTGCTGAAATGTATCTGCTTGTTCCACAGCCGGGCGAAGGTCTTCGGGTTGATGTTGATGCCCGATGAATATGCCTTGAATTCCGAGCCGGTCTTCCCGAGGGCCTGGTCCTGGATGAATCTGATGATGAACGGAAGGAAGGCGATTTCCTTTCCGAAATGAGCGTCCGCACCCTTGAGGGGGAAGCTCGTCAGCTCCAACATGTCTCCTACGGACTTGTCGGCCGCCACTCCTCCCTTGACGAGGGCGAGAAAGGTAATCCCCGGATCGGTCTCCTTGTGGAACTGTTCCTTGACGGGTATCAGGAAATACAGCGCAGGATTGGTCTTGAGGGCCTCAAATTCCGCCATCGTGCAGAATTCGTACGGCGAAACGGTCCAGCTGCTTGAAATGCAGTCCTGGAGCGCATTGTCGAACAAATCATCGCCCGAAAGCACGATCTTGGTCGTGGAGGTCGTGAAAGTCTTGATCTTTTCCTTCTTTGTAGTTATCTGTGCCTGACCGAACAAGTCGGTGGCCATGACCAAAGCGGCCAGCATCCCGATTAATGTACGTGTTCTGAGTTTCATAGCATGGTTCTTTATCTCTTTGGAAAATGCCGCTGTGTTTTGTCCGAAAGCGGCGTCCCCATCTTCTTTCAAGGTTTGTGCCGTAAATTTAGTAATTTTTGGCGTGATAACGTATATTTGCATACAGGAGGCGCGGCGACAATGCAGCTGACGGCAAGCCTCCCGGACAGTGACACAGTTTGAAGAATCTGAATATGAAGCATTACGCAGCCATCCTTCTTCTGGCGGCTTCCTGCCGGAATGGCAGCTCCGGTGTCAGGGCCTGCGCCCGGTCTGCCGGCTGCGTCAAGTAGCAGCTTTCAGGAATAGGGGCAGGAAACTGTCTCGGAAAGTCCCTGTAAACAACAGCGGCAAACATTTTTGAAACAACATCTAAGTGCAAATTATTTGTTACATTTGCAGGATATGTCAGAATACATTGTATCAGCCAGAAAATACCGTCCGGATTCTTTCGAGACACTGATCGGACAGGACAACATCGCCCAGACCCTGAAAAATTCCATCATCAGGGGAAAACTGGCGCACGCCTATCTCTTCTGCGGCCCGAGAGGTGTCGGCAAGACCACGACCGCGAGGATTTTCGCCAAGGCCATCAACTGTTCGAACCCATCTCCGGAGATGGATCCCTGCGGACAATGTGAATCCTGCCTCTCTTTCAGCGAAGGCCGTTCCTACTGCATCCACGAACTGGATGCCGCATCCAACAACGGAGTCGAGGACATCCGCAACCTGATGGAACAGGTCCAGATTCCGCCTCAGGTGGGGAAGTACAGCGTTTACATCATAGACGAGGTGCATATGCTCTCGCCGGCCGCCTTCAATGCCTTCCTCAAGACCCTTGAGGAACCGCCGGCACACGCAATATTCATTCTGGCCACGACCGAAAAGCACAAGATACTCCCGACCATCCTCTCGCGCTGCCAGACCTACGATTTCAACAGGATTTCCGTCCCGGACATCGTTTCCAACCTGAGGGACATCGCCGGGAAGGAAGGTGTCACGATAGACGATGAATCCCTTCACGTCATTGCACAGAAGGCCGACGGGGCGATGCGCGACGCGCTTACCATATTCGACCAGACTGTGGCATTCTGTGGCACCGAGGTCCGCTACGCCGATGTCCTGAAGAATCTCAATGTCCTTGACTATGAATTCTGTTTCTCTCTGGTGAATTCCTCCCTTGCGGGAGACTACGGCACGGCCCTGCTGACTTTCGACGACATACTTTCCAAAGGCTTCAACGCCCTGCATTTCTGCGCCTCCCTGAGCGCCCATTTCAGAAATCTGATGGTGGCCCGCAACGGAGGCCTGGACTCTCTCCTTGAGCTTCCGGATTCCATCAAAGCGAAATATTCCGAGCAGGCCTCGGCCTGTTCTCTCAAGTTCCTTTATGAGGCCTTGAGCGCCACTACCGCCTGCGAATCCGGCTACCGGCTTGCCGTCAATCCGAGGCTTCACATCGAGTTCACTCTAATGAAGCTGAGCTTCCTCAGCAAGGCCCCTTCCGCCGAAGCAGCCGCGCCGCTTGCAGCCCCTGCCGCCGCGCCGCTTGCAGCCCCTGCCGCCGCCAGAACCCGGACAGCGGAAGCCCCTGCTCCCGCTCCTGCGGCTCCATCTCCAGCAGCACCTGCGTCTCCAGCATCTGTCCCTGCGGCTCCATCTCCAGCAGCCCCTGCGGCTCCGGAAAGCCCGGAAACTCCGGCTCCGGCCCCTGCCGCCGCTCCTGCCGAGGCAAAGGAAGCCGCGGCTTCAAGGCCGAGAGAGAGGAAGGCGACAGTGCGTACCTCCCTGTCGCTCAACTCTATGATGGCACCGAAAAATGCAGCGGGGGAGGCCGTGCAGGCCGTCCGCTCCGACACTCTGCCCGACGACGGAACAATAGCGGCTGCGTGGGAGAAGATTCCTGACGAATATGCCTCCAGCCCGAGACTTGCGAGCGCACTGAAAAACGCCTCGCTGGATTTCGCGGTCAACGAGGGCTTCAAGGAGGTGACTTTCAGGGTGAGCAACGAATCCCAGGAGAAATGGATCCGCGAGAACAAGCTGCATGCCCTCGAAGGACGGCTTCAGGAACTCGTCGCATCGTCGAAGATAAGGCTTCTGGTCGGGGTCATCCCTGTGGAGGACGCGGAGATCCGGCCCTACACGGATGCCGAGAAAGCCGCAGCCCTGATGGAGAACAATGAGGAGTTCAAGAACCTGGTCAAGGCTTTCGGCCTCGAGACCCAGTAGGAAAGGAGCCTGCGGAACAGGATTAAGTATTATTTCAAATTCCCGAGAATATGAAACTTCGTTGCGAGAATCTGGTTAAAAAATATGGTATCAGGACAGTTGTAAAAGGTGTCTCGATGGAGATAAACCAGGGAGAGATCGTCGGCTTCCTCGGCCCGAACGGTGCCGGCAAGACCACCAGCTTCTACATGATCACCGGTCAGATTGTCCCGAATGGCGGACGAGTCTTCCTTGACGACGAGGACATCACCGAACTTCCGATGTACAAAAGGGCACAGAAGGGAGTCGGCTACCTCCCGCAGGAGGCTTCCGTCTTCAGAAAGATGTCCGTCGAGGACAACATAATGTCAGTGATGGAGATAGCCGGCATCCCGAAAGATGTCCGGCAGCAGAGGCTGGAGAGCCTGATAGATGAGTTCAACCTGTCAAAGGTCCGCAAGAGTCTGGGAATCCAGCTCTCCGGAGGCGAGAGACGCCGTTGCGAAATTGCCCGCGCGCTTGCCATCGACCCGAAGTTCATCCTTCTGGACGAGCCTTTCGCAGGCGTTGACCCTATCGCCGTGGAAGACATCCAGTACATCATCGCCAAACTCAAGTACAAGAACATCGGAGTCATCATCACCGACCACAATGTGGGTGAGACTCTCGCGATTACCGACAGGGCCTACCTTCTCTACGAAGGTTCGATTCTCCAGCAGGGGACTCCTGAATCCCTGGCCGGCGATGAGGAGGTCCGCACCAAGTATCTGGGCTCCGGCTTCGTGCTCAAGAAATCCGTTTCAGTCGAGCGGGCCAAAGCCGATCATCTGAATACAGAGGAACAGAGCTGACAGCAGCGAACACGAACAGAGGCCGGCATAACCAAATGCCGGCCTCTGTTCGTATTGCAAGGTGTTGTGACTTACATTCTCTGACCGTAGCTGCGGTCGGTGGTGTTGACGGTGATCTTCTCTCCCTGGTTGATGAAGAGAGGGACCATAATCTTCGCACCGGTCTCGAGAGTCACTTCCTTGAGCGCACTGGTGGAAGCGGTGTTGCCCTTGACTGCCGGCTCTGCATAGGTGACCTCGAGGGTCACGTAAGTAGGGAGCTCGCAGGTGAGGCACTTCTCCTCAGGCTCTACGACGAACATCATCTCGACGTGCTGTCCCTCCTTCATGAGGTCTGCATTCTCGACGACATCGTGAGGAAGGTGAATCTGCTCGTAAGTCTCTTCGTGCATGAAGTTGAATCCGTCCTCGTCGCTGTAGAGGAACTGGTACGGACGTCTTTCGACATTGATGACATCAATCTTCGCACCTGCCGTGAAAGTGTTCTCGAGGATTCTTCCGTTCTCAAGGTTGCGGAGCTTGGTCTTGACGAATGCCGGTCCTTTTCCCGGCTTTACATGCTGGAAATAAACCATCTGGCATGGCTTCCCGTTGAAGCTGATGTAAAGGCCGTTTTTGAAATCTGCAGTTGTTGCCATAAATATTATTGGAAATTTGATTCGATGAATTGAAAAGCAAAATTCTGGACGCAAATTTAGTCATTTGCCTCCTTTATTGCAAAAATATCTTGCTTTCAGAGGTTTGCGACGGCCCGGGCGACATCGTCCAGCAGCCATCTCGGGGTTGAGGTGGCCCCGCATATTCCTACCCTCTCGCCCTCCTTGAACCAGGAAGGGTCTATCTCCCCGGGCGAGGTCACGTTCCAGGTCCTCGGATTGTGGCTGCGGCAAAGGTTCGAGAGCACCTTCCCGTTGGAAGAGTCCGTCCCGGTCACGAAAACAATGACATCGTGCCTTAGGGCGAAGGATGCAAGTTCGGTGTGCCTTGAAGCGACCTGGGAGCAGATGGTCTCGTGGATTTCCGGCGCGATTCTCGTCGCCGCCCTCAGGAAACTGCATATTTCCGAATATTCGGAAGGGCTCTTCGTGGTCTGGGAGAAGACGGCCAGAGGTTTCCCCGTGTCGATTCTGCCGTCGGCGAGGAAGCCTTTCAGCATCTGCAGGTCCTCCACGACAATCGCCTCTCCTCCGGTCTGCCCGACGAGGCCGAGGACTTCGGCGTGCCCGATTTTCCCGAATATGATGATCTGCCCGCCTTGCGGTTTCAGCCTTGAATATGCCTCCTTGATGTTCTTCTGCAGGCGGAGCACCACAGGACAGGTGCAGTCAATAATCTCGATTCCGGCCTCTTCCGCCAATGAATATGTCGAAGGCGGCTCGCCGTGCGCCCTGATCAGCAGGGGGCTGGCCTTCTTCCCGGCCCTGTCCATCCGGACAATGTCCTCCATACTCACGCTGACGAGGCCTATTCCCTGCAGGCGGTGCAGCTCGGCTTCGTTGTGGACGATTGCTCCCAGTGAATACAGCGTCCCTCCGTTCCCGCCCAGATAGCGCTCCGCGGTGCCGATGGCCCGGATGACACCTCCGCAGAAACCGGAATGCTTCTCGATTTCCACAGAAAGGTTCATCCCGGCAGGGGAGAGGACGGATTCACTTCTTTTGCTCTCCATCCGCTATTCAAGAATTCCGAACCTGCCTTTGAGCAGGCCCTCGAACCAGACCAGTTCCTCGTGGAGGGTCATCTCGGAGTTGTCGAGAATGAAGGCGTCTGCAGCCCTTGAAAGAGGGGAGACCTCCCGGTGGGAGTCGATGTAGTCCCTTTCCAGAAGGTTGTTCATCACTTCTTCCATCGAAGGATTCTGCCCCTTGGCGACCATCTCGTCATAGCGTCTGCGGGCCCTGACTTCGGCGCTGGCCGTCATAAAGACCTTCAGCTCCGCATCCGGGAAGACAGTCGTACCGATGTCCCTTCCGTCCATCACGACCCTCTTCCTCTCGCCGAAGGCGTGGAGTCTCGCGTCCACATATTCCCTGACGAAAGGTATCGCCGAGACCGGGCTGACGAGGGAGGAGACTTCCAGGCTTCTGATTTCCTTCTCGACGCAGCGCTCTCCGAGGAAGGTGGCGTTGCCGTCCGGGGTGACACGGAAGTCCAGTCCGAGAGCCGGCAGGGACTTCCGGAGAGCCTCCTCGTCGATGACCCCTCCTGCGGCCATCCCGTTTTCTATGGCGTGGAGGGTGATTCCCCGGTACATTGCTCCCGAGTCGAGGTAGAGCAGCGAATATTCCTTGGCAAGCATTTTTGCAACTGTGCTCTTGCCTGTGGAAGAGTAGCCGTCGATGGCTATGATGATGTCTGGTATGTTCATATCACAAAAATATCATTTTTTAATGAAATTTGTCCGATATTTGCGATAATCTGGTTTTCGGACCAATTGCCAATATTAATTCAAAATGAAGATACTGATTGTAGATGACGAGAGAGCCATCCGGAACTCGCTCAAGGAGGTCCTGGGGGACGAAGGTTATGAGGTTGAGGTTGCCGAGGACGGAGCCGTTGCCCTGTCGATGGTTGACAAGGAAAAGTACGGAGTGATTTTCTGTGACATCAAGATGCCCGGGATGGACGGCACCGAAGTCCTGGACAAGCTGATCAAGGACGGCGAAGAGGCTGCCGTCGTGATGATGTCCGGACACGGCGACATCGAAACGGCCGTGGACTGCATCAAGAAGGGAGCCTTCGATTTCATCCAGAAGCCCCTTGACCTGAACAGGATTCTTATCACCATCCGCAACGCGACCGAAAGGACGCAGATCGTCGCCGAGAACAAATCCCTTAAGAAGAAGGTTTACGGCCACAAGATGGTAGGCGAGTCGGAGGCCATCCGCCACGTCCGGGACATCATCTCAAAGGTGGCTCCCACCGATGCGAGAGTGCTCATCACCGGACCGAACGGCTCCGGAAAGGAACTGGTCGCAAGAAGTCTCCACGAGATGAGTACCAGAAGCGCGATGCCTTATGTCGAGGTGAACTGTGCCGCAATCCCTTCGGAACTTATCGAAAGCGAACTCTTCGGCCACGAGAAGGGGGCCTTCACTTCCGCAATCAAGCAGCACAAGGGCAAGTTCGAGCAGGCCGACCACGGTACTCTCTTCCTTGATGAAATCGGGGATATGAGTCTCGCCGCACAGGCCAAGGTCCTCAGGGTCCTTCAGGAGAAGAAACTCTCCCGGGTCGGAAGCGACAAGGACATAATGGTCGATGTCAGGGTCGTTGCCGCAACCAACAAGAATCTGAAAGCGGAAATCGAGAAGGGCAATTTCCGTGAAGACCTTTACCACCGTCTGAGCGTCATCGTGATAAGTGTCCCGTCCCTGGACGAGAGGAAGGACGACATTCCTCTGCTTGTCGAGCATTTCGTGAAGCAGATCAGCGCGGAGTCCGGAATGCCGGTCAAGGCTTTCGGCCCTGACGCAATCGCGCGGCTGCAGGAAATGTCCTGGACGGGCAACATCAGGGAACTCCGCAACGTTGTGGAGCGCCTGATGATTCTGGGCGGGAATCCGGTGAATGCCGAGGATGTGGCCGACTACGTCAGTCCAGTCCAATAGCCTTTCTCAGCGTGTTGTCCACGCCGATGTACATTTTGTAGTAGGCGTTTTCTCCAAGTCTTGAATATCTTCCTATCAGGCCGCGGATCTGAGGGAGGAGGTACTTTTCGGTCTCGTCCCATTCCTTCTGCGAGACGGTGATGCCGTCCGTTTTCGCGGCATATTCCCTGAAGTCCGACGGGATGTTCAGCTTGTCAAGGAAACTTTCGAGCTTGGCATAGTCGTCGATCTGCGCAAGGGTGTCCCCGTATTTGTCGAATATGGCGGAGGCGTACCTCATCTGGGTCGCCTTCTTCCCTATGCTGACGTAGAAGGAGGTCACCCTGGTGGTGTCGATCGGGACGAATACATCCGGGATGATGCCGCCGCCTCCGAAGACTGTCCTGCCTGACAGCGTCTTGAACGCCAGAGTGGAGTCCACCTTGATGCTGTCGGCCTCGTACATCTCTCCGTCAGAGAAGCGCTTGTAGATGTCCATCCCGTAGTCGTCGTTGATAGGCTTCTGGATGCACCTGCCTGAAGGAGTGTAGAATCTGGCCACGGTGAGGCGGATTCCGGAACCGTCGCTGAAATAGACCGGCTCCTGGACCAGGCCCTTGCCGAAGGACCTTCTTCCCACTATGGTGCCCCGGTCGTTGTCCTGGATTGCACCGGCAAAGATTTCGCTGGACGAGGCGGAGGATTCGTTGATGACCACTGTGAGCTTTACATCCTTCAGGATGCCCGACCCGTCGGCGGTGAAGCCTTTCCTGTCCCTGTGGAGTCCCTGCATGTACACGATTTCCTTGCCCTTGTCGAGGAACATGTTGCTCAGGAGCAGGGCCTCGTCGAGATAGCCTCCGGTGTTGTCCCTGAGGTCGAAGACCAGATGGGTCATCCCTTCGGCAAGCAGCTTCATCCCTGCGTCCAGGCACTCCGGATAGGTGTTCCGCGAGAACTTGGAGAGCCTGATGTAGCCTGTTGTGTCGTTGACCATGAAGCAGGCATCGACGCAGTGTACCGGAATCTTCCCCCGGCTGATTTCAAAGAGTATCTCTTCCTTGCCCCTGCCGACGGTGATGTTGACCTTGGTCCCGGCAGGACCTTTCATCCTCCTGACCATACTGTCCTGCGGGAACTTGACTCCCGCGATCACCTTGTCGTCAACCTTGAGGATCCTGTCCCCCTTTCGCAGGCCGGCCTTCTCGGACGGGCCTCCCGGGATGACTTCCAGGACGATGGCCGTGTCGTTCGGCACATTGAACTGGATTCCGATTCCGTCAAAGTTCCCGGCGAGTTCGGTCTCGGCGTCCTTCAATTCGACCGGAGGCATATACACTGAATGGGGGTCCAGCTTCGCCAGAGCGGCCACGATGGCCGCCTCGCTGACGGATTCCGTGTCGATTGTGTCCACATAGTTGCGGCTGATCTGATCCATCACCAGATTCAGCTTGCTCCAGTTCCCCGACTGGACTTTAAGCCCGTTCCGTTTCTGTGTGAAGGTGTTGAAAGTGAGGGTGCCGAGCACACCTACGGCTATTCCGAGGACGGCTATGACCCAGGGATACAGTTTCTTCATTTCAGTCAATCTTTTCTACTTCGATTCCCGCTCTTTTGAGGAGGTCTATGCCGTCGGTGAGACGGTATTCATCCTTGTAAACAACCCGCTTGATTCCGGCCTGGATAATCAGCTTGGCGCATTCCAGGCAAGGGGAGGCAGTGACGAACAGGGTCGCCCCGAGGCTGTTGTTGCCCGACTTGGCGACTTTGGTGATGGCGTTTGCCTCGGCGTGAAGGACGTAAGGCTTGGTGGCCCCGGATTCGTCTTCGCACTGGTTTTCGAAACCTGATGGAGTCCCGTTGTAGCCGTCGGAGATTATCATCCTGTCCTTGACGAGTATGGCGCCCACCCTTCTGCGCTTGCAGTAGGAATTCCTGGCCCAGACTTCGGCCATCTCAAGATACCTCTGGTCGAACTTTTCCATTATTTTGCCCTCTGGTAAAGATAGCGTTTGATACTGCGTTTCGGAGTACGCTCGAAGTCCTCAGGCATAAATTCTATCTTCCTGACCTGAGCGTAGTTCGGAAGCTCCTTGTTGATTGAAGGCAGAAGCTCCGTGATGGCCTTTTCGAGGGCCGGGCGGTCCATCCCTTCGATTTCTCCCTGGTGGTAGTCAGGGTAGATGAGGGCGGTCAGGCCGGAGTTGTCCTCGATGACGAGGGACTCGACGATGTAGGCTTCCGCATTGAAGACGGCCTCGATTTCTTCCGGATAGATGTTCTGGCCGTTAGGACCGAGAATCATACACTTGGAGCGGCCCCTGATGTAGAGGTAGCCGTCGGAGTCGATGATGCCCATGTCGCCGGTCCTGAGCCAGCCGTCCTCCGTGAACAGATCCGCCGTGGCCTCCGGATTCCTGAAGTAGCCGAGGGTGACGTTCGGACCTGAGACCTGGATTTCGCCTTCGATGTTCTGAGGGTCTTCGGAGTCGATTCTTATCTTCATATTCAGGGCTTCCTTGCCGCAGGAATAGAGTTTCTTGTCGTTGAAGTGTGCATAGGTGATGATCGGGGCGCACTCTGTCATTCCGTAGCCGACCGTGTAAGGGAAGTTGATGTTCCAGAAGAACTTCTCGATGTCCTTGTTGAAGGCCGCGCCTCCCATTATGATTTCGATGAACTGTCCGCCGAAGGCCTTTTCGAGCTCGGCGAGAATCTTCTTCTGGATAACCTTGTCGATTACCGGAAGTTTCAGGAGGGCCTTCATTCCGCCCTTCTCGACCATCTTCTGGATTTTTGACTTATAGACTTTCTCGATGATGAGAGGCACTGCGATGATGACGTTCGGCTTGATTTCCTCGAAGGCCTGCATAATGATTTTCGGGCTCGGAGTCCTGGTCAGGAAATGGACGTGCATACCGATTGTCATCTCGAAGAGGAACTCGAACATCAGGCCGTACATATGTGCCGAAGGCAGCATTGAAACCACGTTGCACTTGTTGTTCAGCTCCGGAAGGACGTGGTTGGCGAACTGGATGTTGGAGAGGATCGCCCTGTAAGGGATCATCACGCCCTTGGAGAAACCGGAGGTTCCGGAGGTGTAGTTGATGAGGGCGAGCTCGTCGGCCGAGTCCTTGTAGTAGCAGAGGTCTTCCGGCTCGAATGAGTTCGGATGACGTCTGCCGAAATATTCATTCATATGTTCCCTGCTCTCGACGATTCGCTCGTTGCGGGCGTACAGGAGCTTGAATATGTTGATCTGGACCACTGCGTAGAGCCCCGGCATCTCGTCGATGTTGAGCCCCTCCCAGATTACGTCGTCCACGAAGAGGACCTTCGCCCCGGAGTGGTTGACCAGATAGTGGATGTTGCCTGATTTGAATTCGTGGAGAATCGGCACGCAAACCGCCCCGTAGGTCATCGATGCCAGGAAGCTGACACCCCAGTTCACCTGGTTCCTCGCGCAGATTGCAACCTTGTCTCCCTTGTGGAGGAAACACCTCTGGAAAGCGATGTGCAGTTTCTCGATTCTTCGTGCCACATCCTTGTAGGACAGGGTGATGCCCTGATAGTTGGAAAGAGCGGGCCTTTCCCAGTTCTTCCTGAAACTTTCCTCGAGCAGTTTGTTTACTGACTGAAACTTGAATTCACTCATATTCCCAATTTTTAGTTTTCTTTTGCAGTGATGTTGAACGTCCTTTCCTTGCCGTCATAGCACTTGGCCTTGACAGAGCCCGCGCCCTCGGCCGTGAACTGGCTGTCCGGCAGGATGAGTTTCTTTCCTTCGCCTCTGAGCAGTGGCTCCCCGCCCTTGAACGGGTAGAGCATCGCCTCCCTGGAAGTCCTGACGGCCCAGTATTTCCCGCCCTCGGCCTCGAAGAGTTCCGGGACGGACCTGACTGTGCCGGCTGGGTTTATGCCCTCCCAGCCGGGGACCGTCCTGCCGTGCAGGTCGATGTAGCCGACCGTGTTGTCCTTGAAGAGAAGCATCGCCGTATAGCCTCCTGCCCCGGTGAAGTCATAGACGAGAGGACCGGCTGCGACCTCTTTGCCGAGATCCACTGGGAAGCCGCTGACGAATCTTCCGAGACGGTCTATCAGGTACAGCCTGCTGCCCGCCGCGAACAGGAACTGGATTTTGCTGTTGTGGAAGTAATCGACCTCCTGTACGTAGCCGCAGAACTTGTCCTTGAACGGAATGCCCCAGAGGTCCTTGCCGTTCTCGTCCCGCAGGCAGATGGAAAGGTGGGAGTTCTGGTACAGGGTGTTCATCTTCCCCGTTCCGCAGTTCCTGACCTTGAAAGGTCCTTCCGGCACGATTACTGAGCCGTCCACAATCTCCGCTCCCGGGACCTTCGCCTTCGTGACGGAAGTCCTGTCGAGCGTGAAAGTCCATCCCAGCCCGCCGTCGGACTTCACGGCAGAGAGTGTGACCGGCACGTACTGGGCGCCTCTGAGGATGTCCCGGCAGCCCTCTGCCAGTTTCCTGCCGAAATTCTCTCCGATTGAAGGGTCGGCGCTCATACAGTAATATGCCCAGAATCCGCATTCCTTCTGCGGCAGCCTTTCCGCAAGCCCGTTACCGCCCAGCCTGTCCTTGAGGCTGCCTTCGGCGGCGATTCTTTCTGAATATTCCCGGACGTGCGCGGCCTTTCCGAGCACAAGCCAGTCCCCGGACGATGCGCAGGAATCTTCTTCGGCAGTGAATATGCCGCCGAACAGGCTCCCGACGAAGCCGGGCTTCACGCCGCCGGCATCGGCCTTGCCTTTCCCCGCCCTGACGAGCAGCAGCCGCTGCGGTCCGTCGGACGAAACCAGACCGGCGAGGGCCACTTCCTTGACATCCAAGGCTTTGGCCCACTCCTCGGCATTCCCGCCGAAGTTCTCTTTCTGGCGTTCAAGTTCGGATTCGTACTTTCCCAGCCTGTTCTTCGAGTCGAGATAGCTCCTGTAGGACTTGATGTATCTTCCGAAGTTCTTTACCGGAAGGGCGGCCACGAACATCGCGCCCGCCGGGACGGCCTCGGCCGCAGTCGAGACGGCCGCAGCAGACTCCGGTATATTCAAGTAATATGAAGGGTCGTCCCCGTAGAGCATTTCGCCGTGCATCGTCACGCCGCCCGCGCCGCGCCTGGAAATGCTCCATCCCATCCAGTCGGACTGTTCCCCGATGAAATCCGCCGCCTTCCGGTGCTTTTTGCCCAGAAAGTTGTCGGCCAGGATGCCGCTGTAGTCATTGTTGATGAGGATGGCGTCCTCGTCGCGCATCTTCGCGGCGACCTCCGGGAAGCCTTTTGACTCCAGGATGGAATGGCCTTCACTGACGTGCCTGAGCGAGGAGTTGATGACAGTCTCGGAGCTTGACAGCAGAATCAGTTTCTGGTCTATCTTACACGACAGGCCTTTGGCGGCGGCCCCTGCGACCAGTCTTCTGACATCTGCGGAAGTGTCAGGCGTGCAGGCCGAATCCGCCGCGGCCTTGATTGCGCCCGAAGGGCAGCCGATTATCAGGAGTGGCGGGAGATCCCTGCTGAAATGCAAGGAGAGTATGGCCTTGGATTTTCTCAGGCTTGAATATGAGCCGTCTGCCAGGAAGTCGAACTTGTCCGCGGTCAGTTTGCGGAATGCGGCCGTCGTGTCTCCGAGATATTCGCAGGCCCTCTTGAAATCCTTGAAGCAGAAGACGACAGCCGCGTCGGAAGGGACGGCCTTGAGCAGTGTGTGCTCATCGATGAAATGCCCTGACACCTGCTCTCCGGATGAAGAAGTCCCGGCCTTTCCGGAATACAGCCTTGTCACTGCGAAGAGGATTCCCGCCATCGAGGCGAGAGCCGCAACAATGCATATTGTCAGATACTTCCTGTTCATCTCTGCTTCGCTTTCTTATTGGGCGACGAACATATAAACTATGTTGCCCATCTGTCTTGCCGGAGCTGTCTTGGACACTGAAAACTTTGAAAGCCTCGCCGCCCTGACGGCGAAATCCCTGAGGCAGCGGTCGTCGGACGAGACTCCTTCCTGGACCTTCGCGTTGATTACATTGCCGGCCGGATCGACCGTAATCAGCACGGTCACGTGGCCGGAACCCAGACAGCGGTAGGCCGGGATTGAAAGCCGGCTCGCCTTCCTGCCTTCGAGCTCGTAGGAAACGACGGAGGGTCCGCTGTAATTGTCCCCGGACGATTTGTCCTCGCTCTTTTCCTTTCTGCCCACTGCGGCGTAGTCCTCGTCCGGCTCGTCGATCTTGTAGCCGTTCTGCAGGTCCTTGGCCAGTTTCTCGGCATCCTTGTAGAGCTGTTCGGCATCGGTGTTCCTGTCGTCTTTCAGCGTTCCCCTGTCAACGGCGATGTTCCTTATCGGAGTGCCCGCCGAAGACGCGATCAGCTCGTCGAGTCTCTGGCTCACGCTTTCCTTGAATTCCTGTTCCTCTTTCTCTTTCTGGAGTTCCTCTTCCTTGCTGAAGTCCAGGACGAAGGTGTTTTCACCTCTGATGGCGGCACCCAGCTGGCAGACGAGCAGCACAATCACCACCACGAGATGAAAGATCACGGTGATGTACAGCCCTGCCCTGTCTTCTGCGTCCATTGCCATCGGAATATGCCTGTCAGTCGTTAAGGTTTCTCAATGATTTCTCGATTGTCGCTGCGATGACGTCGATTGCGACCTTGTTGTGCCCGCCCTGAGGGATGATGATGTCGGCGTATCTCTTGCCCGGCTCGATGAACTGGAGGTACATCGGCTTGACCGTCTTGGTGTACCTCTCGATTACGGTCTGGACGGTCTTGCCCCTTTCCATAATGTCTCTCGCCATCACGCGCATCAGCCTGTCGTCGTCATCTGCGTCCACGAACAGTTTGATGTCCATCTGGTCTCTGAGAGCCTTGCAGCAGAAAATCAGGATGCCTTCCACGATAATCACCTCCGCAGGCTCCACTCTCACCGTCTCGTTGCGCGAGCGCGAGCAGGTTATGTAGGAATATATCGGCTGCTCCACCGCTCTTCCTTCCTTCAGTTCCTGGAGATGCTCGCAGAGCAGGTCGAAATCTATCGCGTCGGGATGGTCGAAATTGATCTGCTGCCTCTCCTCCATCGGGATGTGGCTGGAGTCCTTGTAGTATGAGTCCTGAGGTATGACTACGACCTTTTCCTTGAGAATGCTTCTCAAGGCATTGACCACTGTGGTCTTCCCTGAACCGGATCCACCGGCAATTCCTATAACCAGCATATTGTCAATTTTACTAGAATTCAGCGTTCTTCGGTGTTCTCGGGAACGGAATCACGTCACGGATGTTCGACATTCCGGTGACGAAGAGGAGCAGCCTCTCGAAACCGAGTCCGAAACCGCTGTGAGGCACGGAACCGAACCTTCTGGTGTCGATGTACCATTCGAGATTCTTCCTGCTCATTCCGAGTTCGTCTATCCTTCTTTCTAGCTTCTCGAGGGTCCATTCCCTTTCAGAGCCGCCGATGATTTCTCCGATCTTCGGGAAGAGGATGTCCATCGCGCGGACGGTCTTGCCGTTGTCGTCCTGCTTCATGTAGAAGGCCTTGATTTCCTTCGGGTAGCCGGTGAGAATGACCGGCTTGCAGAAGTGCTTTTCGACGAGGTACCTTTCGTGCTCGCTCTGCAGGTCAACACCCCAATAGACAGGATATTCAAACTTGGTCCCGTTCTTGACCGCCTCCTCGAGGATGCGGATGCCTTCGGTATATTCAAGTCTCACGAAGTCGGTGTCGATGACTCCCTTGAGCCTGTCGATGAGCTCGTTGTCGTACTTGTCGTTCAGGAACTGCAGGTCCTCGGCACAATTCTCAAGAGCATACCTTACGAGGCTCTTGATGAACTCTTCGGCGAGGTTCATGTTGTCCACGATGTCGTAGAAGGCCATTTCCGGCTCTATCATCCAGAACTCCGCAAGGTGTCTCGGAGTGTTGGAATTCTCTGCGCGGAAGGTCGGTCCGAATGTGTAGATTTCGCCCAGAGCAGTAGCTCCGAGCTCTCCCTCGAGCTGTCCGCTTACGGTCAGGCTGGTCTGCTTGCCGAAGAAGTCCCCGCTGTAGTCAACCTCGCCCTTCTTGTTCCGTGGCAGAGGTTTCTCAAGGTCGAGGGTCGTCACCTGGAACATCTGTCCTGCTCCTTCGCAGTCGGATTCAGTGATGAGAGGAGTGTTGAGATAGACAAAGCCCCTGTCGTTGAAAAATTTGTGGATTGCGAAGGCCATCGCGTGGCGGATTCTGAGCACTGCACCGAAGGTGTTGGTGCGCGGGCGCAGGTGTGCCACTGTCCTGAAATATTCCAAAGTCGCACCCTTCTTCTGGATAGGGTACTTCATCGGGTCGCAGTCTCCGTACACACCGATTTCCTCCGCGTGGATTTCCACGGCCTGTCCGCTTCCCACGGATTCCACGAGCCGGCCTTTGACCCAGATGCTCGCTCCGGTAGTGATTCTTCCGAGCAGCGCTTCGTCGAAGTTCTCGACGTCGGCCACGACCTGTATGCTGTTGACGCAGGATCCGTCATTCAGTGCGATGAACTTGATCTGCTTGTTGCCTCTTTTTGTCCTTACCCATCCTTTGGCAAGGACTTCCTGTCCGGCTGTCGCCTTGAGAAGGTCCCTGACTTTGCTTCTAACGATTGAACTCATTGTCTTTTACGTTTATAATCCACAAATATAACAAAAAACATTGAGTAAACATCGGTTTTGCCGCCCTCAGAAGCCAAGTCTGCGGCACTATGTCCCAAATCCGTGAATATGCCTCCCTGCGACCGCAGTACACAAAACAATCAGGCGGCCGGCAAGCATTCGCCCGGGGTCGCCTGAAATGTAACAATATGTTGATGGGTGCTATTTGCCCGCCTTTCTGGCTGCGTACATAATCTTCAATGCCGAGCAGCGTCTGAGCTCCTGCTTGACATCTGTGACTATACCCATTCTTGCGTCTTCGTCTGCCTTGATTGACACTTGCATCCGCTGGCGGTCAGCTTCACTCAAAGATTCGCGTTCTGCAGCGATGAAGTCTCGGATGTCCTTTGTCGTCTTGAAGGAATCGTTCAGCTGGATTCTTGACTCGGTACCGTACTGGCTCTGATACTGGGCGGTAGGGGAACCGATATAGATGTAGGACGCAAGGTCCTTCCTTTCCAGTTTTGCGATTTCGGTAGCTTCAGGAAGTTTGACTTTGACCTTTACTTCGGTAGAACGAAGCTGTGAGCAGACCATGAAGAAGAACAGGAACATGAACACGATATCGGAACTT
Organism: Candidatus Cryptobacteroides sp.; assembly: GCA_051878295.1. Lineage (GTDB taxonomy): Bacteria > Bacteroidota > Bacteroidia > Bacteroidales > UBA932 > Cryptobacteroides. The sequence continues at coordinate 44,806 of JBJEJV010000039.1, forward strand.
GTTCCAATCTCCGGCATTTCTTTCTTACCGCTTCTTTTAAATATAGGCATAGTATCTTCCTCCTGAATTACTTTTTGGTTACATCCTTAGGCTCTGCTTCAGAAATGTTCTGAGGAACGGCTTTCTTGACAATCGTCTGCTGCTCCTCGGTGAGAGCGTTGAATACTCTTCCGTAGTGCTGCTTTGCGAAGTCGTCGCGGACTTCGTTGACGGCCTTCACAAGTTCGTTCTGAACCTGGATGTAGGCCTTGTAACTCGTACCGCGGTCATTCTGAAGAGAGATGACTCCTTTACTTACAGGGTATTCGCCGAAGCCCTCAATCATCTGGTTCTCCCTTTCAGGAAGGTTCGGATCGTTGGTAGGGTTCGTGATGAATTCCTTGATCTTGTCCTTGAGCTGGCTAACGTCCATCGCTTGGTCACCGGCATACAACCTATCACCAGAGTTGATCTTTACAATGATGATGTTTCTCTTGTTGACCTTCGTGTCCTGAATCTCCTGGTTCTTGTCCGGCATAGGAGGCAGACGGCGCTGAAGACCTGACTGCTGGTCCATGGTCGAAGTCATGAGGAAGTAGCAGAGGAGCAGGAACGCGATATCGGCGGTTGATTGAGTGCTAAGACCCGGTGTTTTTCTTTTAGCCATTGTTCTGGATTATTTTGAGTTGATGGCGTTTCTGATCACACCGAAGATGATGGCGCAGATGGCGCCGACACCGAGGATGGCGGTCAGAAGCATCACTGTGTCAGTAATCTTCAACCACTGGGCTGAAGGCTGAGTCTTCACATTGATGGCCGGAGATCCAGCCGATACGAAATAGACTCCAATGACCAAAGCGGCGGCGATGACAATGAATATCAGCGCTTTCACAAGGCCCTTAGGGTCGTTTGCGGCGGATTTGATGATTGCGAGTCCCAGAAGAACCACTACAGCCGCAATCAGGAGGATGTAGGTGAATCTGAGAAGCACGTCAACCGGTGCGGTGTTGGTGGCGTCGCCGGAAGCGAGACACCAGCCGCCCAGGACGAGTCCGACAAGTCCCAGAATCCAACCGGTAATTTTTGCTATCTTGTTCATTATTTGATGATTCTATTTGGGTCGTACGTATTACTTCTTCTCGTTCTTAGCAAGAGCATCGACGAGGTCGATGGATGCATTCTCCATATCGATGGAGAGAGCGTCAATCCTTGAGAGGATGTAGTTGTAGAACACCTGGAGAATCATTGCTACGATAAGACCGCCGACGGTTGTGATGAGGGCGACCTTCATACCACCTGCAACGATGTTAGGGGAGATGTCACCGGCAGCCTCGATGGCGTCGAATGCCTTGACCATACCGAGCACTGTTCCCAAGAATCCGAGTGAAGGTGCGATTGCGATGAAGAGGGAGATCCATGAAAGGTTGTTCTCCATGAGGCTCATCTGGACGCCACCGGCAGAAGCGATTCTCTTTTCAACAACGTCGATACCCTCGTCATAGTGGAGGAGACCGTCGTAGAAGATGCTGGCGACAGGGCCCTTGGTGTCACGGCAAACGTCGAGAGCCTTTTCTACACCGCCTTCTGCGAGAGCTGCCTCGATCTTCTCAATGAGCTTCTTGTTGTTGGTCTTTGAGAATGAGAGGTAGAGGATTCTTTCGATGGCAAGTGCGAGACCGAGGATCAAGCAGAGGATGATTGCTGACATGAAGGCAGGACCACCCTGGATGAAATAAGACTTGATCTGCTGATGGAAAGGAACTTCCTCGCCGGTGCCTTTGAGAAGGTCCTCGGCTGTCAATTCCTGAGGAGCCTCTGCTACTTGCTCTGTGGCGGCAGCCTCAGGAGCAGCTTCGTCCTGAGCAGATGCGATGTTTGCAGTAAAGGTAAGGATACCAGCTACTGCCAAAAACATGAAAAACTTTTTCATAACCGTTTTTGAGTGTTTTAATTAATAAAGTATTAGATAGTTATAATTTTTCAGTTGCGGCAGGGGCGCAATAAACCCCTATAAAAACCGTTGCAATTTACTAAATTATTTTCATTCAACAATGAAATCGGTGACGAAAAGTGGAAAAAACTGACTACTGTTTCTGCTCCAATCCGAACAATGAGACTGCGTTTGCGGTGGTTATGCGGGCAACCTCGGCGATGTCCGTCCCCTTGAGCGACGCAATCTTTGCCGCTGTCAGCGGGATGTAGGAGCTCTCGTTCCTTTTCCCCCGGTAGGGAACCGGAGTGAGGTAAGGGGCGTCGGTTTCCAGCAGGATTCTCTCCAGCGGGACTTCCGCGACCACTGCGGCCAGCGAGGCGTTCTTGAAGGTGACGACCCCTCCGACTCCGATGTACCAGTCCCCGAGTTTCTGCAGTTCCCGGAAGCTCTCGATGCTGCCGCTGTAGGCGTGCATGTTGCCCCGCAGCCCCTTGTGCCTGCGGATGATGTCCAGAAAATCGCCCATCGCGTCCCTGAGGTGGATGTTCACGGGCAGGTCGTGCTCCCGGGCGAAGTCGAGCTGCCATTCGAGGGCGGCTTTCTGTTCGTCGGCATATTCACGCCCCTCGTGATAGTCCAGGCCTATCTCCCCGACGGCGACGATGCCCCCGGGGTGGCTGCGGCTGCGCTGGTCGAAATATTCAAGCATCCTTTCCCGCTCTTCCTTCCATCCCGCGTCAACCGAACCCGGGTACAGGCCTATCATCGGCCTTGTCACCTCGGGGAACCTGTCCGCTGTCGCGAACATCGCGTCCCTTTCCTTCGAGTCGATGTCGGGCAGGAGCATCATCCCGACGCCTGCGTCCAGCGCCCTGCCGATGTAGGCCTCCTCTTCTCCGGAGAAGGCTTCGTCGCTGATGTGGCAATGTGTGTCAATGTATTCCATCGACGCAAAGGTAGTCATTTCCGGCTTATCGGGCAAAGGTCCTCCGCTGCGTTCTGAGGCTGCAGTGCTGCAGGAGGTCGATTTCTATGAAGCCGTCGCATTCGAGCATCGTGGTGATCCGGCTTATTCCGCTGAAGGGGATTTTCAGGCTGCGGCACAGCTCGTCCAGGGATATGCCTCTGGAAGACTTGATCTTCAGGGCGGTGCGTATGGTTTCCCGGAGTTCTTCGGGGCTTGTCCTGTCCCCGTAGAAGGCGGCCAGGCTCTCCTTGAGGTCGTCCGCAGGAGCCGCGGCGGGCCTGCCCAGCCCGAGTTCGTTCAAGAATATGCCGGGTTCTCCCGCAGGCACGGCCAAGTTCTCCCGGATCAGCAGGTTGCAGCCCTGCGACATTGGGTCGTCCAGCCTCCCGGGCAGGGCATAGACATCCCGGCCGTAGGAAGAGGCGAGGCGCGCGGTCATCATCCCGCCCCCTTTGACCTTCGATTCGATCAGGATGGTGGCTCCGGCCATGCCGGCTATGATCCGGTTCCTCCTCAGGAAATTGATCCGGACGGCATCAGTGCCCGGCGGATAGTCCGTGAGCAGGGCGCATCCCGGGGTGGAGGCGATTCTTTCCCCGAGACTCCTGTGGGCCGGAGGGTAGAGCTTGTCGATGCCGGTGGCCATCACTGCGGCCGTGGGAAGTCCGGCCTCGAGGGCGGCCCTGTGGGCGCAGCCGTCGATTCCGAGAGCCAGTCCGCTGACGATCAAGGCTCTGCCGGACGCTCTTGAAATCGAGTCCACAATCCTGCCGCACCAGTCTTTTCCGTACGGGGAAGGGCTTCTGGTGCCTATCACCGCAATCGCCTTCCGTTTCCCGAAAACATCTTCCGGCGGGGAGCTTCCCTTGTAGTACAGGCCGATAGGAGGGTCCTGGCATTCCGTCAGCAGGGGAGGGAAGCCCTCCTCGCCGAGGCAGATGAAACGGCAGCCCCTCTCTCCGAGCATCTCCAGCTCCACTGCGGCGGCATCGAAGGCGTCTTCCGTTATCCTGCCGACGTAGCGCATCCCGGAAGCGACTCCCAGAATCTTCATCAGCTCTTCGTGCGGGGTGCCGAACACTCCGAGGGCGCTGCCGGCCTGCCCGACCAGCGCCAGCCCCTTCAGCGGCTCAAATCCGAATATGGCATTCAGGGCGCATCTGGCGGCCCTCTCCTCGAAACCGAATCCTTTCTCCTCCATCTCCTGTCCTTTTGTTTTCAGTTCCGCGAATATACCGGAAAAACGCATCCCGGCACTTGTCCGGGACGCGTTTGTTTCCGTTTTTGAAAGATGTTTCCGTTTCTTGAAGGGGAGCCCTACAGAACCAGCATCGCATCGCCGTAAGGACCGAAGCGGTAACCCTCGTCGAGTGCGACCTTGTAGCCGTTCATCACGTTGTTGAAGCCTCCGAAAGCGGCTACGGCCATCAGCATTGTGGACTCCGGAAGATGGAAGCCGGAGACGATAGCGTCCGGAACGGAGAATTCGTAAGGAGGGAAGATGAACTTGTTGGTCCATCCGTCATAAGGCTTGACCTCGTGGGTGGTGGTGATGTAGGTCTCGAGGCCCCTGAGGACCGTGGTTCCGATTGCCACTACCTTGTGGCCGCTCTTCTTGGAGTCATTGATGATTCTGCAGGCCTCCTCGGTGATGATGAGCCTTTCGGAGTCCATCCTGTGCTTGGAAAGATCCTCCACATCGACCCTGCGGAACTGGCCGATGCCCATGTGCTCGGTGATGAAGGCCTTGTTGATGTCCTTCAGAATCATCCTGTTGAAGAGTTCGCGGCTGAAATGGGTACCGGCTGCCGGCACTGCCACAGCCCCCTCGTGGGCGGCGAAAATCGTCTGGTAGTTTTCGATGTCTTCCGGGGAAGTCTTGTCTTTGATCCATTTCGGGACCGGGGTCTCTCCGAGCGAAAAGAGGTGCTCCTTGAAATCCTCGTACGGTCCGTCGTAGAGGAAGCGCAGGGTCCTGCCCCTCGAGGTGGTGTTGTCGATGACCTCCGCAACCAGGCTCTGGTCGTCGCCGAAATAGAGCTTGTTGCCGATTCGGATTTTTCTAGCCGGATCGACAATCACGTCCCAGAGATGCTGCTCCCTGTTGAGCTCGCGAAGGAGGAAGACCATGATGTCGGCCCCGGTTTTCTCCTTCTTGCCGTAGAGCCTTGCCGGGATGACTTTGGTGTCATTGAACACGAAGGTGTCGCCTGCCCCGAAATATTCTATGATGTCCTTGAAGAGTTTGTGCTCAATTTCCCCCGTATCCTTGTGGATGACCATCAGTCGGCATTCGTCGCGCCATCTGGTCGGTTCCGTCGCAAGTCGTTCCTTTGGGAGAAGAAATTGGAATTGAGAAAGTTTCATATTGTCTGAGTGACTTGATTTCAAACGGATAAACAGAATCTCGTTTACGAGAGTAATCTATTAATATACGGACAAAGTCCCCGGATTGTTTCAGGGAGACTTTCGGATGTTTCACAGGGGGATTGACGGCGCGCCGGGCTCACTGCTCCTGCCTGATGTTCCTGAATACTTCCGCAATCGAAGGGTAGGTGTCCTTGAGGAAAGAAGGCAGCGAACTCCTGCAGACCCAGGCCGCCTTGGAGATGTCCTCCTCCTTCTGGGGAGTCAGGTCAACGGGGGCGGTGTAACGCATATTGTACCACCAGGTGTGTTTCAGATGCCAGATTCCGTTCCTGATGTAGCAATGGTTGGTGATGCAGATGAGGCTTCCGAGGACTATGTCCCCAAGACCGGTCTCCTCCTGCACCTCCCGGACGGCGGTCCGGCCGATGTCTTCGCCGGCTTCCTGGTGTCCTTTCGGCAGGTCCCAGAGGCCGTTTCTCCTGATCAGCAGGTAGTCGTCCCTGCGGTTGGCGACGACTCCTCCGGCAGCGTTCACTTCCTTGAACTGCGCGCAGAAGTCCCTGTAGGTCTTCTGTTCGTCCTCCACCGGGACATAGACTCTTGTCAGGGAACCGGAGGCTTCGAACATCCGGACCAGGGAGCCGATGTCAGGGCTGCTCCCCAGGTGCAGCTCGACGGCGTTGGAATCCGCGAGCACGTGTTCCTGCGGCGAACAGATGACCAGACATCTGTTTTCGATGTAAATCTTGTGCATCCGCTACTGGATTTTTACTATATTTGTAAGTTATTCAAATAACAAGCAGCAAAGTTAAGAAAAAACATCATTTGAATATGGAATCTAAAGAAATAATGCTCGCCAGGGAATTGCTCGGCATCAAGGCGGTCCTTCTCAGACCCGGCCAGCCTTTCACCTGGGCTTCAGGATGGCGTTCTCCGATCTATTGCGACAACAGGAGAATCCTGTCCGATCCGGCACTCAGGTCCCGGGTCGCCGGATGGCTCGCCGAAATCGCTTTGGAGAAGTACCCGCAGGCCGAAGTCGTAGCCGGCGTGGCGACCGGTGCCATCGCGCACGGAGTCCTCGCTGCCGACAGGATGGGCAAGCCTTTCGTCTATGTGAGGCCGAAACCGAAGGACCATGGCACCGGCTCCAGGATCGAGGGCGACCTTCCCCGCGGGGCGAAGGTGGTCGTGATAGAGGACCTCATTTCGACCGGGATGAGCAGCCTCGCGGCTGTGAACGCTCTCCGGGAGGCCGGAGCGGAGGTTCTCGGGATGGTGGCCATATTCACTTACGGCTTTCCTGTCGCCGCGGAGCAGTTCGCGAAGGAGGGAGTCGCTCTGGACACGCTTTCCAACTACGGCGCTCTGATTGATGCGGCCACGGCCACGGGCTATGTCAGGCCGTCCGACGCGGATGTACTCAGGCAGTGGAGGGAGAATCCTTCCGGGTGGATGAAACAGGAGGAATAGGACTATGGCAACGGAAATCACAAGCAAGCACGGGATTGTTTCAAAGCAGCCTTTTGAGCTGTATATGGCATTTGTGGACATGCGCAACTTCCTTCAGTTCCTCCCGGAGGACAAGAAGCAGGGAATACGCGCCGACTACGACACCCTCTCAGCTTCCGTCCAGGGGATGGACATAGGGGTGAAGGTCAATGACAGGGTCCCGTATTCAAAGATAGAAATCATCGACAACGGGGCTCCCTTCGCATTCAAGGGGAGCCTGCATTTCGACGCCGTGCCTTCCGAGCCGGGAAAGACGGATTTCCACATCGAATTCAATGCCGACCTCAATTTCATGATGAAGATGCTCCTCGGCAGCAAGCTCAAGGATGCTCTGGACAAGATTGTGGACGGCCTTGCCGCAATGTCCGAAGGCAGGATGCCGGAGGGGGTCGATGAGGCGACCCTGCGGAAGGTGCAGGAAGAGATGATGAAGAGACAGGGCTGAGAGGAATGACCGCTGACTGGGAAAGACGCTTGGAGGACATCCTCTGCAGGGCGCTCGGACCGGAGAAGGCCGGGATTGCCCTGGAGGCCTTTGCGCAGGAGCCTTCGGTCTCGGTGAGGGTCAATCCTTCCAAAATCGGAGACCCCGAGGCCTTCGCCGCGAAGAATTTCGGCGGCTGTACGCCGGTCCCCTGGAGTCCTTTCGGCTTCGTGCTGTCTTCCCGCCCGGTTTTCACCCTCGATCCGCTTTTCCACTGCGGCTGCTACTATGTGCAGGATTCCTCGGCGATGGCTCCGGGCCACGTCTTCCGCAGGATGCTGGAGAGGACAGGGGTCGAAGGACGCCCCGTAAGGGTGCTGGACCTCTGCGCCGCTCCCGGCGGGAAGACCACCGACCTGGCTTCGTCCCTGAGGCGTGAATATGCCGACGGCTTCGTCCTCGTGGCGAATGAGGTGATGAAAGGCAGGGCGTCAGTCCTCGCCGGCAACGTCGCCATCTGGGGAGATCCCAATGTGGTCGTGACCAGTTGCGACCCCAAGGCTTTCGCCTCTCTGGAAGGCTTCTTCGACATAATAGTCGCCGATGTGCCCTGCTCCGGCGAGGGGATGTTCAGAAAGGACGAAGAAGCGGTCTCGAACTGGTCGGAGGAGGTCGTGGAGCTTTGCGCCTCGCGCCAGAAGCGGATTGTGGCCGATGTCTGGCCGGCTTTGAGGCGCGGCGGGGTGATGCTGTATTCGACCTGCACTTTCGAGAAGGCCGAGAATGACGGCATCGTGCTCTGGGCAGCCTCGGAGCTGGGTGCCGAAGTGGCGGAGACTGGCCTTTCCGGGATGCCGGGAGTCATCGGGACCCGGGCGGGCAGCCTGCTCGTCCCCGGTTTCGTCAAAGGCGAAGGGCAGTACGTCGCCGCCCTCGTGAAGAGCGGCGGAGCGGAATCCGGCATATTCAAAGATAGGACGCAGGGAAAGCCTGCCGCAGGCGGCGGGACTGAAAGGATGAAAGGGAATATGCTGACAAAGATTCCCGGGAGCATCCTCCGCGAGGTTTCCGCCCTCGAAATCCTGCATCCGCTGATGTGCGGAGTCGCGCAGGGGACCGTCAAGGGGAAAGACCTGATTCCTTCCGCCGACCTCGCCCTGAGCATAGGCTTCCCGGAAGAGGGCTACCCGCGTGTCGGACTTGACCGCCAGACTGCGCTGAAGTTCCTGCACCGGGACACGCTCGTCCTCCCGGACGCTCCGGCCGGCTACCTCGCGGTCTGCTACGAGGGCCATCCGCTCGGTTTCGTCAAGAACATCGGCAGCCGCTGCAACAACCTTCATCCGCAGGAGAGGAGAATCCGGATGAACATTACAGAACAGATTGAACGACAAGAATTATGAATATCAAGACAAAAAGGCTGATAGCAGCCATCCTCATCGTGGCCGGACTGCCGGCCGCCGGTTTCGCCCAGGAGACGACGCGGGAGAATTACATCGAACGCTACAACAACCTCGTTTCAAGGGTCGGCGCCGCCGGACTGGGCGTGGAATCCCTTCTGAACCGCTGGGAGGCCGATTACCCGGATGACGTGGAGATGCTCCTCGGCAGATTCTCGTACTATCTTTCCAAGAGCCAGTCAAGCGGAGTCGAGGTGCTCGACCAGGAGAAGTATCTGGGAGCATCCCCGGTCCTGACCCTGAAGGACTCGCTCGGGAACAATGTCAATTATTTCAGCGTCACCTCCTACGACGACGAACTGTTCGGGAAGGCCGTCAAGGCCGTGGACAGGGCCTGCGAACTTTTCCCGGAGAGGCTTGACCTCAGGCTCTACAGGATTTCGGCCCTGATAGGCTACGAGCAGGGCAGTCCGGACATGGCATTGGACGCAATCCGGAGCCTCATCGATTACAACAACCGCTCGAAACCAGCCTGGGAGTATCCCGGCCTGGAAATAGACGCGGAGGTCTTCTCCTCATCTATCCAGGAGTACTGCTACGCCATTTACAATATGGGTACCCCTGCCGGCTACGAGGCCTTCCGTGAGATTTCCGAACTGATGCTTTCCTACAATCCGGAGGACTACGTCTTCTTGACCAATCTCGGTTCCTACCATTTCGTCGTCAAACACGACAACAAGACCGCGATGAAGTACTACAACAAGGTCCTGAAGAAGCATCCTGACGATTATCCCACCATCAGGAACTGCGTGATTCTCGCCCGCACCGCCAAAGATGCCAAGCTGGAGAAGAAGTATCTTCCGATGCTGGTGGAAGTCAGCCCCGACGAGACCGAAAGAGCCTCGGCCCGGGCGCGTATGGAGGCGCTTTGAGTCGAATCCTGATTGTGAACGACACAGAGAACAACATATTTGAGAAATGAAAAAAATATTGACAATCATGGCATCTGCACTGGTAATATCAGCTTGCGGTCCGAAGCAGGTCGGCGCGGGCATTCCCGCCCTTGATCTTTCCAATCTTGACACGACGGTTTCACCGGGAACGGATTTCTACAGGTACGCGACCGGCGGATGGCAGAAGAACAATCCCCTGAAGCCTGAATATGCCAGATTCGGTTCCTTCGACTACCTCCGCGACAGGAGTCAGGAACAGCTCAACGAACTCTTCCAGGGAATGACCGCCCTGAGGACCGAACCCGGCTCCACCGAAGAGAAAATAGTCACACTCTACACCCAGGGACTGGATTCAGCCACCCTGAACAGCAACGGAGGCACCCCTCTGAAAAAGTATCTCGACCTGCTTTACAGCATCGACGACAGGGCCGGAATCATCCAGGCCGTCGCAATGATGCACGATGCGGGAGAGTCTCCTTTCTTTATGACCTATGTCGAATCCGACCTGACGGACAGCGACAGCCAGATTCTCTATCTCGAGCAGTCCGGTCTGGGCATCGGCGACAGGGACTACTACACCGATCCGTCCAATGCGGAGCTCAGGGCCGGCTACAGGGATTTCCTCGCCAGAGTGTTCGAGCTTTCAGGCATCGGCGATCCTCAGCGGGCCGCAGACAATGCCCTGGCCACAGAGGACCTTCTGGCCGCCAGTTCCTGGACCAATGTCCAGAGGAGGGATGTGGTCGCAGGCTACAATCCAATGTCTTCTGAGGAACTCGCGCAGAAATACCCGGGCTTTGACTTCCCGGCATATTTCAAGGAGAGGAACATTTCCGGGCAGGACAAGCTCGTGGTGGGCGAGCCTTCATATTTCGAGGCCGTCTCCTCCTATCTCCTTACCGCCGACGTGGCCGTCCTGAAGGACTATCTCGCCGGCCAGCTCATCCAGGGAGCCTGCGGTGCGCTCAGCGATGACTACTACAAGGCCTCCTTCGACTTCTTCAGCACCAAGATGTCCGGCATCAAGGAAGAAAAGCCGCGTTGGAAGAGGGCGATGTCCGTTCCGAACAGCGTTCTCGGAGAGGCTGTGGGCAAGATGTATGTGGAGAAATACTTCCCGGAAGAGTCCAAGGCCAAGATGCTCGCCCTTGTGGGCAACCTCAGGACCGCTCTCGGGGAGCACATCGATTCTCTTGACTGGATGAGCGACGCCACCAAGGCCAAGGCCCGCGAGAAACTGGAGAACTTCACCGTCAAAATCGGCTATCCTGACAAGTGGAAGGATTATTCCACGATGGCCATCTCCAAGACCAACTGCTACTACGACAACATCATCGCCGCAAGCAGGTGGTACGTCGAGGACAACAAGGCTAAGCTCGGCCGCAAGACCGACCGCAGCGAGTGGGGAATGACCCCTCAGACGGTGAACGCCTATTACAACCCTACGACCAACGAAATCTGCTTCCCTGCAGCCATACTCCAGCCGCCGTTCTTCAATCCTGACGCCGACGATCCTGTAAACTACGGTGGAATCGGCGTGGTGATCGGCCACGAGATGTCGCACGGCTTCGATGACCAGGGACGCCAGTTCGACAAGGACGGGAATATGTCCAACTGGTGGACCGACGAGGATGCCGCCAGATTCAACGAAAAGGCCGCAGTCCTTGTAAAGCAGTTCGATGCCATCGAGATACTTCCTGGCCTCCACGCCAACGGAGCCCTCTCGCTCGGTGAGAACATCGGAGACCACGGCGGACTGAGCATCGCCTTCTCGGCCATGCAGAACGCCCTCAAGGGCAAGAGCCCCGAGCTCATCGACGGTTTCACTCCGGAGCAGAGATTCTATCTCTCCTACGCCACAATCTGGGCGCAGAACATCACTGACGAGGAAAAGGCAAGACTTACCAGAATCGACGTCCATTCCCTCGCCGAGAACAGGGTGAACGCCTCGATTCGCAACTTCCAGTCCTTCTTCGACGCTTTCGGCATACAGGAGGGTGACCCGATGTGGCTTCCTGAGAGCGAAAGGGTGCACATCTGGTAGTTCTATCCCTTGACAGTCTTGGATGCTTCGGGTTTCATAGCCAGACGGATGCGTTTCGGAGGGAGCATCGCGGTGGTTTCCATCGCGGTCTCCTTCTTCGTGATGATAATCGCTGTCGCGGTCTCCTCCGGTTTCCGGAAGGAGATCCGTGACGGCATTTCTTCTTCTACGGGAGACATCCAGCTGATGCCAGTGGAGATGAACTGGATCAGCGAAGATTCCCCTGTGGGAGCCTCTCCGTCCTATCTGGCCGAGGTGGAAGCCCTCCCGGAGGTCCAGTCAATCACTCCGGCGGTCTATCGTGCCGGAATCATCAAAAAGGACGGGGAAATCCACGGGGCCATCTTCAAGGGGGTCGTGAATCCTCCCGCCACGGCAAGCGGAGCCGATTCCGTGAAATTCGGGGTCTCCATCCCCTCGCATCTGGGAAAACTGCTGAATCTCGGGCCGGGGGACAGGATGCCGGCATATTTCATAGGAGAGACCGTGAAGGTCAGGAACTTCAACATCGTGAGCGTCTATGACGGGATAATGGACGGTTCCGACGAGGCCGTCGTACTGGCCGACATCAAGGACCTCCAGCGCCTGAACGGCTGGGAGGAAGACGAAGTTTCGATGCTGGAAGTCAGCCTTGTCCCGCACGCCCGGGGCGCGGCGGACATGAGCCGGGTCAATGCCGAAATCGGGGAGATAGTCCTGGAGAGTATGGACGACGAGGACGACACCCTCATCCCCACCTCCCTGTTGGACAGGTATCCGCAGATTTTCGACTGGCTTTCCCTCCTGGATTTCAATGTCTTCGTGATTCTAATCCTGATGACCGTCGTGGCCGGCTTCAATATGGTCTCAGGTCTGCTGATAATGCTCTTCAGGAACATCTCCACAATCGGCATCCTCAAATCGATGGGAATGACGGACAGGATGATTGCGAAAGTTTTCCTCAGGGTCTCGTCGAAGGTCGTCCTGAAAGGCCTTGCGGCCGGGAACGCCCTGGCTCTCGCCTTCTGCCTCTTGCAGGGGCTGACCCATTTGATTAAACTCAATCCGGAGAACTACTTCGTCTCCTTCGTCCCGGTGCACGTGGATGTCCCGGCCGTGATTCTTGCGGACATCGCCGCCTTCGCCGTCATCCTCCTCATCCTCCTGATTCCTTGCCTGTTCATCTCCAGAATAGACCCTTCCCGGACGGTTCGGGCCCAGTAGGCTCCTTCTCTTCCTCTTCCGTCTGCTCTTCGCCGGGAACCGTCAGGCTGTCTTCCGCCTCGGCAGGGTTCTGTCCGAGGCTGTCCGCCGGCATCAGCATCTCGACGAAGTCCTCGTCAGGAGGGAAGTCGGAAGAATCGGCGGCGGTAGTGTCGGTAGGCATCCTGAATCTCGGAGGAAGGCCCCTGAATATGTCGTACTGGTTGAGGACCGCCTTGACGTAGGCAACAGTCTCTTTCCCCCTGAACGGGCCGTAGGTCACGTCCGTCTGCATCAGGGAATCCGGTTCCTGTCCCATCAGGGGAATCACCGAACACAGATTGCTCCAGGTCGAAGGGTCCACTCCCTGCGCCCGGGCCAGCCGTATGCAGTCGGAAATCCTTCCCGGACCCGCATTGTAGGCGGCCAGGCTGATTTTCGTCAGCTCGTCCCTGTCCGCGGCCACATCCGAATACATCCTCTGGAGTCTTTCAAGAAGGGCCGTGCCGGCCTTGATGTTCTCTTCCGGGTCGAGAAGGTCGCTCACCCCGAAAGCCCTGGCCGTGCCGGGCATCACCTGCATAAGGCCGGTCGCCCCCTTCGGGGAACGGGTGTCGATCCTGAACTTGGATTCGGCCCAGACCACTGCCGCAAGCATCTTCCAGTCCCATCCTATCTTTTCCGCGGATTTCTTGAGAAGCTCGTCGTAGGGGCTGATAATGTTCCTGTTCCTGACCGAAGAGCGCCGGTAGGGGTTGAATCCGTTGAAGAAGCGCTCCAGGGCCGAGGCCTGCAGCGACGAGCCGTTGAAATCTATCAGCCAGTGGGCATATTCGGAATTAAGGAGAGGGTCGTCCCTCATCACCCAGACTATGCTCGTGTCGCCGAGGCTCCAGGCGTGCAGGCCCGGGACGTCGGCATATTCATAACTCGGGATTACGAGGATGTCGAGACTTTTCGCCAGAAGCGAATCGGTGTAGGGGAGACCTGCTTCGCCCAGGAATATTCTCGCGGTGTCCCCGATGCTCCCGACGAAGTTCCTGAGCATTTCATAGTGGAAGCCGGCGAGGTAGCCCCTCGACAGTTTGCCGTAGCTCCCGAGCCTGATGGCGCACCTGACGTTCTCCGAACCGAAAGGATTGTGCTTCCGGTTGTGCGTCCTCCTGTCCGTGAAAGGGATGATGAGAAGGACGAGAAAAATCGGAATCAGATACTTGAGAAACTTCTTGGTAACTCTTTTAAGTCCCATGGGCCAGCCCTCCTTTCATCGTCCGAGTCCGCCGACTCCGCGGTCCACGTTAGGCTGCGCCTTGACCCCTCCGGTGGCTCCGCCGATTCCGGAGCCGGCCTGGACGGCCTTGTTGGAGGACGGCTGCCTGTAGAACGGCCAATAGACACCGAACTTGATGCATCTCTGGGTCCGGATGTAATTGTTGGCGCTGAAGTAGTCTGCCTTGTCCATCGGCCAGCCCATTCCCGCGTTTTCAAGTTTTACGAATATGCAGGCCCTCTTCCACTGCATATTCACGAAGGCGTCGAAGAACGGACCGTTGTTGGACTTGTATTCGTTCTGGTTGATGAAGGCTCCGACGGCCGGATTCCAGCCCTGGGAATAGTACTTGGTGTTCCACCAGGCATCGGCTCCGATCTGCATCTTCAGGACACCCTGGGAAATGCTCAGCTGCAGGTACCATTTGGCGTTGGCGGCGAACAGCGGAAGAGGCACCACGTCCTGGTTGGAGGAAAGCTGGAAGAGCAGCCGGTTGTCGAGGTGCAGTATTCCCATCTTGAAGTTTTTGGTGAGGGCGGCGCTGAATATGCTCATCGGGACAGTGTTCTGCATCACCGTGGCCGAAGGGTCGAAGTAGATGTTGTTCGACAGCAGGGCGTAGCCGGCTTCCAGTCCGAAGTCCCAGCGCGGTATGGACAGTTCTCCGCTGATTTTCGTGGTGGAAATCTTGTTGAATGAGTTTTCCCACCTGTAATGGTTGGAGTAGAAGTTCTGGTAGTAGAAGTCCGGTTCCTTGAGGGAGGTCTCGAAATGCGCTCCCAGGCAGAGCGGGCTCTTCCTCGCCCTTCTGAACGGATAGAGGTTCAGCTTGAGGTTCGCCCTGACGGACATGTCGTTCGACTCGCTTCCCGCGAAGAAATAGTCTCCCGCCGCATCCCAGTGGATGTAGTCCCGGATCTGGCCCTCCGCCCCGGCATAGATGAAGGCAGAGTTCCAGACTTCGTTGTGGTAGCCGCTTGTGAAAGTCGGGTCGAAAACGCTGTGGGAGATTATCCTGCTGCCGATACCGCCGTTTATCTTCGAGACGACGGCGTTGTCGGACCACGGCTGCAGCCGGATGAAGGCCCGGTTTTCGAGCTTCATCACCCTCGTCGAGTCGTGCGAGGCCGTCGGATGGTAGAAGAAATCCTCGTAGAAGGCCCGGCCGTTCTTGTCGTTCTGGGAGATGTTGTCTTCATAGACTCTCCTGAATGTGGACAGCTCGGAGCTGTGGCCTATGAAAGCCGAGGTCACCTGCTGGTCGTCCAGGGTGTCCGCAGCCTCCCTCTCGGCCTCCCTTTCCGCCAGCATCTCCTCCATTTCCAGGATTTTGACGGAATCGCCCAGGGCGAGGATGCTGTCCCGGTAGTGGCGCTCCGCCTTCCTGTCTTTCCTGTACTTGAGGTTCTTGATGAAGGTGAAAGGAATCCTGTACTGCTGGTCGAGGAAGAAGGAATTCTTCTTGATCAGCGTGCTGGCATCGGAGAGGTTGACCGGATATTCCCTTCCGTCGATGGTGGTGTCCCTGACGGCTGAAATGTCGTTTGTACCTCCGTTTTCGCCCCTGTTGACCATGTTGTAGAGGTAGCCGGCGTGCATCATATACCTCTTGCCGAGATAGTTCGCGGTGACGGAGAAATTCTTGTTCACCGTGTTCTCGTTCTCCATTATGCCGCCGCCGCCGAACCTGTCATATTCAAGTGTGAAATTCAACTCCGGAAGGATGTTCTGCGTCGTCAGGATGTGCAGGTTGTCGGACTCCTTCTGCATCGGGGCGAAGAGGGTGCCGAAGTAGGCGAGTTCCGTGTACGGGGTCTTGGTGTTGTACATCGGAGCCGATTTCGGGGAGAAGGCCCAGGCTTCATACGGGTCATAGAAGGCGACCCCGTTCTCGCTCTTGCGCTTGAAGAAGTTGTAGTACTGGGCGGGCGAGCCGGCCACGCCGAGCCAGGTCGCGTTCACGTCGTTCCGGAAAATCGGATAGTCGTGGAAGCGGTAGTTGAATCCGGTGTCGGGTTCGTGGGCGTCTATCCTGTGGAATTCCCTTTCGTGGCTCCATTGGATGATTCTCTTGTACTGCATCGAATCCGGAATGGCGAAGGTCTCGAGGACACGCGGGGTGGCCTCGGTGATGCTGTCCTTGATTGCCTTGAGACTGTCCTTGACGTTGAGGACGCTGTCCATCACGTGCTTCTTGGCGATGGATCTCTGCTCCGCGTGGTACTTCTTCTTCCCGGCCTTGTCGAGTGCGTTGTACCAGGCATCGAATGCGGCCTTCTTCCTCGCGATGGAGTCCAGCCTGTAGAGCGAATCGAGCCTCGGCCAGTCGAGGGTGTCGCCTGCGTTCCTGAGGGAATCGCGTACGAATATGTGGGTGGCCGAGTCCAGGAGCGCGACGTAGTAGCGGTACCGGAAAGGGTCGATTTCTTTCAGGGAGTCGGGCGGGAATATGGTGTCCCTTGCGCTGAGCCTTTTGACAGTGTCTATCGGCACGACCGTCAAGATCGAGGTGTCTTCGACGAGGCTCGCGCTCCTTATGAATTGATTGACGTATTTTATTGTGTCCGGATGTCCCGGCCCGGCTGCAGGGGAGCCGCCCCATCTCAGGAAAGGGGGCATGCCGACCGCCTGGACTGCGAAGAAGCAGACCACCGCGACGGGAAACCAGAATCTTTTCAACTTGTTCCGCATAAAAAGTCTTGATACTGAAATCTTACAAATTTAGGAAATTTCCCTTTAATTGCACAATCCGCACTTTTTTGTGGTTAATATCATAATTCTTTTATACATTTATAGCGTAAAATCATTAGTTTAAAACGAAACAACATGCTATACGACCGCGACCCTTATCTGATGCCGTACAAAAAGGCGATAGATTCCAGGCACGCCAGAATCGCCGGCGCCAGGGAGAAAATCGCCGGCTCTCCGGAGGGTCCTCTTTCAGACAGGATCAACAATCATCTCTACTACGGGATGCACCGTCAGGAGGACGGATCGTGGGTCTTCCGGGAGTGGGCGCCCAATGCAGTCCGTATCTACCTGATAGGAGACTTCAACGGTTGGAAGCGTACCGGCGGATACTGCCTTGAACCTTTGGGCAACGGGGATTGGGAAATAGTCATTCCGGAGTTCTTCATCCACCACGGAGACCTCTACAAACTGTATGTCGAGTGGCCGGGCGGCGGCGGGGAAAGGCTGCCGGCCTATGTCACCAGAACTGTCCAGGACGAGGAGACAAAGGTTTTCTGCGCGCAGGTCTGGGATCCCGCCACGGCATATTCCTGGAAGAATCCGCGCCCCGGGAAGATAGCCGCTCCGCTGATTTACGAGTGCCACATCGGGATGTCCTCGGAGGAGGAAAAGGTGTCCTCCTTCAGCGAGTTCCGTCTGAACGTGCTTCCGAGGATAGCCGCCCTGGGCTACGACGTGATTCAGATTATGGCGCTCCAGGAGCATCCTTACTACGGCTCCTTCGGCTATCAGGTCTCCAATTTCTTCGCTTTGAGTTCCCGTTTCGGCACTCCGGAAGAGTTCAAGGAACTGGTGGACGAGGCCCACGGGCTCGGGATTGCGGTGATAATGGACATCGTCCACTCCCATTCGGTTGACAATGTGGCCGAGGGACTGGGAATGTTCGACGGCAGGGAGGACCTGTATTTCCACAAAGGCCCGCAGGGACGGCATCCGGCCTGGGGCTCGAGGTGCTTCGACTACGGGAAGCAGGCCACCCTCTGTTTCCTCCTTTCCAACTGCAAGTACTGGATGGAGGAGTACCGGCTGGACGGCTTCCGTTTCGACGGCGTGACCTCGATGCTCTATTGGGACCACGGCCTGGGCAAGGATTTCGGCGACTACAGCCTTTATTTCGATTCGGGAGTCGATGAGAACGCGGTCACCTATCTGGCCCTGGCCAATATGCTTGTCCACGAAATCCATCCCGGAGCGATAACGATAGCCGAGGATGTCAGCGGAATGGCCGGACTCGCCGCGCCTTACGACGAGGGCGGAGTCGGCTTTGATTTCCGTATGGCGATGGGCATAGCCGACCATTGGATCAAATGGATAAAGGAGCGCCCGGACGAGACTTGGAGCACCGGAGAAATCTGGTACGAACTGACCAACAAAAGGGCCGACGAGCGGACGGTCAGCTATGCCGAATGCCACGACCAGGCTCTTGTGGGGGACCAGACGATTCTTTTCCGCCTTCTGGGCCCGAAAATGTACACCGCGATGGAAAAGACCTCAAGGGACTTTGTGGTTGACCGGGGGGAGGCGCTCCACAAGATGATACGTCTGCTGACCCTGTCCACCTGCGGAGGAGGCTATCTGAATTTCATGGGCAATGAGTTCGGCCATCCGGAGTGGATAGATTTCCCGCGCGAGGGGAACGGATGGTCCTTCAAATATGCCAGGAGACAATGGTCCCTGGTGGACAACCCGGCTCTGCGCTACAGCGACCTGGGCGCATTCGACGCGGCAATGATTTCCCTTGTCCGCAAGCATTCCCTGCTGGAGGCCTCTCCGGAGCTGATTCTGTCCGACGAACTGAACAAAATCTTGGTTTTCAAGAGAAAGAACTGTATTTTTGCATTCAATTTCAATCCCGCCGGTTCCTTCGCGGACTACAAGGTCGCGGCTCCGGCCGGGGAATATTCAGTGGCGCTGGACTCGGATTCTCCGGAATTCGGCGGTTTCGGCAGAGTGGATCACAGTGTGCACCACTTTACCGCACCTTCCGGCCCGGCTGACGGACGTGGAACTGTCGACGATGTGCTGTCTCTGTACTTGCCAAGCAGAACAGCCGTCGTCCTGATTTTGGTAGATTAACATATAAACAATTTTATGTCATTCCTACAGTACAACAAGGCAGAACTCGTGAATCTCTCATATTCATTGAAAAGGGAGATCATCAGTGCCAACAAGACCGGAGCCTACTGCAACACGTCAATCGTGACGTGCAACACCAGGCGTTACCACGGGCTTCTGGCGGTTACTCTCGACCGCTTCGGAGGTGACAGGTATCTTCTTCTCTCCTCGCTTGACGAGAGCCTCATCATGCAGGGGAAACAGTTCAATCTGGGAATCCACTGCTACGGTGACATCTACGAGCCTCGCGGACACAAGTATGTCGTGGACTTCCAGGCCGACCCGGTGACGATGATCACCTACAAGGTCGGGGAGATTGTGTTCACGAAGAGCCTGATTCTCGCTCCGGACACGGACCAGATTCTGGTCAAGTACGAGCTTGTCGCGGCTCCTTCTCCGGTGACTCTCATCGTGAAACCGTTCCTCGCTTTCAGGAACACACACGAACTCACCCACCGCAATCCCGCAGCGGACCCGACTCCTGCCAGAATCAGGGGCGGCGCGGCTTTCCGTCTCTATCCTTCCTTCCCGGACCTTTGTGTGCAGACCAGTTCTTCGGCAGCCGTCTATGACCATCATCCGGACTGGTACATCGGAGTGACATATTCGGATGAATACCGCCGCGGCTTCGACTGCAAGGAAGACCTTATGGTGCCGGGCAGCTTCGAGCTGAAGATGAAGAAGGGGGATTCGGTGGTCTTCTCCGCCGCGACTTCCGAACAGAATCCTACACAGCTCAAGAGGAAGTTCAATGCCTATGCGGCCAAGGCTCCGCAAATCACCGGCTTCGAGGACCAGCTGAAGCACTGTGCAGACAGCCTGGTCACCAACCACAACGGCCGCAAGATGATCTGTGCGGGTCTTTCCTGGCTGAAGACCGGCCTTCTCCGCGAGACACTGTTCTCCCTGCCCGGACTGACTGTTCACGCCGGCAAGCCGGAGGACTTCGAGGAGATTCTCGACAATCTCATCGCAAACGAGGAGGACAGGCTTTTCTCCAGGACCACCCAGGCCGAGGCGCCTCTTCTGATGACAGTCGCGCTCCAGGACTATATACACAACGGAGCGGACCCGAAGAAGGTTTGGAAGAAATATTCAGACACGCTGACAAGGATTCTCGAGAGCTATCTTCCGGGCGGAAGAGAGGAGATTTCAATGCAGCCTGACGGCCTCCTGTGGGCACAGAAGTACAGGACCGCCCTTTCCTGGATGAACGCCTACGTCAACGGAGTTCCGGTGACCGAGAGGGCGGGCTACCAGGTCGAGACCAACGCCCTCTGGTACAATGCCATCTGCTTCGCCCTTGAAATGGAAAAGGGGAACAAGTCCTTCGCGGCGAAATGGACCCCTGTCAAGGACCTCGTGGAGAAGAACTACGAAAAGAAGTTCTGGTGCGAGCAGAACGGGTGCCTTGCCGACTACGTCGGTACTGAGGGTATGAATATGCAGGTGCGTCCGAACCAGCTCTTCGCCCTCGCCCTCGATTACTCGCCTGTGGACCCGATGAAGATCCAGCGCATCCTGCAGGTCTTCGACAGGGAGCTCGTGACGAGGAGGGGCATCAGGACGCTCTCGCCGCGGGACGTCAGCTACAAGGGCGTCTATGACGGGACCCAGATCGACAGGGACCTCGCCTACCATCAGGGCAGCACGAGGGCCTTCCTGCTTCTCCCGTATGTCGTTGTCTGCTACAAGGTTTACGGCGCAGCCTTCAACAACAAGGCCGAATGGCTGGTGAAAGGCTTCTTCGACGATCTCGGAATGCACGGGGTCGGCGCCTTTTCCGAATTATACGACGGAGACCCGCCGCACGAGCCGCACGGCACGATTTCGTCCGCGCTCAGCACGGCTGCTCTCCTTGAAATCAACAATTTGATAAAGAAGAACAAATGAGGGTACTGATGTTCGGGTGGGAGTTCCCGCCTCATATCGCAGGCGGTCTGGGTACTGCTTGTGAAGGAATAGTGAAAGGCCTTGCCTACAACGGAGTCGAGACTCTGTTCGTGATGCCTTCCGCTTCCGGTGACGAGGATCAGAGTGCTACGACGATCATCAACGCGAGTGATGTCGCCGTGGACACCGTGTCCTCATCTGTCGATGAGTTTCTGGACAAGGTGAAGTTCGTCCACATCGGTACGAACATGATACCGTATGTCGGCCCCGACGAGTTCTCTTCCATCGTGGAGGAGGAACGCAGGAGGCAGAGTGAGGACTTCAGAATCCAGTACGGAATGAAATACAAGTTCTCCGGCAAGTACGGGACCAACCTTATGGAGGAGGTGGCCCGCTACGCCATGGTCGGAGGAACCATCGCGCTTCAGCACAAGGACGAGTTCGATGTCATCCATGCCCACGACTGGCTGACCTACCTGGCTGGAATCGCCGCCAAGGAGCTTACCGGCAAGCCGCTGGTCGTGCATGTCCACGCCACTTCCTATGACAGGGGTGACGAGAAGCACATCGACACCCGCGTCCTGGACATCGAGACCCGCGGAATGCTCGCAGCGGACCGCGTGGTGACTGTCAGCAACCTTACCAGGAGCATCGTCATCAACAAGTACCACATCGACCCGGCCAAGGTCGTGACCGTCCACAATGCCGTGGACTTCAGCGGCCGCGAGGACCTGTCAGTCGAGAGGGGAGTGAAGGACAAGGTGGTCACCTTCCTCGGAAGAATCACCTTCCAGAAAGGCCCTGAATATTTCATCGAGGCCGCCGCTAAGGTCCTCAAGAGGACCGACCACGTCCGTTTCGTGATGGCGGGAAGCGGAGACATGATGAACAGGTGCATCAAGTACGTGGCGCGTCTGGGAATCTCCGACAGGTTCCATTTCACGGGCTTCCTCCGCGGAAAGGATGTTCAGAAGATGTTCGCCCTCTCGGACGTTTACATCATGCCTTCCGTTTCGGAGCCGTTCGGCATCTCTCCGCTTGAAGCAATGAGGACGAATGTCCCTTCCATCATTTCCCACCAGTCCGGAGCTGCGGAAATCCTCAAGTACGCGTTCAAGGTGGACTTCTGGGATGTGGATGCGATGGCCGACTGCATATTCGGACTCCTCAAATACCCTGCCCTGGCGTCCTTCGCCGCGAAGCACGGCTATGACGAGGTCAACCGCCTCAAGTGGAATGTGGCCACGGCCAAACTGAAGACGATCTATGAATCACTCATCCGGTAGAAATTGTTTTTGATAACCTCAAGTTTTTGATAATATGAAAAAGAGCATTTGTCTGTACTTTCAGGTACATCAGCCTACCAGGCTCAGACTCTACAGGTTCTTCGATATAGGCAAGGATAGCCATTACTACGATGACTATGCGAACAGGAACATTCTGAAGAGGATTGTCACGAAGTGCTATCTTCCGATGAACGAGCTTCTGCTCCAGGCAATCAAGGAGAGCAAGGGCGCATTCAAGGTCGCCTTCTCGATCAGCGGCTCCGCCATCGAGCAGTTCGACAGGTATGCCCCGGAGGTCATCGACAGCTTCAAGGCTCTGGCCGACACGGGCTGCGTCGAGTTCCTTTCGGAGACATATTACCATTCCCTCGCTTCCCTCGCGGGCAATTTCCAGGAGTTCGAGCATCAGGTCAACAAGCACAAGCTGGCCATCGAGAGCCATTTCGGAGTCACTCCCGTGACCTTCCGCAACACCGAGCTCATCTACTCCGACAGCATCGGAGAGTACGTGTACAAGCTCGGCTTCAAGGCCATGCTCACTGAAGGAGCCCGCCACATCGTGGGTTGGAAGAGTTCCAATTACATCTACAACAACGCCCAGCAGCCGAAGCTCAAGCTCCTCCTGCGCAACTATTCGCTCAGCGACGACATCGCCTTCCGTTTCTCCGACAGAGGATGGGGCGGCTGGCCTCTGACCGCCGAGAAGTTCACCGACTGGGTCAAGGCCTCCGAAGGCGACATCATCAATCTGTTTATGGACTATGAGACTTTCGGAGAGCATCAGGACGCTTCCACCGGAATCTTCGATTTCATGAGGGCTCTGCCAAAGGCCGTTCTCGGCACGGGCGCAATGGAGTTCGTGACTCCGGCCAGGGCAGCCAGGAAGCACAAGTCGGCAGGCTCGCTGTCCGTTCCGGAGGCCATTTCCTGGGCTGACGAGGAGAGGGACGTCTCCGCCTGGCTCGGAAACGAGCTTCAGCAGGACGCCTTCAACAAGCTGTACGCCCTGACAGAAAAGCTCGGAATCGTCGATGACCCGCAGCTGTGGAACGATTTCGGCCACCTTCAGGAGAGCGACCATCTCTACTATATGTGCACCAAATTCTTCTCTGACGGGGAAATCCACAAGAGGTTCAATCCTTACGACACCCCGTACGAGGCATTCATAAATTTCATGAACGTCCTCAGCGACTTCACCATCAGACTCGATGATGCCGCCGCCGAGTGCACGGTCAAAGCCGCCGGTGAGGCGGCCAGATAAAACTGCAAACAATGACTGAAGAACTTTTGAAAGCTGATTATCTTTTTGAAGCAAGCTGGGAGGTTTGCAACAAAGAAGGGGACATCTATGATTCCCTTGCGGCAAAGTCCGTCCTGATGAAGGAAGCTCTTGGCAGGCATCATATTCTCATCGGACCGGATGTCTGGATGGACACCGCCGAGAACCCGGATTTCACTGAGGACCAGCATCTCTATGCCAAGTGGAGGGCGCAGGCCGCCTCTGACGGAATCAGGGTCCGGATCGGAAGATGGAACATCCCGGCAAGCCCGATTGTCTTTCTGGTCGATTACAAACAGTTCCTCACGAAGCAGAACGATATCCTGACGGAGTACTGGCTGCGTTTCGGAGTGGATTCAATCTCCGGCAACTGGGACTACAAGGAGAACGTGCTCTTCGGCTATGCCGCCGGTCACGTCATCGAGAGTTTCTACAGGTTCAACCTGTGCTCCTCGGACAGAGTCGTCGCCCAGTTCCACCAATGGAATTCGGGCGCGGGTCTGCTGTACATCAAATACGTGGAACTGCCTGTCGCGACTGTATTCACCGCCCACACAACCATCATCGGCAACTGTCTCGCAGGGAACTACCTGCCGCAATATGACGCGATGAGCCTTACCGACGCGGATGCAAAAGCCCGCCAGTTCCACCTGACCGCGCAGCATTCCCTCGAGAAGGCTTCTGCAAAGAACGCCGATGTGTTTGCCGCCGTTTCCGACACCGTCGCCCAGGAATGCGAGCATTTCCTCCAGCGCAAGGTGGACGCCGTGACTCCGAAGGGAGCCGGCGAAGAGGAACTGAAGGCATATTCGCAGGCACTCGCCCTGCTCGCGAAGGCCAGAGAGACCCACCCTGAAAAATTCAACGAAATCCCTATTACATACAAAAAAATGAACATTAACAATCCATCCTGGAAGAGCGTGATGGTCACCCGCCATCTCCCCGAGGCTCTTTCAGGTCTCGAGACACTTTCAAAGAACTTGTGGTGGTGCTGGAACGAGTCCGCCAAATCCCTTTTCGAATCCATAGATCCGGAAATATGGCAGGCCACCAACCACAACCCGATTGCTCTGCTCGACGTGGTGTCGCTCAAGAAATTCAAGTCACTCGCAAAGGACGAGGCTTTCCTCGGAAACCTCAGGTCCGTGATGAATGAATTCAACGAATATATGGCCCTCAAGGCCGAACGCAAGGATCCTCTCGTGGGATATTTCTGCATGGAATACGGCCTTGACACATCTCTCAAAATCTACTCCGGAGGCCTCGGTCTTCTGGCCGGAGACTATCTGAAGGAGACCAGCGACATGAATGTCAACCTCGTCGCCGTCGGTCTGCTGTACAGGTACGGCTACTTCACCCAGACCATCACCGGCCAGGGCGAGCAGGTCGCACGCTACGATGCACAGGACTTCACCAGGATTCCTGCGGAGCCTGTCCTCGACGCCGAAGGCAACTGGGTGACCGCAAGCGTGGCCTTCCCGGGAAGGAACATAGTCGCACGAATATGGAAGGTCGCCGTCGGCCGCACCGACCTCTACCTTCTCGACACCGACTATGAAGCCAACATCGAGGAGGACCGCCAGGTGACCTACCACCTCTACGGCGGAGACTGGGAGAACCGTCTCAAGCAGGAACTCCTGCTCGGCATCGGCGGAATCCACGCCCTGCGCAACCTCGGAATCAATCCGCAGATCTACCACTGCAACGAGGGCCACGCCGCCTTCACCGGCCTGGAGAGGCTCCGTGAATATATCACCAAGGACAACCTGGATTTCGGCGAGGCCATTGAAATCGTCCGCGCCTCCTCCCTGTTCACCACTCACACCCCTGTCCCTGCCGGACACGACGCCTTCGACGAAGGCCTGCTCCGCAAGTACATCGGCCATTATCCGCAGCTGCTGAAGGTTGACTGGGAGACTGTGATGTCCCTCGGCAAGATCAATGCGACCGACCCTAACGAACAGTTCTCGATGAGTTCCCTCGCAGCGAACTGTTCGCAGAATGTCAACGGAGTCTCCTGGCTCCACGGCGAGGTCAGCAAGGAGATATTCAATGATATGTACCCGGGCTACCTTCCTGAGGAGCTTTACATCAGCTATGTGACCAACGGAGTACATTATCCTACCTGGGCCGCGAAGGAGTGGAAGAAGATCCACGCCAAGGTCTTCGGACCGGAGTTTGCGACCCACCACTACGACAAGAAATGCTTCGAGGGCATCTACAATGTCCCTGACAGCGAAATCTGGGAGACCAGGAAAGCCCTCAAGTCAAAACTCATCAAGAGGGTCAAGAAGGTCATCTCCGACCCTGCCGTGAGCAACCACTACTCTCCGGGTCAGATTGTCGCCATCAACAAGACCCTCAGGGATGATGTCCTCACCTTCGGCTTCGCCCGCCGTTTCGCGACCTACAAGCGCGGTACGCTGCTCTTCGCCGATCTGGACAGGCTTGCCGAGATTGTCAACAATCCGGAGCGTCCGGTCCAGTTCCTCTTCGCAGGCAAGGCTCATCCTGCGGACAAGGCCGGACAGGATCTCATCAAGAGAATCATCGAAATCTCCAAGGACGAGCGTTTCCTCGGAAAGATTGTCTTCGTGCCGGGCTACGACATCTCCATCGCCAAGAGGCTCGTACAGGGCGTGGATGTCTGGATGAACAACCCTACAAGGCCTCTTGAGGCTTCCGGTACTTCCGGAGAGAAGGCTGCGATGAACGGTGTGATGCACTTCTCCGTTCTCGACGGCTGGTGGGTGGAAGGCTACAAGGAGGGCGCCGGTTGGGCACTTCCGCAGGAACGTGTCTATGACGACCAGAGCCATCAGAACGAGCTCGACGCCGCCACCATCTATACAATCATAGAGAATGAAATCGCTCCGGCCTACTACAGCACCGACGGGAAGACCGGGTATTCGGAGAAGTGGCTGGGCTACATCAAGAACACCATAGCCCAGGTGGCCTGTGACTTCACCACCAACAGGATGCTTACCGACTACTGCAACCAGTACTACGGGCCGCAGTTCGCGCGTACTGAAAGCCTCGAGGCTGATGACTACCGCGTCGCAAGGAAGATCGCTGCCTGGAAGAAGAGAGTCCGCCGCGAATGGAAGAACATCGAGGTGATTTCCATCACCCAGCCGAATGCTTCATATTCATTGTCGGAGGAGAACAACCTGCTCGTCGAGGCCGTGCTCAACCTTGGGGACCTCACTCCTGAGGACATCGGAGTGGAGATGGTCTTCGCCACTCTGGACAACAAGCACAAGATTCATATTCAGGAAACCTACGAGCTCGAGGCAGTGTCCTTCAAGGATGCGGTCGCAACCTACCGCCGTTCCATCCTTCCGGACAGGACGGGTATGTACCAGGTGGCAATCAGGATGTACGCCAAGAATGCGCTGCTGCCTCACAGACAGGACATCGACCTCGTGAAATGGTTATAGCGACAGGCTTTTTCGACGGGGTCCATCTCGGACACCGTCTGGTGATTTCGCAGCTTGTCAGCCAGGCGGAAAAGATGGGCCGGGAAAGTATGGTGATAACTTTCTGGCCCCATCCTCGCAATGTCCTCCAGAAGGATGCCCGGGTCCTGAGACTGCTCACGACCCTCGAAGAAAAGAAACGCCTTCTCTATGAAATGGGAGTCGGGAGGGTCGAGGTGCTGCCTTTCACCAAGGAGTTCAGCGCCCTGACCACCCGTGAATATTTCCGCGACGTCATCGTGGGAAGGTTCGGCGGGGAAGCCGTCCTTCTCGGCTATGACAACCGGGTCGGGAGCGACAACCTCTCTCCGGACCGGATAGAGGCCGTGGCGAGGGAGGAAGGCCTGGAGGTCATAAGGACCGAGGCGGTCAAGTCCGACACGGTCACCATCAGCTCCACCCGGATCCGCAGCGCCCTTTCAGCGGGGGATGTGGAATCCGCCGCCGGAATGCTCGGCTACGGCTACTCCCTTCTCGGAGTGGTGGTGGCCGGCAATCAGCTCGGCAGGAAGATAGGCTTCCCGACAGCGAACATCCAGCTCTACGAACCCCTCAAAATCGTCCCGGCATCGGGAGTCTATGAGGTCGAGGTGGAGACCATTGGAAAGCGCTTCAAGGGGATGTGCAACATCGGCTGCCGTCCAACCGTGAGCACCGGCAGCGCCCTGACCATCGAGACAAACGTGTTCGGCCTGGACGAGGACATCTACGGCCTGGACCTGCGGCTGACTTTCGTGCGCAGGATAAGGGAGGAAATCAAGTTCGATTCCCTCGATGCCCTGAAACGGCAGCTGGCGCTGGACAAGGCGGCCATTCTGGGACTTTCCCGATAGTGGTGTTTTATTGAAATATTTTTATTAAATTTGCAAAAGACGACACAGGGTTCCGCCGTAAACAGGCGGAGCTCCGTTTGTTTTACAGTTTTCCGGTAACAAACTAATAACAGAAAAGAACCGAAATGGCAGATATCCATTACATGACCCAGGAAGGGTTGGACAAATTGAAGAAGGACCTGGCCGAAGCTTTGGCCCAGCGTCCTGTCATCTCTGCGGCTATCGCGGAGGCGAGGGAAAAGGGAGATCTCTCCGAAAACGCTGAATATGATGCCGCCAGGGAGGCTCAGGGCCTCCTCGAGGTCAAGATAGCAAAACTCAAGGATCTCGTCGCAAACGCCAAGGTGATCGACGGTTCCCAGATAGGGACGGACAAGGTCCAGATGATGAACAAGGTGAAGGTGGAGAATCTCGCTCTCAAGACCGTGATGGAATTCACAATCGTCGGCGAGACCGAGGCCGATTTCGCCCACGGCAAGCTCGCCGCCACCACCCCTATCGCCAAGGCTCTCCTCGGCCACTCGAAGGGTGACGTCGTCGAGGCCAAGGTCCCTTCAGGAATAATGAAGTTCAAGATTCTCGACATATCACTGTAGCTTATGCCAACCATATTCACAAAAATCGCCAAAGGAGAGATTCCGTCCTACAAGGTTGCGGAGAATGAGGACTACTATGCTTTCCTCGACATCAATCCTCTGGCCAGGGGACACGTGCTTGTCATCCCCAAGAATGTCGAGGATGACTACATCTTCAATCTCGACCCGGAGGTTTACGAGGGACTCTGGGCCTTCGCCCGCAAAGTGGCGCTCGCCCTCAAGGCCGCCGTCCCTTGCAAGAGGGTGGGAGTCGCCGTTCTCGGAATGGAGGTCCCTCACACCCACATCCATCTCGTCCCGCTCCAGAGCGAAAAGGATCTTGACTTCCGGAAGGAAAAACTGAGTTTCTCCGATCAGGAAAACAAGGAAACAGCCGCTTCAATTCTCAAGGAATATGAAAATCTTTAGACAACTCCTCAGTGCATCCGTCATAGTGGCGCTTGCAGTTTCCTGTTCTGACAAAGCCCAGATCAGGGGAATCCTTACCGATGCTCCCCAGACGGAAGTCGTGGTGAAACAGCTTTCGGGCAATTCCTTCAATGTGCTTGACACCCTCGTGACAGATGACGAAGGGGCATATTCGTACAGGATGCCTCTCGCCAAGGGCCAGCCGGAGTTCGTCTATCTCTTCAAGGGAGACACCCGTATCGCGTCCCTCATCCTTCTCGCAGGCGACAAGGTCCAGGTGGTTTCGGACACTCTCGGGAAATATTCCGTCGAAGGTTCCGAAGAGAGCGCCAGGCTCCGGGAGGTCGAGAACGAGTTCGCGGCATTCCTCGGCAGGATGAACGCTGCCGCTGAGGCCGGCGACAATGCCGCCCTGACCAGGGAATATATCAGCTATTACCGCTCCAGGGTGGCCTATGTAATCGGCAACCCGGCTTCGCTGTCCTCGATTCCGGTCCTTTACCAGAAAATCAACGAGAACTTCCCGGTCTTCAGCCAGAGCACGGACGCCCTGCATTTCCAGTCGGTGCACGATGCCCTTGCCCAGATCTATCCTGAATCGAAGTATGTCGCAGCCCTCGCCGACGAGGCCAAAAGGAGGACCAACCTGATGAGCCTGGACATGCAGATCAAGGACATCCAGCCGCTTGGCTTCCCGGATGTCGAACTGCCTTCTGTCGAGGGGGAGAAGGTCCGCCTTTCCGAGGTGGATGCCAAGGTGATTCTCGTCTATTTCTGGACGGCTTCCGATGTGACCCAGAAGATGTTCAACCAGGACGCCCTCATCCCTGTCTATAATGATTTCCACAAGAAGGGATTCGAGATTTACTCAATCTCCCTGGATGTTGACAAGGGGATCTGGGCAAGTGCCGTGAACAGCCAGGACCTCCCGTGGATCAATGTCTGCGACGGCCTCGGAGTCGATTCTCCTGCCGCCAGGAACTACAACGTGAGCGGTCTTCTCCCGGTTGCCTTCGTCATCATCGACGGGACTCTCTCAGACAAGACAATCCAGGGCGAGAAGGAGCTCAGGAGCCTTCTCTCCGCAAATCTCAAATAGTCAATCCTACAGGAATGAATACAGCAGGAACAACAGTTCTGGCAGCCGGCCTCGCCGCCTTTCTGTGCGCCTCGGCCGCAGTCGCCCAGACTCCGCAGAACAACCATCCGGAACCCGAGCGGATGACTCCCGGTATGACGGAGTTCTGGGATCCGCAGCCTGCCGTGGTGGAAGCCGGGGAGGCCGGTTCGGCCCCTTCCGACGCAATCGTCCTCTTTGACGGGAAGGATCTTTCCCAGTGGATGGCGGAAGACGGTTCGGAAGCCGGATGGGATGTCCACGACGGTGTCGTGACCGTTGTCAAAGGCTCCGCCGGCAACATCCGCACAAGGGCCGAGTTCGGCAGTTTCCAGCTTCATCTGGAGTGGATGACTCCGGTCGGAATCGAGGGCGAAAGCCAGGGCAGGGGCAACAGCGGGGTCTTCCTGCAGGGCCTCTACGAGGTACAGATTCTGGACAGTTACCGCAACGAGACCTATGCCAACGGAATGGTCGCTTCAATCTACAAGCAGCAGGCCCCTCTGGTCAATCCGATGCGCAAGCCGGGAGAGTGGAACAGTTTTGACATCATCTACACCGCTCCGGTCTTCAAGGAGGACGGGACCTATCTTTACGAGCCCCGCGTGACCGTCCTGATGAACGGTGTCCTCGTCCAGAATAACACCATCATCAGGGGCACGACTGAATATATCGGCCATCCGCGCGTCCTCAGGCACGGAGACGGCCCGATCGTCCTCCAGTCGCACGGCGACCCGAGCGCTCCGATCAGCTTCAGGAACATCTGGATCAGGAATCTTTAGGCAGCTCCTATTGCTTGAAATAGTACGGGCTCCGGCGCACAGAGATGATGCCGGAGCCTTTTTTGTCCGCCTGCCCCACGATCCTGCGGCCCCTGAGAGGGAGTCTCGGATAGGACAGGGCATCGTTGGTTCGTACCACCTGTGACGAATGGATGAAACGGCCTCCGCCCACGCATATTCCTACGTGGGTGGCTTTCTCCGGCTGTTCCCCGGAGGCCTGCCGCCCCCAGAAAATGAGGTCGCCGGGCATCAGGACCGAATAGTCGGCCCGGCCTTCCGTGCAAGGGACGGGAAGGTCTTCGCCGGTGCGTATCTGCTGGGAGGCGTTCCTCGGAAGGAGGATGCCGTTGGCGAAGAAGACCGTGCGCGTCAGGCCGCTGCAGTCCACGTTCTTGGTCGATGTTCCTCCCCACATATACGGCACTCCGTTGAAACATCCGGCGGTCCTGACAAGGTCCTCCCGGAAGCGTTCCGGGTCGTTTTCCTGGGTCTCCAGCCTCTCGTCCGCCCAGGCCTCCAGGTCGAGCAGCTCCTCCTGCCTGACGTAGCCCCTCTTCCCGGAAGGAGTCTCGACGGCGAGGAAACCCTTCCTGCCGAGAGCTTTCCCGTTTTCTCTCAGGACTTTGAGGAGGATGTCCCCGAGCACGAGATCGGAGACGAAAGCGGAGCCCTCATAAGGCTCGCTGTAGATGTGGGTCAGCAGAGCGGTGCAGATGTACCTCGGCGAGGAGAGCCACAGGTCGATTTCCTCCTCGCTCTTCATCGCCAGGCCCATCTCGTTGACCCATCCGACATAAGGTTCGGGAGTGCGTATCTTCACCCAGTAGCCATCCCTGTCGAGAATCTCCACAACCGTCCCCATCAGGGCCTGGTCGCCGAGTTCGCCGGCATAGTCCGGGACTTCCCTGATCATGTTGGCCGAGAGGTCGGTGATGGCCATCTCCCTCTTCACCGGGCCCCGGGCCGCGGCGGGGATGGACAGAAGCATCAGCAAGATTGTGCAGAGGGCACAGAACGAACACTTTGACATCCGAATGCGATTTAGAAGCTGTTTTGAAATAATTACTTTAATGTGCCTTCCCGGCCATTGTCTTCTGCGTCATCGGTCGCAAGGCTGCGGCCATGCTCCCGCTTCGGCAATTGGAACTGTCCCGAAAAACCCTGTAAACAACAGCGGCAAACATTTCAAAACAGCTTTTTATTGTTGTGCAAATATAGACATTTGGTTAGTTTTGCAAAACAGATGCTTGCAAGTATGGATTTTCCAGAAGGGAAGAGGTACAACACCTTTGTCGGATACTACCGCCGGAAGTATGGCGAGAGACTCCAGAAGCTGGTTCTCGACGCCGGTTTCACCTGCCCCAACCGCGACGGGACGGTGGGCAGGGGAGGCTGCACCTTCTGCGACAATGCGGCCTTCCACCCGGGCTACAGCGTTCCGGGCAAGTCCTTGCTCGAGCAGATGGACGAGGGCATCATATTCCATAAGGAGCGCTATCCGCGAGCGGCGCACTATCTGGCATATTTCCAGTCATATTCAAACACTTACGCCGACCTCGAAAAACTGGAGGAACTGTACGGGGCGGTGCTCTCGCATCCTTCCGCAGTCGGAATAGTGATAGGCACGAGGCCGGACTGCGTGGACTCCCGCAAACTGGATTACCTCGCCGACCTCGCCCGGGGCGCAGTGCTGCGCGGGTGGAGGCGCGAACTCAAGGACGGGCGGGTCCTCGAAGCTCCCGTGGTCGTCATTGAATATGGAATCGAATCCTGCCGGGACGAGACCCTTGCCAGAATCAACCGGGGACACGATTTCGGATGTGCGGAGCGTGCCGTCCGCGAGACTGCCGCAAGAGGGCTGGACACTTGCGCCCATTTCATACTCGGCCTGCCGGGGGAGAGCCGGGAGATGATTCTCGACCAGTGCCGGCTGATTTCTTCGCTGCCCCTGCGCAGCGTGAAGTTCCATCAGCTCCAGATAGTGAAGGGCACCAGGATGGAAAAAGAGTTCGAGGCCTTCCCGGAAGACTTCCTCAGGCTCGGCCTCGACGACTATGTCGGCCTGGTCGTCTCCATCCTCGAAAGGCTGTCTCCGGAGCTCTACATCGAGCGGATTGCCGGCGAGGTTCCGCCCCGTTTCGTGAAGGAAACACCCTGGGGTCTGGTGCGGAATGCGGACATTCTCCATCTTCTTGATGCAAAACTTGAAGAATCGGACACTTGTCAGGGAAGACTGTACCGTCCGGTAATGTGAAGTACACGAAAAAATGCTTATATTTGCCCAATTAAACTCATTGCAATGGCGAAGTACGTAAACAGAGAGATTCCTGAAGGCCTCACCTTCGATGATGTGCTTCTTGTACCGGCACATTCCGATGTAATTCCACGCGATGTCGATGTTACGACATACTTTTCCGCGGACATCCAACTTCACACCCCGATCATTTCCGCCGCAATGGACACCGTGACCGAGGCGGATATGGCGATTGCCATGGCAAGGGCCGGAGGTATAGGTGTCATCCACAAGAATATGACAATCGAGCAGCAGTGCGATCAGGTCCGCCGTGTGAAGAGGGCTGAGAACGGAATGATCTACGATCCTGTGACTATCTCTCCAGACGCCACCGTAGGGGACGCGCTTTCGATGATGAAGAAGCATCACGTGGGAGGAATCCCTGTCGTGGATCCGTCCGGTTATCTCATCGGAATCGTGACCAACCGCGACCTGCGCTTCCAGGAAAACATGCAGCGTCCGATCGCCGAAGTGATGACGAAGGACAATCTGGTCACTGCGCGCAAGGGCATCACCCTCGCCGATGCGACCACGATTATCCGCAACAGCAAGGTCGAGAAACTCCCTGTGGTTGATTCCGAGGGCAAGCTTGCAGGACTTATCACCTACAAGGACCTGATGAAGATCAAGGACAACCCGATTGCCTCGAAGGACAGCAAGGGCCGTCTTCTGGTCGCAGCCGCAGCCGGAATCAAGTCCGACACCGTTGACAGGATTGCGATGCTTGTCGATGCCGGTGCCGACGCAGTTGTCCTCGACACCGCCCACGGCCATTCAGAAGGGGTTCTCAAGACCATCAAGAAGGCCGTCGAGGCTTTCCCTGACTACCAGATAGTCGCCGGCAACGTCGCCACTGCAGAGGGTGCCAAGGCCCTCGTCGAGGCAGGTGTCAAGGCCGTCAAGGTCGGAATCGGACCTGGCTCCATCTGCACCACGAGAATCATCGCCGGCATCGGAGTCCCACAGCTTACGGCAGTGATGGCGGCAGCCGACGCCGTCAAGGGCACGGGCATTCCTGTGATCGCCGACGGAGGCATCAGATACTCTGGAGACATCGTCAAGGCTCTTGCAGCCGGAGCGAGCACCATTATGGCAGGCTCCCTGCTCGCCGGAACGGAGGAGTCTCCGGGCGAGACCATCATAATGAACGGCCGCCGCTTCAAGTCCTACAGGGGAATGGGTTCCCTCGAGGCCATGGAGCAGGGTTCCAAGGACAGATACTTCCAGGATATGGAGGACGACATCAAGAAACTTGTCCCGGAGGGCATCGTCGCACAGGTTCCGTTCAAGGGCACGGTTTCCGAGGTGGTTTACCAGATGGTCGGCGGTCTGCGCGCCGGTATGGGCTACTGCGGAGCGCGCAACATCCCTGAACTCCGCAACGCCCGGTTCGTACGTATAACCAATGCAGGCTTCCTCGAGAGTCACCCTCACGATGTCACCATCACCAAGGAGGCTCCGAATTATTCCCGCTGATTGATGCAGAACAAAGCTCTCATATTCCTTGCCACCCTGCTCCTGGCGCTGCTGCCTTCCTGCAAGACTTTCAACTCCCTTGTTCACGACGGGGAGGTGGTCGCGAGGTACGGCAGCCAGAAACTCTACCGTTCGGAGCTGGAGAAGGTGATTCCTGCCGGCCTGTCGCCGGAGGACAGCGCCACTCTTGCGGTCAGGTACATCGAGAGCTGGGCCAAGGACAAGGCCTTCCTGGCCATCGCCGGCCAGATGCTTACGAAGGAGGAGAAGGACTGCAGCAAGGATCTGGAATCCTACAAGGAGTCCCTCCTGAAGTACCGTTTCGAGCAGAGATACATCAACGAACGTCTGGACACGACCGTCTCCGACACCCAGCTGAAAGAATATTACGAAGGGCACAAGGAAATCTTCCGCCTGCCGAGGACGATTTTTAAGGCGAAGTTCATCAAACTTCCGAAGGACTCCCCGGATTTCGCCACCTTCAAGAAGCTGATGGCTTCCAACGATTCCGCTGATGTCGCCGTGTGCGACAGCATGGCGCTCAATTCCGCCCTGCATTACCACGATTTTTCTGAAAGCTGGATTGATGCCGCCGACCTGGCGGCCGAGTTCGACCTGGACCCGGCGCAGATGATGGCGAAACGCAACGGTTCCTCAATAGAGCTTGTCACCGATGCCGCTGTCTCCTATGCCCACATCTTTGACAGCGTAAGGGAATGGGAGATTCCTCCGGTCGAATTCTGCAGTTCCCGAATCCGGGACATCCTCATCAGCGAGCGGAAACACAGTCTCCTTATGACTTTGGAACGGGACTTGCTTGATGAGGTCCGGACCAGTGACAAATTTGAAATTTACTCAGAATGAAAAGAATCGTATCAACAGCATTTGCGCTCTTCTGCTGCTGCCTGCTTTCCTTCGCCCAGAAGTACAATGTCGTCGACAAGACCATCGCCGTCGTAGGCAACGAGGCAATAATGATTTCGGACATCGAGTCCGAGGTAAAGAACCAGAGGGCACAGGGAATGGCTTCGGACAGGCGTCTGCGTTGTGACATCCTTGAGGCCATCATGCAGAACAAGCTCTTCCTGATGCAGGCCAGGATTGACTCCCTTACGGTCAATCAGGACATGGTGGAGAGCAGTGTGGAGTCGAGAATCAGCGAGATGATGCTCTACCTGGGCGGCGAGGAACAGCTGGAGGCCTATTTCGGCAAGCCGGTCTATCGTCTCCGTCAGGATCTGAGGGAACAGTATGAGGAGATGAGCCTCATCCAGCAGGAGCAGATGGAGATTGTCGGCAAGCTGCCGGAGATGACTCCTCTCGAAGTTCGCGCATTCATCGACACGGTTGACAAGGCCACCCTTCCGGTTGTCCCGGAAAAGTACCAGCTCAGCCAGATCTGTCTTTATCCGGACCGCGAGGCGGCCAATCTGGCTGTACGCGAGAAGCTTCTGAACCTGCGCGAGAGGATTCTCAACGGAGAGAAGTTCTCGACGCTCGCGAGAATATATTCAGAAGACAGGAGCAACTCCAACAAGGGTGGAGAAATCGGCATGGCTTCGAAGTCCATCTTCTGGCCGGCCTTCTCGGATGCGGCAATGTCGCTCAAGCCGGGAACCATCTCCCAGATTGTCGAGACTCCCGACGGCTTCCATCTCATCGAGGTCATCGAGAAGAAGGGGGATATGTTCAATGCCCGCCACATCCTTCTCCGTCCGACCTACACGGCTGAAGACCGCGAAAAGGCCTTCAAGACCCTGGACAGCCTCCGTACCGAAATCCTCAACGAGGCCGTTTCCTTCGAGATGGCTGCCAGCTTCTACTCCCAGGACGAGCAGACCAAGACCAACGGCGGCCAGATGTCCGATCCGCACACCGGCTCTTCCTATTTTGAGATAGACCAGCTCAAGCCTCAGGACTACATCGCCATCAGGGATCTCAAGGAAGGCGAAATCTCGAAGCCGGTCCAGTCCACGGACAATGACGGAAGGCAGGAGCCGGACAAGAACTACATCACCGGCAAGGAGAATTACAAGATCATCAAGGTTGACAAGATCATCCCTGCCCACACCGCCACTTTCGACGATGATTTCAATGACCTGAAGGCAATCGTCAACGGAATGAAGCAGAACAAGGCCATCGAGGAATTCCTGGCCGGCAAAATCAGTCAGACACATATCATAATCGATCCGATGTTCAAGGATTGCGAGTTCAGGCGCAAGGACTGGGCTTCAAAGTTCAAGGAAGACTGATGCTCCGCAGACGGCTGGCATATTCATTGGCATTCCTTCTGTTTTCGCTGGGGCTTTTCTCCCAGGAGAAGGCGGACAGTCTGGTCCGTCTGCTCGGCTGTGACCTGCTCCAGCAGGTTGATGAAGGCGGCTACAGCTACAGGAAGGCCCTCGGAAATGCCCGCTTCTACCACAATTCGACCCTTCTGGTCTGCGACACCGCAATCTGGAACGTCAATACCAACGTGATCAGGGCCATCGGCAATGTCCGCATCATTCAGGACGAGACCGTCCTGAACAGCGACAAGCTCGACTATTTCATCGACGAGAGTCTCGCCCAGTTCAGGGGGACGCTCGTCCAGCTGCAGGACAAGGAGAAGAACACCCTCCGCACGCGGAATCTCGACTACAACACCAAGGACAGCGTGGCGACCTTCCGGAACGGAGCCTCGATGCGCGACAAGGACGGCCAGATCATCGAGAGCAAGTACGGCACCTACGACTCCAAAATCAGCACCTTCACCTTCACCGGCACGGTCAATATGTACACGGATTCGATTTTCGTGAAGAGCGAAAAAATCGAATACAACACAGATGCCAATTTCGCCACTTTCGACCTCGGTACGATGGCCTGGAAGGACGACAACATGCTCTGTTCCAAATCGGGATGGTACGACCGGAACAAGGAGATATTCCTGTTCAGACAGTCCGTCCATCTGATGGACCCCACACGGGAAATCTGGGCCGACACCCTGAAATTCTACCGTGCCACCAATGACATCGAGATGTTCGGGAATGTCGAACTGCTGGATTCGGAGCGGAACCTTTCCGCTTTTGCCGGCTATATGCAGTATCTGGATTCAGTCTCGACAATGACAATGTCCCGCAATCCGGCCATGATTGCCGTGGTGGATGACAATGGGCAGAAGGACACGGTCTATGTCAGTGCCGATTCCCTCCGCTACCGGGCTGTGAGGATGTGCGATTTGCCGCAGTCGGAGCTGGACGCCTCAAACAAGCGTCTTGACGAAATCAATGCGGATGCGGTGACAGCCTACCGCCGGAAAGCCGCGGAGGAGGCCCGTGCCGCAGCCGAGTCAGCCAAAAAGCAGAAGGAGCAGGATGACCCTAACTCCAGATTCGCTTCCGACAAGGGCAGGGGCGTGGCCTCCGGCGGGCAGAAACTGAATCTGCCGGCACCCGATGAGGATTTCGAGGGACCTGTGTTCTATGAATATGTCTTCATCCAGAAGCCGGACAGCACGATGAAGCGAGGTTCCCGGAACAGGAATATTCCGGACAGTACGTCGATGCGAGGCTCCCGTTTCAAGAATATGCCGGACAGCACCGCTATTCCAGGCACTCCGGGCAGGAATATGCCTGACGGCGCCGGCTTTGCGGACGGCCTCAATCCTCTGGACAGCCTTCCGGCGGCGGCTGACAGTCTCTCGACTGCGGCGGATTCGCTCGCCTCAGTCCCTCCGGACACAACCAAGATGGGCTTCCTGCTCGCCCTCCGCAATGTCAAGGCTTTCAGGAAGGATATGCAGGTGAGCTGCGATTCGTTGGCATATTCAGACCTGGATTCGCTCATCAGGCTGTACGATTCCCCGATGGTCTGGCAGGAGGTCACGAGGCAGTACTCTGCGGACAGCATCTCCGTGATGATCAAGGACAACACCTTGAAGAAGGCGAGCCTGATGTCCAATGCCTTCATCGTGATTCAGGAAGATTCGCTCTGCTACGACCAGATAAAGGGCACGGAGATGATGGCCTATTTCGACTCCACCGGAGTCCTTTCCCGCTTCGATTCGATGGGAGGGGCTTCCGGACTCTTCTACATTGAGGAGAACGACGT
This sequence comes from Candidatus Cryptobacteroides sp., assembly GCA_051878295.1. GTDB lineage: Bacteria > Bacteroidota > Bacteroidia > Bacteroidales > UBA932 > Cryptobacteroides. Next base: position 83,237 of record JBJEJV010000039.1, read on the forward strand.
GCTGGCCACCGTCAACAAGTTTGAATCCAAGATGCTCACAGCCACCCTGACGGAAGGGAACATCAACGACCTGTACTATTTCGAGGATGTCAAGACCGATGCCTACCCGATTGTGCAGCTGCCGAGGGAAGAGAGGAAGCTGAAGGGCTTCCTGTGGTGTCCCGAAAAGCGTCCCGCAGAGCCTTCGGATGTCACTGCTTCGACTCCGAGAGAATCGGAAAGGAGCCGTTACGAATCTCTTTCCCGCCCGAAGTTCATCTACACCGACGATTATTTCCCGGGCTATATGGCCGGCGTCCACAAGATGCTTGCGAGCCGCGATTCCGTGAAGGCGGCGCAGGCGCAGGAGAGGAAACTCCTCAGGTTGCAGCAGCAGGCGGTCCTGGACAGCCTGAATGCGCTTCAGGAGAGTATGACTGCAGACCTGGACAGCCTGAAAGCAGCTACCGACAGCCTTGCTGGGGTACGCGAAACCGCAGCTGTGCTTAAAGACAGCGCCGCATTCGCCGGAACGGGCGTGGAGAAGATTGATTCTGTTCTTTCCTCAGACCTGAAGGTCGGGGAACCTGCGGTGAAGAGACACCCGGTCGAGGCCGCCGTTGACAGCACGGCCTTTGTTCCGGAGGCTCCGCCTGAACTCTCCGCAAAGGAGAAGGCGGACTCGGCCAAGGCCGCCAAGAAAGCCCTTGCGGAACAGAACCGGCTCGCCCGGAAGGAAGCCCGTGAAGCAAAATGGGCTGAACTTGATGCCAGGGATGCCGCCAAGAAGGCCGTCAAGGATGAGAAGGCCCTCGAGCGCAAGCGCAAGTCCACAGCCAAGGCCGTGATTGCAAGGAACAAGAGGGATGCCCGCGAACAGAAGATTCTGGAGAAGTACATCGAACGCTACACCAGAAAGGAGGAGCGTCGCAAGGAAAAGGAATTGAACAGACAGAATAAGAAGAAACCATCAGCAAACGACAATCTGCAATGGAAAGAAGAACAAGAGTAAGGTTTGCACCGTCACCGACCGGACCGCTGCACATGGGCGGTGTCCGTACCGCATTATACAATTACCTCTATGCGAAGCAGCACGGGGGAGATTTCGTACTCAGAATCGAGGACACCGATTCGCACCGTTTCGTTCCCGGGGCGGAGGAATACATCATCGAGGCTCTCTCCTGGTGCGGAATCAGGCCTGACGAGGGAGTGGACGAGAACGGGAAGGTCGTCGAGACGGCTTCTGCGAAGCATCCTCACGCACCTTACCGCCAGAGCCAGAGACGCGGCATCTACAAGCAGTACGCGGACAGGCTCGTAGCTTCCGGCAATGCCTACTACGCTTTCGATTCGTCGGCTGAACTGGATGCCAGAAGGGCGGAATGCGAGGCTGCCGGCAAAACCTTCATCTACAACCAGCAGTCCAGGATGACTCTGCGCAACTCCCTGACCCTGCCGAAGGAAGAGACCGAAAGGCTTCTGAAGGAGACCGACGACTGGACCATCCGCTTCAAGATGCCTGAAAACACCGTGGTCAAGATGGACGACCTCATCCGCGGACACGTCGAAATCAACACCGACACCCTCGACGACAAAGTGCTCTGGAAGAAGGCCGACGAGCTCCCGACCTATCACCTTGCCAACATAGTCGATGACCATCTGATGGAAATTACCGAGGTCATCAGGGGAGAGGAGTGGCTTCCGTCGCTCCCTCTGCACTATCTGCTCTACGAGGCTCTGGGCTGGCAGGAGACCCGTCCGAGGTTCGCTCACCTGCCTCTTCTGCTCAAGCCTGTGGGCAACGGAAAACTCAGCAAGAGGGACGGGGACAAGATGGGTTTCCCGGTCTTCCCCCTGAACTGGGTCAATTCCGAAGGGGAGACCTATCACGGCTACCGTGAGGACGGCTATTTCCCGGGCGCCTTCGTCAATCTGCTCGCGATGCTCGGATGGAATCCGGGGACGGAGCAGGAAATCTTCTCCCTGCAGGAGCTCGTGGAAGCCTTCTCCATCGACAAGGTCAGCAAGGCCGGCGCGAAATTCAATCCCGAGAAGGCCCGCTGGTTCAACAAGGAATATCTCAGGGCCGCTTCCGACGGGGAGCTGGCTTCACTCTTCGTCCCGCTTCTCGAGGAGAAGGGCATCGCCGTGACCTCGGACACGACCGACCTCCGCGCACACAAGCTCTCTCTTGAATATGTCCGCGACGTCATCTCCTTCACAAAGGAAAGGGCTTCCTTCGTCAAGGATTTCTGGACTGTCGCCTCCTGCCTCTTCGTCGCTCCCGAGGAGTACGGGGCATTCGGAATCAAGGCCGGCGCATCGGCAGAACCGAAAGCCGCCGACAACCGTCCGAAGGACCCGAGGGCAAAGGAATATGACGACAGCCTGACCGCACCTTTCCTTGCCAAGGACGTTGACAAGTTCTGGAAACCTGAAATCTCCGCCCTCGTGGCTTCAGTTTCCGAATATGTCACAGCCTATGAAGGCGAGTGGAGTGTCCGGGCTGTAGGCGAGGCGGTCGAGGATTACATCCGGACCAACGGATGGCCTATGGGCAAGGTCATGAACGCAGTCAGGCTTGCGCTTGCCGGTTCGGCAAGCGGTCTGGGCATCGCTGACATAATCGCGAGGATAGGCAAAGAAGAGACGGCTTCAAGAATAGCCTACGCCCGGACACGGCTCGGCTGAGTCTTCCGGGACCGGCTTACTCCCGTCTTCCCTTTTTCTCCATTCTTTTGATTGCAGGCTCGTTCTCGAGTTCTGCAAGCTGATCTCCGGGATTCACCAGGAGGACAGGTTTCTCGCTGATTGTCGGAATCCTGTTCAGTTCCTGCGACGGGCCTATCATCGTCACCTTGGTGTTCCCGCCGATCTGGGTAATCGGCTCCTCCTGCTCGATGACAGGGGAACTCTGGTACTTGAAGTCCTTGTCGATGATGATGAGATTCCCCAAATCCTTCTTGGCAATCTTCGAGAGGTCGTTGATTTTGAATCCGGTGGCGATGGCGGTAATCTGGATCCTGTCTCCGACTTCCGGGTCGGTGTCATAGACAATGCCGGTCTTGAACTTGTTGGCATTGCCGGTATATTCCCCGATAAGGTCGTTGATGGCCGCGAGGTCGTCCATAGTCAGGCCCTTCTCGTTCTTTCCGCAAGTGATGTTCACAAGCAGGTTCTTCGCCGTCTTGAGGTCGAAATCGTTGAGAAGCGGCGATTCGAGGGCACCCTTGACGGCCTCCTCTATCCTGTTCTTGCCCGTGCCTGTTCCGCAGCCCATCAGAGCCATTCCGCTGTTCTCCATCATTGTCTGGATGTCGTTGAAATCGACGTTGATGTAGCCTTTCTTCGCCATGATTTCGGTAATGCCCTTGACGGCGGTGGCGAGGACCTCGTCGGCCTTCGGGTAGGCATCGTGGATCAGCCTGGTGCCGAACTTGTCGAACAGCTTCTCGTTATTGATTATCAGGAGGCTGTCCACGTTCTTGACAAGTTCGTGGATGCCGTCGATGGCCTTGGACAGGGTCACGATGCCGTCCGACTCGGCCGGAATCGTGACGACCGCCACTGTGAGGATTCCTTTGGACTTGGCCATCTCAGCGATGACCGGGGCGGCTCCCGTACCGGTGCCTCCGCCCATTCCGGCAGTGACGAAAAGCATCCTCGTCCCTTCGGTCAGCACTACCTCTTCGATTGTCTCCCTGGCCTCCAAGGCGGCCTTGCGGCCCTTTTCAGGGTCGGTTCCTGCTCCAAGCGAATTCCTGCCGATGTGAATCTTCACCGGGACCGGGCTGACATCCAGCGACTGGAGGTCGGTGTTGCAGACATAGAAACTGCAGCCTTCTATCTTCTCGTTGAACATATAGTTGACGGCATTGCATCCGGCACCGCCAACTCCGATGACTTTTATCATGGACTCGATGGGAGTCCAGTCGGTCGGTTCAATCATCAGTATTTCTTCTGTCATGTCGCTATCTGTCTTGTTTATACTTCCTCATTGTCCATATCGTCGAAGAGCGAACCGACCGTGTCGGTCACGTGCTTGAGCCATTTGATCCGGTGTCTCTTCTTTTCCTTTTTCTGTGGAGCGGCCGGTTCTTCGTCGTCATATCCGAACAGATTGCTGTGCAGTAGCGTGCCTGCATCCTCCTGGGCGGCTGCGACCGAGCTCTCTATGCTCTGGGTGTCTTCGCGGACCTCGCCCTCATCCTCGCTGATGTGAGGAAGGCTGAATGCCGGATTGTCCCTGTCTGCCGGGGTTTCCCCGCCGAAGTGCTCTCTCTCCACGGTTTCCGGCCTGTTCTCCGGAATGTACTCCGTCTTGGGAGCCATCGCTTTCAAGGTCTCCGTCCTCTTCATCTGGAGCGGAGGCCTGCTGGTGCAGTTGAGGCTCTTGTCCGCCTTCGCGGCGTAGATCATTCCCATCGTGGTGGCGGCGGAAGAACCTCTTGCCAGAGTGTTGTCATCGCAGGTGAAGAAAGGTTTGGGAGTTCCGATGCTCACCATGCAGCCGGACAGGGACTTGATGAAATTCACTATATTCACAAGCCCCACGCAGCCTCCTGTGACGACGATTCCTGACCTGAGCCTGTCGGCATAGCCGCTGTTCTGGATGGAATACAGAAGGGCTTCGATGATTTCCTCCATCCTCGCGTCGATGATCTGTGAGATGTACTTGACCCCCACCTGGATTCCGGTGTTGTCGTTGTCGTCGTTGATCTGCAGGGTCTTGTTGCCGAAGGACGAGAGCTTTTCGTGGATGCAGGCTCCATAGCCTTTCTTGATGTTCTCGGCCAGTTCGAAGGAGATTCCGCATTCCGTCTTGATGTCGTTGGTGACACTGTTCCCGCCGAAAGGAATGGCTGAATAGAAGCGCATTATCCTCCCTTCGAAGATGGTCACGGAGCTGACTCCCGCGCCAAGGTCTATCAGGGCGACGCCGTTGTCCATCTGCTCCTCCTTCAGCACTGCCTTGGCGGTGATTCCCGGAGTGAAATATTTCTTGGCGATGGATATTCCCATGCTCCTGAATATGCTGTCGATGTTGGAAGAATGCCTCCTGTTCCCCACGAACACCTTGAAGTTGCCTTCAAGCGTCGCCGCGGTCATACCCACGATGTCGCTCTCCAGCTCGTTCACGCAATCCTCAGTCGAGAAGGACTGTGCTACAGCGCCGTACACGACTTCGGTATTGCTGTCCTTGAGCGGATAGGTCTTCAGGGCATCGTTCTTCAGATCCCTGAGTTCCTGCTCCATTATAGGTGTCTCCTCGTTCTCCCTCTCCATCGAGGCCGATTTGACTTCCTGCCTGACATAGTATCTCGGCAATCCGACGATGACCTCGGAAATCTTCATCTTGAGCTCCTGCTGGGCATTGGTGATTGCCGTGCGGAGCACATCCTCAACCTTCTTCGGGTTGAGGACATAGCTGTTGCGGATACCCTTCGACGGGCTCTCCCGGTAATAGACAACCTGTACGTTCAGGCCCTGGATTCTTGCGACGCAGACCGCAATCTTGGCCGTACCCAGGTCAACCGATGCTATATATCTTTCTTCCATATCATTTTCTGCAGACTATCTGTCCGTCGTATTTTACATTCACAGTTGAATAGGTGTCCTTCCCTTTTGCGGGGACAATCGTGCTGTAGTACTTCTCGATTCTGGCAAACTTGGCTTCGGGATTGTCCGGCCCGCCGAATATGAACTTCTCCTTCCCTTCCCGGAGCACCATCACGATGTCCCCGCCGGCGTTTATGCTCATCTGGCTGATGTTCTCCGACCAGACCTTCGAGCCCTTGATGAAGTTCACGAGCCGGATGGCCGATGCCAGCCATTCCTTCTCCTTTCCGTCCGCCGGCTCTCCCTTGAAGTTCTCCGGAATGTTCAGCGGAATGTTCCCGTCAATTATCGGCACCCTTGCGGTGTAGTTGCTCTGCAGCGGGAATATGAAGCCCCGCTCGTCCGCATAGAAGCCTGTCCGTCCCTTCTGGAACCTTACCGCAGGCTCTCTCTGGCGCATCTTGACATTGAGGAAGCCGTCCGGCGTGGTGAAGGCCTCTGCCTTGAGGACCGCGCTTTTCAAATCCAGGATATCCTCTATCCTGCGCAGGTCCACGCTGTCCAGACGCTGCCCGACAATCGGACCGTAGTCGGATTTCAGGTAGTTCTCCACGTCCTCCGGGGAGACGAAGATGTAGTCGTCCTCATATTCGACCCTCAGCCCCGAGCAGGTCTTGAGCCTCTGTTTCTCACCGTTCATTCTCCAGATGAGCAGACAGAGTACCCCGAGCAGCAGGACGGCTGCGCAGACGATTACATTCTTCAGTCCCTTCTTCATTTCTTCGTTCTTTCGGACAGCATTTCCTCAAGCGGCTTTATGAAGCGGTCGATGTTGCCGGCCCCGAAAGTCGCGAGTATGTCGATTTCTTCCTTCCCTACATATTCAAGAAGTTCCTCCTTCGCGAGCAGCACCTTTTCCGCGCAGGTCACCTTGTCGAATATGATTTCAGATGTCACTCCCGGAATCGCTTCCTCCCTTGCCGGGTAGATGTCCAGGAGGATGAGCTTGTCGGCCATGCTTAGAGAGCGGGCGAACTCCTCGGCGAAATCCCTCGTCCTCGAGAACAGGTGAGGCTGGAAGACGGCGGTGAGCTTCCTGCCCGGGAACATATTCTTTATCGAGGAGATTGCCGAAGCCAGTTCGGCAGGGTGGTGTGCGTAGTCGTCGATGTAGGTGAGACCCGGCTCGTTGATGTGGACATCGAGCCTTCTCCGGACTCCCTGGAAGGTTTCCAGTCCCTTCCTGACTCCCTCTGCGCTCACTCCGTGGAGCAGGCAGATCGCGGCTGCGGCTATGCTGTTCTCGACATTGACCCAGCCTGGAACGCCGCACCTGATTCCGTTGATTCTCCCTTTCGGGTGGACAAGGTCGAAAGTGCAGTGACCGAGATTGTCCTGTCTGACTCCTTCGGCGTGGAAATCGGCTCCGCAGTCATCGTAGCTGTAGCTGAAGACTTTGGCCCGGGTGTCGGCTTCGCCGACCGGCAGGCCTTTCTTGACGACGAGCTTGCCGCTGACCTGTGCCGCGAACTGCCTGAAGGCCTTGCAGTATTCCTCGTGCGTGCCGTAGATGTCCAGATGGTCGGCGTCCATCGAAGTTATCGCGGCGATGGCCGGCCTGAGCTGGAGGAAGGAGCGGTCGAATTCGTCGGCCTCGGCTACCAGGGCCGGGGTCTGGCTCATCAGGAGGTTGGTGCCGTAGTTCTTGGAGATGCCTCCGAGGAAGGCCGAGCAGCCGTTGTGGCCTACGTTGAGGATGTGGGCCACCATAGTGCTCGTGGTGGTCTTGCCGTGGGTTCCGGCGACTGCAAGGCAGGTCTGGCCCTGGGCCAGTTCTCCGAGCATCCTGGACCTTTTGATGAGCGTGTAGTTGTGCTCCTTGACGTAAACGAATTCGCCGAGGTTTTCCGGAATGGCCGGCGTGTACACTACCAGGGTGGATTCCACATCCTTCGGGATGCAGTCGATGTCGTCCTCGTAATGCACGTCGATGCCCTCCTTCTCCAGTTCCAGGGTCAGGTCGGACGGCGTCTTGTCATAGCCTGCGACCGGATAGCCTTTGAATTTGTAGTACCGGGCGATGGCGCTCATGCCGATTCCGCCGATACCGAGGAAATATATTTTCTTATATTCAGACATTTCTGTGACAGCTGTTTACTTGATCAGGGAATATATCTCGTCCGCAATCTTTCCGGCGGCGTCCGGAAGGGCCATCCTGCCCGCATTCTCCTCGAGACGGGCGATCCTTTCCGGATCTTTGAGCAGTTCCAGCGCGGCCGGCATCATCTTCTCCACCGCCTCGGAGTCCTTGACGATCAGGGCGGCGTCCTTCTTTACGAGGGCCATCGCATTGTGCGTCTGGTGGTCTTCCGCAACATTGGGCGAAGGAATGAATATGGTGGCCTTGTGGGCGGCGCAGAGCTCGGAGACCGAACTTGCCCCCGACCTGGAGACGACCACGTCGGCCGCCGCATAGGCAAGGTCCATCCTCCCGATGAAGTCCGAGTGGTGGATGAACGAGAGCTTCTCCGGGTCTTTGGCCCTCTGCTCCTCCATAAAGGCATCGATGCCGCTCTTGTAGTACTTGCCGCACTGCCACAGCACATCCACGCCCTCGATGCCCGGACATCCGTCACTTATCCACTTCTTCATGCTCTGGTTCAAGCGGCTGCTTCCGAGGCTGCCGCCCACGATGAAGAGATGCTTCCTTCCCGGGACGAGCCCGTATTCCTTTTCCCCTTCCTGCTTCATCTGCGGAGTGGCGGGAGTGATGATGCTCCGGATAGGGTTGCCGGTCATCACTATCTTCCCGGCCGGGAAGAACCTCTCCATCCCTTCGTAGGCGACGCAGATTCTCTGCACCCTCTTACCGAGTTTCTTGTTGGTCAGGCCGGCGAAGCCGTTCTGCTCCTGGATGAGGCAGGGGATTCCCATCCCCGAGGCGGCCCAGAGCAGGGGAGCGCTGGCATAGCCTCCCACACCTACGACCACCTGCGGCTTGAATTGCTTGACCAGCCTCCTGGCCTTCGCAACGCTGGCGACTATCTTGAACGGCACCTGGATGTCGTTCACTATGTTCCTGAAGTTGAGCTGCCTCTGCAGGCCCACTATCGGCAGTCCTACTATCCTGTAGCCCGCTGCGGGAACTTTCTCCATCTCCATCTTGCCTTCCGCGCCGACGAAGAGGATTTCCGTCCCCGGGTTCAGTTCCTTCAGTTTGTTTGCAATGGAAACAGCCGGGAATATGTGTCCTCCTGTGCCGCCTCCGCTGATCATTACTCTCAGGTTACCGTATTCCATAGTCTCAAAATATTTCGTCTCCGGTCCCGTCGTCCCTCCGGTCCATCCCTTCGGCCATCCCGCTTTCGAGCATATCGAGATCGTTGAGCGTGTTTTCCATTTCATCCGTAGTCTCACGGTTTATGAGCGGTGCTGCCTTCGCAGTCTCCCTTTCTATCTTTTTCTTTGCCATCCTGCTGATTGACAGTATGACGCCGAATGCGAGGCAGAACATCAGGAAGGATGACTTGCCGTGGCTCACCATCGGCAGCGTCTGGCCGGTCAGGGGGCCGAGGTCGCAGTTGATCATTATGTGCATCATCGCCTGTCCGGTGATGAGGATGACCAGGCCGGCCACCGCGGTCTTCGCGAATATGCTGTCGCAGTTCCTGACTATCAGGGAGCCCCTGGCCAGCAGGCTGATGTAGAGGATGATTACGCATATTCCTCCCAGCAGGCCGTATTCCTCGATGATGAAGCTGAACATATAGTCCTCGAACATAATCGGCACGACGTACCTCTGGGTGCTCTTGCCCGGGCCTTTGCCTATCATCCCGCCTTCCTTGATGGCCAGTTTGGCGCTGGCTGGCTGCTTGATCCTGTCGAGAGCCTTCCTGAACTCCTCGCTTCCGGCCGGATTGTCCCTCATTGTCTGGAAACCCTTCTCCATCGAGCCTCCTTCCAGGCGGAACAGACTTGTGACCAGATGCGGGAACGGCTTGTTTTCCTTGCAGGCCTCATTGATTCCGATGCAGCCCAGGAAAACGCAGATGCAGACCAGGATGAGCGTCAGGACGTGCTTGAACTTCACCCCTCCTATCATAATCGTGAGGAGCATTATCGCGCCTATGAATATGGTGGAAGAGGTCGAACCCACCATTATCCCGACGCAGGTGAGGATTATCGGGATGAAGATATAGACCGTTTCCTTGACTACGGTCTTGCCCCAGAACGGATATTTCTTCGCAAGGGCGTTGGCTATCAGGAAGCGGTCTCCCTTCAGGGCGGTCACGGCCCAGGCCAGGTACATCACCATCGCGACCTTGACAATCTCGAAGACGTGGATCTGGAAGCCTCCCACCTTGATGATTCGCCAGGCCTGGTTGATGAACTGCGGCTCCAGCGGACCTATCTTCTTGTGGCCCGCAAGTATCGCGAGCAGGGTGATTGAAATCAGGAATCCGAACTGCGAGAAGAATCTGAAAACGCCGATTTTCTTTATGTTGTAGCAGAGGATTATGACGATGAGACCGACGAGGGAGACCTTGAGCTGGTCGCTGATGATTTCCAGCCTCGAGGTGCCCTGCTGTATGGCGAGCATCGAGGTGGAAGAGAATATGGCCACGATGGAGATCAGGATGAGCAGTATCACTATCATCCAGACCACCTTGTCACCCTCGAGGGATTCCACGAAGTTCCACAGGTTTCTCCTATTCTTCTTTTCTTTCGCCATATTCCCGAATCTACGTACTGTTTTACAGGTTCCTGACGGCTTCCTTGAATTTCTCGCCCCGCTCTTCCATATTCCTGAACAGGTCGAAGCTTGCGCAGCAAGGGCTCAGCAGCACCACGTCGCCGGCCGAGGCGAAGCGGCTCGCTTCCTTGACAGCGTCCTCCGCAGAACGGGTTTCGACCAGGTTTTCCTTTCCCACTATCCCCTCGAAGGCCTCGCGGAGCTTGCTGTTGTCCACTCCGAGGCAGACGATGGCTTTGACCTTCTGCCGGACGAGCTCCTTGAGCACTTCGTAGTCGTTGCCCTTGTCCTTGCCTCCGGCGATCCAGACGACAGGCCTCTTCTGACATTCCAGGGCGTACCAGGCCGCATCCACATTGGTGGCTTTCGAGTCGTTGATGTAGAGCACGTCCCTTACGCTGAGCACCGGCTCCAGCCTGTTTTCAATCGGCTTGAAGGTGGCGAGGCATTCCCGGATGGTCCGGTTGTCTATTCCCGAGGCCTTCGCCGCCAGGGCCGCAGCCATCGAGTTGTAGATGTTGTGCTTCCCTCCGAGGGCCAGCTCCTTGAGGTAGATGTCGCACACATCATTTTCGTACCTGACCGTGATTCGGTCGTCGTTGAGGAAGGCGCCCTGGGCCACCTCTCCCTTCTGGGTGAAAGGCAGCATCTTGGCCGTCATCACTATCTTGCTCAGGTGCGCGATGGTGATTTCGTCGTCGGAGTCGAAGATGAAGCAGTCCTCCTCCCTGAGGTTCCTTGTGATGCGGAACTTGGAGCGGATGTAGTTCTCGAAGTTGTAGCCGTACCTGTCCAGATGGTCCGGAGTGATGTTGGTGATGATTGCGATGTCCGGATGGAAGTCGTAGCAGTTGTCCAGCTGGAAGCTACTGATTTCCAGCACATAGTAATCGAAATGTTCAGTCGCCACCTGGAGGGCGTAGCTCTTCCCGATGTTGCCCCCGAGCCCGACGTTCAGGCCGGCGTTCTTCAGCAGGTAATAGATCAGGGAGGTGGTGGTCGTCTTGCCGTTGCTGCCGGTGATGCAGATTTTCTTCGCCGAGTCGTAACGGCCCGCGAATTCGATTTCGGAGACGATGCGGATTCCCCGCTCGCTGATCTTGCGGACCATCGGCACGGTGTCCGGGATGCCCGGACTCTTTATCACCTCGTCGGCGTTGAGGATGAGAGCCTCGGTGTGCCCTCCCTGCTCGAAAGGTATTTCCCATTTGTTGAGTTCATCGGCATAGTGGGTCTCGATCTCCCCGTTGTCGGACAGGAAGACATCGAATCCCTTGGTTTTTGCGAGCACCGCGGAACCTACGCCGCTTTCCCCGCCGCCGAGCACTACTACTCTTGACATTTCTTTATATATTCTTTCAATTCGACATTCAACATTTCAAAGCTCTCTCTCCTAACGTATCTTCAGCAGCGCGAGCGTCACGACTGCCAGGATGATTCCGATCAGCCAGAAACGGGTGACGATTTTCGCCTCCGGAATCGCATGCGCCGGTTTGGTGATGATGCTGTCAATGCCCTCCTTCTGGTAGTGGTGGTGCAGCGGGGTCATCTTGAAGACCCTCCGCCCTTCACCGTATTTCTTCTTGGTGTACTTGAACCAGAACCTCTGGATGATGACCGAGAGGGATTCCACCAGGAATATCCCGCAGAGCACCGGGAGCAGCAGCTCCTTCCTCATCAGCACGGCGCTGACTCCGATGATTCCTCCGATTGTCAGGCTGCCTGTGTCGCCCATGAATATCTGGGCGGGATAGGAGTTGTGCCAGAGGAAGCCTATCAGGGCTCCGCAGAATGCGGCCATGAAGACCGCGATTTCCCCGGTCCCCGGAATGTACATTATGTTGAGGTAGTTTGAGTTCACGAGGTTGCCGCTGAGCCAGGCGAGGATGCCCAGCACCACTCCCACTATGGCTGAAGTGCCGGCGGCCAGGCCGTCCATCCCGTCGGCGAGGTTGGTCCCGTTGGAGCAGGCCGTTATCACCACCACTATCATCAGGACATAGACCGCCCATTTGCAGTACCATCCCCATTTCCCCTTGAAAGGGGAGAACCATTTGTAGTCGAACTCGTGGCTCTTGACGAAAGGAATGGTGGTCTTGGTGCTCTTGATGACGTTCTCCATCTTCCAGCCGTTGTTGGAATCGACCAGGGTCTCGGAGTTGACGTTCCTGTCGGAGCCGCTGCCTTGCGCGATGACATATTCATTGTCCGCCTTGACGGGGACTTTCTCGCGCACCACGATGTCGTTGCTGAAGCAGACAGCCAGTCCTATGATCAGGCCTATCATCACCTGCCCGAGAATCTTGGCCTTCGGATGCAGGCCTTCCTTGTTGTGCTTGAAGACCTTGATGTAGTCGTCGGCGAAACCTATCGCCCCGCACCAGACGGTGGTAAGCAGGAGGAGCAGGGTGTAGATGTTGGTCAGGTCGCCGAACAGCAGGACCGGAACCAGTATCGCGAGTATGATGATGATTCCTCCCATCGTAGGCGTGCCCTTCTTCTGCAGCTGCCCTTCGAGCCCGAGGTCCCTGATGGTCTCTCCGATCTGCTTCCTCTGGAGCAGGCGGATGATGCTCTTGCCGGCGAACAGCGAGATGAGCATCGCCGTCATGCTCGCGAGCATGGCCCTGAATGACAGGTAGGTGAACAGTCCCTGCCCCGGGATGTCATATTCCTTCAAGTATTGGAACAGATGGTATATCATTGTCTTTCCTTTTTTATTCAATCAACGCTTTCCATCGCACCGAAGACTTCGCCGACGATTTCCCTCTCGTCGAAGTGCCTCTTCTCCGTGCCGATGATCTGGTAGGTCTCGTGCCCTTTGCCGGCAAGCAGGATGGTCGAGCCGGCAGGGGAGAGCATCAGGGCCGTGCGGATCGCTTCCCTGCGGTCGGCAATGAACATCGCCCTGGCGGCGCCTCTTGGGCTGAAGCCTGCCTTAATCTCCTCCATTATGTCCTCGGTCCTTTCCGAACGGCTGTTGTCGGAGGTCACGAATATCCTGTCCGCGAACTTCTCCGCAACCGCTGCCATCTCCGGCCTCTTGCTCCTGTCCCTGTCGCCTCCGCAGCCGAACAGGCACACCAGATGCCTCTTCGGGGCGATTTCCCTCAGGGTCTTCAGTACGTTCTCCAGCGCATCCGGAGTGTGGGCATAGTCGAAAACCACGCTCAGGTCCTTCGGACCGCGCACGCTCTCCAGCCTGCCCGGAGCGGGGGCGAGGCAGCTGATTCCCAGCAGGGTCTCCCCGGCTTCGGCTCCAAGTTCGACGGCGGTGCTGTACACGGCGAGGATGTTGTAGGCATTGTGCTGCCCGATCAGCCTCGTCCAGACCTCCCTGCCGTCAATGCGCAGCAGCATTCCGTCGAAACTCTCCTCTATGATGCGGCAGTTGTGGTCCGCGATGCTTTTCAATGAATATGTCACCACCTTCGCGGCGCAGTTCTGGACCATCACCATACCGTTTCTGTCGTCGGTGTTGACGATGGCCTTCGCCGTCGGCGGCAGCGAGTCGAAGAAGAGCTTCTTGCACCTGAGGTATTCGGCGAAAGTCTTGTGGTAGTCAAGGTGGTCGTGGGTCAGGTTGGAGAATATTCCCGCCTTGAACTCAAGTCCAGCGACCCTCTCCTGCTCGACTCCGATGGAGCTGACCTCCATGAAACAGTATTCGCAGCCGGCCTCCGCCATCCTTGCCATCAGGCGGTTGATGGTGATCGGGTCGGAGGTCGTGTTGGCGGTCTCCGTCCTCTCCCTTCCCACATAGTTCGCGATGGTCGAGAGCAGACCGCAGTTGTAGCCCTGGCCCATAAAGAGGTTGTAGAGCAGGGTCGCGGTCGTGGTCTTCCCGTTGGTCCCGGTTATCCCGACCAGCTTCAGTTTCCGCGACGGATTGCCGTAGAAACTGGCGGCTGCGACAGCGAGGGCGTGCCTTGAACTCTTCACCCTCACCGCAGGGATGTTCTCCGGGATGGATGACAGGGCCTCTTCCTCTTCGTAGATGACAGCGGCGGCGCCGTTGCCGACGGCCTTCCCGATGTACGAGTGACCATCGCTGCCGAAGCCTTTCACGGCGATGAACAGCGCACCCGGAGTGACCTTCCTGGAATCACTGCAGATGTCGCCGACCAGGGTCCCGAGATTTCCCCGGACCTGCAAAGTCCCGCTGTCTTCTATCAAAGCCTCAAGTTTCATCCTATTTAAGTACTATGCTTACCGTTGTTCCTTCCGCAGCGCTCTGCCCGCCTTTCGGACTCTGCGAGACGACGTGTCCCGTTCCCGTATAAGAGCATTTCAGCCCGCTGTTTTCTATCATATAAAGGGCGTCCATCAGGCCGAGTCCGGTCACGTCCGGAATCTCCGGCTTTTCTCCGGCCTCCCTGGCTTTCGCCTTTCTGTCCAGTTTCATCACCGGGACGGCGGCCGTCTTCTCCAAAGGCTCGTTCCAACCGTAATCCAGTGCGTAAATCTTGTCCACAATCTCCCGTATCGCCGTCGCCGGAAGCACTCCTCCGTAGAGGCTGCCCTTGATGAGCCCGGACCTCAGGCAGATTATCGCGCTGTATTTCGGCGCGTCGGCCGGGAAGAAGCCGACGAAGGTGGCCAGGTTGTGGTAGCTTCCGTCCCTTGTCTCGTAAGCTGTTTTCCTCCCGTATTTCTCAATCTCTTCCTGGCTGAGTACCTGCCGCGCGGTTCCGGTCTTTCCGGCCACCTGCAGCTTCGCGCCTTTCAGCCTTGCCGCAGTACCTTCCGACGTCACGGCCTTCATCGCCCTGAGAAGGGTGTCCGCCGTTGCCCTCGAACAGATGGAAGCGTTCAGGACGCTCGGCCCCAGCTTCTTCTTGACTGCCCCGTCCTTCTCTATGCTTTCGACCAGATAAGGCTTCATCATCTTCCCCTTGTTGGCGATGGCGTTGTAGAAGGTAAGAATATGCAGGGGCGTCTCCTGTACCGAGTAGCCCATTCCGACGGAGCCCAGGGTGGTGGCGCTCCACAAAGGGTTGTCCGGCGAAGGCAGGACCGGTTCCTGAAGACCCTCGAGGTCGAAATCGAAAGCCTGCCCGAGCTTGTACATATACAGCTTGTCGATGAACTTCTTCGGGTTGTCCTTGTAGTTGTTGACGGCGAGGTAGCGGAAGACATAGTTCGAAGAAATCTCGAAGCCCTTCAGGATTGAGATGTCCTTCATGCCCAGGACGTGTTCGTCCTGCGGGTAGCCCTGGATGATTCCGTTGTTGGTCGGTATCCTGTCGTCGAGGGACTTGATGAAGCCGTCCTCAAGCACGGTCATCAGGGTGGTGGCCTTGAAGACCGAGCCCGGCTCGGAGTTGAATCCTATGGCCATATTGTAGGACTCGTTCAGGGATGAGTCCTTCGGGTCCCTCACCAGGTTCACCATCGCCCTGATGGCACCGGTCTCCACTTCCATTATCACGGCGCAGCCCATTTCGACCGCGTTGTTCTCCTCTATCTGCCTCCTGAGAGCCTTGTCAGTGATGTCCTGCAGGGTGATGTCCAGTGTGGTCCGGACATCCATCCCGTTCTCCGGCTTGACGTAGGTGCTGTCGTAGTTCTGGATGCGCTCCTTGTTGTCGGTAGGCCTGAGCCAGACCTCGCCCTCCTTGCCGTGAAGGATGTAATCGTATTTGCCCTCGAGTCCGATGTGGTTGTTGCCGTTGGAATTGCTGTTGTCCTTGACGTAGCCGATGGTCCTTCTCGCGAGCGTGCCGTAAGGATACTGACGGGTGTCCTTCCTTGCGGTGATGATGCCGCTCTTGAACGGGCCTTCCTTGAAGAAGGTCTTCTCCTCCAGATTGTTCAGGCTTTCCCTGTCGATGATGCCGCCCAGTTTGAGGTATTTCACCCCGTTCTGCCTGCCCTTCATTATCTGGCGGTAGCATTCTTCGGCATTGCATCCGGACTCCTCCGCGAAGACCTCGGCGAAGACCCTCGCCTTTGCTTTCCAGTCCCTTTCCAGGGAGTCCGCATTATCGTACCTCCTGAAATAATCCTTGCGGACGGTGCAGTCCATATAGAGCTGGTACATCGGAGTCGAAAGCGCGAGTATCTGGCCGTCGCAGCCGATGATGGCGCCTCGTTCGGGTTCGATGACGCTCCTGATGCTCGAAGGCCGGAAGTACGGCTTGAGGTCGCTTTCGATGTCCCAGAACCACTGGATTCCGATGATTCTGACCACGAAGACTACGGAAAGGACGAGGAAGAAGACATAGAGCAGGTACAGAATCAGTCCGATCCTGTCCCTCTCCTTCTTCTGTCTGTTGTGTGACGCGTTCGCCATAGCTTCGCTTATTCCTGTTCCGTCATTTTATCCTCGTGGCCGGCTTTTCCGGGATGCCGACCGTCGAACCCTTCTCTTCCAGCATTTCCTGTACTGTGCTCATCCTCTGGAGCCTGGTCAGCTCCACTTTCTTCTGGGCGAAGAAAATCTCGACATCCTCGAGCTTCCTCCGGTTCTCCTCCACCCGGGTCATCGTCTTCTCGATCTTCATGCTCAGGTAGATGCTCACCCAGAAGATGAAGAAGGTGTAGATGATGTGCACGAGGTACCTCTCAATCTTCAAGGTTATCAGCAGCCTGCCTTTCAGCATGGTCAGAAAGGCATTCTTGATCCAGACCGGGATGTCCGAAAGCTTCAGCTTCCTGAGTGTCTTCTTCTGCGTCATCCTTCTTGCCCTCCCATATTCCTTGAAGCCACTCTGAGCTTTGCGCTCCTCGCCCTCGTGTTGGAGGAGATTTCGCTCTCCGAAGGCAGCACCGGCTTGCGGAAGACCGCCTTGAGCGGAGCCGAAACCACTCCGAACAGGTCCTTTTCCTCCTTGCCCGCGGCGTTGCCCGTCCGGATGAAATTCTTCACCATCCTGTCCTCGAGGGAGTGGTAGGTGATGACCACGAGCCTTCCCCCCTCCTTCAGGGATGCCACGGAGCCTTCGAGGAACTTCTCGAGCGAGCGCATTTCGTGGTTTACCTCGATTCTCAGGGCCTGGTACACCTTCGCGAGGAACTTGTGCCCTGAATATGCCGGGACGGCGCCCGCGATTGCGGCATCCAGCTCTCCGGTGGTGCGCAAGACCCCCTTCTCCCTGCCCGCCACGATCAGCTGCGCGACCCTGCGGGAGTTCTCCACCTCGCCGTAGATGCGCAGGATCCTTTCCAGGTCTTCCTGTGAATATGTCCCCACGACATCGGCGGCGGTCAGGTCTCCCTCCCGGTTCATCCGCATGTCCAGCGGGGCGTCGTACCTGAAGGAGAAGCCCCTGTCCGCAGTGTCGAACTGGTGCGAGGAGACTCCGAGGTCGGCCAGAATCCCGTCCAGGCCGGCGGCCAGCCTTCCGGAGAAGTCCGGGTCTGCCTCCGCAAGGTCGTGGGAGAGATTCAGGATGTGGTTGTGGATGAACCTGAAATCCGAGCGGATGAGAATCAGCCTCGGATCGTCTATGATGTTGCCCAGTGCGTCTTCGTCACGATCGAAGGCGATGACATGACCGTCTTCATTAAGGCGTGAAAGGATTTCGGCGGTGTGACCACCGCCTCCGAATGTGACGTCGGCGTATGTTCCGGATGGATTGGTGACAAGTGCGGAAATGCTCTCGTCCAGAAGAACAGGTGTGTGATATTCTGACATCTCCGTCCTCCTATCTCTCTTGAGACAGCAGTCCGGCGATGTTCAGGAACTCTTCGTTGGAAATCGCGCTGGCCTCGAACTTTTCCTTGGCCCAGATCTCGATTTTGTAATCGTTGCCCGAAAAGACTACTTCTCTGGTTATACCGATGGACTCAAGCAGGCTTCTTGGGATGGAGATGCGGCCGACCTTGGAATCGGGTTCCACAATGACACGGTCGCGGGTGTACCTCCTCCAGAAAGCGGCGTGGGCACGATTGAAGGGTTTCAATGATTTGTTGATTTCTTCGGACTGCCGCTCCCACTCCTCGAGAGTGAACATTTCGAGACAGTCTTCGAAGATGTCTTTCTTGACCACGAACTTCATCGGGGAGTCCGCAGGCAACAGAGACTTGAACGCCGAAGGGAAGACTATCCTCCCTTTGTCGTCCACTTTTGCCGAATATTCTCCGATGAATTTGATCATAGGTTTTCAAATGCCTTTCACGCTGGTTACAAAGATATGAAATAATTTTCCATTTCATTCCACATTATTACATTTTTTTCCACAAGTTTTTCCTCCTGGCCCCCGTACTGCCCTCCGGTGGCGAATTGTTTCCCAATGTGGCAAAACTGTGGTCTATGTGGCAGTCTGACACCCTCCGGAGGCCCTTCCGGTTTGCCGATTGAAAAAGAATCAGTAAATTTGCAGGCTATGGACCGTACCTTTGTCGTACGGTAGAACTAACTGGAAATCAAGCTAAAAACAAGATTATGAGTTTGAAAATCGTTGTACTTGCCAAGCAGGTACCAGACACGAGAAATGTCGGGAAGGATGCAATGACGGCCGAGGGAACCGTCAACCGCGCCGCGCTTCCCGCCATATTCAACCCTGAAGACATGAATGCTCTCGAGCAGGCTCTCCGCCTGAAGGAGCAGAATCCGGGTTCGACTGTAGGAGTCCTCACGATGGGCCCTCCTCGCGCCGGCCAGATCATCAGGGAAGGTCTCTATCGCGGCGCCGACACAGGCTGGCTCCTCACCGACCGCCTTTTCGCCGGGGCTGACACCCTTGCGACCTCTTATGCCCTTGCAACCGCTATCAAGAAAATCGGAGACGTGGATCTCGTGATCGGAGGCCGCCAGGCCATCGACGGGGACACCGCCCAGGTCGGCCCTCAGGTCGCCCAGAAGCTCGGTCTCAACCAGATTACCTATGCGGAGGAGATTCTCGACTGCAAGGATGGAAAAATCACCGTCCGCAGACATATCGACGGAGGCGTCGAGACCGTTGAGGCTCCGCTTCCTTGCGTGATCACTGTCAACGGCAGTGCGGCTCCTTGCCGTCCGGCCAACGCCCGTCTCACAATGAAGTACAAGAGGGCCACCTGTCCTCTCGAGCGTCAGGAAGGTGACAAGTACGCTTCCCTGTACGAGGAGCGTCCTTACCTCAATCTTATCCAGTGGAGCGTGGCCGACGTGGACGGAGATCCGTCCCAGTGCGGCCTTGCCGGCTCGCCGACCAAGGTAAAGGCTGTCCGGAACATCGTCTTCCAGGCCAAGGAGAGCAAGACCCTGACCTCCGCCGATGCCGACATCGAGGGTCTCGTAATGGAATTGTTGAATGACAAAATCATCGGATAACCCGAGCATCAGAACATGAACAACGTATTTGTATATTGCGAAATAGAGGGTACTGCGGTCGCTGAGGTGTCTCAGGAACTGCTTACCAAAGGCCGTAAGCTTGCCACTGAACTTGGGGTTGAACTCCACGCAGTCGTAGCAGGTACCGGCATCAGGGGAAAGGTCGAGGGACAGATATTCCCGTACGGGGTTGACAAGCTGTTCGTATTCGACGGGGAAGGCCTCTTCCCTTACACATCGGCTCCCCACACCGACATCCTCGTCAATCTCTTCAAGGAGGAGAAGCCGCAGATCTGCCTGATGGGCGCCACCGTCATCGGCCGCGACCTCGGTCCGAGAGTCTCATCCTCGCTGACCAGCGGCCTGACCGCCGACTGCACCCAGCTGGAAATCGGAGACTATGACGACAAGAAGACGGAAACCCACTACGAGAACCTTCTCTACCAGATCCGTCCTGCTTTCGGAGGCAACATCGTCGCCACCATCGTCAATCCGGAACACCGTCCCCAGATGGCTACCGTCCGCGAAGGAGTGATGAAACGCGAAATCGCCGATCCCGACTACAAGGGCGAGGCCGTGTATCCCGACGTGAACGCCTACGTCCCTGTCGAGGACTATGTAGTGAAGGTCATCGACCGCCACATTGAAGAGTCCAAGCACAACCTCAAAGGCTCTCCTATCGTCGTTGCAGGCGGTTACGGAGTCGGTTCCAAGGAGAACTTCGATCTTCTCTTCAAGCTCGCCAAGGAGCTTCACGGCGAAGTCGGGGCCTCCCGCGCCGCCGTTGATGCCGGCTGGATCGACCACGATCGCCAGATCGGCCAGACCGGCCTGACCGTCCATCCGAAGGTGTACATCGCCTGCGGTATCTCCGGACAGATCCAGCACATCGCCGGAATGCAGGATTCCGGCATCATCATCTCCATCAACACCGACCCTGACGCACCTATCAACAGGATTGCGGACTATGTCATCGTCGGTTCAGTCGAGGAGGTCGTACCAAAACTCATCAAGTACTACAAGCAAAACAACAAGTAAAGAATATGGCAAATTATTACAGCGACCATCCGGAACTCGAGTTCCATCTTCACCATCCCCTTATGGAGAGGATCGTCGAACTCAAGGAGCGCGGCTATTCCGACAGGGAGACCTATGACGATGCTCCCGTCGATTTCGAAGATGCTCTCGAGAACTATGACAAGGTCCTCGAAATAGCAGGAGACATCGCCGCCAACATCATCGCTCCGAATTCGGAGAGCGTGGACCTTGAAGGACCGCATCTCGAGAAGGGCAGGATGATTTATGCCAGCAAGACATACGAGAACATCGAAGCCATGAACAAGGCCGGCCTGACCGGAGTCGAGATGCCCCGCAGATACGGCGGCCTCAATCTTCCGATCACCGTCTTCACGATGATTTCCGAAATCGTCTCCGCCGCTGATTCCAGCTTCCAGAACATCTGGTCGCTCCAGAGCTGCATCGACACCCTGTACGAGTTCGGCAGCGAGGAACAGCGTCAGAAATACATCCCGAGGGTTTGTGCGGGAGAATCAATGTCGATGGACCTGACCGAGCCGGATGCAGGTTCCGACCTCCAGAGAGTGATGCTCAAGGCCACCTTCGACGAGAAGGAGAACTGCTGGAGGCTCAACGGCGTGAAGCGCTTCATCACCAACGGCGACTCCGACATCCATCTGGTTCTCGCCCGCTCCGAGGAAGGGACACGCGACGGACGCGGCCTTTCAATGTTCATCTATGACAAGCGTGAAGGGGGAGTGGACGTGCGCCACATCGAGCACAAGCTCGGCATCCACGGCTCGCCGACCTGCGAGCTCACCTACAAGAATGCCAAGGCCGAACTCTGCGGAAGCACAAGGATGGGTCTCATCAAGTATGTGATGGCCCTGATGAACGGCGCCCGCCTCGGAATCGCGGCCCAGTCCGCAGGTCTCAGCCACGAGGCCTACAAGGAGGCCCTCGCCTATGCCAAGGAGAGGTCCCAGTTCAACAGGACAATCATCGATATGCCGCCGGTCTATGACATGCTTGCCAGGATGAAGGCCAAAGTCGATGCAAGCCGCAGCCTCCTCTACCAGACTGCCCGCTATGTGGACATCTACAAGGCTCTCGAGGACATCCAGAGGGAGCGCAAGCTCACTCCGGAGGAGAGGGACGAACTCAAGCGTTACTCCCGCCTCGCCGACGCCTTCACTCCGATGGCGAAGGGAATGGCTTCCGAATATTCCAACCAGAATGCCTACGATGCGATTTCCGTCCACGGCGGTTCCGGTTTCATTATGGAATACAAGAGCCAGCGCCTCTATCGCGACGCCCGCATATTCTCCATCTATGAAGGTACCACCCAGCTGCAGGTAGTCGCCGCAAGCCGCTACATCAGCAACGGCACCTATCTCAACATAATGAATGAAATGCTCGCCGAAGAAGTCTCTGACAGCCTCAAGCCGCTGAAGGAGCGCGTCGCGGCTCTCGTCGCCAAGTACGAGGAGGGCGTGGCAGCCGTCAAGGCCTTCGAGAGCCAGGACGTCCAGGACTTCCTTTACAGGAGGCTCTTCGACATGAACGGAGTCATCCTTATGTCCCTGCTGCTCATCTCGGATGCTTCAAGGTCTGAGGAACTCTTCGCAAAGAGCGCCAACATCTACGTCAGGATGGCCGAATCCGAAGTGGCCGGACATCTTGCATACATTCAGGAATTCAAGGCCGAAGACCTCGAGTGGTTCAAGGCCAGGTAGAAAACTGCAGGGCGGGGCGGGACCTCCTTGCGGGGTCTATTCGGCCAGCCTGCAGATGAGGGTTGCGGAGGTGCAGGACACTACCTCCACTTCCGCATATTCCCCTGCCTTGTGGAGCTTGTCGGGGAAGACGCACATCTTGTTGGACCCGGTGCGTCCGCAGAGTTCGTCCGGGTTCTTCTTGGAAGGCCCCTCGATGAGGACCGTGAATTTCCTGCCGATGTCTCTCCGGTTGCTTTCAAGGCTCAGGCGGTTCTGAAGGGCTATGATTTCGTTGAGACGCCGGGTCTTGACCTCGAGGCTCACGTCGTCCGGATACAGCTTGGCCGCGAGAGTCCCCGGGCGTTCGGAATAATAGAACATATAGGCATAGTCGAAGCCTGCTTCTTCGAAGACCTTCAGGGTGTCCTGATGGTCTTCTTCCGTTTCGGAGCAGAAGCCCGCGATTACGTCGGTGGTTATCCCGCAGTCCGGCATCGCCTTCCTGATGGCGGCCACCCTCTCAAGGTACCATTCCCTCGTGTAGCGCCGCCTCATCTTCTCCAGCAGCCTGTTGCTACCGGACTGGACGGGCAGGTGAATATGCCGGCAGATGTTCCCGTGCGAGGCCATCACGCGGATGAGCCCGTCGCTGATGTCCTTCGGATGGTTGGTCGCGAAACGCACCCTCAGCAGGGGACTGACGGCGGCGACCCTTTCCAGCAGTTCGGGGAAGGTGACGCTGATGCTTCCGTCTTCGGACTTCCAGTGATAGGAATCCACGTTCTGGCCCAGCAGGGTGACCTCCCTGTAGCCTTTGGCGAAGACATCCTTCGCCTCTTCCACGATGGTCTCCGGGTCCCTGCTCCTCTCTGCGCCCCTGGTGTAGGGGACGACACAGTAGGAGCAGACATTGTTGCAGCCCCTCATTATCGAGATGAAAGCCGAGACCCCGTTCCTGTCCGTCCTGACCGGGATGATGTCCGCATAGGTCTCCTCGTGGGAGAGCAGGACGTTGATCTGCGGCTTGTCCGGGGCGACGTCCCTGAGCAGGGCCGGGAGGGTCCTGTAGGAATCAGGCCCGGCGACCAGATCGACCTTGCCGGTCTCGAGGAGCTTGTCCTTCAGCCTTTCAGCCATGCAGCCGACTATGCCGACCACCACCTGCGGCCGCTCCGCCTTCTGCTTGTTGAACTGTTCCAGACGTCCCCATATTCTTTGTTCGGCATTGTCCCTGACGGAACAGGTATTCGCCAGGATGACGTCCGCTTCGGAGATTTCTTCAGTTCTCACGTACCCTTCTTTCGCAAGGATTGAGAATATGACCTCGGAGTCGCCGACGTTCATCTGACAGCCATAGGTCTCGATGTAGAGTTTCTTGTTCATAGGATGCAAAGATATGCTTTTTTCAGCGAATTGGTATTTTTTCATATCTTTGCATTCTGACAGTATGAAGAAAATGATGAAACATATTGCCGGAAAAGTCCCGGCTTTGGCGGCCTTCCTTGTCCTCGCCCTGTCCCTTTGCGGCTGCGGCGCTTCGAAGATAAAGGACATCGAGGTCACCTCCTTCGGCATCGAATCCTGTACTATGCGCGGGCTGAGGTCTCTCGAGGCCGTGATAGCCCTCGGAATCGACAATCCTGCCCTGGAGTTCGCCGTGACAGGGCTGGAGGGCATCATCCGTTACAACGGGGAGGACTTCGCCACCTACACTGCGGATTCCCTCAGGGTAGCGGCTCGCTGCGCTTCCGTCTATGACCTCAGATGCACTGCCACCCTCAGCGACGGAGTGACCCTCAAACAGCTGCTCGCCCTCGCGGGCAACCGCAGCCTGGAAGGGATGACGACTGACCTGGAGGCGACCGTGACTCTCCGGAACGGAGTCGGCAAGAAGTTCAGGTTCAAGAACCTGGACATAGGTAAAATGATGGAGAAACAACAGTAGGAAAAGAAATGGAGAAGACCATTAGAAGAATCGTGGTTTCGGCACTCCTGGCCCTTGCGGCAGTCTTTCAGGCAGCCGCCCAGAAAGCAGGGAGCCAGGCTGTGGATTCGGTGGCTCTTTCGATGAGCACCGTGCTTGATTCCGCCCTGGTGGGCAAGAGCATATTCAGCATCCTTCCGGCTTCGGGGAAAGATGGTTCCTCGATGGTCACGGTGCATCAGTCCGATGCCGTCCAGAAGGCATTGAACAGCCACGTTTCCTCCAACGGCGGCAGAAAGATCAGCGGTTACCGCGTCAGGATATTCAGTGACAACAAGCAGGATGCGAGAAGCGCATCGGAGCTTGCCCTCGCCACTTTCAAGAGCAGGTTCCCCGGCTGCCCGGCCTACCGTACCTACACCAATCCTTTCTTCAAGGTCACGGTGGGGGATTTCCGAACCAAATCCGAGGCCATGTACCTTCTCCAGCAGGTCAAGAGTACTTTCCCGACGGCTTTCATCGTCCCTGAGACCATCAACTACCCTGCTCTGAACAGGAGCGTCGTTTTCAACTCCGTCAACACCGGCAACTAAACATGGCAACTATCAAACAGGGACTCGAACTCAAACAGAAGCAGAAACTTTCCCCTCTGCAGATCCAGACCATCCACCTTATCGAGCTTCCTATTCAGGAACTGGAACAGAAAATACGCAGCGAGATGGAGGAGAATCCTGTCCTGGATGATGCTCCTGCCCAGGACAAGGAAGATTCCGATGAGCCGAAGGACGTCTCCATCGACGAGATGGACAGCGACGATTCCATTCCTGACTACAAGCTCCGTGTCAACAATTACGGCAAGGACGACCGTCCTCAGTACAATACCTTCTCCGTCAAGGAGAGCTTCACCCAGAGCCTGATGGAACAGCTGGGCTACCGCCATCTTTCCGAGCACGAGTACAATGTGGCCGCCTTCCTCATCGGAAGTCTCGACGAGGACGGCTATCTGAGGAGGGACATCGATTCCATCGTCGATGACCTCGCCTTCAAGGCCGGCATAGAGTCCGACCCGGAAGAGGTGCTGCGGCTTCTCCGGCTCATCCAGGACTTCGAGCCTTCGGGAGTGGGCGCAAGAGACCTGCGGGAATGCCTTCTCATCCAGCTGCAGAACCAGTACAAGACCAACCGCTCGAAGGAAACGGAAGATGCCGTCAAGGTCGTCCGGGACTGTTTCAAGGACTTCTCCACGAGGCATTTCAACAAGATAATGAACCGTCTCTCCCTCTCCGAGGCCGAGATGCGAGCCGTCATCCAGAGAATCGTCAAGCTGAACCCCTCTCCGGGCGGCCAGATCGACGACACCTACAACGACCAGGTCCAGCAGATTGTGCCGGACTTCGTGCTGACCCTTGACGACGGCGAACTCAAACTGAGCATGCCGAGGTTCACCATCCCGGAAATCCGCGTGAACCGCAAATATGCCCAGCTGCTCACTGACACCGGCAATCCGACTCCGCGCCAGAAGGAGGCCGCCGCCTTCGTGAAGCAGAAAATCGATTCCGCAAAGTGGTTTGTGGAGGCCCTCAAACAGCGTCAGAACACTCTCGAAAGCACGATGCGGGCCATCATCGACTACCAGCACGACTACTTCATCGACGGAGACGAGGCCCATTTGAAACCGATGGTCCTGAAGGACATCGCCGAAATCACCGGCTTCGACATCTCGACCATCTCAAGAGTCGTCAACAGCAAGTACATCGAAACGCATTTCGGGATATTCCCGCTCAAATTCTTCTTCTCCGAAGGCCTTGAGAACAAGGCCGGCGAGGAGGTCTCCACCCGCGAGCTGAAGAAAGTGCTCCGCGAAATCGTGGACGCGGAGGACAAGCGCAAGCCTCTTACGGACGACCAGCTTGTCACGATGATGAATGCGAAGGGCTACAAGGTGGCCAGGCGCACCATCGCCAAGTACCGCGACCAGCTCGACATCCCTAAGGCGAGCCAGCGCAAGGGAATATGACCTCGTCGTCCGCGAAACTGAAATAGCGGTCGTCACAGATGATGATGTGGTCCACAAGGGCTATGTCGAAGAGGTTCGCCGCCTTCTTCAGGTTCTCCGTCTCCCTGATGTCCATCCCGCTCGGCTTGGGATTGCCCGACGGGTGGTTGTGGACGAGCACTATCCCGCAGGCGTGTCTTGCGATGGCCTCCTTCACGACTATCTTCGGATCCATTATCGTGGCCGAACTTCCGCCCTTGCTGAGCATCGTCTTGTGCACCGGATAGTTGGCCCGGTTGAGAAAGACCGCCCACAGTTCCTCGTGAAGCAGGCCCTTCAGCAGCGGGGACATCATCTTCCAGATGCTTTCCGGCCCGGACACGGGTCTCCTCTCTATTCCCGGATCTTCCAGGCAGCGCCTCTTGCCGAGTTCGAGGGCCGCCGTTATCACCGCGCTCCTGCCCGGGCCGATTCCGTCGGTCTCGGTCATGTCCTGGACGCTCATCGACGCGATTGTCCCCAGTCGGCCTCCGGACCGCGCCAGCAGCCTGTTGGCCACTTCTAGTACATTCTCCTTCTGCGTGCCGGAACCGATGACGATGGCCAGCAGCTCCGCGTTGCTCAGGGCACCCGCCCCCTTCGAGGCCATCTTCTCGCGAGGCCTCTCTTCCGAACAAAGTTCCTTCAGTTTCATATTCCTTCCCCTCAAGTCCGGCTTCGCGGACATTTTTCGTGAATATGGCCGTACGGAACGGAAAAAACCTCAAGAAACGTAAAAGTTTCCTGAGGTTTTCTGTTTTCGGACAGATATATGCCGTTTCGGGCGTATTACTTCCTTTCCATTACCTTCTTTGCGGCCTGGGCGATGTGGGCTGCGTCCATACCGTAGGCTGCGAGGAGTTCTGCCGGAGTACCGCTCTGGCCGAACTGGTCCTTGCCGTTGACATATTCAATAGGCTTCGGGCTGGTGGAAGCGAGGACGCCGGCGATGAGTTCGCCGAGTCCGCCTGCCATATTGTGCTCCTCTGCCACTACGACAGCGCCGGTCTTGACGGCTGATGCGATGACGGCTTCGGTGTCGAGAGGCTTGATGGTGGCGATGTCGATGACCTCGGCGCAGATTCCTTCAGCCTCGAGAGCCTCGGCTGCCTGGAGAGCTTCCCATACCATGTGGCCGGTGGCGAAGATGGTGACGTCCTTGCCCTCGTTGAGGACATAGGCCTTTCCGATTTCGAACGGCTCGTCAGGCATGAAGTCGGCTACCTTCGGTCTTCCGAAACGGAGATAGACAGGGCCGTCGAACTTCGCTGCGGCGATGGTTGCGTTCTTGGTCTGGGTCCAGTCGCAAGGGTTGATGACCACCATGTTCGGGAGAGCGCGCATAAGGGCGATGTCCTCCATGGTCTGGTGGGTTGCGCCGTCCTCGCCGAGGGTGATTCCTGCGTGTGAGGAAGCGATTTTCACGTTGGTCTCGCCGTAGCAGACTTCCATACGGATCTGGTCATAGACCCTGCCGGTGACGAACTCCGCGAAAGAGCCAACGAAAGGAATCTTGCCGCCGATTGCGAGACCGGCTGCGGCTCCTACCATATTGGCTTCTGCGATGCCGCATTCGTAATACCTCTCAGGGAAGGCGTCGGCGAATGCTTCCATCTTGAGGGAACCTTTGAGGTCTGCGGTGAGGGCTACTACATTTGAATCAGCCTTTCCGGCCTCGTAAAGGCCTGCTCCGAAACCGCTGCGGGTGTCTTTCTTTCCTTTGTCTGTATATTTTTTCATGATTTTGCCTGATTTTTAACGATTAGAAATCTCCCATAGTCTCCTCAAGCTGGGCCATTGCGACAGCGCACTGCTCCTCTGAAGGGGCGTTGCCGTGCCACTTGTGGGTGCCTGCCATGAAGTCCACTCCGTGACCCATTTCGGTGTTGAAGAGGATCATGATCGGCTTGCCCTGGCCTTCCTTGGCCTTTGCCTGGGCGAATGCGTCGAGAATCTTGTCCATGTCGTGTCCGTCAGACTCGATTACGTCCCAGCCGAATGCCTCCCACTTGGCCTTGAGGTCGCCCAGACCGGCGACGCTTTCGGTGGTGCCGTCGATCTGCTGGTGGTTCCTGTCGGTCATTGCGATGAGGTTGTCAACCTTGTGGTGGGCGGCGAACATCGCGCCTTCCCAGATCTGTCCTTCCTCGCTTTCACCGTCGCCGAGCATCGTGAAGACAGTGTGCTTGTCGTTGTCGAGCTTCTTGGCGAGGGCGATGCCGATTGCAGCTGAAAGACCCTGTCCGAGGGAACCTGAAGTCTGGACGATTCCAGGCAGGCCTTTCTCCACTGAAGGGTGGCCCTGGAGACGGGTGCCGAATTTGCGGAAAGTCGCCATCTCAGCTACCGGGAAGTAGCCGGATCTTGAAAGCAGTGAGTAGTAAACCGGAGTGAGGTGACCTGCGGAGAGAATGAAGGCATCCTGTCCCTTTGAATCTCTTGTCCAGGTCTCCGGATTGTGGTCCATTACGTTGAAGTACAACGCAGTCAGGAAGTCGGCGCAACTCATTGAGCCGCCCGGGTGTCCGGACTTGGCCTTCGTAACCATCCTGATGATGTCTCTCCTTACCTGAGAGGCGGTCTTTTTCAAATCTTCAGCTGATTGCATTTTCTATTTGATATTTTGAATTTGATTTATGGTAATTCTGATTCGGAAAGCAAATATAAACCTTTTTTATATCTGGGAGAAATTTTATATTTGTTGGATTGAAAATTTGACTGAAATTTAAAGTTTAATTATCATAATTTAATGGCACAGGTTGTAATAATGCCCAAGCAAGGGCAATCAGTAGAAAGCTGCATCGTCTCCGAATTCAAGAAGAAGGTCGGGGACCAGGTCGCAGTGGGCGATGTCCTGTTCAGTTATGAGACGGACAAGGCATCTTTTGACGAAGAGTCCAAAGTCGCAGGAACCGTACTTGCCTGCTTCTTTGCGGACGGTGATGAGATTCCGGTCCTCACCAATGTGATGGTTATCGGCAATCCGGGCGAGTCTTTCGCCGAGTTCGCTCCTGCCGGAGCGTCTGCGGAAGCTCCGGCCGTACAGGCTCCTGCAGCCCCTGCCGCCCCGGCGGCTCCAGCTGCCCCGGCAGCACCTGCGGCAGCTGCGGCAACCCCTCACGAGGGTGTCGTGTTCATGCCGAAGAACGGCCAGTCCGTGGAGAGCTGCATCGTGTCCGAGTTCAAGGTCAAGGTCGGAGACACTGTCAAGGCGGGCGACGTCCTGTTCAGCTATGAGACCGACAAGGCTTCCTTCGACGAGGAAGCCAAGGTTGACGGCACCGTCCTGGCAATCTTCTGGAACGACGGCGACGAGATTCCTGTCCTCCAGAATGTGATGGTCATCGGCAAGCCGGGCGATTCATTCGCCGAGTTCGATCCGAAGGCCTCGGCAGCCCCTGCCGCCGCTCCAGCAGCAGCTCCTGCCGCACCTGCAGCCGCAGCCCCTGCAGCAGCTCCGGCCGCAGCCGCCCCTGCCGCTCCGGCAGTCGCCGGCGCTCCGGTTTCCCCGAGGGCGAGGAAGCTCGCAGCCGAGAAGGGTGTGAACACCGATGCCATAGCAGGTACAGGCCCTCACGGCCGCATCATTGAAAGGGATGTGATTGCCGCCGCAGCCGCACAGGGACCTCTCACCGGTCTCGCCAAGGCGAAGATGGCCGAGGGCGGAATGGTCGCCGGCCAGGGCACCGGCCTCGCCGGAACCGTAAAGGGTTCCGACCTCAAGGTCTGGAAGGCCAACCATACCGACATCGCCGGAGAAGGCGAGGAGTTCGAGGTCAAGAAGATGTCCAACATGAGGAAGATTATCGCCAAGTCGATGTACAACTCCCTCCAGAACTCCGCACAGCTCACCCACATGCTCGGAGCCGACGCAAGAAAGGTACAGGCTATCCGCAAGAAGGCCAAGAAGGCTCTCGAGG
Organism: Candidatus Cryptobacteroides sp.; assembly: GCA_051878295.1. Taxonomy (GTDB): domain Bacteria; phylum Bacteroidota; class Bacteroidia; order Bacteroidales; family UBA932; genus Cryptobacteroides. The sequence goes on from JBJEJV010000039.1 coordinate 113,401, forward strand.
AAGGCAGGATCGACGTCAACATCACCATCAACGACCTGGTCTGCTACGCGGTCATCAAGGCTCTCCTCAAGTTCCCTAACGTCAACTCCCACTGCCTGGGCGATGCGATGCGCCTCTTCAAGAACGTCAACCTCGGCATCGCAGTCGATACCGAGCGCGGACTTATGGTTCCTGCAGTGAAGAACGCCAACGATCTCAACATCATCGGCCTTTCCAAGAACCTCAAGAAGGTGGCCGAGGATTGCAAGAAGGGCTCCATCAGCCCTGACCTCCTCTCCGCCGAGGCCGCTTCCTTCACGGTCTCCAACCTCGGAGGATTCGGAGTCGAGTACTTTACCCCTATCATCAACGTGCCTCAGAGCGCGATTCTCGGAGTCGGTACCATCGTGGCCCGTCCTAAGGACCTTGGCAACGGCGTTTACGGCTTCGTTCCTTACATGGGGCTCAGCCTTACCTACGATCACCGCGCCATCGACGGCGGTGAGGCAACCAAGTTCCTCAAGCAGGTTGCCGTCGAGATCGAGAACCTTGAAGTTGAATTCTAAAACCACAGAATGACAATGTTTGATGTAGCAATCATCGGTGGCGGTCCTGGTGGATACGTCGCAGCAGAAAGAGCTGGTGCAGCCGGACTCAAGACAGTTCTTTTCGAAAGAAAGAACCTTGGCGGAGTATGTCTCAACGAGGGATGTATTCCTACCAAGACGCTTCTCTATGGCGCAAAGGTTTACAACTATGCCGTCAACGGCGACCATTACGGAGTCTATGTTGACAACCCTTCTTTCAAGTATGAAGAGTTCGTGGACCGCAAGGACAAGGTCGTCAAGAAGCTCGTCGGCGGCATCAAGAGCGCGATGAAGGGTTACAAGGTGGAGGTCGTCAACGCGACTGCCACTGTCAGGACCCGCACCGCGGAAGGCATCTCAATCGAGGCTGACGGCAAGGAATATGTCGCCAGGAACCTGCTGGTCTGCACCGGTTCCGAGGCAGCCGTTCCTCCGTTCCCGGGCCTGAAGGAAGCCGGCGATGTCATCGTCACCAACCGTGAGATTCTCAATCTCCGCGAGCAGCCGAAGGAACTCGTGGTCATCGGCGGCGGTGTCATCGGTATGGAGTTCGCCGCATTCTACAGCACCATCGGCACTAAGGTTACCGTGGTCGAGATGCTTCCGAAGATTCTCGGACCTCTTGACGACGAGATTTCCACAATGCTTCAGGGCATCTATGCCAAGAGGGGAGTCAACTTCTGCCTCAAGTGCCAGGTTACCGGCATCGAGGGCAACACCGTCGTTTACAAGGACCCTGACGGAAAGGAATGCCGCGTCAGCGGAGACAAGATTCTCGTCAGCGTCGGACGCCGCGCCAACATCAACACCTGCGGAGTGGAGAATCTCGGTGTCGAGATGCTTCTCAACCGCGGAGGCAAGCCTTGCGGAATCAAGGTGGACGAGCACATGCGTACAAATATTCCTAATGTATATGCCGCAGGCGACATCACCGGCTTCTCAATGCTTGCGCACACTGCAAGCCGCGAGGGCGAGGTCGCAATCAACAATATTCTCGGAAAGAAGGACGTGATGCGCTACAACGCCATCCCGGGTGTCGTCTATACCAACCCTGAGGTTGCCGGAGTCGGTCTCACCGAGGCTGAAGCCAAGGCCAAGGGCATCGACTACAAGGTCGCCAAGCTGCCGATGGCATATTCAGGACGCTTCGTCGCAGAGAACGAGGGCGGTGAAGGAATATGCAAGCTCATCGTCGGGGCCAAGTACCACGAAATCCTCGGAGCCCATATGCTCGGCAACCCTTGCTCTGAAATTCTCCAGAGCATGTGCATCGCAATCGAGCAGGAGATGACCCTCGAGCAGATCAAGGAAGTGGTCTTCCCTCATCCGACTGTCGGAGAAATCATCAAGGAGGCAGCCTTTTCACTGAAATAATAACTGATAAACAATAGCATTCAATCATGCCAAAGTCACTTTACATTGATCCGGACAAAATCCTCCATCAGGAGGCCAAATCCAAGATTACTTTCCCTGAGGTCCCTGTGATGACCTACGACAAGACCGTCAAGCAGGAACTCGCCGAGAAGAACTTCACCGAGAAGGAACTTCTCAACATCTACCGCGACATGTTCGTCATCCGTGAGTTCGAGACAATGCTCAACCTTGTCAAGACCACCGGCGGCTACAACGGTGTCGCTTACAACAACCCTGGTCCAGCCCACCTTTCAATGGGTCAGGAGGCAGCCGCAGTCGGTATGGCATATACCCTTACCACCGACGACTTCATCTTCGGTTCACACCGTTCACACGGCGAAATCCTCGCAAAGGGACTCCGTTCAATCGAGATCCTTCCTGAGGCCGAGCTTGAGAAGATTATGAACGAGTTCTGGGACGGCGCCACCAACAACGTCGCCAACAAGGACTTCAAGGGCAGCGTCAAGGAGAAGGGCATCCGTTTCCTTCTCTACGGGGCAATGGCTGAAATTTTCGCCCGCACCACCGGTTTCAACAAGGGACTCGGCGGATCCATGCACACCTTCTTCACTCCGTTCGGCATTATGCCTAACAACGCCATCGTCGGCGGTTCAGGTTCCATCGCAGCCGGTGCGGCCCTCTACAAGAAGGTAAACCGCAAGCCGGGTATGGTAGTCGCCAACCTCGGTGACGGTGCAATGGCACGCGGTCCGGTCCTCGAAGGTATGACCTTCGCATCAATGGACCAGTTCAACACCCTCTGGGAAGGTGACATGAAGGGAGGTCTTCCTCTGATGATCAATGTCATGGACAACCAGTACGCAATGGGCGGACAGACCAGAGGCGAGACTATGGGCTACACCTATCCTGCACGTCTGGGCGCCGGCTTCAACCCTGAGGCCTGGCACGCAGAGCGAGTTGACGGTTACAACCCTCTCGCAGTCATCGATGCCTACCGCCGCAAGAAGGCCCTCATCGAGAAGAAGGAAGGACCTTGCCTTCTCGACGTGGTCACCTACCGTTACAGCGGACACTCTCCAAGCGACCAGGATTCCTACCGTACAAAGGAGGAGAAGGAAGCCTGGATGGCACAGGACTGCATCGTGGCTTTCGGAAAGAAGCTCATCGAGGCAGGTGTCGCTTCACAGGCCGACCTCGACAAGATCCAGGCCGACATGAAGGACATCATATTCGAGATGTACAAGCTCGCCATCGACGAGACCGTGTCACCTCGTATGGACCTCACCCACAACCAGGAGCTCCTCGGCGAGATGATGTTCTCCAACGGCAGCGTGGATTCCTTCGGCGGAGACACCAAGCCGGATGTGAATATGCCGCTTGAGGAAAACCCTCGCGTCAAGCAGATCGCAGGCAAGAGCCGCTACTATCTCGACGCACAGGGCAAGCCTGTCTCAAAGATGAAGATGTACAACATCAAGGACGGTCTCTTCGAGGCCATCGTGGACCGCTTCTACAAGGACTCCACCCTCATCGCCTACGGTGAGGAGAACCGTGAGTGGGGCGGAGCGTTTGCAGTTTACCGCGGACTTACCGAAGCCCTTCCTTACCATCGTCTCTTCAACTCTCCTATCGCCGAGGCTGCCATCATCGGCACCGCTCTCGGTTATGCAATGTGCGGCGGCCGCGTGATTCCTGAGATTATGTACTGCGACTTCCTCGGATGCTGCGGTGACGAAATCTTCAACCAGCTTCCTAAGTGGCAGGCAATGTCAGGAAACATCCTCAAGATGCCGGTAGTCGTCCGCGTGTCCGTAGGTTCCAAGTATGGCGCACAGCACTCCCAGGACTGGACATCCCTCTGCTGCCATATTCCTGGCCTCAAGGTCGTCTTCCCTGTCACTCCTTACGATGCCAAGGGTCTCATGAACTCCGCACTCCAGGGAACTGACCCTGTCATCTTCTTCGAGAGCCAGAGAATCTACGACAAGGGCGAGGAATTCCACACAGAAGGTGTTCCTGCCGAGTACTACGAGATTCCTTTCGGCGAGCCGGACATCAAGCGTGAGGGCAAGGATGTCACCTTCCTCACCATCGGTGCAACCCTTTACCGTGCCCTCGATGCCGCCAAGCAGCTCAAGGAGAAGTACGGAATGGAGGCCGAGGTCATCGACGCCCGTACCCTCGTACCGTTCAACTACGAGAAGGTCATCGAGTCTGTCAAGAAGACCGGCCGCATCATCATCGCCGGTGACGCTTCCGCAAGAGGCTCATTCCTCAACGACCTCGCAGCCAACATCGCAGACCTCTGCTTCGACTACCTCGACGCAGCACCTGTCGTCCTCGGTTCACGCAACTGGATCACTCCTTGCCACGAGCTCGAAGAAGCATTCTTCCCTCAGCCGAGCTGGTTCCTCGATGCCATCAACGAGAAGATCGTCCCTCTCAAGGATTACGTCCCGACAACCAATATGACAGCTGCCCAGTCCATCCTCAGAAGCAAGAAGGGCATCTAATTCAATTACCTAAATTTCAATGAATATGAAGACAAAAGCAGTACGCCTCTACGGCCAGTGCGACCTCAGGCTTGAAGAGTTCGAGCTTCCTGCGATGAAGGAAGACGAAATCCTCGCCAAGGTTGTCTGTGACAGCATCTGCATGTCATCCTACAAGTCTTCCCACCAGGGTTCAGACCATAAGAGAGTTCCTGACGACATCGCCGAGAATCCTACCATGATCGGACACGAGTTCGCAGGCGAAATCGTCGAGGTCGGAAGCAAGTGGCAGGGCCAGTTCAAACCGGGCGACAAGTTCTCCATCCAGCCGGCCATCAACTATCCTGACGGTCCTGTGGGGATTCTTTCAGCCCCGGGATATTCCTACCGCTACATCGGCGGCGACGCTACCTACGTCATCATCCCTAACGAGGTGATGGAACAGGGATGCCTTCTGCCTTACAACGGCGAGGCTTTCTATCCTGCTTCCCTGAGCGAGCCTCTGTCCTGTGTAGTCGGCGCCATCCACGCCAACTACCACACCACTCCGGGCAGCTATGTCCACTCAATGGACATCAAGGAGAACGGCAAGATGGCTCTTCTCGCCGGTGTCGGCCCTATGGGTCTTGCAATGATCAACTATGTCCTTCATCGCGAGGACCGTCATCCTTCCCTCTTTGTCGTGACTGACATCGACCAGGCCCGTCTTGACCGTGCCGCATCCCTCTACACCAAGGAATATGCGGCTTCACGCGGCATCGAGCTCCACTATGTCAACACCAAGGAAGGCGACGCTGTCGCAGCCCTCAGGGAGATCAGCGGCGGTACCGGCTACGACGAGGTTGTCGTGATGGCACCTGTCGCTCCGGTTGTCGAGCAGGGTGATGCCATCCTTGCACAGGACGGCTGCCTGAACTTCTTCTCAGGCCCGAGCAAGACCGATTTCAGCGCCAAGTTCAACTTCTACAATGTCCACTACGCTTCCACCCACATCGTAGGTACCAGCGGCGGCAACACCGACGACATGAAGGAGTCTCTTGACCTGATGGGCAAGGGTATGGACCCGGCAGGTCTTGTCACCCACATCGGAGGTCTCAATGCAGTGGTTGACACCACTCTCAACCTCCCGTCAATCCCTGGCGGAAAGAAGCTCATCTACACCCACATCGAGATGCCTCTCACGGCCATCACCGAGTTCGAGGAGAAGGGCAAGACCAATCCGGTCTATGCTCACCTCGATGAGCTCTGCAAGGCCAATATGGGGCTCTGGAGCGCAGAAGCCGAGAAGTACCTTCTCGCCAATGCTGACAAGCTGAACTGATATCCCCAACGGATATATAAATAAAGGAAGGGCGGCCCGCTATCGGCCGCCCTTTCTTTGCTCTTGCCCGGTAAGTCCAATAGTGGTTTTTCCGGGAGCCCTTTCTATTTATTCTTGTCCCGGCAGTCTTTTATTGCTACTTGCCCTGCAATTCTCTATTTATTCTTGACCCGGCAGTCCACTATTTGCTCTTAACCTTTCCGGGAAGCGCGATTTCGTTCTGTCCGTGAAATTCACCTGCACACTGAAATTGTCCTTCCCTTTGCCATTGACTACGACAAACTGAAGGGCCGTGAAATTCACCTGCGCACGAAAAGTGCCCTATTATTCCTTCAGCACCGTCCCGTCATAGTCAATCGTGAAATTCACCTGCGCACGGGATGTGCCCTGGAGGGGCGTAGGATGGGGGTTGGCGTTGCAGGTGGAACCCAAATGCTTCCACCTGCGCAGATGAACCCTTCTGTAATGGTCTGTAGTGGGGTTTGAGTGCGCAGGTGAATTTCACGAGAGTGGGGGCGGGGGATTCTATAGAACAGTCGGAGTCCGGCATCTCTCTCCGCCTGCTGCCGGTTGTCGCAAAGGCCAACAGATGTCTCGACTCCGCACCTCCGTGCTCCGCTCGACATGACAGGATTGGGGTCAGTGCCTCCGTGCTCCGCTCGACATGACAGGATTAGGGGTCAGCGCACTCCGTGCTCCGCTCGACATGACAGGATTGGGGTCAGTGCCTCCGTGCTCCGCTCGACATGACAGGATTGGGGTCAGTGTCTCCGTGCTCCGCTCGACATGACAGGGTTGGGGTCAGTGCCTCGGTGCTCCGCTCGACATGACAGGGTTGGGGTCAGCGCACTCGGTGCTCCGCTCGACATGACAGGATTGGGGCGGCGCCTCGGTGCTCCGCTCGACATGACAGGGTTTTGGATTTGCCGTCAGGATGGGCTATTGACGTTCTGGGAGGCCTCTTCGAGCCTCTTTCCCTTTCCGGGAGCGCGATTCCGTTCTGGCCGTGAAATTCACCTGCGCACGGGAAGTGCCCTGGAGGGGCGTAGGATGGGGGTTGGCGTCGCAGGTGGAACCCAAATGCCTCCACCTGCGCACATGAACCCTTCTGTAATGGTCTGTAGTGGGGTTTGAGTGCGCAGGTGAATTTCACGAGAGAGGGGATGGGGGATTTCCCCAATTCAAGTGAACAGTGCAACAAAGGTGTAAGGCTGTGAAGGCGCGGC
>JBJEJV010000040.1:0-40434 GCA_051878295.1 Candidatus Cryptobacteroides sp.
TCAATCGGACTCCAAATCGCGCTTTACGCGACACGAAGTCCTGTAATATTAGTCTTCCCGGGGCTGATTGGAGAGAAGCAGCGGGGAGTCCGGAGTGATTTTCACAGTCCTGACCCTGTCTTCGACACGGACTTTGCATTTGCCTGCCTTGTCGGCGCGGACTGTCGCGGTAGCAAGCCGCCCATCCTTCCAGCTGATGTCAACAGTGTAGCCTCCACGCGCCTTCAATCCCTTGACCTCGCCGTCTTTCCAGCTTGAAGGGAGGGCCGGGAGCAGATGGATTTCTCCGGCGTGTGACTGGAGAAGCATCTCAGCGATTCCCGCCGTACCTCCGAAATTCCCGTCTATCTGGAAAGGAGGATGGTTGTCGAACATATTCGGAAGTGTCGATTTTGCCAGGAGGGCGTTGACATTCTCCCAGGCTCCCTCGGCATCGCCGAGCCTTGCGTAGAAATTGACAAGCCAGGCACGGCTCCAGCCGGTGTAGAAACCAATCCGAGTCTCGGGGTCTTCGTTGTACTTGCGTCTGCGCTCTATCGTGCGTCTGGCCGCTGCGAAAAGCTCCGGATTCTTGTCCGTAATCGTAGTTCCGGGATATAGGCCGAAAAGATGGGACATGTGACGGTGTCCCGGCTCCTGCTCTTCATAGTCCTCGATCCATTCCTGGATAGTGTTGTAGCGCTCTCCGATTTTCAGAGGAGGTAGTTTTGAAAGCGCTTCGGATACTTCCTTGCGGAATTCCTTGTCCGTACCGAGGATTTCGGAGGCCCTGATGCAGGCATTGAAGAGTTCCATCGTGATTTCGACATCCATTGTCGCTCCGTAGGTCAGCCTGAACACACCCTTGCCCGGAAGTATGTAGGAATTTTCCGGAGAATTGGACGGTGCGGTCACAAGATGCCCGTTCCGGTCTTCAATCATATACGAAAGCAGGAACTCCGCGCTTTCCTTCATGCAAGGATATGCTTCCTGGCGCAGATAGTCCGCATCCATCGTGAACTGGTAGTGTTCCCATAGATGCAGGGCGAGCCAGGAGCCGGCGATAGGGAAGGTGCCCCAGGAAACTCCGTCGCTGATGGCTGTGTGTCCGAATATGTTGGAGAGGTGGTTGACGGTCCAGCCCCTGGCCTTGAAGGTCTTGGAGGCGGTTACACGGCCCGGTACCCTGATTGCGTTGATCCAGTCAGACAGGGGCTGCACGGTCTCGGAAAGGTTGCAGACCTCGGCGGGCCAGTAGTTCATCTGGATGTTGATGTTGGTGTGGAAGTCTCCGTTCCAGGGAGCGCAGTACTCGTTGCACCATATTCCTTGAAGGTTGGCAGGAAGCCTCCCTGGCTTTCTTGAAGAGCCTGCGAGCAGGTAGCGCCCGTATTGGAAGTAGAGGGCCGCAAGCCCAGGGTCGTCTGCTCCTGCGGCTACCGCCTGGAGTCTTTCATCCGTCGGGATTGCATCCCTCGCCGGATCGCCGAGGCGGAGGGAAACCCTGTCCATTATCTCATTGTGCTCGGCTTTGTGCTCCTCCAGCATATTCAGGAATGGCTTCCCTTCGACGGCGGCAAGTTGTGCCTCGCATTTAGCGAAAGGATCGATGCTCCTGTCGAAGTCAAGTTTTTCAAAACAGTAGTCAGTGTTCATCGCCACGAGGAACACCACCTCATCCGCATTCTTGACCAGAAGGGAATTGTTTATTGACTGGATGCTTCCTCCTTTGTTGATACCCTTGATGATACCGGCGAACTTCATGTGCTCGCCCGCTTCAGTCCTGTCGTCGAGCGGAAGGTCCACAATCTGTCCCTTGAAACCGAGACTGTTGCCGCTGTGGGGAAAGGCTATGGCATCCAGCGCCCTGATGTAGGACAGGCGCACTGTGACGGCAGCGGGCTTGTCCGCCGAGAGCTTGATTACCAGGAGGTCGTCAACAGCGGAAGCGAAAACTTCCTTCTTGTAGAGAATGCCGTTGGCCGAGTGCTCGGTGACTGACAAGCCGTCGCGCAGGTCCAGGGAACGGCGGTAGTGGGGGAGTACCGGAGGGGCGGGGTATAGGTAGTGCGAAGTGCCGTCGCCTCCGTAGAAGTCTATGTGGATGTCTCCGAATGTCTGGTAGGACCTGATGCACTGCGGACTGCTTTTCAGATACTTCCCGGCAAGGGAATCCGCAATCGCGATTTCCCCGTCAAGCAGGTATTGCCTTATCTCGTCGAGGTGTTCCCCCGGGTCGGAGTCACATTCCTGCTTGCAGCCCGCCCAGAGGCTTTCCTCGTTCAGCTGGATAATTTCGTTCCAGGCCTGTCCGAAGACCATTCCTCCGATCCGGCCGTTCCCGACAGGAAGGGCCTCGTTCCAATTGGAGGCCGGACGATTGTACCAGAGTTCAAGGGGATTGCCGTTCGCTGACAGGAATTGCGGAGCGCAGAGGACCAGCGCAGTCAGGATGAGTTTGAGTTTCATGTTTGATTCAGGGTTTCTCAAATATAAGAAAAGAAACCCTAAGCGGCAAATGACTGCCTGCCCTCTTCTTGAATATGCCGGGCTGTGAATATGCCTGGACGAGCCCCGCCTCCGGCCGTATCTATCTCACGTAGCGGTGCAGTTCGGCGAGGAGCAGGTGGTAATCCCTCTCGCTCTCCAGAGCGTTTGAAAGGGCATCGTACCAGAGCGACTGCTCAAGCTTGTACTCTATCAGGGAAATCTCGCCTCCGAACAGAGCCTTGTCGAGCATCTCCAGACTGGAAATCCGGCTGACATCCTCACGATAGCCGCTGACGAGCCTCTGGAGAGAGGAGGCCTGGTTGTACTTGCTGCGCAGGGTGTTGTGGAACTGCAGGGCGCAGTCCTCCACCTTTGCCTCGAGAGCCTCGCTTCTGGCCTTCGCCGCCTTCACCTTGCCCTTGCCCTCCCAGAGAGGGATGCTGATGCCCGCTCCGATTCCCTGGAGGCTGGTGCCCGCAATCCGCTCGCTCACATAGCCCACGGAAAACTTAGGCAGCCATTCGGCCTTGGCCAGTTTCAGCTGATTGGCGGCTTTGTCGGCACCGGCGGAAATGGCCCTAAGCTCCGGATTGTTCAGGACCGCGTCGCTGTACCAGCTCTCGAAATCCCCGGGCAGAAGCGAGGCTGTGAATACCTCGTCCTCCAGTACGATTTCCTGACCTCCGTTCATCCTCACGAGTTCTTCGGTCGCGGCCTTGAGGTTTATCTCGTTCATCTCGAAGTCCCTGTCTGCATCCACGAGGTTCAGAACTGCCTTGTTCAGGTCCAGGGCACTGCATCCGCCCTTGTCGAACTTCTTCTGCCAGGCCTCGGCGATGGCTCGGGCGCTCTCGACCCTGCGGGAGAGAACGGCCCTGAGGGCATTGTGATAGACTATCGTGACGCAGGTCTTTTCCGCCTCCTCGAGAATCTCCCTGCGGCCGGCTTCATATTCAAGGTCGGCTATGGTCGCCTCCCCGTCGGCAATCAGCTTCCTGTAGCGGTAAACAGTCGGGAAGTCGAAGGATTGGCTCAGTCCGAGGTCGATTCTGTTGCCCTGGTCTTTCGGACTGCCCCAGAGATAGGCCACTTCGATTTCAGGGTCGGAGGGGGTCAGTCCCGTCCGGGCTTCCGCCTTGGCAGCATCCGCCTCGGCCCTGAGTACCTTCAGGGTGCTGTTGTTCCTCTCCACGGAAGAGAGGACCGCGTCCAGGTCCTGTCCCGTCAGCGGAAGGGCGGCAAGCGCCGCCGCAAGAATCATCAGTATTCTTCTCATTTCTTGACCTCCATTTCAATTTTCCCGGCCTTCTTCCCGGCTTTCCTGTTGTATAGCCATTCGAAGAGGAGCGGCAGGATGTAGATGTTGATGATGGTTGAGGTGATCAGTCCGCCGAGGACCACGATTCCCATCGGGCTCTGGATTTCATTGCCGGACTTGTCCCCGTTGAGGACGAGCGGAATCAGCGCGAGCGCCGAGGTCAGCGCGGTCATCAGAATCGGGTTGAGCCTGTCCGCCGAACCGGACATTATGCTTTCCCTGACCGGCAGCCCCAAGTCGCACAGATGCCTGTACCTCGAAATCAGCAGGACTCCGTTGCGTACCGCTATGCCCAGCAGGGTGATGAATCCGATTGTCGAAGGTATGCTTATCACTCCGGAGGAAAGCCTGACGGCGAATATGCCGCCGATGAGCGCGAACGGAAGCGAGCAGAGGACAAGGATGGTCAGCGGCATATTCCTGAATTCCCCGTGAAGAAGAATGAATATGACGAGCAGGGCGAGCAGGGTCGCCAGGGCAAGGGTCCTGTTGGCATTGCGGGCGCTTTCAAACTGTCCGCCATATTCGATCCTGTAGCCCTCCGGAAGCCGGATGTCCCTGCCGACGGCATCTTTGATGTCCCCGACTATGCTGACCACGTCGCGTCCGCTGGTGTTGGCCGAAACCACGAGCTTGCGTTGCACGTTCTCTCTCGAAATGGCGTTCGGGCCCGTCGTGGAGACGATTTCCGCCACCTCGGAAAGCGGAACCTTGCCGCCGTCAGGAGTGTCTATCAGGGCGTTGCGCACTCCTTCGACAGATTCGGTGTAGTCAGTGTCGAGTCTCATCACCACGTCGAACCTCTGCTGGCCCTCGTAGATGTCCGAAACTTTCTCGCCGGCGAAAGCAAGAGTGATGAACCTGTTGAACTCCTCCATCGTGATGCCGTAACGGGCGAGCATCCCGCGGTCGGCACGGACTTGAAGCTGCGGGGATTCGGAAATCTGTTCCACAGCCACGTCCACCAGGCCCTCGATGCCTGCGATGCTTGACTTGACCGAATTGCCGAGCATCAGAAGAGTGCTCAGGTCTGGACCGAATATCTTGATGGCAATAGCCGCCTGCGTTCCGGAGACCATGTGGTCGATTCTGTGGCCCAGAGGCTGGCCGACCGTGGCCGCGATTCCCGGTATGGTCGCGAGTTTGGCCCTCATGTCGTCCAGGACCGTCTCGAGCTTGCGCTTGCCGAGTTTCAGCCCGACTTCTATCTCACAGCTGTTGGAAGTCTGAGAATGTTCGTCGAGCTCTCCACGGCCTGTCCTCCTTGCCGTCTTGGTGACTTCCGGGACCTCGTGGAGCCGTTTTTCCATCAGATTGCCCAGTTCGTCGCTCACTTCGAGACTGGTCCCCGGAGCAGTGACCGCAGTGATGGTCGCCGAACTCTCGTGGAAGTTCGGGAGGAAGGAGGAACCCATCGTCAGGAAGGAAATGCCTGCCAGCACAAAGAGCCCGGCCAGCACGGAAATGGCGGTTTTCTTGTGTGCGAGCACCCATTCGAGGCTTCTTGAATATGCCCGGCCGAGTGCCGCCGTGAACTTCTTGTCCTTCTCGTTTCTCTTCAGATACTTCTCGTCGGTCAGCATCAGGCTGCACAGCAGCGGGGTCAGGGTCATCGCCACGACAAGCGACATGAACAGCGCGATGATGTAGGTGATTCCAAGCGGCTTGAGAAGCCTGCCTTCCATCCCGCTCAGGAAGAAGAGGGGAGTGAAGGCCACCATCACGATGAGAGTCGCATTGATCATCGAAGTACGGATTTCCTTTGAACCTTCGAAGACCACCTTCAAGACACTCTCGCGTTCGGAAGGGGCTTTGGCGTGGTTCTGCCTGAGCCTTTTATATACATTCTCGACATCGATGATGGCATCGTCCACAAGGGAGCCTATCGCAATGCACATTCCGCCGAGGGTCATCGTGTTGATGTCCATCCCCAGCAGTTTGAGCACAATCACGGTGGCGAGCAGGGAGACCGGAATCGCAATCACCGAGATTATCGTGGTCCTGAAGCTGCCGAGAAACAGGAACAGGATCAGGACGACGAACACAGCCCCTTCAAGAAGCGCTCTCGCCACGTTGTTGACCGAAGATTCGATGTAGTCGGCCTGGCGGAGCACCCTGGTGTCCATCACCACATCCTCCGGAAGGGTCTCGGCTATGGCTTTCAGGTTCTTCTCGATGGCCGAAGTGACCTCGAGGGTGTTGATGTTCGGCTGTTTGCTGATTGAAAGCAGCACGGCTTTACGGCCGTCCATCGAGGCATGCCCCATCTTCACCGCCGAACCGACCTTGAGATTCGCCACGTCGGAAATCACCACCGGGTACTCTCCGTTCATCTTCACCAGGGATTTTCCGAGTTCCTCCAGGTCGGTCGTGCGACCGATGCCGCGGAGGGCATATTCGTTGCCGAAATCCCTTATCACGCTTCCTTCCGAGTTTACGCTCAGGGAGGCGGCCGCTGCCTCCAGTTCCTCGTAGCTGACCTTGTAGGCGGCCATCTTCTGAGGGTCGGCGAGAATCTGGTACTGCTTGTAGTCACCTCCGATGACCGTTACCTGGGAGACTCCTCCGGTCGCGAGAATCGCCGGCTTGACAGTCCAGTCCGTGAGGGTCCTGAGCTCCATCTGGCTCGTTTCGCCTGTCGCGCGGAGTCCCACGAAGAGGATTTCACCCATCACGCTGGACTGGGGGGCGAGGACTGGAATCACGTTAGAGGGCAGTTCCTCACCGATTGCCACGAGTTTCTCGGACACGATCTGGCGGGCCTTCAGCGCGTCCATTCCCCAGTCGAATTCAACCCAGACGAAAGAGTTGCCGAACTTTGAGGAAGACCTCACCCGGCGTACCCTGGTAGCTCCGTTCATCGCGGTCTCGATTGGGAAAGTGACAAGCCTTTCCACTTCCTCGGCGGCCATTCCACCCGCATCCGTCATCACCACCACCGTCGGCGCGGTCAGATCCGGGAATACGTCAATGTCCATCCTGCCAGCACAGACGATGCCTCCTGCAACGACCAGGGCCGAGCCCAAAAGCACCAGGAGCTTGTTGTGCAGCGAAAACTTGATAATGTTGTTCAGAAAGTTCATTGTTCTCTCTCCATCAATGGTTGTGTCCTGCGTGCGGGTCGAGCGCCCCGGATGCCTGGGCGAGTTTCACGAACATCGCTCCTTTGGAAACCGCCCTTTCCCCTTCCTTCAGGCCGGACTTGATTTCTGTCCTGAGACCGTCCGAAGCCCCGATTGTCACAGGGGTCTTCTCGAAGTACTCCGGAGTGAGCTGGCGGTAAACGAAATAATTGCCCTGCTCCTCGATGAGGGCGCTGCCCGGAAGGGTGAGGACCGGGACCTCGCTGCGGGTGACAATCCTCGTCTGGAGGAAGGCTCCCGGGATGAATCCGGCCTTGTTGGAGATTGAGAAGGTGACCGGAATCAGCGGGCTGTCCGGCGACACGGACTTGCCGTAGCTGACTATCCTGCCTCCAAGCTCCTCGAGAGTCCAGACCTTTCCGCTGTTCATCTCCTTGAATGTGGCTCCGCAGATGTCCTTCAGGTACTTTGAATATGCCGGCTGAATCTCGGCGACGACAAGCAGTGACCTGCTTCTGGACACGGTGGCAATCGGGTCGCCGGCCCTGACGAACTGGCCGTTGGAGACCAGGACCGAGGTCACGAAGCCTTCAATCGGGGATTTCGCACTCTGGCCGCTCGCATCGAAATTGCCTTTGAGATTGTCGAACACGGCCTTGGCGATGTTGTAGTCCGCCTCGGCCTGCTGGAGTTCGCTTTGTGTGACGATGTTCTCTGCGGCGAGGGCCCGCTTCCTTTCATATTCATTGGAGGCGAGCTTGTAGTCCGCCTCGGCTTTGGCGTATCTGGTGGCGAGGTTCTCGTCCGCCGTTCCGCTGCTCTTGACCGTGCAGAGCGTTTCGCCCTTCCCGACCTCGCGGCCTTCGACCAGGGCCTTGCCCCCGATGGAGATTATTCCGTCCGTAAGGGCTGAAATCGTGAACACCTCATCCTGGGACGGCTGAATGCGGGAGGTTGCCTTGATGACCTGGCCGAAAGGCTCGGAGCGGACTTCTTCGGTGGCAAATTCGACGCTCCAGCTCTGCTCTTTCGGGAAAGCCGCTCCGTTGCTGCTCTTCGCTTCGAGCAGTTCGGCATATTCGGAAGCCTCGTCCGGACAGTCGAAGATCCTGACCGGGATACTGACGCCCTGGCTGCCGGCGGTGAAGATGAGAGTACCGTCCCCTTCGGTTGGGGGAACTACGCGGAATCGGTATATTCCCGGGGCAGGCGTGTCCTCCTCCTCCGCCGTGCAGGCGATGCTCTTTCCTCCTGCTTCGAGGATGGCGGAGACCTCCGCGCCCTCGAGCGGCTTGAAGGTCTGAAGGTCGGTGATGTGCAGCAGCACGGAAACATCTTCTCCGGCGACGAGTCCGCCAGTCTCCGCGAAGAACTCCAGCTCCTGCGAATATGCCGTCAGCAGTAGGTGCCCTCCGTCCTCGTGGACGTGCCCCTCGTGATTGTGGCCCTCGTGCTCGTGTTTTCCGTGGCCTCCGGCCTCTTCGTGACTGTGTTCCCCTTCGTGCTGATGGACTGTTTGTCCGTCTGTCAGGGTGCTGTGACTGTCGCCGTGGGAGTGGCCCTCGTGGCCATTTCCGTTGCCGCAGCCGCAGATGAAGGCCGCCAGGGCGAAAGAGATGAGAATTGGAGAGAATCTGTTCATATTCTTGAGGCTTGGAATCTGTTATTCCCAAGCCAGACAAATTTAATAAAGGACTGCTGCAACCGAGTTGCAAAGTTCCGCTCCCGCCTCACCGCCGCCCGTCCTTCTTCCTCTTGCCAAAGCCGTGTCAATTCTCTAAATTTGTCCCGTTTTGAAGAACATCAAGCAGACTGACACGGATGCGTAACGTATTGGAATCTGAAATATTCAATAGAGCCACCCTTCTGATGGGTGAGGACGTGATGGAATCGGTAGCCGGGAAAAAGGTGATAATCTTCGGCGTCGGCGGAGTAGGAAGCTGGTGCGCGGAGGGTCTGGTCCGGGACGGAATCAGGCATCTGACGATAGTCGATGTGGATGTAGTGAGCGTCACCAACATCAACCGGCAGCTTCAGGCGACGGTGTCCACCATCGGTGAACCAAAAGTCGAAGCCCTCCGAAGAAGGCTTCTCGACATCAATCCGGGGGCAGAAATCGTGGCTCTGCATCAAGTGTTCAACAGCGACACCGCCTCCTCCTTCAATCTCGATTCCTACGACTACGTCATCGATGCCATCGATTCCCTGAAGGACAAGATAAGCCTGATTCTCGAAGCGACCGCTTCCGGGGCGGTTTTCTTCTCGGCTATGGGCGCGGCGCTCAAAGTCGATCCGACCCAGATCCGGGTGGCCGAGTTCTGGGAAGTAAGGGGCTGTCCTCTCGGCTCGATGCTCCGCAAACGGATGAGGCAGCGGAAGACCCTTCCTTCAAAGAAGTTCCTCTGTGTCTATGATGCGGAAGTCCTTCCGAACCGTGGCCGGAGCGAAAACGTGGATTCCTACAACCGGAAGGAAATAGTTTCCGACCAGATTTCCAAAAAAGCAGCGGTGAACGGCTCGCTCGCCCACGTCACGGCGATGTTCGGAATGACCTTGGCCGGACTCGTCATCCAGGACATTTACCGAAAGCGCCTTTCTGAAGGCGTATGAATATGCCGGCTTCCGCCTGCCGCCCCTCTGAAAAAGGAATCTCCGGGCAAGACAGGACTGTCTTGTCCGGAGATTCGGATTGCGGCATCAATCGTTGATGCACTATTGTTTGCGGAAAGAGACGTTCATGTAATCTTCCTTGTCGCCGTTTTCGCTCTTCCATCTGATCTTGACTCTGATGGATGAACCGTCGTCCGGCCTGTACTGATTGAGGTCGAAGGCGACCACTCCGTCGTAATAGTTGCCGGTGATGTCCCCCCTGGCATCGTGGCGAAGTTCGAAGACATATTCACCGCTGCCGGTGGAGATGGCCACGAGGTTGATGTAATGGGCTACTGCCGGGTCGCACCTCTTTATTACAAACCTGAGGTTGAGGTAACCGTCCTCTCCTATGGTCAGCCAGTTCTCGACAACATCTATCGGGTCGTCTCCGTAGGTCATCCCGTTGTCTATTCCCAAATCCTCTGCCGGTTTCTTGGTCAGTACGCCTTCCAGAGAATTGACCTGCACGTTTCTCACCCTGGCGGTTGAATTTTCGCCCTGCCCGTCCTCGAAGGTGAAGTTTACCATCGCTCTTGTGACAGTGTCCTTTTCAGGAACCAAGTTGGTAGGTACCAGGACAGTAGAATCATTCAGCTGAAGTCTCACGTCATTACCTTTCGCTTCGTAGGTGACCAAGGCGACATAGGCCTTGTTCTCGTTTGCGTCATTGCAGGAGGTGAAGGCAAGAAGTGCGCAAGCAAGCGCCAGTGCCAATGCTTTAATGTTTTTCATCATTCTGTTTAAATTAAATTACTATGAATAGTGTTTATCCTTTTCTTTATCGCGATAACCAAGAGACTAAATAGGATATTTCACTTTCCTTGCACGCCGGGCGCAATTTTTTTTCAGATCCAGGAAATACCGTCCGCCCATCTAAAATTTTAAACCTTTCAATAACGATTTTTTATAATCTTTATTGGAATTTCCTTTGATAAGTCAGATAAATGAGCGATATTGCGAAAGCAAGCAGCTCGTGTGCGAGGCCTGTATGCCTCCTTGCTTGCGAGTCATTCTCCATTGAATCATCGTAAGTTATGATTCTTGTTCTCTCGAGGGGGTGCGATTTTGGAGGGAGATTCCAGAGGTACTTACATTTTGAAACTAAATTTTAACGAACAGCAGCAAATGAAAAGAATCCTGACACTTTCCGCCATTATGATGCTGATGGCGATGACGGTCTGGGCACAGACGAGAATCACCGGTGTCGTAACTTCCGCTGAGGACGGTTCCCCGGTCGCAGGGGCGGTCGTAAGCGTCACCGGCAACACTTCCATCCACGCCCTGACCGATGCGGAGGGGCGTTTCACTCTCAACTCCGTACCTTCCGGCGCGAAGACCGTTGAGGTCAGCGTGATGGGTATGATCAGCCGGACTGTCCCGATTGAACCAAAGATGCAGATTGCCCTTTCCCCGGACAAGGAGCAGCTTGAAGACGTGATGGTGCTTGCCTACGGAACAGCCAGGAAGAGCAGTTTCGCCGGTTCGGCAGTCCAGGTCAGGGCCGAGGAAATATCCGACATACCGGCAACGAGTTTCGAGAACGCCCTCATCGGCAGAATCAGCGGCGTGACCATTACCTCACCATCCGGCCAGGCTGGATCCACCTCCACCGTCAGGATCAGGGGCAACGGTTCAATGAACGCTTCCAATGAGCCTCTTTACGTCATTGACGGTGTGCCGGTCATCAACGGAAATGTCGGGCAGATGTCCTCCTACGTCACTGGCTCGACCAACAATGTGATGGCCACCTTGAATACCAACGACATCGAGTCCATCTCCGTCCTCAAGGATGCAGCCGCTTCCTCGCTCTACGGAAGCCGTGCGGCCAACGGAGTCATCATCATCACCACCAAGCAGGGCCAGCGCGGAAGGCCGGTGGTCAACTTCAAGGCCTCCTACGGCATCACCCCGTCCTGGGCGACGGGCAACTACGAGACGGCCACCCCGCAGCAGCAGGCCGATATGCTCTTTGAAGTCTTCTACGACTACAGGGAGTCCAAAGGCCCGGAAGCCGCCGTTGAATATGCCCTCAAGCAGCTCAACAACAAGTTCAACCAGTTCGGCTACCGCTTCGACGCCGATCCCCAGGGCGGCAGGTACCAGAGCGTGAAGATTTCCGAATATGAGAACTCGGGCCGCGGTGAAGGAGTCTATTTCGACTGGGACGACGCCCTCTTCAGGACAGCTGTCTATCAGAACTATGACGTTTCGGTCAGCGGTGGCAACGACAAGAGTACCTATTACTCCTCTTTCTCCTACACCGATGAGCAGGGTCGTGTGAAAATCAACGGCTTCAAGCGTTTCTCCGGCAGGGTGAACCTCAACCAGAAGGTCGGCGACCGTCTCGAATTCGCCACTTCGGCAAGCATTTCCAGAACCGTTAAGAGCGGTTTCAACGACACCCGAAGCACAGGCTCAAACTACTTCATGCAGTCCAGGAACCTCCTCTTCCCGTT
Organism: Candidatus Cryptobacteroides sp.; assembly: GCA_051878295.1. Classification (GTDB taxonomy): domain Bacteria; phylum Bacteroidota; class Bacteroidia; order Bacteroidales; family UBA932; genus Cryptobacteroides. Next base: position 11,979 of record JBJEJV010000040.1, read on the forward strand.
CTACTGGCCGACTACGGCTGACGGGGAGGAATGGACCGGACGCTACGCCTCCTACGCCTACAACGCCCTCTACCACGACGAGCAGTGGGAGAACGCGACCACCAACCTCAGAATCAACGGTTCCGAGACCCTGACCCTGCACATCATTCCGGGCCTGGATGCCAAGACCATCCTTTCCTACGACAACAACATCGTCAAGGACCACGTCTATTTCAGCGCGTCCCACTTCAACGGGGCATCCAGAAACGGAGTAGTCCACGAGATACGCACCATCTACGAGAAGTTCGTCTCCTCTTCGACCCTTAACTATAACCGCGCCTTCGGACGCCACAGTCTCGGTCTCCTCGCCGGTTTCGAGGCGGAGAAGAGCGTGACCGATTTCTCGAGGGCGAGCGGAGAGAATCTTCCGACTTCAACCCTCCACACCGTGGCTACCGCCGGTACTACCGAGTCCAATGCCTACAACTGGGGCAATTCCCTCGTTTCAGTCCTCTGCAAGGCCGACTACAACTATGACAGCAAGTACTACCTCTCCGCCTCCTACAGAAGGGACGGCTCTTCAAAGCTCAGCCCGGAGAAGAGATGGGGCGATTTCTGGTCGGTTTCAGGTGCCTGGAGAATTGTCAACGAGGCTTTCATGAAGAGCCTTCCGGCAGTCAGCGACCTCAAGCTAAGGGCTTCCTACGGTGTCAACGGCACGCTGCCGTCAGACAACTACGGCTACATGAACCTCATTTCATATTCAAACAAATACCTCGGCGAGCCGGGCGGAACCATCTCCTCCCTGGGCAACTATGACCTTTCCTGGGAAACGAGCTACGCTTCCAACATCGGTCTCGACCTGGGCTTCTTCAACCAGAGGCTGACGGCAAGCGTGGAGTACTTCAACAGGGATTCCAAGAACCTGCTCCAGAATGTCCCGGTTTCGACCACCACCGGTTTCTCCAGCCTGCTCCAGAATGTGGGAGTCATCAACAACCACGGAGTCGAGCTTGAAATCGCCGGCGACATAGTCTCCAACAAGCATCTCACCTTTTCGGCAGGTCTCAACGCGGCCTTCATCAGTTCCTCTGTCAAGAGCCTCTACGGCGGCGAGGACATCATCTGGAACGATCCGACCGGAGGCGACAGCAGGGCCAAGTTCATCTACAGGGAGGGCGAATCAACCCGCGCCTTCTACGGCTACGAATGGGCCGGAGTGGACCCGGCCAACGGAAAGAGCGTGTACTACGCCAACAATCCTGCCCTGGATGCCTCCAACCTGCCTGATGGCTATTTCCTCTTCAACGACCGGATTGCAAGCTATGACTACGGCAAGGCCAAATATGTGGTCATCGGCAATGCCATTCCGAAGGTCTCCGGAGGTTTCTTCGCCAATCTGGCTTCCCACGGATTTGACCTCGCTCTGAATTTCATCTACAAAATCGGAGGCGACATCTACGACGGTGCCGAAAAGGACGTGGCCGATGACGGCTACTACTGGAACAGAATCAGGAGCGCCTACTACTACAACAACAGGTGGACGGAGTCCAATCCGAACGGCACCCAGCCGGCACTCTCCGGCTCGGATCTGGAGGATGCGATGCAGGCTTCCTCACGCCATCTCTACGATGCGAGCTTCCTAAGGCTCAAAAGTGCCACTTTGGGATATTCAATCCCCAAGTCTCTCCTGAAGAAGGTCAACATCTCCAGCCTCAGGCTCTATTTCACCGGCGGCAACCTGCTCACTTTCAAGGCCTATCCTATCGCAGACCCGGAAGTCGGCGACTACGGCACACGCGGTTGGGAGACCCCGCTCGGAAAGAGCTACACTTTCGGTCTTGACATCAGATTCTAATCAAGTGGAGGAAAAGAAATGAAAATCAGAAACATAATAATCTCGATAGCAGCAGCCGCAATGACAGCGGCAAGCGTTTCCTGCGAATCCTTCCTGGACATGCAGCCTTCCTCTTCCGCCAATGCCGAAGGGGCCATCAGTACACCGTCCGATGCCACGGCTCTCATCAGGGGCGTGATGAGGAATATGACCGCCACTTCGACCTACGGCAGAAACATATTCCTTTATGCGGACGCCAAGGGTGGTGACCTGACAATCTACAGCGTCGGACGCGGTGCGGACGACCTTTACAGGTTCCAGCACTCCGCGACGACGGGAACATATTCAGCATTCTGGTCAAACCTGTATTCCTACATTATGAATATGAATTCCGCCATTTCGGAGATTGAAAAGCTCGAGGCCGGCGGAGCTTCAGGATTCGACAACGTGAAAGGGCAGGCCTACCTGCTCAGGGCGATGTTCTACTTCGACCTTGTGCGCCTGTACGGCCTTCCTTACAACTACAAGCCGGACAGCTACGGTGTCCCTTCGATTACCGAGGTCCTCGCTTTCAACGCCCGGCCAACCAGGGCGACCGTGAAGGAGAACTATGCGCAGATTGTCGCCGACCTCGAGAAGGCGGTCTCTCTGTTGGGCGGCTCCAATCCTGCCACAATGCCGAACTACTATGCCGCCAAGGCGCTGCAGGCCCGCGTTTACCTCTTTATGGAGGACTATGCGAACGCCCTCGCCGCCGCAGGGGAGGTCATCGGTTCCGGCAAGTACAGCCTGTATTCCAACAGCGAATGGGCATCGTCCTGGGCTGAAGGTCCAGGCAAGGAATCCATCTTCGTCCTCGGAATAGACTCCGTTTCCGACAACGGAACTTCGTCCCTGGGCTACTACTACCTTCCGAGAAAATACAAGAACGCATCGACGGCTATGGGATGGTTCTTCGCGAGCGACTACTTCCTCGCCAGGCTCGGAGAGGACCCGGATGACGTGCGCTGGGGAGTAATGGAGAGCGACGAATATGCCGCCGACTTCAAGGTTGACCACAGGGGAAGCTGCCTCAAGTACTCCTGGTACGATTCTTCCGCAGGCAAGATCACCACGGCCAACAGCATCACCCTCATAAGGCTTTCGGAGATGTACCTCATCGCAGCCGAGGCCGCCCTCCACACTGGAGACAAGGCTGCCGCCGCAGACTATCTCAACGCCATCCGCAAGCGTTCCCCGAATCTCGAAGCAGCCGATGCCTCCACGGTGTCCGACGACCTGATTCTCTCCGAAAGGAGCAAGGAACTCTTCGGCGAGGGACACAGGTTCTTCGACATGATGAGGCTCGGAAAGACCGTCGAGTTCAATGACGACCTGATGGACATCAATGTCACCAGAAGGGGCAAGACCATCGACAGGACGGACGGAATGATCGTCCTCCCTATCAGCCAGGACGAGATGAATGCCAATCCGGCGATAGCCTCACAGCAGAACGAGGCCTACCGTTAGGAATGGCTCCCGGCCTGTGCCGTACCTTCCCGGCGATGAAAATTCATACTGCACCCGGGGGACGATGCAGTGGGGGATTGAGAGTCCTGTCCCTCCGTGCGATTAGGACTTGCAGATTCCAACAGCTTCAAAGGCAGTCTTCGGACTGCCTTTGTCGTGCAGGGGCGGAACCCGGTGTCTGCATATTCCTCTGCCCTCCTGCCACGCCCGGAGACCTTCCGCAGGGTACCGGATATGCCATCTCACGCCGGCCCCATTTTCCTTCCGTTCCGGAAGCCCGGATGCCGAAACTTTTGCGCATAGTTTTGCTTTGTTTCCCAAAATGTGTAAATTCACAAGTTATAACGTTGCCATTCCGGGCGCTTTAGTGGAAGAGTCCGGAAGTCGGCGGGACTTGCTCCCGCCCGGAACGTATATAATATTGCATAATTATGCGCGCATTCGAAGATTTGAAAATAGCAGTCGCCGGCACAGGATATGTCGGTCTCAGTATGGCTACCCTTCTCTCACAGAAGCACGAGGTCACAGCCGTCGATGTCATCCCTGAGAAGGTCGATAAAATCAACAGGAGAATCAGTCCGATCCAGGACGAATATATCGAGAAGTACTTTGCGGAGAAGCCGCTCAGGCTCAAGGCCACGCTGGACGGGGCGTCGGCATATTCAGAAGCGGACTTCGTCATCATCGCCGCTCCGACCAATTACGATCCCGCCAAGAACTTCTTCGACACCCACAACATCGAAGATGTCATCGACCTGGTGCTGGGCGTCAATCCTGACGCCGTGATGGTCATCAAGAGCACTATTCCGGTCGGCTACTGCAGAAGCCTCTATGCGAAGTACGCCCTCAAGTTCTACACCGACCCGGCCCTCAGGGAAAAGAAGTTCAACCTTCTCTTCTCGCCGGAGTTCCTTCGTGAGAGCAAGGCTCTGTACGACAACCTTTACCCGTCGCGCATCATAGTCGGAGTTCCGAAACCGCTCCCTTCCGGACAGGACAGGACCTGGGACGAGGAGAACAGGATCATCGCTTCCGTGGCCAATCCGAAGGCCGACGAATATGCCCGCATATTCGCAGACCTCCTGAAGGAAGGCGCTCTCAAGGAAGATATTCCTACCCTTTTCATGGGTACGAAGGAGGCCGAGGCTGTCAAGCTTTTCGCCAACACCTATCTTGCGCTGCGCGTCTCATATTTCAATGAACTGGACACCTACGCCGAGGTCAAGGGCCTCGACACGCAGGCCATAATCACCGGAGTCGGGCTTGATCCCCGCATCGGCTCGCACTACAACAACCCTTCCTTCGGCTATGGCGGCTACTGTCTTCCGAAGGACACCAAGCAGCTTCTCGCCAATTACCGGGACGTGCCTCAGAACATGATGACAGCCATCGTGGAGTCAAACCGCACCCGCAAGGACTACATCGCCGACCAGGTTCTCCGCAAGGCGGGCTACTACAGCGAGAACGGCCAGTGGGATTCCTCCAAGGAACGCGACTGCATAATCGGAGTGTACAGGCTCACAATGAAGGCAAATTCTGACAACTTCCGCCACAGCTCCATCCAGGGCGTAATGAAACGCATCAAGGCGAAGGGTGCAAAGGTTATCGTCTATGAACCGTCCCTCCCTGACGGCGAGAGTTTCTTCGGCTCGCAGGTCGTCAATGACCTTGAAGAGTTCAAGAAACTCAGCCATTCCATCCTCGCCAACCGCTACGACAGCTGTCTGGACGATGTCAGGGACAAGGTTTACACCAGGGATGTTTACAAGCGTGACTGACAGTAAGCCCTGCCGGCAGCGGCTTTCCGGGAGAGACGCGGAACAGTTTCCGGCAACGTAGAATTGAAGATAGAAACTTGACTGATATGAAAGATACTGCAAAAAAAACCGCACTGATCACCGGCGTGACCGGTCAGGACGGCTCCTACTTGAGTGAATTCCTGCTTGAGAAAGGCTACTCGGTTCACGGCATCATCCGCCGTTCATCGGTGGATTTCCGCGAGCGCATCGCCCACCTCGAAGGCAAGCCTGACTTCCATCTCCACTATGCCGATATGGGCGATTCGATGTCCCTTGTCAAGCTTGTGGGCAAGGTCCGCCCGGACGAAATCTACAATCTGGCTGCCCAAAGCCACGTCCAGGTTTCCTTCGACTCGCCTGAATTTACTGCCGACGTGGATGCCGTCGGAGTCCTGCGTATTCTTGAAGCTGTCCGGACCAACCATCTCGAGGACAGCTGCCGTATCTATCAGGCATCCACATCCGAACTCTACGGCAAGGTGGAGGAGGTACCCCAGAACGAGAACACACCTTTCCATCCTTATTCTCCATACGCAGTCGCCAAGCTCTACGGTTTCTGGATTATCAAGGAATACAGGGAAGCCTACAATATGTTCTGCTGCTCCGGAATCCTTTTCAACCACGAGTCCGAGCGCCGCGGCGAGACCTTCGTCACCCGCAAGATCACCCTTGCCGCAGCCCGCATCGCCCAGGGCCGCCAGGACTGTCTCTACTTGGGAAATCTCGACTCCAAGCGCGACTGGGGCTATGCCAAGGACTATGTGGAATGTATGTGGCTGATTCTCCAGCACGACACACCGGAGGACTTCGTCATCGCTACCGGAGTACAGCATACGGTCAGGGAGTTCGCGACCCTTGCTTTCAACCATGTCGGAATCAATCTCCGCTGGCAGGGGCAGGGAATTGAGGAGAGGGGAATCGTCGAATCAGTCTCCGGAGATGCCCCTGAAGAGCTTGTGGGCAGGACGGTTGTCGCGGTTTCAGAGGACTTCTACCGCCCGACCGACGTGGTCAACCTCTGGGGCGACCCGTCGAAGGCCAGAAAGGAACTCGGATGGAATCCGCAGAAGACCTCCTTCGAGCAGTTGGTCGAACTGATGGTGCGCCACGACTATGCCAAAGTCAAGGCCGACGAAGCTGCCGCCAGGGTGCACATGAATCTTGCCGAATACCTCGAAAAGGGAATTGTGAAGTGAATATCTGAATATGGAACTCAACTCTCGAATCTATGTCGCAGGCCACCGCGGAATGGTGGGAAGCGCCATCGTCCGCGAACTTCAGCGCCAGGGTTACACCAACATAATCACCCGGACCCATTCCGAACTCGATCTCATCCGCCAGGACAGCGTCGAAGCCTTCTTCGCGGAGGAGAAGCCTGAATATGTCTTCCTCGCCGCCGCCAAGGTGGGCGGCATTGTGGCCAACCAGAAAGCCCTTGCCGATTTCATGTACGACAACATGATGCTTGAGATGAACGTCATCCACGCCGCCTGGAAGAACGGCTGCCGCAAACTGGAGTTTCTCGGCTCCAGCTGCATCTATCCGAGGATGGCGCCTCAGCCTATGCCGGAAAGCTGCCTTCTCACTTCCGAACTCGAAAAGACCAACGAGGCCTACGCCCTCGCCAAGATTTCCGGACTGAAGTACTGTGAATATCTCAACCGCCAGTACGGCACTGATTTCATCTCGGTGATGCCGACCAATCTCTACGGGCCAAACGACAACTACCATCCCGAGCATTCCCACGTCCTTCCTGCCCTCATCCGCCGCTTCCACGAAGCGAAAGTCGCAGGCCTCCCGGAAGTCACCTGCTGGGGAGACGGTTCCCCTCTGCGGGAATTTCTGTACGTCGATGACCTGGCCAACCTCTGCGTCTTCCTGATGAACAACTATTCCGGCAACGAGACAGTCAATGCCGGCACCGGCAAGGAACTTTCCATCAAGGAACTGACCGCTCTCGTCGCGCGTGTCGTCGGCTACAGCGGAAGCATCAAATGGGACAGCAGCCGCCCTAACGGCACTCCTCGCAAGCTGCTCGACGTTTCCAAAGCCACAGCCCTCGGCTGGACCTACAAGACCGAACTTGAAGACGGCATCCGCCTCGCCTACGAGGACTTCCTTACCAACCCGATGCGCGCCGAACGCTGAGACGCCGCTCCGTTTGACAGAATTCGCTGATTGAACTGCCGCCGCTTTAGCGCGGCCGCTCCGTTCCGCTGATAGAACTTCCGCTGCTTGGCCGGGACGGTGCCCGGGCATATTTTTGAAAAATTTTCGGGAAAGTCTTGACTCGTACCTTGGGTCAGTGCTTATCTTTGCTCACTGAAACAGATTCATTCCGGTTTTGTAAGTTGAAAGTGCCTGACATTCAGCGCTTTCGCTGTGCGGCAGGAACAAGTCCCGCCGCCCCGGGTATTCTCCGGCAGGTATCTCGACTCCGCATTGCAGATTCAGCTCGATATGGCAAGGACGCACTTCGAGCTTCGCCCTCAAGGTCAGCCACCTTACCGTTTGCCTGCCGGCTTCCGGACAAGTTTGTTTCGCAATTTGAAAGGTCAACATATTCATAAACAGAGATGAGCTATAGCAATAAAATGAAGATTGGGGAGTTCTCCCGACTTATGCAGGTGACTGTCAAGACTTTGCGTCACTACGAAAAGAAGGGGCTCCTCAAGCCTGCCCTCGTTGACGAATGGACAGGGTACCGCTACTACAGCATCTTCCAGGTCAATCAGCTCAACCGTATCCGTCAGATGCAGAAACTGGGTTTTAGCCTTGAAGAGATTGGCGAACTGATTGAGGATGAGCAGGAATCACCGAGCGTCGGGCAGCTTGATGCCAAGATTCTCGACACCGAGAGGCAAATGAAGGCTCTTGCCGAAAGGCACAGCCGGCTGCTCCGGTGGAGGGACAGCCTGAAGGAGGGGAATGAGGTCACCTTTTCAATCCAGTCGCTTCCTGAAATCATTGTGGCCAGCCACCGGGAGACAATTCCCGACTATGATGCCCTCGGCCCTCTCTGTTTTGAAAAGATCGGTCCGGCGATGATGGCGCTCGGCTGCAGTTGCACCTTGCCGAGCTACTGCTTTACAATCGATCACAACAAGACCTACAAGACCGATTCGATTGACATAGAGTATTGCGAGCAGGTTGACAATATCCTCCCCGACACTTCATTTCTGAAGTTCAAGCGCCTTGCTCCCGTGCCGAAAGCCCTGTGCCTTAAACATATAGGACCCTATGACCGTTTCTATGAATCCTTCGTCAAGGCGGTCGATTACCTCGAGTCAATGAATATGCGGATTGCCGGCGATCCGCGTTTCAGCTACATCGACGGCATCTGGAACCAGCCCGATCCCGAGAAATGGGTTTCCGTCATCCAGATTCCTGTGGAGCAGGTTTCAGAGGCGGAGTCTTGAACGGCCTGCCGGGGCGGACTATGGCTCCTCATCCCTTTTGCGCCGCTCCTGATTGAGTCCCCGGCACAAGCCTCCTGAAAGTCCCGGACAGCGTTCCGGGACTTTGATTTTTGACACAGCCGACAGCCTAAGTTTGTCAATTTCTTAATCTTTGGAGGTCTTTCATTGACACGATTTTTGCAGTGATTTTCAGGCGTTAAGACTAATTGTCGAATTATGAAAAGGAAGATTCTGGCTGTTTCTGTTGTGCTGTCGGCCTTGCTGGCAGCCGGCCTTGACGATGCCCTTGCATGCACCGGCATCGGACTGAAAGCGAAGGATGGCAGCCGAGTCGTAGCCCGGACAGTCGAGTGGATGAAAGACCCTATGAACTGCGGCTACGCTGTCGTCCCACGCAACTACTCCCAGGTTTCTCTCACGCCGGAAGGCGAGAACGGAGCGACCTTCTCTGCACGCTACGGGTATGTCGGCATATTCACTGAATATGAAAAATTCGTTGTCGAAGGTGTAAACGAGGCTGGCCTTTCCGCAGGCCTCTTCTTCTTCCCCGGGTTTGGCGAGTACCCTGAATATGATCCGAAACAGGCATCTTCAAGCGTCTGCGACATGCAGCTCGTAAGCTGGGCCCTTTCCACTTGCTCCACCATCGATGAGGTAAAAGAGGCGGTTGCCGGAATCAGGCTCACGGGACTCGACCCGAAAGTCGGCACGGTCCACTGGCGGTTCAGCGAGCCATGCGGCAGGGTAGTGGTCCTTGAATATGTCGGCGGCGAGCCGGTCTTTTATGAGAATCCGATCGGCACCCTCACCAACTCCCCGGGCTTTGAGTTCCACCTGACCAATCTCCGGAATTACGTCAATCTCGTGCCGGGAGGGGCTCCTGACCAGACGCTCAGCATCGGCGACAGCGGTTCCGCCCGCGCTTCGCTCGAACTTTCTCCTCTCGGAGGCAACAGCGGGATGCTCGGTCTTCCGGGCGATTTCACTCCGCCTTCACGCTTTGTCCGGGCAGCTCTCTTCAGCACTTCGGCTCCCGAATGGGCTACATCTTTTGAAACTGTGATCCAGGCCTTCCATATTCTCAACAACTTCGACATCCCTATCGGCGCCCAGCACAGGGAGGGGATGGTCCCGGAGAATCTGCCGAGTGCCACACAGTTCACGTCCGCTACTGACCTCAGTACACTTAAACTGTATTACCGAACGGCTTGGAACCAGAACATCCGCTGCATCGATGTGAAGGCAATCGATTTCTCGCGCACCAAGTACCGTACAGCCCCACTCGACCGGACAAGAGTCCAGCCGATCGAAATGGTCAAGCCGTAAGGCCATGGAAGAACAGCTTTCCGCCCGGCGACCCTGGACATAGTCCTTCAGACTCGGCTTCCCGGGTGCCTAGGAGAGCTATAATACTACTTGCTATTGCCGGTTTGCCCACCACCCCCGGGCGAACCGGCCAATTGCATCGGTAAGAGAGGGTGCTGGCCTTCGGAGTGCCTGTAGAGGGGGCAGGTGGACTAACCGTTATTTGCTGTAAATAGTTGGTGACAGATGTAGGATGGTAAATGTTGGAAGGTGGTTGCTGGAAGGTGGTTGTTGGATGGTAGATGTAGGATATATGTGCGGCGGTCACTATGGACTGGTCATGGCTTTCTTTCAGAATAGCAAATAAGTTGCTATCTTTGTAGTCTGTTGCGGGTGTAGAATAATCAATGTGCCTGTTGGTCATTCTGAGCTTACTGATTTTGGTTCCCGGGAAGGTACCCGGCCGGGCACAGGAGCAGACAGCGATGGGGCATAGGAATGAGCATAAGACCAGGCGGCCGAGGCAACGAACCGAGGCAACGAATAGCAACAACTAACGGAAGCACCAACCAGAAACACCTATATTGATGAATAGCAAATATATTTCATACATTGGAGTTGATGACACTGAAATAGACCTGTTTGAGAGCCAGTATGTTGTTCCGGCGGGGATGTGTTACAATAGTTACCTTGTCAAGGGAAGCAGAATTGCTGTGATGGATACTGTCGATGCGCGCAAGAGCGGAGAGTGGCTCGGGAAACTGGCCGCGGCTCTTGGGGGCAAGAAGCCGGACTTTCTTGTGGTTCAGCACATGGAGCCGGACCACAGCGGATCTGTCGCTGCCTTCCTCAAAGAGTATCCGGGAACAACCGTCATCTGCAGTGCCCAGGCGGCGACCTTCCTTCTGCAGTTCAACCCCGGTCTTGATGCCGAGGTAAAGCCATTCGAGGGAACCGACGGTCTTGCCGGAGGGACATGGCAGGGGAGTTCCAGGGTGTGCATCAGGACTGTCAAGGAGGGCGATTGCCTGGATTTGGGTGAGGACGTTGTACTTCACTTCATTGCAGCTCCGATGGTACATTGGCCGGAAGTCATTATGACCTGGATGCCGGCCGGGAAGACCCTGTTCAGTGCCGACGGTTTCGGAAACTTCGGGGTCTATGATGCCGATCCGGACGAGTGGGCCTGCGAGGCCCGCAGGTACTACTTCAACATCTGCGGGAAGTACGGTGCACAGGTTGCCAAGGTGCTTCAGAAGGCATCAGGGCTTGATATTCAACGAATATGTCCTCTTCACGGACCGGTCCTCACCGGCGAAAGGATGGAGGAGGCGTTCCGTCTCTACACTATCTGGAGTTCCTACGAGCCGGAGACACCGGAAGGAATCCTTATTGCGCATGCATCAATTCACGGCAATACTGCTGCTGCGGCAAGGAGGCTTGCGGATATTCTCAAGGCAAAAGGGGCACCGAAAGTGGCAGTGACTGACCTCTGTCGCGACGATGTTGCTGAGGCCGTAGAGGATGCCTTCAGGATGGGTACCATGGTGCTTGCCTGCAGCACTTATGACGGTGGGCTTTTCCCGCCGATGCAGGGCTTCCTCAATAAGTTGGCAATCAAGGGTTTCTGCAAGCGCCGTGTGGCTCTGGTCGAGAACGGCACGTGGGCTCCCCAGACTGGCAGGTTGATGAAAACGGCTCTGGAATCAATGGCTTCGATTGATATTCTGGAGGGAATTGTTACTTTGAGAAGTACTTTAAAGGAGAGTCAGGTTGCTGAGCTTGAGGCCTTTGCTGACAGGCTTCTTGACCGATAGGTCGTGTTCCGGTCTGGAGGAGAAAAGGTAAAGAGGGGTAAAGGGATAGAGGAATATGATAACGAAGGTTGAGGTTGAGAAGGAGAAGCGCAAGGTGGAGCGGGTCAATGTGGAATAGAAGAGGTGCGAAAGCAGCGTTAAAGCAGCAAAGCAGGAGTTAGACGTTGAGGGGTGCCCGGATGCTGAGAGCATCGGAAGGTGGATGGCAGTTAGCGTCTGCGGTGGGACGGCAATGTGCATCGGCAGGGCGCTGCAGTGAGGATTATTGTGATGTATAGTTTCATGAAGTATTTACCTTTTTATAAGCGGAATCTTAAGGTGGCCCTGCCGGTGATGATCACCCAGGCGGGCCAGGTTGTAGTCCAGCTTGCCGACAACATCATGGTCGGCCACGTGGGAACAGCCCAGCTGGCCGGAGTCTCATTCGCCAATGCCATCCTCGTAATAGGCATCGTGTCCCTCATCGGTTTCTCCCAGGGCCTCACGCCGCTGGTAGGGGAGTCGATGGGCCGGAACGACCACCTGGCCGCCTCCCGCTATCTCAAGAACTCCTTCGTCCTGAACACACTTGTCTTTACCCTGATGATGGGAATCCTCTTCATCACTGGACTGTTGATGGGACGGATGGGCCAGGAGCCGGAAGTACTTCTCTACGCCCGCGACTATTACTACATCAACTTGATTTCAGTCGTCGCGATGCTGCCCTTCTTCACCTGCCGCTTCTTTGCCGAAGGAGTGGGCAACACCAAATACGCGATGTGGATTACGGTCGTCTCCAACCTGATGAATATCCTGCTCAACTGGGTTTTGATTTTCGGGCACTGGGGCTCGCCGGCTCTCGGAGTCACCGGAGCAGCCATAGCCACGCTTGTCTCGCGAATTTTCTGCGCGGTCTCCTTCATCATCATACTGAGCATTTCGAGCAAGATGGGCCCCTTCCTCCGGGAAGCTCTCGGAATCAGGCCCGACAGGCAGACCCTCAGGACTCTGATGCACCTTTCCCTGCCCATCTCGCTGTCCGGACTTCTGGAGTCGATGAGTTTCAGCCTTGCGGCCATTATGGTCGGCTGGATGGGCAAGGTCGAGCTTGCGGCCCATCAGATAGTCCAGAACCTCAGCCAGCTCTCCTTTATGGTAGCCACCGGAATCGGCGCAGCTGCCACCATCCGTGTCTCCTTCCAGTACGGAGCCGGGAAGAAGGAAGAGACCGTGATGGCTGCCAACGCATCGATACACATGTCGCTTTTCTATATGGGCTTCAGCGGCCTGCTCTTCATCGCGTTGAGGCATCTGCTTCCGTCGGCATATTCAAATGACCCTGCGGTGACTTCGCTCGCTTCGAAACTGATAGTCGTGCTTGCCCTTTTCCAGGTCGCCGATGCCGTGCAGCTTGCTTCGATGGCATCCCTGAGGGGGCTGAAAGACACCAAGGTGCCGATGATATATTCTCTCATCTCCTACTATCTCGTCGCGATTCCGTCGGGCTACCTGCTTGGATTCACCGCCGGGATGGGACCTGCCGGAGTGTGGGTTGGGCTGCTGCTCGGCCTCTTTGTCGCCGCCATATTCTTTTATGTCCGCTTCATGAGAATCTGCCGCAGGAAAGGCCTGCTCCCGGCACGTCATTGAAGATGACGCACGCTTGCTTTTTATTTGTCCCGAGTCACAGGAATATGTATATTTGTCGATGCGCCGGGCAGCTCTCCCGCAGTTTGCAAGGCCCGGAACGAGGATTTTCATAATTGTAATGAGTAAGCAATATGTTGGAGTACAATGTCAGGCTTGAGGGCAAGACGGTCCTGGTGACAGGAGCCGCCGGCTTCATCGGAGCCAACCTTGTCAAGAGGCTGCTCGCCGAGGTGAAGGACATCAGGGTGGTGGGCATCGACTCCCTCACTGACTACTACGATGTCAACATCAAATACGGGCGGCTGAAGGAAATCGAGTCGCTCGGCCGCAGCTGGGTCTTCGTAAAGGGCAGCATCGCAGACCGGAGGCTCCTTGAAAGCCTTTTTGAAGAGTACAGGCCGGCTGTCGTGGTCAATCTTGCGGCACAGGCCGGGGTCCGTTATTCGATAAGCAATCCGGATTCCTATGTGGAATCCAATCTCATCGGTTTCTACAATGTCCTCGAAGCCTGTCGGAGCTACCCTGTCGAGCATCTTGTCTATGCCTCCTCTTCTTCCGTGTACGGCTCGAACAAGAAAGTGCCGTATTCGACTGAGGACAAGGTGGACAATCCCGTCAGCCTCTACGCCGCCACCAAGAAGAGCAACGAACTGATGGCGCACGCATATTCAAAACTCTACGACATTCCTTCCACTGGACTGCGCTTCTTCACTGTCTATGGTCCTGCGGGCCGTCCGGACATGGCTTATTTCAGTTTTACGGACAGGCTGCGCGAAGGGAAGAGCATCCGGATTTTCAACTACGGCAACTGCAGGAGGGATTTCACCTATGTGGACGACATCGTGGAAGGGGTATTCCGGGTGATGAGACACGCTCCGGAGAGGCGGACGGGCGAGGACGGACTGCCGGTGCCTCCTTACAAGGTGTACAACATCGGGAACAGCAAGCCGGAGAACCTGCTGGATTTCGTGACCATCCTTCAGGAGGAACTGATTGCTGCCGGCGTCCTGCCGGAAGACTACGATTTCGAGGCCCACAAGGAACTCGTGCCTATGCAGCCTGGCGATGTTCCCGTCACCTATGCCGACACGCGACCGCTCGAGGAGGACTTCGGTTTCAGACCGGACACCGGCCTCAGGGAGGGCCTGCGGAACTTTGCCCGCTGGTACGCCTCCTATTACGGCAAGTTCCCGGCCGGTCCGGAGAAGTAGCCCTGGCGCGCTGGCTTGCCCGCAAATCCCTTTATATCTTCGTCAAAGATTCTGCTTTTTCCTGCCGATGACTCTTCTCAGCCTGCTTGTGGAGAGCCGCGTCAAGGCTTGTCTTGTTGTCACCCTGAGCCCTTCGGGACTTCCGCAGGGACGGCGGGGGCTCATTGTCAGGAGGAACGGTCAGGAGGAACGGTCAGGAGGAACGGTTTTCTCTTTTCAGGAGGACGACGACATCGCCGTTCTCGAGGATGGTGTCGCCTTTTGGAATGATTGTCTTCTCTCCGCGCTGGATCATCACCAGCAGGTTGCCGCTGCCCTTGGGGTACTCGCTGACCGGATGGCCGGCCCATTTGCTGTTCTCCGGCAGAGGATGCTGGATGAGGCTGTCGGTGGAAACATCCTGATACGAGCGAGTGCACATCACGACTTCATCGCCGGAGAGGAGCACGGTGTCTCCTTTGGGAACTATCCTTTCATCTCCCCGGACAATCAGAACCACAAGACATTCTTCCGGAAGATTCAGGTCCTTGATTTGCAGTCCGTTCCATTTGCTCGATGTCGGAATCCGGACCGAACCGAAGACCAGTTCCGTGTTTTCCCGGAAGTCGCTGAAGGTGGTCATCACATCGGCGGACGAATCCGTCATCCCGGTTTTCCTCGCTACGGCCGGAATCAAAGAGCCCTGAAGTGCGATTGACACCAGGACAATGCAGAACACAATGCTGAATATGTCGTGTTCCAAAACTACCCCCGATGTGAGAATCGTGATTGCGAACACTATTGACGCCGCCCCTCGAAGTCCGACGAAGGAGATGAATGTCAATTGGTTGAGAGGATATTTCCGGAATGGGGCCAGCACGGTGCCGACGGCAAGCGGACGGGCGACAAGGGTCAGGGCAAGGAATATGACGAGTGCTGCCGGAATGGCTTTCAGCAGGGCTGACGGAATCGCGAGCATTCCGAGGAGGAAGAAAATCACGATCTGCATCAGGCTGGTAATCGCGTCAAAGAAGGAAACCAGCGGCTTCCTTTCGGGGAACTCCGTGTTTCCCAGGACTATGCCGACGATGTAGGCGCTCAGGTAGCCGTTGCCGCCTATCAGGTCCGGAACCGCATAGGAGACCAGGGCGATGGAGATGAAGGTAAGCAAATCGAAACCGTTGTTCTTGAAGCTCAGGCGGCGCAGCAGGAATACCGCCCCTTTCGCGATAAGCAGGCCACCGAGCGCGCCGAACACCAGCTGTCCAATTACTTTAAGGATTACGCTGCCGGCTCCCATTCCTCCGGAAAACAGGGAGAGCATCACCGCCGTAAGCATATAGGACATAGGGTCGTTCGATCCGCTTTCCATTTCTATCAGCGGGGCGCTGTTGTTCTTCAAGCCCAGTTTGTGTGTGCGCAGGATGGAAAAGACCGTGGCAGCATCCGTGGAACTGATGACTGCACCGAGCAGAAAGCTTTCGAGCCAGTTCCACTTCAATGCGTAATGGCAGAACAGTCCTACGAACAAGGCCGTCAGCGCAACGCCGAACGTGGCGAGAAGCCCGGCCTCGAGGGCAATCGGCTTGGCGGATTTCCACCTTGTCCCGAAGCCTCCGTAGAACATTATGAATATCAAGGCGATTGTGCTGATGTCAGAAACGAGCCATCCTTGGGTTGAGGCAAATTCGTCATATCGGCTTCCGAAAAGCAGTCCGAGCATCAGGAAGAAGAGCAGGACAGGGATGCCGACCTTTCCTGAAATCCTGTTCAGGAATACGCAGGTCAGTACAATGAGCGAGAATATCAGCAGGTATGGTGTCATGTCGTTTAGGCTTTTTTCAACGAAATCATGACAAAAATAACGAATATTTCTTTGGATTGTCTGTTTGCATGGAGTTTGCATATTGTCTGATGCCAAAAAATTGAAAGAAATGCCATCGACAATATCCTTGAATGTTGACAGAATGTCAGTTGACAAAGGTGACAGTGTCACCGTGAGCTGGACGAGCGAACTTCCTGACTCCCTCGTGCTTGTAATTGATGACGGAGAGACGGTCCAGCGTGTCCAGGTACCGGATTCGGGCAGCAGGGTCTGCTGGTCGAACAGAGCTACCAAAAATATGGTATTCACCCTCGTGGCCACGACCGGCACAAGAAAGGAAAGCACCACGGTGAAGGTCAAGGTCCGCGGGGCGGGAAAATCAGGCCGCTCTTCCGGAGGCGTAGGCCGCTTCCAGCTTTGGAAGGAGAAGATGCAGGCCTCCTTCTCTGTCGCACGCGCTCAGTTCAAGTATTCCTGGGCTGCGATGAAGACCTGGCAGAAAGTTCTCTACGCTGCACTCTGGGCTATGCCCGTTGTCCTTTTCCTGATTCTTGTTTTCTGATTTTTACAAGATTGTTATACACGAGACTATGTTTTTCTTGATTTGGTCATTGCTCCAGTTCCTCTTCCTCTGGCTGCTGTTCTCCCTCTTTATAAAGATTATCCACGGCGGGAAGTCGCATCGCGGCGACTGGACGCGTTACACCGAATGGACCTACGGCCCGGAGCAGGGAGATAATGAATGGTACGGCAATTTCGGAGGCAATCCCTATGCTGCGGAAGCCGCGACGTCCCTCTCCAGCGCCTACAGGACTCTGGAAATCTCCCCGGATGCCACTGACAGCGAGGTCAAATCAGCTTTCAAGCGCCTTGCCCTGAAGTACCATCCAGACAAATACGCCACCGAAGACCAGGCTGTCCAGCACGAGGCCGAGGAAAAGTTCAAGAAGGTCAACGAGGCCTACCAGCTCATCCGCAAAAAGCGCGGCAACCTCGATTCGTAGCGGCTTCCAGGCCCTCTTTCCGGCATACATTCTCCCGCATCCGCGGATGCAAACCTTGATGTGATGAACAAGTATCTTACAGCCCTTCTTCTTGCCGCCTCTTTCGCCCTCGCCGGGCCGCAGGCAAGAGCCCAGAAAATTCCCCTGAGCCACGATGTCTATGATTCGTGGCAGAGTGTCAAATCCAGCATGATGTCCGAAGACGGACAGCTGCTGGTTTATTGCGTTGCGCCCCAGCAGGGTGACGGCAGCGTGTTCATCGAGAATCCCGGGACATCCGCCCGTCTCGAAGTAGCCCGCTCCCAGCGCTATGCGCTCCCTCGGGACGGCAAGTTCGTGTTCTGCACCGTGACGGCTCCATATTCAGTCACAAGACAGGCGAAGATAGACAAGAAGAAAGCCGACGAGATGCCTTCCGACACTCTTGTGGTCATCAATGCCACCACGATGGAAGAAGTCTGCCGCATAGGGGGAGTCAAGTCCTTCAAGAGCGGCTTCTGCTCCGCGCCCTATGCCTTTGTCAGCCAGAAAGTCAAGGACAGGAAAAGCAGCAATCTTCTCATTGTGCCGACCGACGGCTCCCCGATCGACACCCTCAGGAACATTTCCGATTTCGTGATTTCCAAAGAGGGGGACCGGCTCTGCGCGGTCACTGCGAAGGAAGAGAAGGATTCCCTGTCGGTGAGCTCCATCGTACTATACGATCTTCGCAGCGGAGTTTCCACAGTTCTTCACGAAGGGGCCGAGGAATATGCCGGCGCGGCTTTCGACTTCTCTTCTACGAGACTTGCCTTCCTTGCCACGGAGCAGAAGGAAAAGACCGACGGCACACCTGCTTTCAGCCTCTATCTTTCCGACCCGCAAGGCTGCCGCAAACTTGTGGATGCCGCGGACGAGGCTCTCCCCGAGGGCTGGGTGCTCGCCAAGACTTCCAAACTCAGTTTCTCCAATGCCTCTTCACGCATAGTTCTGAGCCTCTATGAGAAAATGCCTCCGAAAGATACCACCGTCGTGGATTTCGAGGCTCCCCGGCTGGACATCTGGTGCTACGACGCCCAGGTCCTTCCTCCGATGTCGAAGGCCTCCAACCGCAAGGCCGGCCTGAGCGCTGTCGTGCCTCTCGCCCCGGAAGGCGGATTGAAGGTGCTGAGCCTCAATCGGAATGACCGCATCATATTCCCGGCAGGAGCGGAAGCGCCTTTCGCCTTGTCAGTGAATATGCAGCCTTATCTTCAGGAGAACTTCTTTGCGGCTGAAGACAGGTCGGATGTGAGCCTTGTGGACCTTGCCACTGGCAAGCGTAGCCTTCTCTTCGAGGCCTTCGAGGGCAATGTGAGCCTGTCTCCCCACGGACGCTATCTGCTCGGTTTCGACTCCGGGACGGGCGACTGGCTCTGCACCGACCTGCGGAGCGGTGGGAGCGTCAATCTTACCGCTAAGACCGGCGTGGCATTCTACGATACCGAAGACGACCATCCTTCGCCGCGCGGGCCCGTGTCCAGACCTCAATGGGTCGGCGAGGACGAGGCCGTGCTTCTGTGCGACGAGTACGACCTCTGGAAGTTCTCTCCTGACGGAAAGACTGCGCTCAATCTGACCGGAGGCAAGGGACGCGCCTCCGAGGTGGTTTTCCGTCCCGTCGATTTCGTCCAGAGGGAGAATCCTTATCTGTACGGCAACATATTCACATATCCAAAGAAAGGCAGCATCGAGCTGAGCGCCTTCTGCAGGAAGGACTCGCGCAACGGCTTCGGCACTGTGGATGTCGTCAGGCCTTCCAAGTTCAGCTACGAACTCTACGGGAAGAGCTTCGCATCCCTGCGCCGCGCTTCCAAGGGCACGACCCTTATGTTCACGATGGGCGACTTCCGGAATCCTATGGACCTGTACGCCAGCACGACCGGCTCCTTCAAGGATGCCCGCAAACTGACAGCCGTCAATCCCCAGCAGCAGGACTACATTTGGGGAGATGTCCGGATGGTCCATTGGGAGGCCTATGACGGGACGCCGCTCAAAGGCCTGCTCTTCACTCCGGAAAATCTGGACAGCACCGCCTCCTATCCGATGCTGGTCTATTTCTACGAGAAGAATGCCGAGAGCCTTTACAACTACAGGTCTCCGTCTCCGAGCCGCTCCGTCATCAATATCCCATACTTCGTCAGCAACGGCTATGTGGTCTTTGTTCCCGACGTGGTTTACACTCCGGGGCATCCCGGCGAGAGCGCCTACAACTGCATCTGCTCCGGAGCCGAGGCGATGTGCAGCCAGTTCCCATTCATCAACCGGGACAAAATGGCCATCCAGGGACAGAGCTGGGGCGGCTATCAGACTGCCTACCTTGTCACCCGTACCGACATGTTCGCGGCAGCGGGGGCGGGAGCGCCGGTAGCCAATATGACAAGCGCCTACGGAGGCATTCGCTGGGAGTCCGGCCACAGCCGCATCACCCAGTATGAATATGGCCAGAGCCGAATCGGAAAGTCCCTCTGGGACGAGGGCGGGCTGGACCTCTACATAGAGAACTCTCCGGTCTTCTTCGCCCCAAATGTCAAGACTCCCGTGCTGATAATGCACAACGACAAGGACGGGGCGGTGCCGTGGTACCAGGGCATAGAATTCTTCATGTCGCTGCGGAGACTCGGCAAGCCGGCCTGGCTTCTTGAATATAACGACGAGGCCCACAATCTCTCGGAGAGGCGCAACGCCAAGGACCTCTCAATAAGGCTGCAGCAGTTCTTCGACCATTACCTCAAGGACGCAGCGGAGCCTGCGTGGATGAAGTACGGCATACCTTCAGAAAGGAAGGGCGACTACTTCGGCTATGAATATGCCGAATGAATATGCCTGCCTCCTTTCCGCAGGAGATTCCGGCAGATCAGGAGCGGATGGCTGAATTGACCTTTGACGCGTCATTTCGACTGTGTGCAGTGCAAGGAGAATTCTTCTTGACCGTTTTTCTTCAGCAGAATCCCGACTGCACGCTTTGGGCTTCGCCCGGTATGACAGGCTGTTTGTTCTGCTCCTTTGCTGTTTTTCCGGAGAAAAAGCGTATTTTGCGTAAACATATTCAAAACTCCGCCAGGCGGTTTTTTGAGCAATCCTCAGCATTATGAAAGTTGGAGACAGAATCCCCGAGATTCTCGGGACAGACCAGAACGGAAAACTGGTCAGAAGAAGCGACTTCGCAGGGCGCAAGATTGTCCTCTACACCTATCCCAAGGCCAACACCAGCGGTTGTACCGCCGAGGCCTGTTCGCTGCAGAGCCGCAAGGCCGAGCTTGCTGAAGCCGGTTATGAGATAGTCGGAGTGAGCAAGGACAGCCAGCAGGCGCAGGCAGGATTCGCCGCCGGACACGGACTGGAGTTTCCTCTCATAGCCGACACCTCCACCGAACTCCTGCAGGCACTCGGGGCCTGGGGCGAAAAGGTCGCCTGCGGACGGCGCACTGTCGGCACTCTCCGCACCACCTTCCTTGTCAATGAGGAGGGGATAGTCGAGAAGATATTCACGTCCAAGGAAATCAAGACGAAAATCCACGCAGATCAGATTCTCGCCGGACTGCAGGGCAGGAAAGACTGATTCGGGTCCGGATTTCTCAGTTTCCCAGGCTTGCCTTGCCGCTTCCGATGATGTACTTGCGGTACTCGGCAGGTGTGCTTCCCTGGTTCTTCTTGAACCATCTCCCGAAGAACGACGGATTCGGGAAGCCCAGTTCATACGCTATTTCCTTGATGGTGAGTGAAGGATCCGCAAGAAGGTCCTTCGCTTCGTTGAGTTCCGCCCTGGTGATAAGTTCAAGCGGCGTGAATCCGGAGCGTGACTTGATCAGTGTCGAGAAATATCTCGTGCTCAGGCACTGCTGCATTGCATAGAACTGCACTTCACGGTGTTTCCTGACATTCTCCTTGATGGAGAAAAGGAAATTCAGGAGGATGGCATCCTTCCTGTCCGACTTCTGCTTGAAGCAGTCGGTCTTTTTCTTGTAGATTTCCGCTATGTCGTAGCAGAGGGCCTTCCAAAGAGTCACAAGCGCCAGGCTTTCGTACCCTTCCTGTCTGTTCAACCTTTTCTGCAGGATTGCGGCAAGTTCTTCGATTCTCTCCATCTCGTCGTCGTCGAGGTGAGTGTACGGATTGGACAGAATGCTCAGTCCCTCCTTGGCGTCCACAGTCTTTGACGCGACTTCGAGCAGGTTCTCTGATTCGGCTATGCCGATCAGCCCTTTGATGTCCTGTGAGTAATGTTTTATGTAAACCGTGCTCTTGACCGGATAGATGATTATGTCCTGCGCGCGCATAACATAGAATCTGTCAAGGATTCCTATCGTCAGCGTCCCCTGTTTGCACATAAAGAAACCGCTTTTGGGCAGATGCCAGAAGTCACCGACCTCGGCAATGTCCTCTGAGGTGACATCCTTCAGTCCCCACAATGGATGTTCGTCTGATTTGTTGTTGTCCATTTTGTCAGTTTTTGTCACTTGTTGAATAAGCGCTTTGTACAAATTAACATTTTTTTGGCATATCATCGCCCTATTCCTGGAAATCCTCAACAGAAATCTTACAAATTGAACATAATTGCGGATATATTGTTCTTTTATGGCATAATCGGAGGCAATACTTTTGCAGTGTTGACAACAGTTATTTTTATTAGTGATCGAAATGAAACGTTTATTTATTAATGCGGCGGCCGCCCTTGTGTCTGTCTTGATGCTTGCGGGCTGCGCCAAGGACGGAGTGAAAGGATTCGAAGGCAGGTATTCCTACAAAATCAGCGGAATGGTAGCCCTTCTCCCGACAGCCTATGTCAATGCAAGCGAACAGGAAAAGCAGATGATGGAAGCCTCCGGCATAACCTTCTCCCCGACCTGGGTCCCTCTCTATCCGGAGCAGGGCCAGATGCACATCAATGTCAAGGACAGCGGCGAAGACCTTGTCGTGGTGACTTTCAACGACATTCTGGGCAATGTCTGCGTGGCTGACGCCGTCATCGATTCCGACAACATCACTTTCGCCTCGGGCTCAGGCAAGACTGCCGTGCTGACGGACGGTTCCGAAAAAATCGCTTCCGGATTCGTCACATACAGCGGTTCCGGGGACATGTACGGAAACCAGATAATCATCTCGCTGACCTATCAGGGCACGATGATGCTGAATGACACCGACATGACAATCGTGTCGAGCAGCGTGGACTGTGTCGCCACCAAAAACTGAGGGGAGGAACGGGTATGAAACAAGTATTTGCAGCTATCCCTGCCTTGTTCCTGTGCGCGGCAGCCTGCATCTCCTGCGATAAGGCAGAGGACATCAAGAACAAACTCCGCAAGGAATACACCCCGGAGCCGGTCTGTGTCTCGGTGATGGATGTCGCCGCTACGCACGATGTCAGCCTGAGGACTTATGTGGGCCGCATCGAGCCTTCCAAGAATGTCGTGCTGACTGCGCCTTTTCCGGCCAAGGTCGTTTCCGTGAACGTCCGGAAAGGCCGTCTGGCAAAAGAGGGTGAAATCATCGCCGTCCTCAAATCCGAGAGCGTCGAATCCGCCTACCGGATGTCTCTCGCCACGCTCGAACAGGCGCGTGACGGCTATGACAGGATGATGCAGGTCTATGCCGAAGGCGGCGTGACCGAGGTTCAGAAGATGGAAATAACCACGAAGCTCAGGCAGGCCGAGGCCTCTTTCGCTGCTGCTGAGGATGCGGTCGCCAAATGTACCGTCAGGGCTCCATATTCAGGAATAGTTGAAGACATATTCATAGAAGAAGGGGTCGAACTCGGACTTTCCGCCCCTGTCGCCAGAATAATGAACGTCAGTTCCGTGGAGATTCATTTCCCAGTTCCGGAGAATGAAATCAAGGGCATCAGCGTCGGAGACACCGCCGATGTGACCGTGCCTGCCGCCGACATTTCCCTGGAGGCGAAGGTCCTGACCAAGGGCGTGGACGCCTCTCCGCTCTCACATGCTTACGATTGCATCCTCCTGCCTCGGGAAGGCTGTCCGGACATCCTTCCTGGAATGGTCTGCAAGGTACGTCTCCGCTCCGACAACGGAAGCCGGATCATCATACCGATGCGCAGCGTGATGACCGACTCCAACGGGCGTTATGTCTGGTGCGCCGACCAGGACGGCACGATTGTGAAGAAATATGTCACCTGCGGGGGCTTTGCCGACAACGGAATCATAATATCTGATGGCCTTGCGGAAGGAGACCGGCTCGTGGTTGACGGGCACAGGAAGGTTTCCACCGGAATGAAGGTCAAAGTCAAGGAGTTGTGAATATGAAGAGGCACAGAGGAATAGCGGGTATGGTGAAATGGGCCATAGCCCAGAAACATATAGTCTATACCCTTGTGTCCGCATTGTGTCTTGTGGGCATAGTGGGGCTTGTGAAGATGAAGAAGGATGAGTTCCCTTCATTCACCATCAAGCAGGGCGTAGTCGTCGGTGTCTATCCCGGAGCATCTGCGGAAGAGGTTGAGAACCGTCTGACGAAAAAGCTCGAAGAGGTGCTCTTCACCGTCCCTGAAATCAGCAGGAACGACCTCCGCAGCGTCAGCAAGGACGGTATGTGCTACATTTATGCCGACCTTACCTGCAAGGTTTCCCAGAAGAACGAGGTTTGGACACGCATCAAGCAGAAAATCGACGAGCAGAAGGTATTCCTCCCGGCAGGAGTCCTTTCCGTCATGGTGCTGGATGATTTCAACTCACTTTCATCCCTGATGATCGCTCTCGAATCCGATGACAAGGGTTATCCTGAACTTCAGGACTATGCCGACCAGTTGTGTACGGCTCTCAGGAGGATTCCTGACCTTGCGAAGGTGGAGATTCTCGGCGAGCAGCAGGAAGAAATTGCTATATTGCTTGACAGGGAGAAGATTTCGGCTTACGGAATCAATCCTTCAATGCTTACCATCAGTTGGCAGGGCGAGTCCATCCCGATTCCGGGAGGAACCTTCGACTGCTCCCGGGCCACGGCTCCGGTACACGTCTATGGCAATGTCGGGGCTGAGAATGAGATAGCCGAAAAAATCGTCTATGCCGACCCGATGGGCAATATCATAAGGCTGAAGGACATCGCGACCATTACAAGGAAATATGCCGACCCGGATGACTTTGTCAGCTACAACGGGCACGCCTGTCTCATCCTTTCGGTCGAGATGCGTCCGGACAACAACATCGTTGCCTTCGGAAAGGAGGTTGACGATGTGCTCGGACCTTTCGCGGCATCGCTGCCCGCAAGCGTGACAGTCAGCCGCATCACGGACCAGCCGAAAATCGTGAACGATTCGATTGTCTCCTTCCTGCGTGACCTGCTGCTTTCGATGGTCGTGGTCATCCTTGTGATGCTGACCCTCTTCCCGTTGAAATCAGCCCTGATAGCAGGTTCAGGTGTCCCGGTCTGCACCACCATCACCCTTGCCATTATGTATATGTGCGGGATGGACCTCAACACCGTGACGCTTGCAGCCCTCATCGTGGTCCTCGGAATGATTGTGGACAATTCCATCATCACGATGGACGGCTATATGGACAAGCTCGGCACCGGAGCCGGCAGGGTGGATGCCGCCTGCTCCAGCCTCAAGGAACTCTTCGCTCCTACCTTCGCCGCCACCCTTGCGATCAGCGCGATGCTTTTCCCTATCAAGTTCCTCATCACGGGCTATCTGGGAGACTTCGTCAGACTCTTCCCGTGGGTCATCGCAATCGCGATGTTCGTTTCCCTGCTCTATGCTGTTTCGGTCGTGCCTTCCCTGGAGGTCAAGTACATCTCCTCGGCCACACCGGAGGGAAACAGCCTTGTGGCCCGGATGCAGATGAAGTTCTTCTCCTGGCTCGAAAGGGGATATTCAGTTGCTGAACGCTTCTGTTTCAGGCATCCTGCCCTGACCATTACGGTAGGTGTGATTGCGGTGGCACTCGGAGTATTCCTCTTTTCAAGGCTCAACATCCAGATGATGCCTAAAGCCGCCCGTGACTTCTTCGCCATAGAGCTGGAGGTCGAGGGAGGCCACGGAATCGACAGGACCAAGGAAGTGGCCGATTCCCTCCAGAAGCAGCTCCTTGCAGACGGACGCGTCACCGCGGTGACTTCCTTCGTCGGTACCGGAGCTCCGAGATTCACGGCCACCTATCCTCCTGTGACACCTGACAAGACAGTTGCGCAGATGATAGTCAACACCGGCTCGGCAAAGGAGACTGAAAGCATTATCAAGGAATATGAAAACAGATACGAACACATATTCCCTGACGTGTCCATACGCTACAAGCAGATGGACTACCAGGATGTCGAGGCCCCGATTGTGATCACCCTCAAGGGAGAGGACCGCAACGAACTGATCTGCGCCGCAGACAGCATCCGGAAATTTATGTCGGGTATGGACTCCCAGCTCAAATGGGTGCACACGAGCGCCGACAACATGCAGCCTTCAGTGATGATCAGGCTCGATGACGAGGAGGCTTCCAGGCTCGGAATCAACAAGGCCGTCCTTGCGATGACGATGTCCGGGATATTCAACGGGCAGAACCTTGCGACCGTCTGGGAAGGTGACGAATCGATCGGCGTGAACCTCTACACCGAGGGCGTGGATGCCGATATGGATTATGATGCCATCGGCTCCCAGATGATTTCCACCGTCGTCCCGGGTGTGAGCGTGCCGCTGAGGCAGATCGCTTCGATCGAGCCTCAATGGAGCAGCCGCCAGCTCGAACGCAGGGCGGGGGAGGAGACCGTCAGCGTATTCGCGGACATGAAATATGGCAAGAGCCAGCCTCGCGCCATGAAGAAGATTTCCGCCTACATCGACAGCAACATCAGGCCGAACCTCCCGGAGGATGCCGTGATTGAATACGGCGGTCTTACCAAGACCAACAACAAGCTCGCACCGGAAATCAGCTGGTCGCTTGTCGCAGCCATACTCATCCTGCTGGTGTTCATGATATTCCATTTCAAGAAAGTCTCCCTTTCCATCCTGACATTGGTGATGAGTCTCCTCTGCCTGTTCGGGGCTTTCTTCGGACTCTGGATTTTCAATCTCGACTTCGGCCTTACCGCCGTGCTTGGAATCGTCAGCCTGATTGGAATCATCGTCCGCAACGGAATCGTGATGTTCGAATATGCGGAAGAACTCCGCTCGGTCAAGGGACTTGACGTGAAGACGGCCGCGATGGAAGCCGGCGCGAGAAGGATGAAGCCGATCTTCCTGACTTCCTGCACCACCGCCCTCGGAGTCATCCCGATGGTCATCGGGGGAGACCTCCTTTGGCAGCCTATGGGTGTTGTGATCTGTTTCGGAATCGTATTCTCCATCCTCCTTATCGTCCTGATAATGCCTGTCTCCTACTGGGTGGTTTTCAGGAATCAGAAGAATCCGGAAACGGCAGAGCTTGTTAACGGTAATGAATGAGTCAATGAGTTTCTCAAGTGCGGAACAAACTTGTCAGGAGGCCGGCAGGCCGACGGCAAGTCCCTTTCCCGGGGAAAGCAATTCAGGGACAGGGCAGCGCGGACAATACCCGTGACGGCGGCAATTGCTCGCAAAGCACGGAAAAGCCGGTGAATGTTAAGCACTTGCGACTTGCGAAACTTGAATGAATATGAAGTATAGATTTTTGTTATATATTGTTGCAGCTGTGTCTGTGCTTTCATCTGCGGAAGCACAGGCGCAGAGCACCGTGAGGCTTTCGCTCGAACAATGCAAGGCAATGTCCGGGGAGAATGATGCCGACTTGAAGAACGCAGCCCTGGATGTCAGTTCGGCCCGCTTCCTCAAGAAGGAGGCTCTCACGGAGTACTTCCCGAATGTCTCAATGAGCGGAATAGGCTTCTATGCCTTCAAGCCGATTCTGAATATTGGTCTGCAGGATGTCCTCGGCACTTCCGACGGAGCGCAGAACATAATCGACGGAATTGAGGCGGCCGCTCCGCTCTACGGAATAAGTACGACGGCATCCTTCCTCGACTACGGCTACAATGCTTCAGTGAGCCTTACCCAGCCTGTTTTTGCCGGCGGAAGAATAGTGAACGGCAACAGACTTGCCGACCTCAACTATCAGGCCTCCCTCCTGAAGCAGTCTTCCGCATCGAAAGCAAAGGGCGTGGAGGTGGAGGAGAAATACTGGAAAGTGGTCTCCCTCGAAGAGAAGATGCTCTCCCTCACCAAGGCTCTGGAACTGGTCGATACCCTCGGCAAGGATGTCCGGAACGCCTGCCGCGCCGGCCTCGCCCTCGACACCGACACCCTCAAGGTGAACATCGAGCGCAACAGCCTCCGCTCATCGATGAGGCAGCTCCAGAGCGGAATCCGCCTTGCCAAGATGGACCTTTTCAATGCCATAGGCCAGGAATACTCATTCTTCCCGCCTTCCGCTGACGGCTCGTCCTCCACTCCGTGGATCGACGAAATCGAACTGAGCGACACTCCGTCCGAGCTGCTGCCTCCGGAATACTATTACGTCGATGAAGTCAGCGCCGCATCCGCAAGTGAAGAGTCCAGGCTACTGTCTATGAATGTGGAGTCTTCCAAGCTGCAGAAGAAAATGGCTCTCGGCGAGGCTCTGCCCGAGGTCGGAGTCGGAGCCGGCTACGGCTACGGCCGCCTGGTCGGTGACAGCGGCAGGTGGAACGGCGCCGTCTATGCCGTGGTTAAGATTCCACTCACGGACCATTGGAAGAGCTCTTCCAAAGTGAACAGGATGCAGAACGAGGTGCGCAAGGCCGAGAACCAGAAGGAATATCTCGACGAGCAGCTCGTCCTCCAGCTCCGCAAGCTCTATGAGGAACTGACCTGCGCCTACGAGAAAATCGGAATAGCCTCCGACAAAGTCGCCCTCTGTGAAATCTCGGAGTCCCGGACCCTCAACCTGTACCGTTCCGGCCAGGCTACTCTTTCGGATGTGCTTGCCGCACAGACCGAAATGAGGCAGGCCGAGGACGGACTCACGGATGCGAGAATCGAATATGCCGTGGCCCTTTCTGCCTATCTCTCCAAGTCCCGCTGATGCCCGCAGGAAAGGCTGTTTCAGGTACAATTTGAGAACTTTTCAGTATTTTCTTTGATAAACCCTGTAGTAATTCCGGTACTTCTTCGTCTAATATTACAGGACTTCGTGTCGCGTAAAGCGCGATTTGGAGTCCGATTGAG
>JBJEJV010000041.1:0-9998 GCA_051878295.1 Candidatus Cryptobacteroides sp.
TGTCCACATGGAACTTTTTTAGAGAAATCCATCACCCCAAATGTCCAGGTGACCCACTTTTTCAATTATTTTCCTGGTGGAATTTTGCGTTACCATTTACCGCGGTTTCGCTGGAAGACAAGCAAGATAATGGAATCGCGATTTAAGGAAGCACGGGGGCTTGAATTGTAGGAGGAGATAAACAAGTGCCGATAAAAGAGCAGATAAGAGTACCGATAAAGAGGCCAATGTAATAGCCAATGTAAGAACCGAAAAAATGATTTGTCATATTCAAGGAATATTCCTATCTTTGCACCCGCTTAAGAAAAGGAGGTGGTAAAAAGCAATGATTATAGTTCCTATCAAAGAAGGCGAGAACATCGAAAGAGCCCTCAAGAAATTCAAGAGGAAGTTCGAGAAGACCGGAGCAATCCGTGAGCTTCGCGCACGCAAGAACTTCGAGAAGCCTTCCGTAAAGAGAAGAGCTGCAAAGATGAAGGCTATCTATGTCCAGCATCTCCAGCTTCAGGACGAGCAGTAATTGCTTTCCTCCTGCAGAACTTGAGCGAATCGTAACAGTACGGTTCGCTTTTTTGGTTAAATTTACAGGGACATTCCGCGAATCATGAAGGAAACCGAAGACAGAAGAGCCGGAACGGACGGCAGAAGAGGAAAGGGCAAGGGCAGGAAGGTTCTCTCCATCCTGCTTTCGGCCCTTGCGGCATTCTTCATAGCAATTCTCCTGTGCCTCCAGATCCTGCTCAACGAATCTTTCCTGACAAGGGCTGTACAAAGAATCGCTTGCGAATATGTCGAGGGCGAGGTCTCTTTCTCCGGAATCGAGGCTTCTTTGTTCCGGAACTTCCCGAACTTGAATGTCAGGATAGACAGTTTCTCCATCACCTACCCCCACGAACGCTTCGCTCCCTTCGACTCGCCCGCTCCGCCTGCTGGTTTCCCGGCCGAAGCCGGACGCTCTCCGCAAGGGGACACACTTGCAAGTTTCGACCATTTCTCCCTGTCATTGAACTGTTTGTCGCTTGTCGGCGGCAGAATCCGCTTGAAGAAAGCCGAGCTTCGGAAACCCAGAATATTCCTGCGCAGGTATGACAACTCCTCCTCAAACTGGGACATCCTCCGGTTCGGGCACACTGAGGACAGTTCTTCCTTTTCCATCCCTCCTGTATCAATCGGCAGGGTTATCCTCAAGGGGAAACCGCTGGTGACATATTCAGACTTCCGGGACTCTCTGTCAGGGACTGTCCTGATGAAGGAGATGAGCCTCAGCGGAAGGTATTCCCCCAGGCACGGTAGCCCGGAAAAGCTTGCTTTCGTCGTGGATTCGATGCTCGTGTCCGGAGGACTGCCTTCGGACAGCCTGGCTTTCGGGCTTGACCGCTTCGAACTCCGCAGCACCGGGAAGGGATGCAAGGCGATTCTCGACTCAAAGGCATACCTTGCGCTCGGTGAATATGGCAGGGTCACCCTGCCGCTGAACCTGGAAGCGGAACTGTTCCCTGATTTCAGGCTCAATGTCCATCAGGCCAGCAACATCAGGGCAACCATCGCGTCCATCGACCTTGAAGGGGAGGTTTTCGCCGATCTGTCCGGGGAATCACCCTGTTTCAAGGCGGAAGCCTCCATCAGCCGGGGAAGAGTCGCCGACCTGCTGGAAATGTTTTCTCCACTGTCGGAAGGACTCCCGATTCTGAAAACAATCCGCACGGATGCAGTTGTCAGCGCCGAATGCCATCTGGACGGCTTCAACGACAGGTCCTCGGGACTGCTTCCGAAATTCGACGCCCGTCTGACCGTACCCGAATCATTCCTCGGACGGCAGGGTGCGGAAAAGTTGTGCCGCGTCAGCCTGGACGCAGCGGTCTGCACTTCCGGGGATGGTCTCAGGGCGGAAATCAAGAATCTCGGATTGGTTGCCGACGGGTTCAGGATGAGCCTGTCCGGAGAATCGGAGAACATACTGGAGAAGGACCCGCTTCTAAACATCGACGGACGGATACATGCCGTCCTCGATTCAATCGTGAAACATTTGCCTGACAGCCTCGAACTTTCCGCCTCCGGCAACCTGGACGGGAAAATCGGCGGAGGTTTCCGCCTTTCGGAACTCGACCCTTACAACTTTTCCGGTCTCGGGCTGGAATGCGAACTGCAGAGCGACGGGATGGACATTCTCGACAGGCGAGATTCAATCGCCGCCCACCTCGGAAGAACCGTGGCGTCAATAGGCAGGGGCAGCGACTCGAAGACCAGACTCTCCGCCCGGGTGGACAGCCTGTTTGCCGAATACGGGGCCTCCACCTTCATCAGAGGAACGGGAATCCACTTCTTCGCGCACAATGCCGACGAGGATGTCGAGGGAGTCGATTCCAACCACCCTCTCCACGGCCATCTGGAAATCGCTTCGGCGGGGATGATGGACATGGACTTGAATTTCATCGGTCTCAAGGGCTCGGAGAGTGTATTCCAGATAACGAGGAGGGATGTGGGCGGAATGAGAGTACCGCATCTCAGCCTCACGAGCAGCAACGACAGAATCAGCATCAGGTCGGATGTCAACAGAATCTCAGCAGACGGACTTTCATTCGCCGTCAATGCCCGCCCGGCGCAACACAAGGCAGGGACAAGACGCAGGGCTTCACGGGCAGAACGGGACAGCGTAAGACAGGAACTCAACATCCAGCTTGGGGAGAGTGTGATGCAGTACTACCGGAACTGGGACCTCGACGGAACGCTGGACCTTGGCAGCTGCTCTATCATCACCCCTCACTTCCCTCTTGAGAACCGGATTACGGAACTGAAAGGGAAATTCGACAACGACAGGATTGACCTCTCCGGACTGAGAATCGAATCGGGGAGCTCGGACATCAGCGCAAGCGGTTCTGTCAGCGGAATCCGCCGCGTTCTAACAGGAAGGCGGGGAAAACTGGGGATGAGTTTTGACCTCGGTTCGGACTTCATTGACCTGAACGAGATATTCCTTGCCCTCTCGGCCGGAGAAAAATACCGCGACTCCGAGAGGCCTGACCTGTACACCGGCGAGAACGACAGCGACTATCTGACTTCGATTCAGGAGCAGGCCGCGAAAGATTCCCTCCAGCAGAGCGCCTTGATCATACCGGCGAATGTCGATGCCCGCTTCTCGCTCAACGCCGCGACCTTGAAATATTCAGAGATGGAATCTTCCTGGTTCTCGTCTGACATCATAATGAAGGACAGATGCCTCCAGCTGACCAACGCCTTGGCTATGACCAATATGGGGGATGTCTTTCTGGAGGGTTTCTACTCAAGCAGGAGCAAGGAAGACCTGAAAGCGGGATTCGACTTCACCCTCTCCAATGTCACGGCGGAAAAGGTCATCAGCCTCTTCCCTGCAGTGGACAGCATTATGCCTATGCTCCAGGCTTTCAACGGGCTTCTGGACTGCGAAATCGCGGCCACGGCCTCGATCGATCCGGCGATGAGCATCATATTGCCAAGCATCAGCGGTATTGTCAAGATTGACGGAAAGAATCTGTCGCTGGCCGGTGGCGAAAGCCTCAACAAACTGCGCAAAACCTTGATGTTCAAGGATAAGGATTCCTGTAACATCGACAATATGTCGATTCGGGGAATCGTACGGGACAACACGCTCGAAGTATTCCCTTTCATTCTGAAAGTGGACAGGTACACCGTGGCGATTGACGGGACGCAGAGCTTCGACCAGAACTTCAAGTACCACTTTTCCGCCATCAAATCACCTATCCCGATGCGTTTCGGCGTGAATCTGAACGGATGCTTCGACGACTGGAAGTGGAAAATCGGCAAGGCCAGGTACAAAAGCACGAAAATTCCGCTGTTCGACGATGAGGTGGACGCCCTGAGGCACAATCTGATGACAGCCATACACAGCATTTTCGACAAAGGCGTGGAGGATGCCCTGCGCCGGAATGAAGCCTCACAGGCAGCCATCGAGAGCAAAAAGGCGGAAATTGAATATGCAAACGGCGAGACCGATGAACTGAGCGGGGCTGAAAAGACCCTTTGGGAGACTTTGAACAACAGCCTCGCAGGCGGCGGAGCCACAGGGACGCGGAATCCTCTATAATTTGAAAATTAGGAATTTGTAAGTATATTTGCAGTTCCTTTCGGACTTGAAACTGCGGCAGCTTCCCAAGGCCGTCGTTTCCTGACGAGGTTCGGTCATCATCCCGCCCTCACGCCGGAAGGTTTTGCGGGCGTGTTGAAATTGGTAGACAAGCCAGACTTAGGATCTGGTGCTTCGGCGTATGGGTTCGAGTCCCTTCGCCCGCACTATTTTACAAATCAAATAATTGTAGAGAAAAGAAAAGCGCTCCATTCAAGGTTGCATAATTGTTTGCAACTTTTTTTTACTCACGAGTTGCGGAGTGAGTCAGAATCATATCTCAAATCTGAACCTCAATCAAACAAGTGTTGTATTATCACAAAATATTGTAAAGACCGTTCAATCAGAGGTTTCCGCTATATTATATGCAGAGGCTACTGTGATTGAGTTTGACGAGTAGTTTTACAATAACATAAGATATAAGGTGACACAGGCTTCTGCTCTGTGTCACCTTTTCATAATGCCTTAAAAAAGAATGCGGCAGTGGGGAATACTGTTATCCTGCGAATGCTTCCGGAGACCATTATGTTTGGGCAGGATCGGGCATATTCATTGAATAATTCGGGGGCGTTCCGAAATTTACCATCAAATTCCCGGAATATCCGGCATAAGTTATGCAAATAAGTGTATATTTGCATCAACAATAGACAAACAATTACAACTCATCATTATGGCTAAATGGATCTGCCCGGTATGCGGCTATGTACACGAAGGAGACACCGCTCCTGAAAGATGCCCGCAGTGCAAAGTTCCGGGATCAAAATTCAAGAAAATGGAAGAGACAGACAGTCTCCAGTTCGTGACTGAACATGTTATCGGTATCGCCAACGAGATTCCCCAGACCGAAGAGGGCGCATTTGTTCTCCAGGGCCTCAAGGACCACTTTATGGGCGAATGCACAGAAGTCGGAATGTACCTTGCCATGAGCCGCCAGGCTGACCGCGAAGGCTACCCTGAGATTGCCGAGGCTTTCAAGCGCTACGCTCTCGAAGAGGCCGACCACGCTTCCCGTTTCGCAGAGATGCTCGGAGAAGTTGTCTGGGACACCAAGACCAATGTCGAAAAGAGAATGCTTGCAGAGGAAGGCGCCTGCGCCGGCAAGATGGAGATTGCCAAGATGGCAAAGAAACTCAATCTCGACGCCATCCACGATTCGGTACACGAGATGGCAAAGGACGAGGCCCGTCACGGAGCCGGATTCCAGGGTCTGTACAACCGCTATTTCAAGAAATGACGGCAGTACCTTTCCGAGACAGGACAGGGTGGCTCGAAGTCGCAAGACCGGGAGTCGCCCTTCTTTTTTCCCCGCCTAAAACGAAACACTGAGCGTCCCCAGGGAGAACGGTGTTTGACTTGGTTTTTAAAATGCCTATTTTTGGAAGCGCAAAACACAAAGGCAAAGAATCGAATACGCTGACAGGCACATCGCTTGCCGCCGTGCGAATGAGGAAACTTGCGAACAATGAATATGTCAAACAGAATGGAAACTTACAGTTTTGATGCGGCAAAAACTGCCGGGGACCTTGTAGAATGGGTCAAAGAATATTTCAGGAATGCACCTGCCGGGACAAAGGCCATCCTCGGGATGAGCGGAGGGAAAGACTCCACCGTCTGTGCAGCCATACTCTGCAGGGCGCTCGGTCCGGAGAATGTCATCGGAGTTTCACTTCCACAGGGCGGGCAGTCAGTCAACGATGCGGACCGCATCTGCCGCCATCTGGGCATGAAGATGTACACCGTGAACATCGGCAGGGCTTTCAACGGCATTCTGGAAGACATTGCCGAGGCCGGAGTTGAGCTCTCCCCTGCCAGCGTCCAGAACATACCGCCGCGTCTGAGGATGACAAGTCTCTACGCCATAGGGCAGAAGGAGAATGCCCGGGTGGTCAACACCTGCAACCTTTCGGAGGACTATATCGGCTACGCCACCAAGTTCGGCGACGGAGCCGGGGACTTCTCCCTGCTGGCCAACCTGACCGTCACGGAGGTACTGGCAATCGGAGACTGCCTCGGGCTCCCTTACGAATGGGTGCACAAGACCCCGGACGACGGACTGCCGCACAGCTGCCCTGACGAAGAGAAAATCGGTTTCACCTATGCCGAACTTGACCTCTACATCCGCAGCGGCAAGATTCCGGAGGGTTTCGTCCACGGCAATCCGGAGGAGGGCCTGAAAATCGACAAAATCGACAGGATGCACAAGGCGAACCTCCACAAACTCCTTCCTATGCCCGCCTTCGGAGAGAAGCAGCACGGTGCCCGGGAGTGAGGCCGCCCTCAGGCGTGAAGCAGTTCCTCCCTCAACCGGGGGGAGAGTTTTTCGACCGAATACCTGAGCATAGTCCTGGGCATCGATGAGGCCCGGGGACGGAGCCATCGCACCAGACGAGACTCGTCTCTTTTGCCAGCCTCGCGGAGAAGCCACCCTGCAGCCTTCTGGAGAAGGTCGTGCAGGGGTTTTTCTTTGTCAAGAAACAGCTGGGCAAGGGAATATGTGTCATCCAGCTGGCCGTTCCTGACGAAGGTCATCGTGCTGACAATCCCTATCCTCTGCTCCCAGACAGTCTTTCCGTTGCGGACAAGTTCGTAGAGGATGCTCCTGTCCTTGTCCAGAAGCCATTTCCCCAAAAGAGGATAGCAGCTCAGGTCAACCAGGTCCCAGTTGTTTATCCGGTCCATATGGGAAAGGTAGAAACGAACACAGCGTTCCTGCAGTTCAGGGTCCTTCTTCGAATGGTTGAAAATCTCGACAAGGACGAGCAGGGCGGCCAGCCTCACCTCGTGGTGCTTGTCTGCAATGCAGACCTCCAAATCATCAAAAGTGGTGAGGGCCCAGCAGGCCTTCACCACTTCGCGTGTCACCGGTACTTTGATTCCCAGGAAAATGTCCCCTTCACCGTACTGGCCGGGCCCGCATTTGAAGAAGCGGGAAAGGCCTTCCACCTGCGAAGAGTCCGCGCGGGACATCATTGCATCGAGCAGTTCCATAAGGGGGCTACTTGGAAGTACCCACCATAATCACCTCGGAGTGATTCCCCTGGGAGAGCATAGCCGAAAGAACCTTGCGGACATCCTTCACCGTGATTCCCTCAAGGATGGACTCGTAGTCTTTGGTGAGGTCAACTTTGGTCTCGAGATAGTTCGCAAAGACTTCTGTCCAGTAGGAGTTCTCCCTGAGATTCTCATTGTGCTTCTTGAGATAGAATTCCTTGCCCTTTGCAAGATCCGTCTCGGAAGGGCCGTTTGCCGCGAAGTCGTCCACAATCTCGCGGACACGGGCGTTGAGATATTCATACCTCTCAGGGTCGGTCTGGTAGGCAATCTGCATAAATGCCTGCTGACGAGGTGCCGGGGTGCCGCTGATGTCTCCGTAGGCTCCGATGCCGTAGGTGCCGCCTTCCTTCTCGCGGATTTCTGCGAGGAGAACGGCGCTGAGGGCATTGAGGCCGAGACTGTAGGCGAGCTTGTTCTTGAGGTTGTACTTCATGTCTGCGTAGTCGAAGAAGAAGTTGGTGGTCATCGGCACCTCCATCTCGTGCTCGAACACATTGCTGAAGGAACCGCTGCGGAAGCCGAACGTGCTGAGTTCCGCCTGTTCTTTGACACCGTGGGCAGGGAGAGAAGCGACGTACTGTTCAAGAAGAGGAATCAGGACTTCCTCGCTGACCGCTCCGGTGATGATGAACACGAAGTCCGAAGCATCGGCGAAACGCTGGGAGGCGATGTGCATCACCCTGTCGTAGTCAACATTCTCGAGGTCCTCGACACTTACAGCCTCGGCACGGATGCCGTTGTAGTAGATGGTGGAGATGAGGGTGTCCTGCACGGCCGACATAGGGTCGCTCTGGCGGTTCATCACAAGTGCCTTCTCGCGGCCGAGCCAGGACTCAAAGGCATCCTGGTCCTTGCGCATCGAAGTGAAGGTAAGGTAGTTGAGCTGGAACATTGTTTCAAGGTCCTTAGGAGTGGAGGAGGCGAAGACACCTTCCCCGAAGAGTGACACCTTGGCATTGACCTTGACCTTCTTGCCTGACAGGACCTTCTTGAGCTCGGTCTGGCTGAAGTTGCCGACTCCTCCGACATTCATCACTTCTGAAAGGACCTTGAGGTCTGAATTGAGAGTGACGCTGTAGAGCGAAGTACCTCCATGGCTGGATGCTGACATCAGGACTTCGTCCGGATTGAAATCGGTCTGACGGAAATAGACATTGACACCGTTGGAAAGCTCATATCTTGTGTATCCCATCCCGGCAGGCTTGGTCTTGACGACCTTGCCCGGCTGAGGAAGTTCGGACATGAGCGGCTCGTCAGAAACGGCATCCACATAAGGCTGGATGTCTTCTGCACGGACAGCTGCAAGAAGGGAAGCCATCTGTTCCTCTGAAGGGTACTCGACACCTTCCTTCTGCGGCAGCATCGCGAACATGACGAGGTTCTTGTTTTCGTCAACGAGGCTGGAAAGAATCTGGTTGACAATGTCAACGTTGAGGACGGAAAGAATCTGGTTGCAGATGGCATAGTCTAACTCGGCACCCGCAATCGGCTCATTGTCGATGAAGTGGCGGACATATTCCCTGCAGTATTCGGAGCTCTTCTTCTTGTCGCGGGAGTTATAGATCGATTCGACCTCGGTGAGGATGACAGCCTTGGCACGCTCGAATTCGGATTCGGTGAAACCGCAGCGGACGGCGCGGAGCATTTCGCGGTAAAGGGTTGTGACCGCCTCGGTGAGACCTTCTTCAGAAGAGACGACCTGGCCGCACCAGCCATATTCAGTCCTGGCGATAAGGTACTCCTCGTCGGCAATCTGGGCTGCGATGAACGGAGGTTCAGGTTGCTGGAGCATCTCCTGCAGACGGTCGTTGACCATCAGGACGGCAGCGGCCATCGCCCAGGAATAGACAAAGTAGTTCAT
This sequence comes from Candidatus Cryptobacteroides sp., assembly GCA_051878295.1. Taxonomy (GTDB): domain Bacteria; phylum Bacteroidota; class Bacteroidia; order Bacteroidales; family UBA932; genus Cryptobacteroides. Next base: position 9,036 of record JBJEJV010000041.1, read on the forward strand.
GTCGGAGCGCAGTTCGACAGGATAAGGCTCGTGCTTGCAGTAGATGTAGGAGACGGCGTTCTGTTGTTCCTTGTCCTGTGCGAGGCAGACGATAGGCTCCTCGTTGTCAGGAATGCCGAAATAGACTCTCTCGGCAGGATCGACAGGAGCGGCGATGGTTCCGAATATGTCGACAATCTTGGACTCGACCTCGTCCACGTCGATGTCACCGACCACGATGATGGCCTGAAGGTCAGGACGGTACCACTTTTCATAGTAGTTGCGGAGGAGTTCATATTCAAAATTGTCAACGACTTCCATCGTTCCTATCGGCATACGGTGGCCGTAGCGGTTGCCGTCAGGATAGATGACCGGGAGAATCTTCTCAAGAAGACGGATCTGGGCGTTCGCACGGGTTCTCCACTCCTCGTGGATCACTCCGCGCTCGTTGTCGATGTCATTGTCGGTAAGGAGAAGGCCGTCAGCCCAGTCGTGGAGAATCCACAGGCAGGAATCGATGGCGGAAGGAATCTTGCCCACAGGGACGTTGTCGATGTTGTACACGGTCTCGTCGATACTGGTATAGGCATTGAGATTCTCACCGAACTTCACGCCGATGCTCTCGCAATAGCGGATGATGGAATTGCCGGGGAAATGGTCGGTCCCGTTGAAGCACATATGCTCGAGGAAATGGGCGAGACCTCGCTGGTTCTCCTCCTCAAGGATGGAACCCACTTTCTGGGCGATATAGAAGTTCGCCTGGCCGGCCGGCTCGACGTTCCTGCGGACATAGTAGGTAAGTCCGTTCTCAAGCTTTCCGATTCTCACAGCCGGATCGACCGGAATCGGCTGGCTCTGCTGGGCAAAAGATACGACACAGCACAAGATTGCTGCGAAGATTGATGCGAATTGTCTTTTCATTACAGTATAATTGTAAGCCTCCGGTCAGCCGCGTCATAGAATCGTGAAGAAGAACCCCGATCT
>JBJEJV010000042.1:0-9948 GCA_051878295.1 Candidatus Cryptobacteroides sp.
TGTCCACATGGAACTTTTTTAGAGAAATCCATCACCCCAAATGTCCAGGTGACCTGTATTTACTTTAGACTTGCTCTGATATGAAAAGATTCATTGTCGTCCTCCTTCTGTCGGTCCTTGCCACCGCTTCATATTCCTGGGACAAGAGAGGCCACGACGCTTCCGCGATGATCGCCGAGAAGTATCTCACCAGGAAAGCCCGCAAAAACATCTCCAAGTACCTTGACGGCCGTTCGCTGACCTGGTATGCCTCCTATATGGACTATATGGGCTATTACTACAAGCTCGGCCTTTCCAACGAATGGTTCGACCACTGTTCTCCGGTCAACAGGAAGATGGAATATTCCTACGGCGACTATGACGACAGCGGCATAAGCCAGAAGGGTGATGCCGTGATGTGCATCAACAAGGCTGTCGAAGAGATGAAGGACGGAGCCTACCGCAATCTGCCGGATTCGACCGTAACCCTCTATCTGATGTGGCTGGCGCACTTCGTGCCGGACATCCACTGCCCGAGCCACGTCATTTATAACTTCCGTTCCACCAACTACTGGGTCGAGGTCGGCGACGGCAGGAAGGATCTCTTCCATGCAATCTGGGATCACGTCCCGGACAAGTACGGAATCCACGACTGGAGCGCCGGAGAGTACTGCGACCATCTCACCAGAAGCCTCAGCAGGAAGGATGTCAAGGAAATCGGTATGGAAGGCGATGTCCTCGGCTGGGTGCATCAGAACGCCGTGGAATGCCTGGTGGCCTACGACATCGTCAGACCGGACAAGCTCACCGATGTTGACTGCTACAACGCCACCGTGCTCGCCGACAAACAGCTCGTCAGGGGAGGCATTCGCCTCGCCTGTCTTCTGAATATGATATTCGGTTGATTCCCCGACCCCTGGCTCAAGGGACCCACCGCATCTCCTCCTCTCAGCCTATGAAGCTGCGGATGAGCGATGTGGCAGGGATGTCCTTGTCTGAAACCGGGAGGAAGCAGTGCAGGAATTTCAGGAGTCTTGCCGCTTCGGTATATTCAGGGCAATTCTTCGGGACCGTAGAAAGAATCCTTTCGGCCTTTGACCGCAGGGCGGCGAACTCTACGAGGTAGGTCGAGTTGAAAAGCACGTCGGCCTCTTCCTGGAACGGGTATATCCATTTGACTTCCGCCCTCCTGACGTTCGGCCAGTTGGCTATGGTCTCGCTGACGCTGAAAGCTCCCTTGAGGTAATCGCGGACAATCCTTCGCAGAAGCCTGTTGTCGCTGGTCGGGATGCAGTTGTGGCTGTCCAGGGAAATCGATGTGATGGCGTTGATGAATATCTTGTACTTCTTTGCGTCCGGAACTTTGTCTGTGAGCCTCGGGTTGAGGGCGTGGATGCCTTCCAAAAGGACGACAGAGCGTTCCCCGAGTTTCTTTTTCTTTCCGTGATATTCCTTCTCTCCGGTCACGAAATTGTACTCCGGGACATCAACTTCTTCGCCGGCAAGGAGTTTCAGCAGGTCTGCCTGGAGGTATTTGTAATCGACGGTTTCGAAATTGTCGAAGTCATAGGATCCGTCCGGGAGCAGGGGAGTGTCCACCCTGTTGACGAAATAGTCGTCGGTTGAGAATGAGACCGGATGCAGTCCGCAGGCCTTGAGCTGGGTTGATAGCCTCTTGCAGAATGTACTCTTGCCGCTGCTGCTCGGGCCGGTGATGAGGACGAGCTGAACCGGGTTCTCCTTGTCGGAATGCCTTTTCTCGATTTCTTCGGCAATCCTGACGATTTTCTTTTCCTGCAGGGCTTCGGCAATCCGTATGAGGTCCGAGGCGTTGCCCGAAATGATCTGTCCGTTGACGTCTCCGACGTTGGCCAGGTCCATGAAACTGTTCCAGATGCTTGCTTCCTTGAACACTTCGAAGGTCTTCGGCTGGTCGTACATCGGGGCGAGCGCGGTCGGATTGTGCCTGTCCGGAACTCTCAGAAGGAAGCCGTGCCCGTAAGGGATGAGTCCGAATATGCCGAGGTACCCAGTTGAAGGTACCAGCTCGTCATAGTAGTAGTCCATCGTCCCGTCAAGCGAATAGCAGGTCGTGTACACGTCTCCGCTGCTTTCCAGGAGCTTGGCTGTGTCTTCGCGGCCGATGTTCCTGAATATGCGGATGGCCTCGTCGGTCTGGAGCTCGTGGCGCCGTATCGGCATATTCATTGCCACAAGTTCTTCCATCCTGCTTCGGATGGCATCGATGTCCTGCTCCGCCGTCGGAGAGCCGTCGGCTTTGTTCAGGTCGCAGAAGTAGCCTTTGGAAATCGGTCGTTTGATGGTCAGGGTGCTGCCCGGGAACTTGTCCCTGACGGCCTTGTAGAGCAGCAGGCAGAGCGAGCGGCAGTAGAATTCCCTGCCGATGTAGGCCTTGTAGTCCACGAATTCCACATTCAGATTGTGGTAGGCCCTGAATCTGAGTCCCTGGGCGACGTTGTTTACTTTTGCAGCCAGAATCTTGAAGGGCTCATTGAATCCGAATCCTTCGGAAATCTCCAGAAGGGAGGCCCCTTCCTGAAATTCGCGGCTGCTGCCTGTGTTTGTGCAGAAAATCCTGATCATTGGTGATTGCCGTTAAGTGTTATGCAAAAATAAACAGAAGATTGATTATATTTGTAAAGATCGGGATGATTTTTCACCAGGTCTTTCCGCAGAATCATCTACTTATTGAACTAATAACTATCTGAACATGAAAAAATCAATCGCTGTGATTGCAGCACTCGGCCTTTGCACGGGACTTTTTGCGCAGGGGCAGAAGAAAGTGGACAATGTGATGGAACCGCTTCCTTCCGGCAATGTCACTCTCACCGACTATTTCGAGAATGACATTCGGAAGTCCGTCGAGAATTGGTCCAAGGGAGTTATGCCTTATGAGTCTGTCGTGGAATTCTTCCGCAGCGGGCGCAGCCAGTTCGCCCTGGGAGAGATGGCCGGGAAGGCAATCAGGACCAATGCCCTGATGTACAGGTACACCCGTGACGAGGAACTCAAGGAGCTGACCAGGAATGTGGTATATTCATTGATAGGTACCATGAAACCGAACGGCAGCATCAGCTGCACCGCCGTGGAGAACCAGCCGGGCGGCAACGACGGCGACATCTGGGAAAGGACTTATGTCCTTCTCGGCCTGAGCCAGTACTATCTCGACGTCGAGCAGGATCCTGTGGTCCTCGACGCGATGGAGAAGGAGGCAGCCAGCGTGATGACCCAGATCGGACCTGGTACCGGAGTCAGCATCAAGGATTTCGGATGGAGCGACAACCACATTGAGTCTTCCACCATCCTCGAGCCCATAATGAGACTTTACTATATTACCGGAAAGCAGGAATATCTTGACTATGCCGCCTACATCGTCGATTGCGGAGGCGGACTCGGCAAGAATATGTTCCAGGCCGTCCGGGACGGGGATCCGATGACTTCCGTCGGCCAGCCATATCCGAAGGCCTACGAGATGACTTCCCTCTGGGAAGGTCTCCTGGAGTTTTACCGTGCCACCGGAGACCCTGTGCTTTTGGAAACCATAGAGAAGTTTTTCCGTGCAGTCAAGGAAACCGAGATAACCATCATCGGCAACGGCGGTGCGGATGTTTACTGGCCGAGATCCTGCGGCGAATCCTGGAGCAACACGGCAGTCGAGCAGACCAATCCGTCTGTCCTCAGAATGATGGAGACTTGTGTGGGAGTGACTTGGATTAAGTACTGCTCGCAGTACCTTCGCCTGACCGGTGACCCTGCCGCAGTCGATGCAATCGAGAAGTACATCTACAACGGTCTCCTCGGTGCCATGAGGCCGGACGGCAAGGGCTTCAGCTATGTCAATCTCCTCAATGGGGAGAAGGTTACCAACTTCGGTTGGGGTTGGGATTTCGACGGTCTTCCTGTTACCTGCTGCAATCTCAACGGTCCTACCGGGCTTGCATACATCCCGTACGTTGCATTTATGCAGGATGCCGAAGGTCCTGTGGTCAATCTCTACAATGCCGGCAAGGCTTCGGCCAAGACCGCCAAGGGCTCCGATGTTACCCTTGTCGTGGATTCCCAGTTCCCGAGAGGCAACGAGGTGAAGATTTCAGTGGACCCTGAGGCAAGCGGCAAGTTCACTGTCAAGCTTTACATTCCTGCCTGGAGTCAGAACACCTTTGTACAGGTCAACGGGAAGACAGTCGGCGGGGCCTGCCCGGGCGAGTATCTTCCGATCCGCAGGAACTGGAAGAAGGGTGACGTCATCCGTATCGTCTTTGATTTCCGCGCCAAGCTCATCGATGCCCCTAAGGGCGGGCGCAATCCTGAGGGCGAGTTCTTCCAGGCCGTCCAGTGGGGACCGATTGTCCTGGCCCGTGACGAGAACATCGACCCGGACTACAACAAGCCGGTTCAGGTCGTCGCCGATTCCAATGGGGAAGTCGTCGTGAAGCAGGTCACTCCTGAACGTCCCGGAACGAGGATGCAGTTCGTCGTCCCGACCACGGCAGGAGACATCAAGATGGTTGACTATTCTTCCGTCGATTGCTGGAACGGCTCACACATCCAGACCTGGCTCCCGATGATTCGTTAGCCCGGCTTACGGATTCGCTTATAAAAAAGGTGACTATAAAGAAAGAGGGTGACTCAAAAGTTCCTTTCTGTCATCTCAACTAAGCGAAGCGCATAGAGAGATCTACCTGACTAATTGATGGATAATAGATATCTCGACTACGCACTTCGTGCTTCGCTCGATATGACAGGCTTTTGGCCAGCCTCTTTTCTTGTTGTCAGTTTGCGGGGTCGGGGGCCCTATTCGGTGGTCAGGGATGCGCTGCAGAAGATTCGGTTCTGGCTCCCTGCGCTGAACAGGAAGGTGTCGCTTCTCGGGGTCATTAGCCTGTAGGAGATGTCGCCGAGCACCTCCGGCTCTTCGCGGCATTCAAATTCCAGCTTGACGGAAAGTCCGGTGTTCTGTACTTCTTCGGGCAGGAGCCTGAAGAATTTGCTGATGTACTTGGAACTGTCCGGACGTTTCATGCCTTCCTTGTGCTTGAGAGGGCTCAGCTCGGCTTTGCAGTTGCCGATTTCGTGGCCGTCCTGGTCGGTGACGACGGCGGTTTCTTCTCCACCCTGCTCCGTGACCTCGCTCCGGACGACGGAGAGGTTGTAAACCTCGTCCACCTTCGGCCTTTCGAACAGCTCGAGCACGGAATTGCGTACTACCATCCTGTCGTTCCTGCTTCCTTCCATTGTGTCAACAATCTGTGTGAGCATTGACGGAATGGTTGCAAACCCTTTCTCGTCTGCATTCTCTTTTGTTACAATCAGCTCGAAGGTCTTCATCGTTGTCATCTTTTAAGGGTCAATCTTCTTCTTTCTCCCGCTCCTCTCCGGAGCCGGGAATCCGAAGACAAAAATAAATGCTTGGCTGCTCCTGTTGAAATATTTGTAATATAACACCTTTGATGTGGGATGAAATCAATGATTGGCGGAAATTATTGCTATATTTGGGGATGTAAATGCAGACCGTAAATTGCTTGTCCCAATAATTTATGGGACATAATGCGGCGAATCGGGACAAAATATGACATTATGAACACAGACTTGAGAGTATCCGGAACCATCTGGGGACAGTTGAAGTACGCTTTGCTGTTTCCTGTCTTCTTCTTTGTATTCATCATCATCTACAACCCTTTCTCCTTCAAGCAGACTTTCGAGATGGGCGGCAAGTCCTGGACTTTCCATCTGCTGATGCTCAGCTGCATAATGATAGGAGTGCTTGCCCTTTCGAGGCTGGTCTTCCATTTCATCTACCGTGCAGCCCGTTTCAAGTGGTGGCACTATGTCATCTGGTGCCTTGGGGAAGTGCTGGCATTTTCCTTCTTCTTCGCGCTGTATCTGTCGCTCTTCCGTCTCTCCGATGTCCCGATACCTTACTTCACGGCTCTCTCGCAGTGCATCCAGATTGATTTCCTGACTCTGATATATCCTTACCTCATCTCAATCCTGCTGAGAATAATAGTCAACATGAAGTCGGACATCGAAGATGCTTCCCGCACTCCGGAGGAGGCTCTTCTGAAGCTCTATGACGAACACCACAGGCTGAAACTGACAATTGACCCTTCTGCGATTGTCTATGTCGCGGCGGATGCCAACTACATCAACGTCCATTATCTGGAGAGCGGAAGGGAGAAGGTTTTCCCGATACGCAACTCGATGAAGAGTTTCGAAGAAGCGGCCAAGAGACACGGCATAGTCCGCTGCCACAGATCCTTCTACGTCAATCCAAAGCACATCAGGCTGCTTTCACGGGGCAAGGACGGGATAATCTACACTCTGTTCAATGTGGATGAAATGGGCAAGGTGCCGGTCTCCAAAGTCTATTATGACGATCTTGCACGGCTTCTTTAGTGCCGGAAGCTCCGGCCGGAGGGAACAATGGAGAGGATAGTCTTTCATATCGATGTCAATTCAGCCTTTCTTTCGTGGACTGCCGTGCAGATGCTCGGCAGGGGAGAGAGGCTTGACATCAGGACAGTGCCCTCCGTTGTCTCAGGTGACCCGCAGGACAGGAGGAGCATTGTCACGGCCAAATCCATCCCTGCCAAAAAATACGGCATCAACACGGCGGAACCTGTGTCGATGGCCCTGCGGAAGTGTCCCGGCCTGATTGTCGTGAAAGGCGACTGGGAATGGTACAAGAAATGCTCCGAGGCCTTCATCGCAATCTGCAGGACATATTCACCGGTCTTGGAGCAGTTCTCCATCGATGAATGTTTCATAGAGATGAGCGGCAGGGTCGAGCCGCGCCGGGCGCTTGAAACGGCGGAGCGTCTGCGGGAGGAAATCAAGACAAGGCTCGGATTCACCGTGAATATAGGAGTGGGCTCCAACAAGCTCCTTGCGAAGATGGCCTCGGATTTTGAGAAGCCGGACAAGGTGCACAGCCTCTGGCTTTCCGAAATCGAGGAGAAGATGTGGCCGCTTCCTGTCGGCGACCTGCTGTGGGTCGGCAGGAAGAGTGCCGGGAAGCTCGTCTCCTGCGGCATCAGGACCATCGGACAGCTTGCCGCTGCACCCGACAATGTACTTCTCCACATATTCGGACCGAAAGGGGCGAAATCGACCCGCGACAGCGCCAACGGCATCGACAATTCTCCCGTCAGCACGGAAGAGGAAGAAGCGAAAAGCTACAGTGCGGAAAGGACTTTTCCGAATGACATTGCAGACCCTTCGCAGCTCGACCGCCAGCTCTTCAACGTCGCCTGCATAGTCGCGCACAGGATTCGCAAAGACCATTTCGCCGCCGGGAACGTCTCCATATTCGTAAAGGACAAAGACTTCCTGAGCCGTTCGAAGCAGCACAGCCTGACTTTCCCCACGGATGTGACCGCCGTGATTCTCAATGAAGCGAGAAGGCTCCTCCCGGAGGTCTGGGATGGGGTCACGCCGCTGCGCCAGATAGGTCTGGGAGTGTCAAAACTGACCCACGACATGCCGCTGTCGCTGTTTGAAGATGAGAATATGGAATATTACAGGCAGTGGGATGCCGAATATGACAGGAAAATGGTCGAGCAGGAGAAGAAGGACCGGCACTACCGGGACGGCCGCAGCAAGGCGTTGAAGTTCTCATATTCCACAGGCGAGCAGGCTCTGAGGGCTGCCAAGGCCTCGGTAAGGGAGGAAAGCGGACGCACGATGGAGAGGAATCCCCTGCCAGACGGCACCGACTGTTTTGAGGTGAAGGATTCCGGCGGGAATACTATAGAACTGCACCTGGTCGTCAGAAGCCTGCTCTGAGGAGGTTGCGCCCCGGACTTCGGCACTTGCGGCACACTGTTGGAAAAGCGGCGAATCTTGAGTAGCTTTGCAGTGGAAAAACCAACAGACAGAATGACACGGCTTGCAATATTCGACCTTGACGGTACGCTGATAGACACAGTGGAGGATCTCGGAACGGCGACCAACCACGCCCTTGTGAAATGCGGTTTTCCGCCGCGCGAAATTCCTGATTACTACAATCTTGTCGGCAGGGGTATATACAACCTCTTCCGTGCGGCGATGCAGCCTTCCGACCCGTCGGCGCCGGGGCCAGACCCCGAAACGGTGGAAAAGAACGTCCCTTTGATGGCATCATATTTCCTGCCCTACTACGACGAGCACAAGTGCGACAAGACCAGGCCTTATGCGGGAATATGCGAACTTCTGTCCGCCCTTTCCGCCGCCGGTGTCAAACTGGCCGTCGCTTCCAACAAGTACCAGGACGGAGCGGAAAAGCTTGTCCGTCATTTCTTCCCTTCGCTGGACTTCGCAATGGTCCTCGGACAGAGGGACGACCAGCCGATAAAGCCAGATCCGGCGATAGTCAGGCAGATAATGCAGGCGGCAGGCTGCACGGACGCTGAAGAAGTGGTCTATGTCGGAGACTCCAATGTCGATATGCAGACCGGCGCGAACGCAGGAGTCCGTACGATAGGAGTAAGCTGGGGTTTCAGAACTCGCGAGGAACTGGAAGGATGCTGCCCGTCGGCAGTCGTCGACACGGCTGAACAGCTTCTGAAGGAGATTCTACGCTGATTCCCTTTTCTTCCGGGGGAAATTGAACACTATGGACAGACAGGCCGTGAGCAGCAGCGCGGCAGGGTAGAACAGCCAGGGGATGATGCTTGTGGCCGGAAGCCCCGTCAGGCTCGATGCCATCAGCAGCTGCGCCCCGTAAGGTATGACACACTGGATCACACAGGAGAAGACATTGAGGATGCTTGCGCTCTTGCGCGGGTCGAGGCCGAATCTTTGAGTGATTTCCTTGGCTATTTTCCCCACCGTCAGAATCGCTATCGTGTTGTTGGCAGTACAGAGGTTGGAGATGCCGACGAGGGCGGCGATGCTGAACTCCGCTCCTTTCCTGCCTCTGATCTTTCCGGTCAGGCCCCTGATGATGAAGTCCAGACCTCCGTTGTGCCGGATTACCTCCAGCATTCCTCCGGCGAGCAGCGTGACAATCACAAGGTCGCCCATCCCGGCTATCCCTTCCCCGAGGCTTGCGGCAAGGACCGCCGGCGAAGTCCCGCAGCACAGTCCGATGACAATGCAAAGAAGGACTCCTATTGCGAGCACGGTCAGGACATTGACTCCGCAGAAGGCCAGCAGTATGACAGAGAAATATGGAATCAGTTTCAGAGGGCTGATTTCACCGATGACGGGGGCGCTTGAATATTCCAACCCTATCACCGTGTAGATGACGGCCACCAGCAGGGCGGCAGGACCGGCAATCCCGATGTTCACCCTGAATTTGTCCTTCATCGAACAGCCCTGCGAGGTCGTGGCGGCTATGGTGGTGTCGGAAATGAAGGAAAGGTTGTCGCCGAAGAAGGAGCCTCCCACAATCAGTGCGGCCACAAGGGAGAGGGGGAGAGAAGCCTGGCCTGCTATGCCTCCCGCAATCGGAATCAGGGCGACTATGGTGCCCACGGAAGACCCAATCGACATTGAAATCAGGCAGGCGGAGAGGAAGAGTCCGGCAAGCAGGAATCTGTGCGGAATGATGTAAAGGGTCAGGTTGACGGTGGATTCCACGCTGCCGATGGCCTTGGCGGCGGACGCGAAGGCACCGGCGAGAATGAATATCCAGACCATCAGAAGGATGTTGCTCTCCCCGGCGCCTTTGGAAAAGACACCTATCCTGTCTGCGAGCGGTCCTTTCGTGATGATTATCGAATATGCCGACGCCACCACGAAGGCCACGGTCACCGGCACGGAGTAGAAATCCCCGGCGATGAGGGAGGAAAGCAGGAATATGGCAAGAAACAGCGCCAGAGGGCTGAGCGCCAGCCATCCGTTCATCTTTCCGGGCCTTCCGCCCGACCTTCTTTCAGATTTGTCTTCCATAATGCTTCGTTTGTTGGAATTTCGGTCACCTGGACATTTGGGGTGATGGATTTCTCTAAAAAAGTTCCATGTGGA
>JBJEJV010000043.1:0-108484 GCA_051878295.1 Candidatus Cryptobacteroides sp.
TCATCCAAATAGTAAAGATTCAAAGCCGGTTCTTGCATAGCAAGCGCCGGCTTTGTGGTCCATTATACCGATGAAAAAGCAGGACAAGTCTTGCGACTTGTCCTGCGTGGTAGCGGGAGGAGGACTCGAACCTCCGACCTCCGGGTTATGAGCCCGACGAGCTACCAACTGCTCTATCCCGCGATGTTGGATTGCAAAGATAGCTATAATATTTAAATCTACAAATTTTTTTACCTCCCAAACCCGGGAAACGGCTACGAAAGGAAGCTGAGAATCGAGTCATAGTCATCTTTGGCGAACTGTTTCTGCTCGCCGGTCGAGAGATTCTTGATCTGGACCACGCCCTGCTCCATCTCGTTTCCTCCATTGATGGAAATGAAAGGAATCGCCTTGCGGTCGGCATAATCGAACTGCTTCTTGAGTTTGGATGACTCCGGGAATATCTCGACTGCGACTCCCCTCTCTCGAAGCTCGCGGGCAAGCGGGAGAGTATAGAGAAGTTCATCCTTCCCCATATTCGAGAACAGAAGCCTCGTGGTCGAGCGAAGCCCCTCCGGGAACTTGTCCAAGCCCTTCAGGACATCGTAGATTCTGTCCGCTCCGAAACTGACACCGACGCCCGACATCCCGGGCAGTCCGAATATTCCGGTAAGATTGTCGTAACGGCCGCCGCCGCAGATGCTTCCGATGGCGAAATCGAGAGCCTTGACCTCAAAGATGGCACCTGTGTAGTAGTTAAGTCCGCGCGCGAGTGAGAGGTCGATTTCTACCTGGGAGTCTATGCCTGCGGCATCGATGAAGCCGAAAAGCTCCTCAAGTTCATCAAGTCCCCTCAGACCCTCTTCCGACACTATTCCGGAGGCTGAACCACCGTTCATCAGGGAGCGCATCGTGGCAATCTTTTCCGATGTCGTTCCGGAAAGAAGGAGTATCGGTTCAAGGACTGCAACCGCTTCCGGGGTCAGTCCCCTGTCCAGCATCTCCGCCTTGACTGCCTCAAGTCCGATTTTGTCAAGTTTGTCGATGGCAACTGTAATGTCAACCACCTTGTCCGGGAATCCGCAAATCTGTGCGAAACCGGTGAGGACCTTGCGGTTGTTGATCTTGATGAGGACATTAACGTCAAAAAGGTGGAAAACCCTGTCCACAATCTGGACGAGTTCCAGTTCATTCAGCTGGGATGTACTTCCGATGACATCCACATCACACTGGTAGAACTCGCGGTAACGTCCCTTCTGAGGACGGTCGGCACGCCAGACCGGCTGGATCTGGTATCTCTTGAACGGGAAGGAGATTTCATTCTGATGCTGAACGACATAGCGGGCGAAAGGAACCGTCAGGTCGTACCTCAGGCCTTTCTCGCAGACCTTCATCGACAGGGCCTTGCTGTTGTAGGAACCTTCCACGTCCCCGCAGCGGAAGGAGTCGTAGTCGATGCCTGAAAACGCGTCCCCTGAATTGAGGATACGGAACAGGAGCTTGTCCCCCTCTTCTCCGTATTTGCCGAGAAGAGTCTGGAGATTCTCCATCGCAGGAGTGTCGATCTGTGCGTAACCGTAAGTCTTGAACACGCTTCTGATCGTATCGAAAATGTAATTCCTTTCGGCCATTTCCTGCTGACCGAAGTCGCGTGTCCCCTTTGGTATGGAAGGTTTCTGAGCCATCTGCTGTGTCTTTTTGTGTTGGAGTGGACAAAGATAGCACATTTTCATAAATTGCAGATTCAGCTAATGCAGAAAATGATTAACTTTGAAAGATATTCGGGAATATGCTCTACCGGAGAGACCTTCCCTGAAGAATAGCCTGAAAACCAATCCATCAAGTTATATGAATATGAAAGAATTCATCAAGTGGGTACTGGCAGTCCTCTGCGGACTTGCCGTCTGGGGCATCATCAAGGTATTTATGCTCTTGATGATGATCGGTTCCTTCGCCGGAATGTCGGCGGCAGGAACATCCGCGAGCACATTGCCGAAGGAAGGCGTTCTCGTCATCGACTTGGCGACCCTTTCAATCTCCGAACAGACAGTCGGGAACGACATCTTCAGTTCCCTCCAGAACACCGGTGCCAGCAGAGTAGGCATCAGGGATGCGTCAAAGGCCCTCAAGAAAGCCGCCGAGGATCCGGGAATCAAGTATGTCCTTCTGAAAACCGACAACCCTGCATCCGGCATCTGCAAGATTGAGGAATTCCGCAAGAGTCTCATCGAATTCAGGAAGAGCGGGAAGGCGATTGTCGCCTACGGCGAGCAGTTCTCCTCCGGCTCATACTATCTTGCTTCCGTAGCCGACAGGATCTACACCACCAGCCACCACGGAGGCAGCAATTTCTTCGTGGGCATCAGCGGCAGGATGATTTTCCTGAAAGACCTTCTCGACAAACTCGGAATCAACTACCAGCTCATCCGACACGGGAAGTACAAGAGCGCTGGCGAGACCTATGTGAAGAACGCCCCGAGCCCCGAGAATATGCTCCAGAACCAGGAGATGATAGACTCGATGTGGGAGACCATCGCCGAGGAGACCGCCGAAGTCAGGGGGCTGAGCGTCGATTCGCTCAACTACTTCATCGACAAGCTCTCCATCAACTTCCCCCAGGACTTGGTGGACCACAAGCTCGCCGACGAGACCTTCACGGTCGAAGAGTACAAGGCGAAACTCGCCGTCCTCGCAGGAAAAGACAACTACAAGGAAGTCAGCTTCATCCAGTTCCCTGAATATGTGGCAGCGAAGGTCAAGGCTGAACCGGTAGCCAAGAACAAGATTGCCATCATCTATGCCGACGGCGACATAGTGGAGGGCGAGGATCCGCAGAACATCTGCGGAGACACTTTCGCAGGCATCATCGCCAAGGTCCGCGCAGACTCCACGGTCAAGGGTGTCGTGCTCAGGGTCAACTCTCCGGGAGGCACTGTATTGGCCGCCTCCAAGATAAAGGAGGAAATTGACCTGACAAGGGCCGTGAAGCCGGTGGTTGCATCCTACGGCGACTATGCCGCTTCCGGAGGTTACTGGATTTCCAACAGCTGCGACCACATATTCGCGAACAGGACCACCCTCACCGGTTCAATCGGAGTATTCTCCGCCATTCCGGAGTTCTCCGGCACACTCAAGGACGTAGCGCACATCAACATCACCGCCGTCAACTCCCACAGGCATTCGGACATGCTCAGTCTGACAAGGCCTTTCGACAAGGAAGAGACAGCCTGGCTGCAGGCATCGGTTGACAACATCTACGAGACCTTCATCAACGAAGTGGCACAGGGCAGGGACAAGACAGCTGAATCCGTTGACAGCATCGCCCAGGGCCGTGTCTGGACCGGTTCGGAAGCCCTCAAAATCGGGCTTGTGGACGAAATCGGCACTCTCGAAGACGCATTGGCCTACACAGCCGGCCTCGCCGGGAACCCGGACCTTTCTTCCTGGGGTGTAGTGACCTATCCGAAACCGCTCACCCCTCTGGAGATGATTCTGAACCAGCTCGGCGGCAAGACCACGGACGAGGAGACAATCGGAGTGTTCAAAGGCACACCTCTTGAGCCTGCGGCCAAAGATGTCCTCAGATGGGCAAGGACAGAAGGCAACGAGCCTGTCGTCTTCGCACGCATGCCTTACTGGATTTCAGTACGATAGGGTGATTCCGGCCGGAGCGGCCGGACACGGACAGACAATCGGATTACGGTCTCCGTTCGACAAGCACGACGGAGGCCGTTTTTTCAGTCACCTTGAAGGCTTCGTCGATTCTTTCCCAAAGAAGGGCAGCCACGCGTCCCGGAGCGGAATCCCCGTCCGAAGGCAGCAGCACGCAGGCCGACTCCTTGTCCGGGAGCGAATATCCCAGATCGACGAAAAGGTCGCTGATCTTCTTGCGCCCGCTGCGGCCGGCGGAATTTTTCAGGCCCAGAGGGCATAGCCAGTCTCCCTTTTCCCAAAGGCGCACGGTGAAAGGGAACTTCAGGGCTGCAGAATCAAACATCAGCGTCCCGGCTGCGGGGCGAAGGGACATACCCTGCTTCCAGTCCGCAATGCGGACGGAGAAACGCTTCCCCGCAAGTGAATATTCCCCCTCCCCCGTCACCACAGTTTCACGGCTCGGGAGCGCTTCGGCAAGGGGCGTGACAAGGATGCTGTTCCCGGAAGTCACGGCACGGAAACCGTCGGAATTGAATACCCTGCCGGAGAAAGTGCCTTCCCGGGAAATCAGTCTGCAAAGACCGGCGGCGGCAGAAGGCGGGAAGCCGTAGGGTTCAAGCAGGCGGAACAGGAGCCAGGCCGGATCCGGCATATTCCTGAGCTTGAGGACATCGATGCGCAACAGTTCCCCCGGGCCGGGCTCCGAGAGGACCCGGGCGGATTCGAGGACGAACTGGCGGTCGGCGGCGGACTGCTCCTGCGAGAGTCTCGCCATATTCCCGGAAAGCGTTCCGAGAAACGAAGGATTGAGTTTCGCAAAAAGGGGAAACACTTCCTGCCGTATGCAGTTCCGCTTGAAAGCGGTGTCTGAATTGGTGACATCCTCGTGCCAGAGGACAGCGCAGGCTGCGGCATATTCAAGAATGTCATCCCTCGTGAAGCCGAGCAGCGGACGCAGGAGCCTTGCCTCCGATTGCGGAACAGGGACGGTGGAGACCGGCTTCATCCCTGTCAGGCCCTTGATGCCCGTCCCGCGAAGCAGGTTCAGAAGGAAGGTCTCGGCATTGTCGTTGGCGTTGTGGGCGACTGCGACGAATGAATATCCCCGTTCGCGGCAAAGCTCCGCAAACCACTCGTAGCGGAGGGTCCGCGCCGCCATTTCTATGCTCACGCCTTGCGTGGAGGCATATTCGGAAGTGGCGAAATCCTTCTTCAAGAAGTCAATGCCGTTGCTTGTGCACCACTGCCTGACAAGAGTTTCGTCGCTGTCGCTCTCCTTCCCCCTGAGGTGGAAATTGCAATGGGCGACATCGAAAGGAATATGGCAGGACGAGTTCAGGAAAAGCTCTGCCATCACCATCGAATCCACACCTCCGCTGACCGCCAGAAGTACTTTCCGACAGTCCTCAAGACCGGAGATGAAGGAATCGAAGCTGTTTTGCACGGGCTATTTCTTCGGTATCGGGAAAGAATAGGTGAAAGTGATGCCCAGCAACTCCTGAATCTGGATTCTCTGCTTCCCGTCCGGGTACTTGTCGAGGTCGTCGGCTTTCTTGATCATAACCTTGTCGTCATACACGAGGAAACTCTTCAGGGTCATCGACAGATGTGCGGCGAGCCGCCAGTTGATTTCACTGTTGAAATTGACCCTCATGTTCAGAGGATTGTCAAGGTAGTTGGAGAACAGGATGAGAGTGCCCGAGTAAGAGAAGCTCGAGTTGATTCTCAGGCTGACATTCATATCGAGCTGGGCACCCAGCTCGAATCTGGTGACTTTGTAGTACTCGCCGTGATTCACCGTGGAGCCGTCCGGGAGCACTTCCGTGTACGGGAACTGGGATTCGTCGGAATAATCCTTGCGCCTGTGGTTACCGTAGGCCCTTCTGAGTTCCTCGTCGGTCACGACCGTAAAGCCTCCGGTGACCGGAGAGAAGTTGATGACCAGCCACCTGTTGGCAGGATTCGGCACGATGTCGAAACCGAGTCCCAGATGCGCATAGGCTGGAGACAGGAAGCCCGAACGTATCGTTCTGGCATTCTTCCAGTCCTTGGCGCCCGGCTTCTCCCCTTCAAAGCTCGAAGGATAGTTGTAAGTGTAGGTGTTGGTGAACTGGGACAGGAAGTCGAACTTGGCGGACAGGCCGAACTTCTGGCTCTTGCTGTAACCGCAGACACTTGTCAGATACACTCGGTCCAGATTCTTCTGGATAAAAGGCATGTCCTGCTGGTAGAGGAAACCGTAGTCGCACTCCATAGTGTTGTTCCAGTAGGTCTTTCCTTTGTTGAAATTGGCATACCCCCTGAAAGCGGCATTGAGGGTGACGTTGTTGACACCTCCCCCCGCCCAGTTGCTCAGTTTCTGCTGGCTGAAGCTGAGTGAGGTCTGGGCACTTTTAGTCCAGTACTTCGGCTTTGGAGGCGCCGCCTGGGGAACCTGGGTCTGGGCAAAGGCGGCTGCGGCAGCGGCTGCGACATCGGCTGCGGACTGCACTTCCTTCTTGTCAGTCTGCTCGTTCTGGGCAGAAAGAGGGAAGGCGGCCAGCATCAGCAATGCGGCGAGCGCGTAGAATCTGAGAGTTTTCATAGAGTTGTCAGTTTATGTCAATATGAAATGGCGAAGACCACCCTCTGTGCGGATGGCTTGCCGGAGTAGATGTCGAATCCCTCCTCCTCGCAGACGAAACTGTCCACAGGGATGCACCTGATGGTCGCCTTGGTCTCGTCCTTGATTCTCTGCTCGGTCTCGGCCGTACCGTCCCAGTGGCAGAGCAGGAACTTCCCGGTCTGGATTTTCTCCTTGAATTCGTTCCAGTCGTCGCACTTCTCGACATTGGCGGCGCGGAAGTCGTAAGCCTTCTGATAGATAGTCTTCTGGATGTCGTCCAGAAGGGCGGCTATGGTCTTCTCTATGCCCTCGAGGGCGACGGTCTCCTTGGTCAGGGTGTCGCGGCGTGCCACTTCGACAGTTCCGTTGGCGAGGTCGCGCGGGCCCATTGCGAAACGGACCGGCACTCCCTTGAGCTCCCACTCTGCGAACTTGAAGCCCGGGCGCAGGGTGTCACGGTCGTCGATTTTGACGCTGTGCCCCTCGGCCTCGAGGCCCTGCTTGAGCTGGTACATCCTGTCGAGGATGGCATTGTGCTCCTCTTCGGTCTTGTAGATAGGCACCATCACGACCTGGATAGGGGCGATGGCCGGCGGGAGGACGAGTCCGTTGTCGTCGCCGTGGGCCATGATCAGCGCACCCATCAGACGGGTAGAAACGCCCCAGGAGGTAGCCCAGACATATTCCTGCTTGCCTTCCTTGTTGGTGTACTGCACATCGAAAGACTTGGCGAAATTCTGGCCGAGGAAATGGGAGGTGCCGGCCTGGAGGGCCTTGCCGTCCTGCATCATCGCCTCGATTGTCAGGGTGTCGAGCGCGCCTGCGAACCTTTCGTTCGGGCTCTTGTGGCCGACGATTACCGGAAGCGCCATCGTGTTGCGGGCGAAATCGGCGTAGATTTTCACCATTTCCTCAGCCTTTGCTGCAGCCTCTTCGGCGGTAGCGTGGGCGGTGTGTCCCTCCTGCCAGAGGAATTCCGCGGTACGGAGGAAAAGACGTGTCCTCATCTCCCACCTTACGACGTTGCACCACTGGTTGCAGAGAATCGGGAGGTCTCTCCACGAGGTGATCCAGTTCTTGAAGGTGCTCCAGATGATGGTTTCGGAAGTCGGCCTGACAACGAGTTCTTCCTCAAGTTTCGCCTCCGGATCGACCACGATGCCGTTGCCGTCAGGGTCGTTCATCAGCCTGTGATGGGTGACGACCGCACATTCCTTGGCGAAGCCTGCCACATGCTCGGCCTCGCGGCTGAAGAATGACTTGGGGATGAAAAGCGGGAAATAGGCATTCTGCACGCCCGTTTTCTTGAAAGCGGCGTCAAGCACGCTCTGCATCTTTTCCCAGATTGCATAGCCGTAAGGCTTGATCACCATACATCCGCGTACCGGCGACTGTTCCGCCAGGTCGGCCTTCACGACCAGATCGTTATACCATTGAGAATAGTTCTCTGACCTCTTTGTGACTTCTTTTGCCATATCGAAAATTGGTGTTTTGCTACATTTTAAGTAATATTGTGCAAGATTCCCCCCGGGAACGGATTTTGTAAATCAGAACCGGAAACGGCCGATTGACATTTCCGCACAATCCGGTTGCGAATTTAACGAATAAATTTCAAATTTCAGGAGATTCAAACATGAAAAGACACATCATACTCTTGACCGCATCAGTTTTGATGCTTGCTTCATGCGGCTCCACGAAGCAATTCGCCGACTCGTCCTCGATGCATAGATTCCAGGACGAGGTCTATTACACTCCCGCCGGCACCATTGCAGACAGAAGTGCAAGGGAAGTTGCAATGACAGAAACGACTGACGAGGACCTTCTTGTCCGGAAGACAAAGGAGTCCCCGATATTCATGAAGAGCGGGGAAACCGTTGACACGCTGTTCATCCCGGAAGGCAAGAATGCCAGGATAGAATTCGACAAGGAAGGAAGCACCACTTCAGTCTTCATCACCGACGGAGGCTGGGAAACCTGGTACGCCTATCAGCCGTGGTACGCAAGGACCTGGTATATGCCTTTCCGCTCTTCTCTCTACTGGGGGGCGAATCCGTGGTACTATGCCGGCTGGTATGATCCGTGGTTCTACGGCAGTTGGTACGACCCGTGGTATTTCGGCGCAGGCTGGAGCTTCGGATGGTATGACCCGTGGTTCCGTTTCGGCGGCTGGTATGACCCGTGGTTCTATGCAGGATGGTACGACCCGTGGTTCTACGGCGGATGGCACAATCCGTGGTTCTGCGGACCGGCCCACGTTCACCATCACCACGTACCGGCAGGACCTGCCTGGGGCGGGGACAGAGTCTATACCTCGAGGACGGCCACGACAGCTTCGTCCGTCAGAGGCGGCATCGGCTCCGTCACGAGGAATGCCGGAACGAGAAGTTCTTCGACCAGCAGGTCAAGAAGCGGTCTGAGTTCATCGGCCGTCTCACGTACATCGACAGTTTCAGCTGCGACCAGAGGTTCCCAGGCCAGAGTAGCCAACGGAGGCGCCGTCAGGTCTTCCGCCACGGCCGGCAGTTCCAGGAACGGAGCCGCTTCGACAAGCCGCAGGACGGGCACGGCTTCCACAAGCAGCAGGTCTTCTTCGTCTTCATCCTACAGCAGGCCTGCTTCAAGTTCAACTACCAGGACCGGCAGCTACAACCAGTCGTCTTCAAGCCAGAACAGGTCATCCGGCAGCACTTCATCCAGCACCTACAGGTCATCGAGCTCATCTTCAAGCACGAGGTCGTCGTCAACATCTTCCGGCAGCTATTCCGGCAGCAGGAGCGGAGGCTATTCCGGCGGAGGCTACTCAGGCGGCGGTGGCGGTTATTCCGGCGGCGGCAGCCGCAGTGGAGGCGGCGGTGGCAGGAGATAGCCCCGGCATACTCCGCAGGCATCCATCTCACCAAAGCACAAGGCATGATTCCAGTTAGTAATTTTCAGAATATTCAGACAACATGAAAAAAAGCATATTCGCGATTTCCCTGATTCTGGCCGCTTCGGCAAGCGCGGGAGCCCAGACGATGTACGATGCTCTGACATTCAGCAGGAACGACTACTACGGCACCGCCAAGTCGATTGCGATGGGCAATGCGATGACGGCAGTCGGAGGAGATCTCGGTTCAATAGGGATCAACCCTGCAGGTTCGGCCGTGTACAGCTATTCACAGGTCTCCATCACTCCGAACCTCACCATCAGCTCGGAATGCGGTTCCTTCAGCGCCTATCCGGTCAACGGCAGCGACAACTTCATCAATCCCCGGCAGACCAACCACACAAGGTTCTCCGTTCCGAATTTCGGAGCAACCCTGCACCTGAATACAGGCAACAGGAGGGGGATCAAGGGAGTGACCCTCGGAGTCATCTTCAACGGGACCAACAACTACACCAGCAAGATGACGGCCGGCGGCTACAACGACAAGACCAGTTATCTCAGCTCAATGGCCGTGGATGCCTTCGGTTTCGACTCCGACTTCCTCAACGGCAACGGCACAATCGGGCCGGACGGCAGCTACAACCCATTCCAGAAACCCGACACCGGCTACCCGTTCACGAATCCTGACGACAGGGGGATGTACGCTCCGTGGAATGTTGTCACCAACGCCCAGTCAGGGGCCATCTCGACTTTCGGCGACCCCGACGATCCGGACTACTACTGGCGCTACATCGCCGCCACGGAAGGCTATTACGATACCGGCGAAGTGGACAAGGACGGAAACAGAATCTACAACATATTCCTCGGCGGCCCGCTCAACCAGTCCTACGGCAGGATGGTCACCGGCGGAAAATACGAGGCATTGGTGAACGCAGGCATCAACATCAACGACAAAATCTACCTCGGCGTCAACCTCGGAGCAGTCACGATGAACTACAACTATGACGAGTACTTCAAGGAGGCGGCAAACGACCCGGCGGACTTCGTCATTGAATATGAAGACGCCACCACCTGCTTCAAGGACTACCGCGCCCGCTATTCCTACTCGGCCGACGGCGAGGGTGTCTATGCGAAGATAGGATTCATCGCCCTCCCTCTTCCGGGCCTCAGGATAGGTGCCGCCATCCAGACTCCGACCTGGATGAACATTAACGAGTTCTGGCGCAACGCTTCGGAGGTCAACTACACGGACCAGAGATTCAACGGCTCGGCCATCTCGCCCGAGGGCAACTTCTCCTATATGCTCCGCTCCCCTTACAGGGTAAATGCCGGTGTCGCCTACACGGCCCTGGGCAGGCTGCTCGTCAGTGCGGACTACGAAATGGTGGACTACAGGACGATGAGGTTCAGCAACGACGATTTCAACTGGAACACCGACTTCTCCAATGTCAACGCCGACATCAGGGACTGTATGGGCGTATCGCACACGGTCAGGGTGGGCGCAGAGTACAAGCCGGTCCCGGGCATGGCCGTCCGCGCGGGCTACAACTACTCGATGACTCCGGAATATTCCTACGCCACAGGCCTGAAGAGCACCATCAAGGATGTAGTCAATTCCTATTCCATCGGTCTCGGCTACTCTTCCAAGAAGTCATTCTTCGCGGACATCGCAGCCCGTATGACCACATTCTGCGACGAGTACATCTACCCTTATCCTGACTATCTGGACGACTACCTCTCGCCTGCGATTCTGAACAGGAGGGAAAGGTACAACATCACCGCCACGGTAGGCTGGAGGTTCTGAAAACGGAACTCTCCTACAGATTCTTCAGATAGGAAATCGAATCGGGACCTTCATTGAACAGAAGGTCGATGATTGAAAGATTGGAAATGAAACCGTGCTTCCGGGCAAAGACCTGGTAGTATGGTTTTTCCAGTCCCAGGTCGGCCAGGGTCGTGTCCGGCCTTTTGGGATGGAGCAGTTCCCGGTAATCCGCTCCGTAAAGGCCGGTCTCAAGAGCTTCCGTCCGGGAACGGACCGGAAGATACTCCTCCGTCAGCCTGATGTCGGCGACGATTCCGGTCTTCTTCAGGAAGAAGCGGACAAGGCTGAGATTCAGTTCGAAGAGAGTCTCGGGACGGGAATCCATTATGGCGAAGAGTTCATCCCGGTAGTGGTCGAAATAGGGAGTCCGGTCGTAGGCCGCGGAAATCGCGCGCTGGGTCCTCAGCACCCAGGGAGTCGAATAGTCCACCCGAACCTCGGTGATTCCGCAGTGCCCGGTTCCGGTGTGGACGACCGGGAAATTCAGGTCCTGCGGACCGTCAGCGGCGTAGAAACGGAAACGGTTGCGCCAGCTCTGCTTCTGGTAGTTCTCGCAGGCTTCAAGGTAAACCACAGACGGAATCACCCCGTCCGGAGACAGGGTGAAATCTTTCGCAATCAGCGCAAAAAAACTGACAGGCGGGAAATATGCCGTCGAAAGTAGCATCTCCCCTATTCGAAATCAGTATGGTCCTTGGAATCGTTTGCCCTGATGATGCCTCTCTTGGAGCCTCTGATGAAATCGAGGATGACGTCCCTTTCCATACTCTGAGGGAAGCCGGCCTCAACCTTGGCACAGCCGTCGGAAATGTTCAGGCCTTCAAAATAGATGGTGTTGTAGATGTCCTGGATGTTCCTGATGACTTCTGAAGAGAAGCCCCTTCTGCGGAGTCCGACGATGTTCACGCCGCAGTAGCAGAGAGGTTCCCTTCCGCAAAGTGCGAACGGAGGCACATCCTTGTTGATGCGGGAAGCTCCGCCGACCATCGCATGCATTCCGATTCTGGAGAACTGGTGAGCCTTGGTGCCGCCGCCGATGATGGCCCAGTCGGCCACTTCGGTCTCGCCGGCGATTCCGACGTAGCTCACGAGAATGCAGTGCTCTCCGACGACGCAGTCGTGGGCGATGTGTACGTAGGACATAATGAGGGTGTCGCTGCCGACCTTGGTCACTCCCTTGCCGCTTGCCTTGGTGCCGCGGTTGATGGTCGCGCACTCGCGGATGGTCACATTGTCGCCGATTTCAACATAGGTCACTTCCCCGTCGAACTTGAGGTCCTGCGGGACGGCGCCGACTACGGCTCCGGGGAAGACGGAGCAGTTCTTGCCCATCTTGACATATTCGAATATGACGGCATGCGGAAGAATCTTGCATCCGTCGCCGATTTCGACATTGTCGTCAATGTAGGCGTACGGACCTACCTCGATGTTGTCTCCGAGCTTTGCGTTCGGGCTCACTGTCGCCAGTGGAGATATTTTGTTCATAATGCTTTTTTGTTTAGTTGCCTGAGTTACTAAATACAGTTAGCGGATTATATTGCATCCAAAACTGCCTTCGCTGCACGGGTATTGATTCCGTGTCCGGGCTTGTAGGCGGTGACCTTTGCGGCGAGGGTTCCTCCGCACAGCATCAGGTCGCCTATCATATCCATCATCTTGTGCCTTCCGCACTCGTTCGGGAACCTCAAGGTGAGATTGTTGAGATAGCCGCCCTCGTTTACGGAAAGTTCCGGAACATTGAACAGCACCGAGAGTCTCTTGAGCTGTTCGCCGGAAACCGGATGTTCGACGATTACAATCGCGTTGTCCACGTCTCCTCCCCTTACAAGGTTGTTCTGGAACAGGAATTCGATTTCATGGAAAAACACGAATGTCCTGCACGGACCGAGTTCCCCAGCAAAGTCAGTGCCAGAATCCCAGTGGGCGGTCTGTACACCGAGGACTTTGGAACCGAAATCCACAGTTATGTCGAAGGAAGGAGCGTCCGCAGGGCTTATCCTGATCCACGAACCGGACTTCTCGTCCGAAACGAGGATTTCCTCAGGCACTCTGACATATTCCTTGTCGGCATCCTGGACCGCGAGGCCGTCTTTCGCGAATGCCTCCACGTAGGCCCTGGCGCTTCCGTCCAGAATAGGGACTTCCACATTGTCAATGTCCACGAAGGCATTGTCAACTCCCATTCCGCAGAATGCCGACATAAGGTGTTCGATGGTGGAGACGGAGACATCCCCGCAGCTTAGCGTTGTGCTCCGGGCAGTGGATGAGACGTTGGAAGCGAGAGCCTTGACCGAGGCGCCTTCGCCGAGATCCGTTCTCCTGAACACGATGCCCGTACCTGCGGGTGCAGGTTTGACCGTCATGTGCGAGTAGTTACCGGTATGGAGTCCTTTACCTTCAAAAAGATGTTCGGAAGACAGAGTCTTCTGTTTGATCGAAGTCATAGCTATTGTTGGCTGCATCATTTTTAATGCAGTCTGCAAAGATATGTATTAAATTGATTAATAGCAAAAGTACCTGAAGCAATTCCTTCCGTCCCAGCCCGGCGGAGTCCCCTGCTGCCGGAATGAAGAGGGGCGCCGTCATTTCTGTTCCGCATCGACAAGGTTGTTCAGGATGGCATAGGCGGTAAGGCCTGCAATGGTCCTGATTCCGGTCTTGCGGGCTATATTCTTCCTGTGGGAGATGACGGTGTGGATGGAAATGTTGTACTTGGAGGCGATTTCCTTGTTGAGGAGGCCCTGGGCGACACCTTTGAGAATCTCCACCTCGCGCGTGGAGAGCTTGTCCGAGGAATCGGAGGATTCCGCCACGCCTGCATCCTCCAGATGGTTCACGGCCGGAATCAGGATTCTGTCCTCGATGATGGTGTGCTTCAAGAGGTCCTTCTCCAGGCTGAATATCCCGGAGAGGGCGGAGCGTATCAGACTCTGGTCGCACTGGGCCGGGAGATAGGTCATTATCAGTTTCTTCAGCTCGTCCAGCTTTTCCTGCACGTCAGAGTGGTGCTGCTCATATTCGAGTATGGAGAAGTCATCCTGTGCGCCCTTGTCGAGCATCGCCTCGACATAGGGGAATACGACCGACTCTTCGTAGGCGAAGTGCCGCGACAGTTCCTGCGTGTAGTCGGAGAAGAATCTGGAGATTATCATCTTGTGGGTGTCTCCGCAGGGAGACAGCAGGGCGTCGAGGGAGAGGGAGAGGGATTTGACGGCAGTGTTCTCATAATAGCTGTGGGAACGGCGGAGATAGCGCAGCACATCCCTGAGGTCTATCTTGTCCAGGAGTTCCCTGGACGGAGTGTAGTCTTCGTACAGATACACATTGCAGATCAGGAGGAAACTTGCGGTGTTCACCCCCGCGGCCGAACAGACTTTGTCAACCGTCTTGTCTCCAAAACCGTAAGAGAGCCCTATCCTCTCCAGAACACCCGAGAGGGTGAAATCCCGGTCCATCAGATCCGACATTTTCATTTCAGGTGTCAACGCTTCCCAGTTTCGCATCATATTCTTGGTTTTTCCAAGTGCAAAGTTAATGATTCTGACGATTCGGCGCATCCCCATTTATGGTGAGTCCGCTCCCCCGATGGCCGTTTTCCGGGAATATTTCCCACCATTTTGGGATTGCCGAGGACTCTTATGAGGCGTAATTTTGCAAAGTTTTTCAATGAAATGCACTATGAAATCCAGACTCATCCTGATAGCGTCATTCCTGTTCATCTGCTTCGCCGCGAATGCCCAGCAGGCTAAAGAAGGCCGCCTTACCATCGGCGGTTACGGAGAGGTGGCGCTGACCCGCAATTTCTACAGCGACAATGTTTACCGATACTCATCCGCGTCCTCCCACACCGGAGAGCAGCACGGACGCTTCGACATCCCGCACTCTGTCATCTACCTCGGCTATGACTTCGGAAAAGGCTGGACGATGCAGACGGAAATCGAGTTCGAGCACACGGGTACGGGCAGTGCCGTGGAAAAGGAGTTCGAGGAAGCCGGAGAATGGGAGTCCGAAACCGAAAGGGGCGGAGAAGTGGAGCTGGAGCAGTTCTGGCTGCAGAAGAGCTTCTGCCGGGAGTTCAACATAAGAATGGGGCACATAGTCGTCCCTGTGGGCGGACTGAACAATGCGCACGAGCCGCTGAACTTCTTCACTGTTTACCGTCCGGAAGGAGAATACAACATCCTGCCGAGCACCTGGCACGACACGGGAATCAGCCTTTGGGGCAGAACCGCGCACTGGCGCTACGAGGCGATGGTCGTGGCGGGACTTGACGCCTATATGTTCAGCACGGAGAATTTCATCAAGGACGGAGCGGGTTCTCCCTTCGAGTTCAAGGTCGCCAACCAGCTCGGATTCGCCGCACGCATAGACAATTACTCAGTAAAGAATCTGAGAATGTCCCTGAGCGCTTACTACGGAAGGTCCTTCAACAACACCTACCCCTACGAGGTGATTTCCGAGGAATCCCGTTATTACGGAGTGGTCGGGCGCACCGCAGTCGGAGCCTTTGATTTCGCCTACACCGGAAAGCGTTTCATAGCCAGGGGCAATCTGGATTATGGATATGTCGGCGACGCGGCCCTCATCAGCACGATGAAGCGCAACCGCAGCGCGAACAACGCCCCGTACGAAAAATCGGCCGTGGGCAAGGGTGCCTTCGCGGCCGGCGTCGAAGCCGGCTACGACCTGCTGTCCCTGTTCCGCCAGAAGGAAGACGAGAAACTGTTCCTGTTCGGCAGGTACGAATATTACAACTCATACATCCCGGACACGGGACAGGAGGCTGCCGAGTGGACGGCCAAGCACAGGATCGCCGTGGGTGTCAACTACTACCCCCTGCCCCAGATTGCAGTGAAGGCGGAATATTCGCACCGCTTCCTCAAGACCGGCTACAACCCGGAGCCATCCATAAGCCTCGGCATTTGCTATATGGCCTTCTTCAAGAAATAATCAATCAAAACAGCAACGATAATGAAAAAGTATCAAATCCTTCTTCTGGCGACGGCCTTCATCCTGAGCGCAGCATCCTGCGAGAAGACCCCCGCTCCAGATACGGACAGCGAGCAGGACAGAGCCCTGCAGGCCGCTGTGGAACAGTATGTACCCCAGGTAATCTACAATATCTACGGCAATCTTGCCGATGCTTCGGAATCCCTGTACAATCAGCTTACGGAATTGAAGGCCTGCAGCAGCTACAGCCAGTCCCAGATAGACCAGGTTTGCGCCACCTTCCTGGAGGCACGCAGATGGTGGGAACTCAGCGAGGCCTTCCTCTACGGTGCGGCGACTGCGTATGGCATCGACGCCCACATCGATTCCTGGCCGCTGGACAAGGACAAGCTCGCAAAGAGTCTGTCCAATGCCGAGACCATCGCCGACCTCGACGCTGAAGGTGCCGGAGCCGTCGATGAGGTGGGAGCCGCTTCTTTGGGCTTCCACGGAATAGAATTCATCATATTCAGAGGCGGTAAGAACCGCTCTGCGGAAGCCCTCAACGGAATGGAAGACGACGATGCCTTCTCCGGCCGCAATGTGAGCGGAAAGAGTGAAATCATATTCGCCACCGCAGTGGCCGAAGACCTCCGCAACTACTGCTTCGAGCTTCAGGCCTCCTGGGACCCGGACTGCCCGCAGGAGCGCGTGGAACTGGTTGAAGACCTGGAACTCAACACCACAATGGACAGCGGACTGACTTACGGCGAGAATCTGCTCCGGACCGGCAATGCCGGCAGCACCTACCGCAGCTGGCCGGAAGCCGTTTCAAGCATCCTCGTGGCAGGCTGCTCCAACATCAGCAACGAGGTGGCGAACACCAAAATCGGCACCGCCCACTATGTCAGCAGTTCGAACTATGATCCGGACTACATCGAGTCCCCATATTCAAAGCAGTCCTACCAGGACTTCAAGGACAACATCCTCTCGATTCAGTACAGCCTCTACGGCGCCCTGAATGCCACTTCCGCCCGCAGCGCATCCATCGCCTCCTTCCTGAAAACCTACAGCTGGCCGAAGGCTGCCGAGCTGGAAAACGCTCTCCAGGCCTCAATCAAGGCTTTGGACGAGGCTATGGCGAAAGGGGCTTTCGTGGACAACCCGACTTCTGCCGAAGCGGAGAACTGCATCACCAAAATCAATGCGCTGGACGCCCTTCTGAATGAGGCGGCAGACTGGATTTCAAAACTTTAAGCTCAATGAACACAAAAATGTTTCTCTTTGCCGCAGCCGCCGTCGTTTTGGCTGCGGCCGCCTGCGAAAACAACGAGGAGGCGCCGCTTGCCGTCATTGAATCAGATGCCAAGTATGTAGGCCAGGCAGTAGGCAACTTCTCGGCGGAAGAATGGTATCCCGGAGGTCTTCTGGGCACCACCGACAATGTGACGGAAGGCTGCTATGAAGACGAGGCACCGGCAGTGGAAGAGCAGGGTCTTCTCACCCAGTTCAACCACGGGGAGATGTTCTTCGAGCGCAATTTCACCCTGAATTCGGCTCCGTTCAAGGGACTCGGACCGGCCTCAGTGCGCAAATCCTGCCTGGACTGCCATCCGGCATACGGCCACGGCAAATGGCAAAGCAGCTATGAAGCCAACACGGCCCGCGCTTTCGGCAACGGCTACCTGCTGGTGGTCTATTATGCCGAAGAGCCGGGGAGCAACGACGGAAGCTATGTTTCGGAAGTGACGGGAATGCCGCAGACAATGGCTGCGGAGCCTTTCCTCCCTCCTATCGATGAGAAAGGAATCTCGCTGTCCTGGATTCCGGTAAGGGAAATGGAAAGCGGATTGCCGATGCAGTTCCCGGACGGAGAATCCTACAGCCTCCAGTACCCTGAGCTGACCATAGCCAGGGAGGCTTTCAACACCGACCCCAATCCTTATGAAACCGCCCAGCAGAAAGGCCTCACGATGGGTTTCCGCCTGGAATCCACCATCGGAGTGATCGGAGCCGGGCTGATAGATGCCATTCCTGACGACGCCCTGCGCGAGCAGTACCGGGCAGAAGCCCCTTATGTGGAACTGAATCCGTCCTTCTGGGACAAGGGCAGGAATGACTTCGCCGAGACTGCCTACTACTCCAACTGGCAGGCCGGAGAGAACGGAGCGGGAATCCTTGCCGACGGGACCCGGGTGGCCCGCGGAGAGTTCAAGCCCGTCAAGCGATACACCTATGCTTTGACCAGAGGCTCCTTGCAGGACGGTGCTGGAGCCAATGCAATATGGAACATTACGAACGTAACCCGTCCGGACCGTCCTTACCTGTACACCACGGTGGCTTGGGCGAAGAAAATGAGTGAGACGCCATCAGTGATTGCAGCCATACGTGCCGAAAAAGAGGCTTCGCCTTACTACGTGGATGTGAACAAGGACGGTACGGTTACGGACGAGGAAATATCCGAGGCGGTTCTGGCTCTCCTGAGCCCGACCACCAACCAGTTCGACAATCCTTACCACAACTTTGAAGCGGAGATGAGCGCCGACCAGTTCTACGACTTTATGGTCTGGCACCGCGGACTTTCCATTCCGAGGGCCCGCAACCTGCACGAGAAAGACGTGCAGAGGGGCAAGGAGCTCTTCATCGAAATGGGCTGCGCGACCTGCCACAAGCCATCCTGGAAAACCGGCGACGACAACTACTGGAGCCCTGCCATGAACGAAGGCAAGCCGCTTCCGCGCTACGCCAACCAGACAATCTGGCCATATTCAGACTTCATCCAGCACCGCCTGTACATGAAGAACGACATCCACGGCACCTGGTGCAGGACCACCCCGCTTTGGGGACGCGGTCTTTCATCCCAGAACACCGGAGCCTCCGACAGGCTTCACGACTGCAGGGCCCGGACCGTGGTGGAGGCCATAATGTGGCACGCCTATTCCAAGAAGAGCGACGCCTATTCCTCAGGGGAGAAGTTCTACAACCTCTCCAAGGAGGACCGCGACGCCGTGGTGAGATTCATCGATTCAATCTGAGCGGGGGGGGACTGTCCTCCCTCATCCTGCCCCAGTATTTCCGGAGAAAGTGAAGAATCTTCCCAAATATCTCAGTTTCGGCACGCTCGCCCTCCTTGTGGCAATGATGATGGCGGCTACCGTGATTGAAAAGGCCGAAGGGTCTCCGGCGGCATTTTCCGCCGTCTATCACCACCCGCTGTTCATCCTCCTGTGGTCGGTGGCCGCAATCAGCGGCATCGTCTGGCTTTGCAGGAGGGGCGTGGTGCGGAAATCCTTCACTTTTTCCCTTCACCTGTCCTTCGTCCTGATTCTGGCCGGAGCTCTGACGACTTTCCTCTGCGGGGAGAAAGGGAGCATCCATCTGAGGGTCGGCGAGCAGGGCGACAGCATCGTCCTGGAAGGAGGAGGGACGAAATCCCTGCCTTTCAGCCTGAGACTGGATGAATATGCGGTTGAGTGCTACCCGGGGTCCAAAGCGGCTGCCGATTACAGAAGCACAGTGACGGTCCTCCCCGAGGGGACGGAGCACTGCATTTCAATGAACCATATTCTCCGCCACAAGGGCTACCGTTTCTACCAGGCGGACTTTGACGAGGACCTCGGAGGCAGCACCCTCGCCGTGAGCCACGACCCCTGGGGCATTGCGGTCACCTACACGGGCTATGTGCTGCTCCTGCTCTCCATTCTGGGCTTCTTCTTCCAGAAAGGGACGGCCTACCGTGCAGCCCTTGAGCGTCTTGCGCCCGTGGCCGTCATCCTGGCTGGGCTGACCGTTCCGACAAGCCTGGATGCCAGGAACCTCAGGTGCGAAAGGCCGGAAGTGTTGCCGGAGGAGGTCGCGGAAGCATTCGGGGATTTGTACGTCTATTACAATGAACGCGTCTGTCCCCTCTCCACCCTCAACCGCAGCTATTGCCTGAAAGCCTACGGCAAGGCCGGTCCTTTCGGTTTCACCGCCGACCAGACTGTCAGCGGCTGGCTGTTCTACTATGACTGGTGGCGGGTGGTCCCCTTCAAGGTCAAGGCCAAGGACAGAGGGACGGCCCGGGAAGATGAACTGGAGTACCTCCAGCGTTCCGCCGCCTCGGGAGATGCCTTCAAGATATTCCCGATAAGGTCTTCCGACGGGACTGTCTCCTGGTACGGCTGCAACGACCCGCTGCCGGAAGAGGTGACGGACAACTACGACCTGTGGGTGTTCGTGCGGAAAGCCCTCGACCTGGTGGACGAGTCGGTCAGGCAGGAGGACTGGGATGAGGTGCTGCGCCTGGTCGGGAAGATAAAGGCCTATCAGGAGAAGACGGCGGCAGAGGTCCTGCCTTCCGCACTGAAGGTGAAGGCCGAAAGACTCTACAACAGCATTTCGAGGCCGATGATTCCATTCATGTCGTCGATAACTATAGGAATCATCCTTTTCATCCTCTGCGGAGCCCTGATGGCCAGGGGGAAAAGGCTGCCCTCACCCGTTCAGCACGTCACGGCATGCCTGACGGCCCTGCTCTGGTGTTACCTGACACTCGTGCTGGGCCTCCGCTGGTTCGTGTCCGGGCATGCACCCTTCTCCGGCAGCTACTGCGTGATGATGCTGATGGCCTGGCTGTCCTCGCTGAGTTCGCTGCTCCTGTACAGGAAATTCCCCCTGATACTTCCGACCGGGCTCCTGCTGGCCGGGTTTACTATGCTGATGGCTTCCCTGGCCAGCGCCAGTCCGCAGATCACCCGGCTGATGCCGGTGCTCCAGAGCCCGCTGCTCAGCATACACGTGCTGAGTATGATGCTTTCCTACACTCTACTCGGATTGGTGGCCCTGTGCGGCATTCTCGGCCTGTGCATGCCGACCCAGGACCAGGCCGCGAAATTGAAGGACCTTTCGACGACGGTGCTATGCCCCGCAGTCTTCCTGCTCGCTTTCGGGACCTTTCTCGGGGCCGTCTGGGCCAACATTTCGTGGGGCAGTTACTGGGGCTGGGACCCAAAGGAGACCTGGGCGCTGGTCACCCTGCTCGTATATTCATTCGCCCTGCACGGCGGCAGCCTGGAAATATTCCGCCGGCCGAAGTTCTTCCACGCCTACTGCATCATCGCCTTCCTTTCGGTTCTTGTCACCTACTTCGGTGTGAACCTCATTTTGGGAGGGATGCACTCTTATGCCTGAGCAAGGCGGGAGGGAAAGGGGCTACTGCCCCTGTTTCTTGAATATGGCGTAGCTCCGCAGATAATTCTTAAGAGGGATGGCCGGCGAGCCCATCAGGACCTGTCCCTCGGTCTTTATGCTGCTGATGACTCCCGACTGGGCGGCGATGGTGGTGTTGTCCGGGATGGTGATATGTCCGACGATTCCGACCTGGCCGGCTATGACGCAGTTCTTGCCGATTTTCGCCGAGCCGGCGATTCCGGTCATCGCGGCCATCACCGTGTTGTCGCCGATGACCACATTGTGGGCAATCTGGCAGAGGTTGTCGATTTTGACCCCGTTCCCGATGATGGTGGATTCCATCTCGGACTTGTCGATGGTGGTGCCGGCGCCGATTTCGACGTTGTCGCCGATGATGACGTTGCCGATGTGCTCGATTTTCTCCCAGGTCCCGTCAGGAAGAGGGGCGTTGCCGAAGCCGTCGGAGCCGATGACCGCATTGGCGTGGATGATCACGTTGTTGCCGATGACCATTCCGGGATAGATTACCACACCCGGATAGATTATGCAGTGGTCGCCGATTACGGTGTTGTCCCCGACATAGACATTTTCGTAGATTTTGGTATAGTTGCCGATTCTGGCGTGGTGGCCGACATAGGAATGGCTGCCCAGATAGACCTTCTTGCCGAATTTGGAAGTCAGGAACCAGGATGAGCGGAATCCCCTGTGCCTGCGGTCAGTCCGTTTCTGGACGGTGACATATTTCAGAAGGTCCGCCAAAGCCTTGTAGGCGTCGTCCACCCTTATCAGGGTTGAAGCGACCGGCTGCTTGGGCTGGAAATCCTTGTTGACCAGGAGAATGCTCGCCTTGCAGGTGTACACGTACTCTTCGTACTTGGGGTTGGCGAAAAAACATAGTTGTTCGGGTTTGCCGTGCTCGATCTTGGCAAAAGAAGTAACTTTGGCTTGTGAATCTCCCTCCACTGTTCCTTTCAGTATCTGAGCCAATTGTTTAGCAGTAAATTCCATCTTGATTGTCTGTCTGGCTATGTTATTTGTCTGATGCGGAAAAATCCGGGGCACCGGTATTCCAAATGCCGGTTTCCCTGAAAACTTGCACGGGATACGTGCAAATATTCAGCCATCGCTTCGCAAAGAAAACAATAAATTTTCATTTACGCCAAAGTTTGCTTATATTTGCAGCGTTGTGAGAGATAGGTGACGGTCGCGTCTCCTATCTTTTTTTTAAGGACAAACGGAAATGGACAGAGAAAAGGCACTTGGGGCAATCGCTCCGATACTCTCCGAATCAGGTTGTTTCCTGGTCGGGATGGTCATCACCAAGGACAACGACATCACCATCACCATCGAGAAGGAGCACGGTGAGGTTGACCTCGATGACTGCGTCAGAATCAACGACGTGTTCGTCCAGACCTTTGACAGGGATGTCGAGGATTATTCCCTGACCGTGACTTCGGCGGGGCTCGACCAGCCTTTCAAGGTGGAGGGACAGTACCTCAAGGCCATCGGCTCGGCAGTGGATGTCCTGTTCAAGGGCGGCAGGAAACTCACGGGAATCCTGACCGCAGCCGACGGGAACGGGATAAGCCTCAGATACTCACAGAAGGAAAAATCCGAAGGGAGCAAGAGGAAGGTCACCGTGGAGCACGAGGACAGTTTCCCTTTCACGGAGATAAACGCCGTGATGCCGCACGTGGAATTCAAGTAGCGGCCGTCCGACAGAAGGAAAACAAACAATAACAGAAACATACATGGAAAAGAAAGAAGAAATCACTCTGATTGATGCCTTCAAGGATTTCAAGGAAGAAAAGAACATCGACAGGCCTGTAATGATGGGTGTCCTCAAGGACGTGTTCCTCACCCAGATTACCAAGACTTTCGGCTCCGCAGACAATTTCGACGTGATTATCAATGTCGACAAGGGAGACTGCGAGATTTACCAGAACTTCGACATCGTCGAGGAAGTCGAGAACCCGAACACCCAGATCACTCTCGACCAGATCTTTGCCGAGACCGGCGAAGACGACTACGAAATCGGGGATGTCTATACCAAGAAGCTGTCCCTGGCTTCCTTCGGCCGCAGGGGAATCCTGAACATCAGGCAGAACCTCCAGGGAAGAATTATGGACATCGACAAGGCCAACATATTCAAGGCATATTCAGACAGGGTCGGTGAAATATTCACGGGCGAAATCTACCAGACCTGGTCGAAGGAGGTCATCATCCTCGACGAGGACAGCAACGAACTGCACCTCCCGAAGTCCGAGCAGATTCCGGGAGAGCGTTTCAAGAAGGGCGACACCATCCGCGCCATCATCAAGAGCGTGGAGATGAAGAACAACACCACTCCGTTCATTACCCTTTCCAGGACCACCAACGAATTCCTGGAGAAGCTCTTCGAACTTGAGGTTCCGGAAATCTACGACGGGCTCATCACCATCAAGAAGGTCGTCCGCGTACCGGGCGAGCGCGCCAAGGTGGCCGTCGAATCCTACGACGAGAGAATCGACCCTATCGGAGCCTGCATCGGCGTGAAGGGTTCGAGAATCATCGGCATCGTCCGCGAGCTCCGCAACGAGAACATCGACGTCCTCCAGTGGACCAACAACACCCAGCTGCTCATCCAGAGGGCTCTCAACCCTGCAAGGGTCTCTTCAATCGACCTCGGATCTTCCGACACGGACAAGATCAAAGTCTTTATGCAGCCTGAGGAGGTCAAGAAGGGCATCGGCCGCGGCGGTTGCAACATCAAGCTTGCAGGAATGCTGGTAGGCAGGGAAATCGAGGTCTGGAGGGAGCTTCCTGAAAATGAAGGTTCCGAGGAGGAAGACGTCCTGCTCAGCGAGTTCTCCAACGAGATTGACGACTGGGTAATCGACCGTCTCGAAGCCATCGGTTGCGACACCGCCAAGAGTGTCCTGGCCTTCACTCCGGAGGACATCGCCAAGAGAGCCGATCTCGAGGACGAGACCGTAGCCGAGGTGTTCCGCATCCTCAAAGCAGAATTTGAAGACTAAACGAATATAATAAGAAAGGGGTTGATATGGCAGAAATCAGACTGAACAAACTAATCAGAAAATACAACATCGGGCTTCAGAACCTTGTGGATTTCCTCAAGAGCAAAGGAGCCGACATAGAGGAGAATCCGAATGCGAAGATCGGCGAGGAATACCTCCCCGCCATCGAGAAGCAGTTCGGCAAGGATCTCGAGATGAAGGAAGCGTCGGAGAAAATCGACATCAAGCTCACCGAGATCCTCGAAAAGACATCCCGCAAACAGAAGGAAGAGGCCGAAGAGGAATATGACGAACTCGACAGGGAGACTGTCATCAAGTCATCCATCTTCACTCCGGCCCTCCAGGAAAAACCTGCCCAGCAGGAAGCTCCTGCCCGGAAGACCGCCGAGGCGGAAGAGACTCCGGAAACGGCTCCTGCAGCCGTGAGCCAGGAACAGCAGGTCCCTGAGAAGGAGACGCCTGCGGAAGAGCCTGCAACGGGGAAAGCCCCTGAATATTCAGATACGACAGAATCGGAAGAAAAGGATACAACGGAGGAACAGGCAGCTCCGACCCCGGCTGCCGTCGAGTCCGTTCCTGAAAAGGAAGAAGAGCCGCACACCGCCATCGCTTCGGACGAGGCCGATTCAGAAGAATCCGACAGTCAGGAGACCCGGGATGAGGATGCCGCCGGAGAAGACGGGACAGGCTCCGACCGGGAAGAGAGCGCAGGAAATGCCGAAGGAGAAGCCGATGCCGCAGATGACGGCAACGGCCTGAAGATTCTCGGCAAGATTGACCTCTCCCAGTTCGACCGCAAGCACGGCAAGAAGAGGGAAAGGATTTCCAAGAGCTCCCAGAAGGTGGATGTCGCCAAGGAAGGAAAGAATGCCGACAACAGCAGTTCCCGCAATGAAAAGCGCGAGGCCGGCAAGGCCGGAGGAAACGGCAAGGCTGTCCAGGAGCAGGGCAAGGGCGGTAAGAAGCGCCAGCGCGGTTCCGAGAAGTTCAAGCCTGTGATGTCCGAAGAGGAGCAGGAGGCGATGAAGAAGGAAATCCAGAAGCAGGTCAAGGAGACCTACGCCCGGATGAACGACAACAAGAAGAGCAACTTCGGTGCCAAATACAGAAAGGAGAGAAGGGAACTTGCAGCCGCCAGGACCCAGGAGGAGATGGAGAATCTGATGGCCGAGAAACAGGTCCTCAAGGTTACTGAATTCGTGACCGTGAACGACCTGGCGACCCTTATGGACAACACTCCTGTCAACGAAGTCATCAAGGCCTGCATGGATCTCGGGCTTATGGTCTCCATCAACCAGAGGCTGGATGCCGAGGCGCTGGTCCTCGTCGCCGAGCAGTTCGGCTACAAGGTCGAATTTGTGACCGCCGAACTGACCGAAGAACTCAACACCCAGGAAGACAAGGAAGAGGATCTCGTTCCGCGTCCTCCGGTCATCACCGTGATGGGCCACGTTGACCACGGCAAGACTTCCCTTCTTGACTACATCCGCAAATCCAATGTCATCGCCGGAGAGGCGGGCGGTATCACCCAGCACATCGGAGCCTACAATGTCAAGCTCCCTGACGGAAGAAGAATCACCTTCCTCGACACTCCGGGCCACGAAGCATTCACTGCAATGCGTGCCCGAGGCGCCCAGCTAACGGACCTTGCGATCATCATCATCGCCGCAGACGACGCAGTGATGCCGCAGACTGTAGAGGCAATCAACCACGCGCAGGCCGCCGGTGTCCCGATGGTCTTTGCAATCAACAAGATTGACAAACCGGGAGCGATGCCTGAGAAGATCTACCAGCAGCTCTCGCAGATGAACATCCTCACCGAGGCCTGGGGAGGAAAATACCAGAGCCAGGAGATTTCAGCCAAGAAGGGCATGAACGTGGACAAGCTCCTCGACAAGGTCCTCCTCGAGACCGACCTCCTCGAACTCAAGGCCAATCCGGACAAGAACGCTGTCGGAGCCGTGATCGAGTCCTCTCTTGACAAGGGCCGCGGCTATCTCGCCACCGTCCTGGTCCAGGAAGGCACCCTCAGGGTCGGGGATATGGTGCTGAGCGGCAGCTACTACGGCCGTATCAGGGCTATGTTCAACGAGCGCGGAATGAAGGTCAAGGAAGCCGGCCCTTCCACTCCGGTTTCGATTCTCGGCCTTAACGGCGCGCCGAGCGCAGGCGAGAAATTCAATGTGATGTCCGACGAGAAGGAGGCCAAGGCCATCGCCAACAAGCGCGAGCAGCTCATCAGGATCCAGGGTATCAAGACCCAGAAGCACATGACCCTCGACGAAATCGGACGCCGAATCGCCATCGGCAACTTCAAGGAACTCAATGTCATCGTCAAGGGTGACGTGGACGGTTCCGTGGAAGCCCTCGCCGACTCCCTCATCAAGCTCTCCACCGAACAGGTCAGGGTAAACGTCATCCACAAGGCTGTCGGAGGAATCTCCGAATCCGATGTCATCCTGGCCGAGGCTTCGGATGCAGTCATCATCGGTTTCCAGGTACGTCCTTCTACCGATGCCAGGAAGAGCGCAGAAGAGCAGGGAATTGAAATCCGCCTCTATTCAGTCATCTACGATGCAATCAATGATGTCAAGGACGGTATCGAAGGTATGCTCGAGCCTATCAAGAAGGAAGAGATCACAGGTACTGCCGAAGTCAAGCAGACCTTCAAGATTTCCAAGGTGGGCACCATCGCCGGCTGTCTCATCAGGGAAGGAAAGATCTCGAAGAGTTCGCACTGCCGCCTGATCCGCGACGGAATCGTCATCTACACCGGAGACCTGTCATCTCTGAAGAGAGGCAAGGACGATGTCAAGGAGGTTTCTGCCGGAATGGAATGCGGTATGGGCATCGAGAAGTTCAACGACATCAAGGAAGGCGACGTAATCGAAGCCTTCGTAGTGACCGAAATCAAACAGAAACTCGAATAGAAGACCCCCTGAAGGTCAGAGCAACAGAAGGATGGCTGAGATGTTGAGGATGAATCCCTCGAATTGAAGCCGTCCTTTTGTGCTGTAGTCTAGCATCTCCTCGGCCGGGTCGGCTCCGGAACGGGAGAGGAAATAGTCCCCGTCCGGAAGGGCTCTTGAACTGAACTTCCTGATCAGCTGGCCGTCCGAGAAACAGGTGGCGCCTCCGTTGGCGCGGTTGAGGGAAAGGAGGACCTTGCGGTCGGCATAATAGGTGCAAGGCTCGATTTTCTCCCTGGCCTCCGGAATGATTGAAGACAAGCCGGACATAGCCTCCCGGGTGGAATTGACGAGCAGCAGAGGAGTGAATCCCGCCGTCTTCGCCCCGTGGAGGGATTCGGCTATCTCGACCCAGTCTTCGCCCTTTATCCCGGACGGGTCATAGACCGAAATCACGAGCACATTGCCCTCGACTGCAAGAGCGTCCTTGCTGACCCCGAGAGAATCGTGGAAAGGCAGGGCCGGAGTGGCGTCCGACACCTCGGAACGGTTGAAATGCATAGTCTCGGTACGCACGAAATGCCAGGTGGAATCCGGCAGATTGTCCAGAGTGAATACACCCTGCTGCCCGTTCTTCTCGTAAACGAAGACGGATGAATATTCCTCCTGGGCATCGTGTTCGCCCGAAGAAGCGAGCAGTTCGCAGCCCGGAGCGAAGGCGGTGAAGTCAACCATAGGAATGCCTACCCAGGAATATATCAGGAGAGCGACCAGCAGCGCGGCGGCGATGCCGAAGGATATGTCCTTGCGGACCTTGTTGGTGCCAAGATTCCTGTAAGGATAGAAGGCGAAGAGGGAGAGAGCCATCAGCAGGACATTCTTCAGGAAGGACTGGAGATGGGTCAGATGGATGACCTCCCCGAAGCAGCCGCAGTCGATGTCCGGATTGAAAATCGCGAGGACAAGGGTGAGAAGGGTGTAGAAAGCGAGCATCACGGTGGTGATGAAGGCCACGGGGACCCTCGTGATTCCGCTGATGAGCGCGGCACCTACCAGGGATTCGAAAAAGGCAAGGGCAACGGCTACAGGCTTTGCGGCCGGCAGAAGAAAGTTCAGGTGCGCAAGTTTGAAATATTCTTCAAGCATAAGACCTGCCCCGACCGGGTCGAATATTTTGAATATCCCCGCCAGGAGAAACACAAGGCCGACAATGATGGCGCACAGCCTCTGCAATTTGCCGAAAGTTCTGCCTATTTCCATAATCAATGTAAATGTTCGTCAACAACCGATCTGATTTTTCCGGAAATGACATCCGGAGGGAGCATCCGTCCATCGGCATCGGAGCAGTCAACCCTGATGAAAGTGGGATCCAGCTCCGTCTGCTTCAGATAGATGGACCTGACGCATTTCTGGAAACTGATGTCGGCTTCGTGGATGTCCCGGCCTCCCATCAGGTACTCCCTGTCGTTGCCGTTCCTCGAAGACTCCAGCCTGTCCTCGACAAAGGAAATCGGCACGTCGAGGAATATGTTGAGGTCCGGCTTCGGAAGACCGAAGCAGCCGTATTCGGTGCGGAGAATCCATTCCCGCAGCGCCTCCCTTTCCTGCTCAGGGCCGAGCTTCGCGCACTGGTAGGCGATGTTGGAATAGACATAGCGGTCCAGAAGCACCGTGCCCCCCTCTTCAAGAGTCCTTTTCATGGAAGGTGCCGCCCCGTGACGGTCCTCCGCGAACAGCAGCGCCACAAGCTGCGGATGCACAGCCTCGTTCGAGCCGAATTCTCCACGGAGAAAACGGCTGATGAGGTCGCCGTACACCGGAGCATCGTACCTCGGGAAGTGAATATATTCCAGACGGGCGCTGACAGTTTCGAGATATTCTTTAAGCCGTCTGACTTGAGTGGACTTGCCGGCTCCGTCCAGGCCTTCCAATACAACTAACATCGGTTTTGTGGTTTGCTTTGGATTCTGAATGTTCCTGAATCGCAAATATATTCATTTTTTTCATAATTTTGCAGAATATGGAGAAGGGGACAGCGGGACGCGCCGCGATAATGGGAATCGTCAACCTGACCGACGATTCGTTCTACCCGGGCAGCCGCTGCCTGGGAGAGGGAGGCAGCTTCGACGAGGAAGCCTTCCGGACAAGGCTCAGGAATATGGTGGAAGAGGGTGCGGACATCCTTGACCTGGGCGCCTGCTCCACAAGACCGGGCTCGCGTGCGGTCAGCGGAGAAGAAGAGTGGGCAAGGCTGAAGCCGGGTCTGCTCGCCGCCGCCGGAGAATGTCCCGGAGCCAGGCTTTCCATCGACACCTTCCGCCCGGAGATAGTCAGGAAGGCCTACGACCTCGTCG
Organism: Candidatus Cryptobacteroides sp.; assembly: GCA_051878295.1. Taxonomy (GTDB): domain Bacteria; phylum Bacteroidota; class Bacteroidia; order Bacteroidales; family UBA932; genus Cryptobacteroides. The sequence goes on from JBJEJV010000043.1 coordinate 29,311, forward strand.
GCCCCTTCATTGTGAACGACGTCAGCGGCGGATGCGGGGATATGTGGTCCCTCGTCGGGGAGCTCGGACTTGAATATGTCGCGATGCACACCAGAGGCACTCCCGAGAACATGCAGCAGCTCACCGACTACGACGACGTCACCCTCGAAGTCCTGCGTTTCTTCGACGGAATCGCCGCGACCGCAGAACGCCACGGAGTCACAGAGTGGATTCTCGACCCGGGATTCGGCTTTGCGAAGACGGTGGAACAGAACTGGGCGCTGCTCAGGGAAATGGGAGCATTCCGGAGATTCGGGAAGAAGATTCTTGCGGGGCTTTCAAGGAAGAGCTTTCTCTACAGGCCGCTCGGCATCACTCCGGATGAAGCCCTGACCGCCACGCAGATTGCCGATTTCGTCGCCCTCCGGGAAGGTGCGGACATCCTCAGGGTCCACGATGTCGCGGAGGCATCACGGACAATCACTCTCTTCTCTCTCTACAGGGATTCCTCCGGAAGCGGCACTTCTCAGAAACCGGTGTAGTTCCACGGGGTTACGGAACGCAGTTCCTGCTTGACTTCCTCTGAAACATCCAGACTTTCGACAAACCTGGCGATGGTGTCCTCATCGATGGCGGCGCCGGTCCGGGTGAGGTTCTTCAGCGTCTCGTAAGGATTCGGATAGTTCTCCCGCCTGAGTATGGTCTGCAGAGCCTCGGCCACGACCGCCCAGTTGCGGTGCAGGTCTGCGTCTATGGCCTCACTGTTGAGGATGAGCTTGCCGAGACCTTTCTTGAGCGAGGCGAAGGAAATCAGGCAGTGGGCCACAGGAACGCCGATGTTCCTCTGGACCGTGGAGTCCGTAAGGTCGCGCTGGAGCCTGGAAACCGGAAGTTTCATCGAAAGGAAGGTCAGGACGGCGTTTGCGATTCCGAGATTCCCCTCGGCATTCTCGAAGTCGATAGGGTTGACCTTGTGCGGCATCGCCGAGGAGCCGACTTCGTTCTTGGTGACCTTCTGGCGGAAATATTCCATCGAAATGTAAGTCCACAGGTCCCGGCAGAGGTCGATGAGCACGGTGTTTATCCTGCGCATGCAGTCGAAGATTGCCGCGAGGTTGTCGTAATGCTCTATCTGGGTGGTCGGGAAGGACCTCTTGAGCCCCAGCGAGGCGACGAAGGAATCGGCGAAGGAAGGCCAGTCGATGTCCGGATAGGCGATTTTGTGGGCGTTCATGTTGCCGGTGGCCCCTCCGAACTTGGCGGGATAGGTCAGGAGTCCGAACTGGCGTATCTGCTCCTCCAGGCGGACGGCGAACACCTCTATCTCCTTTCCGAGCCTGGTCGGCGTGGCGGGCTGGCCGTGGGTCTTGGCGAGCATAGTCACATCCTTCCACTCGAGGGCGTCGGCCCTGAGGATGGAGAGGATTTCGAGGAGTCCGGGCATATATTCATTCTCGACAGCCTCCTTGAGCATCATCGGCTGGGCGGTGTTGTTGATGTCCTGGGAAGTCAGGCCGAAATGCACGAATTCCTGCCAGGCGGAGATTCCCAGGGCCTTGAAATGCTCCTTGATGAAATACTCGACAGCCTTGACGTCGTGGTTGGTGACCTTCTCTATTTCCTTGACGCGTCCGGCCTCCTCGGGAGTCAGATTCCTGTAGATGTCACGGAGCTTCGCAAAGAGCTCGTCAGCGGACATCCCCGTCCCCTCCCCGAAATCAGCGAGCTGCGGAAGAGGAATCCGGCACAATGCGATGAAATATTCTATCTCGACCTTGATTCTGTTGCGGATGAGGGCATATTCGCTGAAATATTCCCTGAGCGGGGCAGTCTTGGAAGCATAGCGCCCGTCAATCGGGGAAACCGCCGTCAAAGAGTTGAAGTCCATATCTGTCATTTCTTTTCTTCTATCACGAAAACGTCATCCCCGGGCTCGGCGAAAAGGAAAGTCTCGCGGGCGAAACGCTCGAGCGAATCCTTGCTGGAAGTCAGGGAGCGGATGCGTCCGTCCATCTCCTCTATTTCCCGGGTGTACTGCTCGATCTGCTTCTCCTGCCTGCGGATTTCAAAGCCGGCCTTGACCCAGCGGACGATGTTGTTCTGGTTGAAAAAGCCCAGGAAGAGGATGAATGCGGCGGTTATCACGACCGCATAACGGATGAAAGAACGCTGCTGGGCATTCTTTCCGTCCCTGTCTCGGTTCCAGATGTCTTTGAAATTTTCCAATTTGCGGAATATCGGGAAGATTGTTTCTGCAAAATTACTATTTTTGTCAAAATACTCAAAAGCAAACATACATTATATCATGAAACCTACTCTTCTTGTTCTCGCAGCCGGAATGGGCAGCCGTTATGGCGGCCTCAAGCAGATGGACGGACTCGGTCCGAACGGTGAGACCATCATCGACTATTCGATTTACGACGCTGTCGCCGCCGGCTTCGGCAAAGTGGTTTATATCGTAAGAAACGCCTTCCTGGATGTCTTCAAGGAGACTGTCAGGAAGAAATATTCAGGCATCACCTGCCCTGACGGCGCTCCCCTGGAGTTCGAGTTCGTCACCCAGGAGCTTGACAAGATACCCGCAAGATTCACCCTCAACCCGGAAAGGCAGAAGCCGTGGGGCACCGCCCACGCCGTCCTGATGGCGAAGGATGTCATCAAGGAGCCTTTCGCAGTCATCAACGGGGACGACTACTACGGCAGGAGCTCTTTCAGGATTCTCGCGGACTGGCTCAATGCCCACAGCGACACCAAGGGCAGCTGCGCAATCGTAGGCTTCGAGCTTGACAACACCCTCTCCGAGAACGGCACCGTCTCCAGGGGAATATGCTCCTACGACAGCGGAATGAAGCTCTCCGGCATCACCGAATGCGTCAACATCGGCAAGGAGAAGGACGGCAGAATCTACGGCGACAACACCGTCACGGGCGAAACCCGCGTGCCGATTGAAGGGACGAACCTCTGCTCAATGAATATGTGGGGCTTCACCCCGGACTACTTCGAGCAAAGCGGCAGAATCTTCGAGGAATTCCTCGAGGCCAACATCAATGAACTGAAGAAGGAGTTCTACATCCCGTTCGCCGTCGATACCCTCATCAACCGTGAAGGCTACAGCTGCGAAGTGCTCTCGACCGACTCGCACTGGTTCGGAGTCACCTTCAAGGAAGACCGTCCGGGAGTGGTCGGGAAGTTCGCCGCTCTCGTCAGGGAGGGAGTCTATCCTACGCCGCTCTGGAAATAGGAGGAGGACGGAATGGGTTTCTTCAATCCTCGCAAAGTGGAGAAGAGCTTCGACATCATCGGAGCCTTCTCGTGGTACACCCCGGGCATCTCCGGCCTGTTCTCCGTCCTCGGATGGTTCCTCGTCGGGATGCTGCTGTCGATGTTAATAGCCGTTCCGCTTACCCTGTCGGGAATGCAGATGTGCTATCTGATGCTGATAATCTATCCGCTGCAGTTCATGCCCGTACTGATTTACGCAAAGGTCAAGAGTTCGCGCAACGCCACTTTCGACCGAGGCTACAGGCTTGACAGCAACCACTTCGGTTCCAAAGGCGGACTGGTGACCGGGCTTCTCGCCGCCGTGGCGATGATAGCCGCATCGATGATGCTGGAACTGGTCAACAGTTTCCTGCCGGAAATGTCCGAACAGCTGAAATCCACGATGGAGATGATGACGGGAGGACCCCTGATTCCGAGCCTGGTCTGCGTGGGGATTTTCGCGCCGCTGTTTGAAGAATGGATGTGCAGGGGCATAGTCCTCAGGGGACTGCTCAACTACAACAGGGTGAGACCCGGCAAGGAACAGAACGGCAAGGGCATTTCGCCGGCCCTGGCGATTGTCATCTCCGCCCTCTTCTTCGCCGCCATCCACGGCAACCTCTGGCAGGGCGTTTCAGCCTTCCTTATCGGCTGCCTCTTCGGCTACGTCTATTACCGCACCGGCTCGCTCAAGCTCACGATGCTGATGCACTGCGTCAACAACACCTTCAGCGTCCTGCTCGCCCATTTCGGCAGCGAGGCCATCAAGGAAGCCGATACCATTCTCGACGTCCTGCCCGGTTGGGAATATGCAGTGGTCTTCGCCGTCAGCGCCCTTGTGGTCTGGTACTTCATCAGGACCCTCTCAAGGATTGCCGCCGTCAATCCCAACGGCAACAACTGCGACATCATTCCGAGCCCGGAGGACGAACTCGCCTGAAGGGAATGACTCCTACACGAATTTCCTGAAATATTCAATCGTCCTCGCCAGGCCGTCTTCCAGACTGACCTCCGGCTTCCAGCCGAGCTTTTCTCCGGCGAGGCTGATGTCCGGCTTCCGCTGTTTCGGGTCGTCGCCCGGGAGCGGCCGGAAGACTATTCCCGAATGCGAACCCGTCAGCCTGATGACAAGCTCGGCGAGAGAGAGCATCGTGTGCTCGACCGGGCAGCCGAGATTGACCGGACCGGTGAATGACTCGTCGGAGTCCATCATCCGCTCCATTCCCTCGAGCAGATCGTCCACATACTGGAAACTGCGAGTCTGTGAACCGTCGCCATAGACGGTGATGTCCTCGCCGCGGAGGGCCTGCATAATGAAGTTGCTGACCACCCGGCCGTCAGAGGGGTGCATCCCGGGGCCGTAGGTGTTGAAAATCCTGATTATCTTCGTCCGGACATTGAACTGGCGGTGATAGTCCATGAAAAGGGTCTCGGCGCATCTCTTCCCCTCGTCGTAGCAACTGCGGATTCCGACAGGATTGACATTGCCCCAGTAGGATTCCTCCTGCGGATGGACGGCCGGGTCCCCGTAGATTTCGCTGGTCGATGCCTGGAGAATCCGGGCCCCTGTCTTCGCGGCCAGTTCGAGGGCGTTGATCGCTCCCAGGACGGAGGTCCTGACGGTCCGGGTCGGATTGGACTGATAGGCCGGAGGAGAAGCCGGGCAGGCCAGGTTGTAAATCAGGTCAACTTCCGCCCGGAAAGGCTCGGTCACGTCGTGGCGGAACAGTTCGAAATGGCTGTTGCCCACCAGGTGGCGGATGTTGTCCTTGCTGCCGGTAAAGAAATTGTCCAGACAGATTACATCGTGCCCTTCCAGCAGGAGACGTTCGCAAAGGTTGGAACCGATGAAGCCGGCCCCTCCGGTTACCAGGATTCTGCTCATAACGCGCTTGTGAAATGGAATTTGGTCGGAGCAAAGTTAGTTTTTTGCATCGGTTTGTCAAGATGACCCGGACCGAATTTGACAATCTTTGAGGAATCGGCACAATTTTGCGACAATTAATTTGTTAATCGCAAATAAATGATTAAATTTGCAGGCTTTCTGCAAGTAGCGGAAAGGTATTTTATTAACAATAACAGATTTTTTGCGAAATGGCAGAGTATTTAATGGCCGACAAGAAGCAAGAGATTTTCGCAAAGTACGGGAAGTCTAATACAGACACCGGCTCGCCAGAGAGTCAAGTTGCTTTATTTTCCTACCGTATCAACCATCTTACCGAACACCTGAAGAACAACAAGAAGGACACCGTTACCCGTCGTTCCCTTCTTCGTCTTGTAGGTAAGAGACGTTCAGTTCTGGACTATCTCCAGAAGACTGACATCGAGAGATACAGAAAGATTGTCAAGGAGCTCGGTCTCCGTCGATAATCCAGCTATAGGAAAAAATGAAGGGGATGGCTGTGACAGAGTTGCGGCCCTCCCTTTTTCGTTTGAACGAAGATTAAGACGTTATAGAAAAACAGTAATGAACATTATCAACAAGAAAATCGAATTATCCGACGGAAGGATAATCGAAATCGAGACCGGAAAGCTTGCAAAGCAGGCTGACGGCTCCGCTGTCGTCAGGATGGGCAACACTATGCTTCTTGCCACAGTCTGCGCAGCCAAAGAGGTCAAGGAAGGCACCGATTTCATGCCGCTCACAGTTGACTACAAGGAAAAATTCTACTCTGCCGGACGTTTCCCGGGAGGTTTTATGAAGAGGGAAGGCAAGTCTTCCGATTACGAGATTCTCATCTCCCGCCTCATCGACCGCCCTATCAGGCCTCTCTGGCCTGAGGATTTCCACCTCGAGGTATTCGTCAATGTAACCCTCATCTCAGCAGACAAGGACATCCAGCCAGACGCGCTTGCAGGACTTGCAGCCTCCTGCGCCCTCGCCACTTCAGACCTGCCTTTCGGAGGTCCGATTTCAGAAGTCAGGGTCTGCAGGATTGACGGCGAGTACTGCATCAACCCTACCTTCAGCGAAATGGAGAATGCAGACCTCGAACTTATGGTCGCAGCAACCGAAGAGAACATCATGATGGTTGAAGGCGAGATGAAGGAGGTCAGCGAGGAAGTGATGCTCGGCGCCATCAAGTTCGCCCACGAAGAAATCAAGAAGCACTGCCGTGTCCAGAAGGAACTTATGGCCGAACTCGGTACCGACCAGAACAAGAGGGACTATCCGCACGATGAAGAGGACGAGGACCTGAAGCAGAAGATTCACGATTTCTGCTACGACAAGTGCTACGCGCTGGCCAAGTCCGCAAAACCGAAGCACCAGAGGGAAGAAGGCTTTGAGGCCATCAAGAACGAGTGCATCGAATCCCTCGGCCTTACCGACGAAGAGAAGGAAGCCAAGAAGATGATGATAAGCCGCTACTTCGGCAACGACCAGAGGGATGCCCTGCGCAACCTTCTCCTTGACGAAGGGCTCCGCGTTGACGGAAGAAAGACTACCGAGGTCCGTCCTATCTGGTGCGAGACCGACTGCCTGCCTTGCGCACACGGTTCAGCCATTTTCACCCGTGGAGAGACCCAGGCCCTCGCTTCAGTCACCCTCGGAACCAAGATGGACATGAAGCAGACCGACGAGGTACTCATCCAGGACAACCAGCAGTTCGTCCTCCACTACAACTTCCCTCCTTTCGCAACCGGCGACGCAAAGCCGCAGAGAGGAGTGGGCCGTCGTGAAATCGGCCACGGAAACCTCGCCTTCAGGGCTCTCAAGGCTGTAATGCCGAAGGCTCCTGAATTCCCTTACGCAGTCCGCGTCGTTTCCGACATCCTCGAATCCAACGGTTCGTCATCACAGGCTTCAATCTGCGGCGGCTGCCTCGCGCTTATGGACGCCGGCGTACAGATCAGCAAGCCGGTGGCCGGTGTCGCAATGGGACTCATCACCGACGAGAAGAATCCTAACGGCCGCTACGCCATCCTCACCGACATCCTCGGGGACGAGGACCACCTCGGAGATATGGACTTCAAGGTCGCAGGTACGAAGGACGGCATCACCGCCACCCAGATGGACATCAAGGTGGACGGCCTCTCATACGATGTTCTCGCCAAGGCACTCCAGCAGGCCAAGGAAGGCAGGATGCACATTATGGGTGAAATGATGAAGTGCATCGACAAGCCTCGCGAGGACTACAAGCCGTTCGTTCCAAGAATCAAGTCCTTTGAAATCGACAAGGAATTCATCGGAGCCGTCATCGGCAAGGGCGGCGAGACCATCCAGAAGATTCAGGCCGAGACCGGAGCTGTCATCACCATCGACGAGGTTGACGGCAAGGGTGTCGTTGACATCGCCACCAACGATGCCGAGGCAATGCAGAAGGCCTACGACTGGATTCAGTCCATCTGCGCTGTTCCGGAGGTCGGGGAAACCTACCACGGCAAGGTCGTCTCAATTCTTGAATTTGGAGCCTTCGTCGAGATTCTTCCGGGCAAGGAAGGCCTTCTCCACGTCTCCGAGATTGCCTGGACCAAGACCGAGAAGGTCGAGGATGTCCTTGCAGTAGGACAGGAAGTCGATGTCAAGCTTCTTGAAATCGATGCCAAGACCGGAAAGATGAGGCTTTCAATGAGAGCTCTCGCCCCGAAGCCGGAAGGCTATGTGGAGCCTGAGCGCAGGCCTCGCGGAGGTGACCGCGGCGACCGCAGGAACAACGACCGCAGGGGCGACCGCGGCGACCGCAGGAACAACGACCGTCACGACGACCGTAGAGGCGAGCGCAGGAACGACCGCCACGACGAGCGCCGCAGCAGTTTCCGCGAGAGGAGGAATCCTGAGCCGAAGCCGGTTGAAGAGAACACTACCAACGAGGAGTTCTTTTAGGATTTCCCCGGATGATACGGGAATTGTCTGACGATTCCCCACATAAAATGGAGGAGGCAGTGCAAGATAATCCTGCCGCCTCCATTTTGTATTCTGTGTTCCGCCGTCCCGGGGCGGCTTACTTGTACAGAATTGACGAAAAAACAGTATATTTGTAGAATGAACAAATTAACCGCAGCATTGATGACATCGGCCTTGCTGGCCTTCCTCTTCTCCGGATGCAAACCGGAAGAAGCCACCAAGACGAACGAATACCGCCAGAGTTACGGCATTCCGACAGTTTCGATAGTCACTCAGAACAAGGCCCCCGTCGTCACAAGGGAAGACCATATTCCCTGCACCGTGAAATTCTTCAAGACAGGATCTTCCGAACCTGAATTCATCTCCGAAGGAATCATCCACACCAGAGGCAACGCCACCGCCAGTTACCCCAAGAAGCCCTACAAGATCAAGCTCGAGGAAAAGCACAGCATGTGCGGATTCCCGGCCAACAGGGACTGGGTGCTGCTCGCGATGTACTGCGACCATTCCCTTTTGAGGGAGTGCTATATGTACACTCTCGCCGAGAAAGTGGGGATGCCTTTCACCGTCCGCCACCAGCATGTCAGCGTCAGCCTGAACGGGGAGCAGATGGGTGTCTATCTGCTCGTGGACCAGGTCGAGAAGGCTGCGGACAGGGTCGTGCTGGACGACGACGGCTTCATCATAGAAAGGGACGGCTACTACAGCAGGGAGCCTCTGTACTTCATGACTGACAGAGGGACTCCTTTCACCTTCAAGTATCCGGATGCGGACAATGGGAAAATCGTGAACGGAGACCCCGAGTACAACTTCATCAGGAACTTCATGACGGAGTTCGAGAACGCCTTGTACGGCAGCGACTACACCAATCCGGAGACGGGCTACCGCAAGTACATCGACGTCCGGACCTGGGCGAAGTGGTATCTCGTGCAGGAACTGTCCGGCAATATGGACACCAACCACTATTTCATCCTCCGGAACCACAACAGCAAACTCGAAAGAGGACCCGTCTGGGATGCAGAGTGGAGCTATGGACTCGCGGCTACCGGGCAGAACGGCTGGGCCACTCCGAGCGAAGGCATCAAGCCTGTCGTGAACGGTTCCTACCGCGGGCACTGGCCTTATATGTCGCAGGTCTTCTCCGACCCGTACTTCGTCGGCATAGTCAAGGACGAATGGGCCAAGCTCAAGCCTCAGATGGATGCGGTCCACAAGGAGATGACAGACCTCGCGGCCTCGATCCAGACAGCCCAGAACTACAACTTCAAAATCTGGCCTATTCTCAATGAATATACCAGCGTCGGCCTCGTCTATTTCGGAGACTGGAAGAAGGAGGTTGAATATGTGGACAACTTCCTGACGGAGCACATGGCCTGGTTCGACGAATGGCTCAAGAACAAGCCGAGCATCTGACGGAATATTCAGACATCGAATTCTTTGACAATGCAGCCCGGGAAACGGGCTGCAATCGTTTCCGCCTGCCGCCTGCCGGCAATCATCAGGGCCGTGCTGAGGACCTCCGCGTCGAGGGCGTCCTCCGAGACGACGCTGAGCTGCCTGCGGACGTTGACATATTCACCGCTGAAAGGATTGATGATGTGGGAGCCGTAGGAAGGGGTGTTCCCCGAGGTGGACATCGCCTGATTCCGGAGTTCCACCTCCTCGAGCACTCCGGGCCGGTAGGGATTCCTAACCCCGACAGTCCAGCAGTCGCCGTAGGGATGACGGCCGAGAGCAAGGATGGAACTGCCGCCGAAATCCGCAAAGAGGTTGCATACTCCCTCCGACAGGGCCGCCGAATGCAGGCTGCGCAGCAGAAAGCCTTTGGCCATCCCGCCGAAATCGAGCCCGTGGCCTTTCAGGTCCACAAGGTCCGAATCATCAATGGAAACTTCCTGAAGCCCTCCCTTCGCGACATCGAAAAGCCCGTCGGTGAGGCGATGGTAACGGAGCGCGGTCCGAATCATCAGGGAGAGAGTCCCGCTTGCCCGTACAGCCCCCTCGGAACGGTTGAGAAGCGAAAGTTCGCTGCCCGGATCGAAACGGTCGAGAACCCGCTGGAGAAGGCCGGCTTCGACAAGAAGCCAGTCCCAGAGGCGGGAAACGGCCTCCGGGGAAGCGTCGGCGAGAACAATCTCCAAGCGGGTCCCCATCAGGGCGTCAATGCTGCCGTGAAAGGTCCGGGAGGGGCCGACATACTCTGTTCGGGCGTGAAGCATAGCGGACAAATATAGCAAATTGGCGACAAAGGGAAGATTATCGGATGAAAGAAACGGCATTTTTTGTAATTTTAGGGTTTGAATATGCCCGGTGACCCGACAATCCCCGGCCACTACGCAAAAAAGACTGCCAACCAGAACATGAAAACTGAAAAGACAGACGCCCAGGTCGATCTGGGACTCAGAAGTTTCATCAAGAATCTCGCTTACGTCACAGGCGGAGCCGCCTTCCTCGCTTCGACCGCTCCCTGGCTGACGTCCTGCACACCGGAGAAACTGGACGAAATCAAGAAGGAGAAGGCAAGGATAGCCCTGATCGGGGCAGGCTCGCGCGGACAGTACCATATTCACAATCTGCTGAAAATCGAGCACGCCACCCTGGCTGCTATCTGCGACACCTATCCTGCAAACCTTGAAGCGGCAGGCAGCCTCTGCCCTGGGGCGAAGACCGTGAGCGACTACCGCGAGATACTGGAGGACAAGGACATCGACGGAGTGATCATAGCCACTCCCCTGCACCTCCACGCCCGAATCACCCTGGATGCCCTCGCCGCCGGCAAGCACGTCTTCTGCGAAAAGGCGATGGCTCTCCGGATGGAGGACTGCAAGGAGGTTTACGAGGCCTACAGGAACTCCGACAGGGCTTTGTACTACTGTATGCAGAGGATGTACGACAAGAAGTACATCAAGGCGCTCGGACTGATCAAGGAAGGGCTTATCGGAGATGTGGTGGGGATGAGATGCCACTGGTTCAGGAATGCCGACTGGCGCAGGCCGGTGCCTTCCCCGGAACTTGAGAGGCATATCAACTGGAGGCTGTACAAGGAATATTCCGGAGGCCTGATGACCGAACTTGCCTCCCATCAGCTGGAGGTCTGCAACCTCGCCATCGGCAAGATTCCTTCCCGGGTCACGGGAATGGGCGACATCGTCTATTGGAAGGACGGCAGGGAGGTCTATGACAGCGTCAACGTCATCTACCGCTACTCCGACGGACGCAAAATCAACTACGAATCCCTCATCTCCAACAAATACAACGGGATGGAGGAACAGATTCTGGGGAAAGACGGGACAATGGACCTTTCCCGGGGAATATACTACCTCGAGGAGGACAACACAATCCCCGGAATGAGGCAGCTGCTCGACCAGATCAAGACAGGAGTCTTCGCCTCGATTCCCACTGCCGGGCCGAGCTGGAGGCCAGAACTCAAGTCCGAATACCATCCGCATGCGGTAATCGAGGGCCAGGTCAGCGTGAACGGCGGCCAGAGCATGGTCTCCTCGGACAACGACGGTTCGGACGAAATCCTCTCGGCCTTCTGCCAGTCCTGCATCACGGGAGAGAAAGCCTCCAACGTGGTCGAGGAGGCCTACTATTCGAGCATCCTCTGCCTTCTGGGCAACCGGGCGATGGAAGAAGGCAGGACCCTTGATTTCCCGGAGGAATACAAAATCCCTTATCTCACTTTCTGAACATGAAGGACATCATCATAACCTCACGCCATATCCGCAGGGAGCTGTGGTATCTTCTCGCTTCATTCGCAGCAGCCTTCGGGATGAACATCTATGCCATCGTCAGATACGCCAGACCGGCAACCGAGCTTTTTTCGATGATCGGCTATGTGATTGTCACAGCCCTTGTCATCTACCTGCTCCTGCTGCCGGTCCGATGGATAATATGTCTTGTCAGACGCCTGCTAACGTCTCATTGACTTGATGACCCTGGTATTGACCTCGTTGAGTTTCTCCGCATCCATCTTGATCACCTTCCTGTCATAGGTCATAAGACCGTTGACCTCGCCTTCCACGTCCGTGGTCTGGGTATAGACGGCTCCGGCGACACCCTGTCTGATGAGGTTCTCAAGCATCACGACGAAGTTGGCATATTCAGTGAAGACCTCGTCGGAGTTCTTGTACTGGACATAGCCCCAGTTGCGGTCGGTCTGCCAGAGATGGCCTTCGACCGGGAGGCCGATTCCGCCATATTCACCGAGTACGTTGATCATCTTCTGGTCCCACTGGTTCATTGCAGGGAACGGATAGTTGTGATTGTCGAGAACGTCTCCGCAGTCTGCCACCCAGTTGCCTCCTGAAGCCATGTTGATGAGCCTGGTAGGGTCCTTGCGGCGGGTGAAATCGACGACTTCGCGGGTGTCGAACTGGCTCCAGCCCTCATTGAACGGAACCCACATCACGATACACTGGAACTTTGCGAGCTGATCCATTATCTCGCCCCACTCCTTGTAGTAATTGAGCTTGGCTGCAGGAGATGCAGGGAAATCGGTGCCTTCGTCATAGTGGAAGCGTCCCCAGTCTCCTCTTCTGGCGAAGCAAGGCATATCCTGCCATACCATAATACCGAGCTGGTCGCAGTAGTAGAACCAGCGTGAAGGCTCGATCTTGATGTGCTTGCGGATCATATTGAAACCGAACTCCCTGGTCTTCTCGATGTCGAACTTGAGAGCCTCGTCGGTCGGCGCAGTGTAGAGACCGTCAGGCCACCAGCCCTGGTCAAGAGGTCCGAAGTGGAAGAGGGCCTTTCCGTTCAGGCCGCAAGCCTTCATTCCGGAGTTGATGACTGAGACTTCGCGCATCGAAGTATAGCCGTCAACGCTGTCGATGACCTTGCCGTTGCGGATGAGGGAAATCTTGAGGCCGTAGAGGTAAGGAGAATCCGGAGACCAGAGTTTCGCATCTTTTACAGGGACGGTGATGCTGCCGCCCGGGATTCCGGTGGCGGAAGCGATTTCAGGGGAAGGCGTGCCGTCTTCTGTGCTGTAGCCGATTCCTCCTTCAAGAAGGCTCACCTTGACCAGGTCGCCTTCCTGGACACCCGCAGCATCGACTTTGATGTCGATGGTGCCGCCGTGGATGTCCGAAACCGGGAGATAGTCCACGATGCGGGCATTGGCCACAGGCTCCATCCAGACGCTCTGCCATATTCCGGAAACGGAAGTGTACCATATTCCCGCAGGTTTCATCGTCTGCTTTCCGTGTGGCTGGAAATCGTTGTCCGTCGCATCCTGGACCTTGACGACGAGAGTGTTGGCGCCATTCTTGAGGTATGGGGTCACATCGTAGGAGAAATGGGTATAACCGCCCGTGTGGGTGCCCACCTGCACGCCGTTGACGAAAACGTCGGCCCTCCAGTCAACTGCCTCGAAGTTGAGCATGAGCCTCCTGTTCTTCCAGGCTGAAGGGACAGTGAAGGTCGTCCTGTACCAGAGAGCGTCCTCTGCGGTGAGAGTGCGGCCTACGCCGGAGAGGGATGACTCCACGGCAAAAGGAACGAGAATCTTGCCCTCGAAAGTGTCAGGACAGGACTCGTTCCTGGCTGTGATGGAATAGTCCCAGAGTCCGTTGAGATTCTTCCATTCCGGACGGACCATCTGAGGACGAGGGTATTCCGGGTGGGAGTTTGCAGGAGAAACCTCCGCCGCCCACTGTGTTTTGATTCTGTCGCCCGCAGGAGCCCATTCCTGGGCAGTGGAGCTAAAGATTGCAGCGGCCAGTGCCGCGATGACGGTGATTGCCTTTTTCATGCTTTATCTATAAGTTATTAGTGTTCAGTATCGGCCGTTGGCCTGCGTCAGCAGTCAATACAAATATACCCAGACAAACGCAATTCTCAAAAAAAAGAACGGTTCAATGTGAATTAATGATTACATTTGCAGACACTTGTAAAACGAACCCTGACAATATGTATTCATTTCTCATCAGCATTGCCGCCCTCCTCCTGGGTTACTTCCTCTATGGAAAGACGGTGGAACGCTTTTTCGGTCCGGAAGACGGCCGCCCCACTCCTGCCATAGCCAGGAAAGACGGGATTGACTTTGTCCCGATGCCGACCTGGAAGGTCTTTATGATACAATTCCTCAACATCGCCGGCACAGGACCGATTTTCGGTGCCATAATGGGAGCCAAGTTCGGGCCTTCATCCTACCTCTGGATAGTGTCCGGCTGCATATTCGCAGGTGCCGTCCACGACTATCTTTCAGGTATGCTTTCCGTCCGCCGCGAAGGCGCCGGACTGCCCGAGCTGGTCGGGACCTATCTGGGGAAAGGCACGAAGAGGGTGATGCTGGCCTTCACTGTCTTCCTTTTGGTCCTTGTGGGCGCAGTGTTCACCTACAGCCCCGCAATCATTCTCGGAGACCTCCTCGGGGACGGAAGCGCCTCATCGATGATGCTGTGGGTCATCGTCATATTCGCCTACTACATTCTGGCCACGATGCTCCCAATCGACAAGATAATCGGAAAGATCTATCCCCTTTTCGCCTTCGCCCTGCTCTTCATGGCGACTGCCCTGATGGTGATGCTCTTCATCAAATGGCCGAGCCTGCCCGAATTCTGGGACGGTCTCACCAACAGGGGCCCTTCTGTGGGAGAGACGGGACAGCCGATTTTCCCCTGCCTCTGCATCACAATAGCCTGCGGCGCGATAAGCGGATTCCACGCGACCCAGAGCACGATGATGGCCAGATGCCTCAAGAAGGAGTCTCTCGGCAGGCCCGTATTCTACGGTTCGATGATCACGGAAGGTCTGGTGGCCCTTGTCTGGGCGACCATCTCATCCTACTTCTTCTTTGACGGAGGCGCGGCCGAGGTCGGTTCGGACATCGGCGCTGCAGCCCCGGCGATAGTGACAGCGGTGTCCAGGAAATGGCTCGGCACCTTGGGCGGAATCCTTGCCGTCCTCGGAGTGGTCGCAGCCCCAATCACCAGCGGAGACACCTCCCTGAGAAGCGCCAGGATGATTGTGGCCGAGACTCTCCACATCAACCAGACCCCTATCCGGAACAGGCTGGTAGTCAGCATCCCGATATTCATCATCTCCGCGATGCTGCTCTGGTTCAACATCGCCGACAAGGACGGATTCAACACCATCTGGAAATACTTCGGGTGGGCTAACCAGACCCTGGCCGTCTTCACCCTCTGGGCCTTGACGGTCTTCCTCGCCACGGAGAGAAGCGGGATGAAATACCTCGTGACGCTGATTCCCGCCTCATTTATGACAGCGGTCTGCGGCACCTTCATCCTCGTTGACAAGGTCGGCTTCGGAGTCAGTGCCTCGGCCGCCCCGTGGATCGGGCTGCTGTTCTTCTTCGTCTCCGCCGGCCTGTTCTACCTCTGGAAATTCCGCAGGAAAAGAAAGCACGACAAACAAACAATATAAGAATATGTACGATTCAAACTACGGGCTCCGGATAGCCCACTGCCCGGACGGGCCGCTCTCAATAACAGGCAAGATGGCGAACAGGCACGGTCTGATCGCAGGCGCCACCGGTACAGGAAAGACCGTCACCCTCCAGGTCATGGCCGAAACCTTCTGCCAGGCCGGAGTGCCCTGCTTCATGGCCGATATGAAGGGGGACCTTTCAGGAATATCCCAGGCCGGAAGGATGAGCGGCTTCATCGAAAAGAGAATGCCCGAGTTCGGAATCGGCGAAGTGAAGTTCCAGAGCTGCCCGGTACGCTTCTTCGACGTCTTCGGGGAGCAGGGGCATCCGATGCGCTGCACCATCTCCCAGATGGGCCCGCAGCTCCTTTCGAGAATCCTCGGCCTGAACGAAACCCAGGAAGGCGTGCTCAACATCCTTTTCAGGATAGCCGACGAGAGAGGCCTTCTGCTCATCGACATCAAGGACCTGCGTTCAATGCTCAACTACGTATCCGAGCATGCTTCTGAATATACCGCCGTTTACGGCAACATAGCCCAGGCCTCCATCGGAGCCATCCAGAGAGCCCTGCTGACTCTCGAGAACGAGGGGGCGGCCAGCTTCTTCGGAGAGCCATCCTTCGACATCTGCGACCTCCTCGCCACGGAAGGCGGCAAGGGAGTGATGAACGTACTGGCCGCCGACAGGCTGATGCTCAAACCGAAGGTCTATTCCACCTTCCTGCTCTGGCTCCTGTCCGAACTGTATTCGACCCTTCCCGAAGTCGGGGACTTGGACTTCCCGAAACTGGTATTCTTCTTCGACGAGGCCCATATGCTCTTTGACGGGACCGGCAAGGCCCTTACCGACAAAATCGAGCAGGTCATCCGCCTGATCCGAAGCAAGGGAGTCGGAGTCTATTTCGTCACCCAGAGCCCGACCGACATTCCGGAATCGATTCTCGGACAGCTCGGAAACCGTGTCCAGCACGCCCTGAGGGCCTACACCCCGAAGGACCAGAAAGCCGTCAAGGTCGCTGCGGAGACTTTCCGCGCCAATCCGGCCTTCAACACCTCAGAAGCCATAATGAACTTGGGTACGGGAGAGGCCCTCGTCTCTTTCCTGGACGAGAAGGGCGCACCTTCAGTCGTGCAGCAGGCGAAGATTCTCTTCCCTCTCAGCCAGATCGGAGCCATCAACGAATCCCAGAGAAGCCAGCTCATCAAAGGCTCGAAGATTTACGGGAAATATGACAAGGCCGTTGACCGCGAAAGCGCCTTTGAAGTGCTGCTGGCAGAAAAGGAGCAGCAGATGAAAGAAGAGGCGGAAGCCCTGGAGGAACAGGAGAGGGAGAAGGAAGGCTCAAGGAAGTCCGCCAAGGGCGGTTCATCGGTCTTGGGCAAGGTGGCCAAAGCCGTATTCACTGCCGTCACCGCAACAGTCGCGACATCGGTGGGCAATGCAGTTTCAGACAAGGTCAGCGGCAAGTCCAAGTCCGGCAAGAGCAAGACCACAAAGACCAGCGGGACTTCCAAAGTGGTGAAGAATGCCACCTCGGCGGCCACAAGGACGCTCACAAGGGAACTCACGCGGTCGATTCTCGGCAACCTCGTGAAATAGCGGAGTCAGGAAGAATTACTACTCAGCGGCAAAGAAAGAGAAGTGGACGCGACCGTACCGCTTCTCTTTTTTGAAACAGCGGTGCCCGGTGAAGGAATGTTCGTCGCCGTGCTCGAGGATGAAATAGTTGCCCGGATAGAGGATGTCCAGGGCGAAAATCCGGTCCGGAAGCGTTTCCAGGCCCTGCAGGGCGTAAGGAGGGTCTGCGAATATCAGGTCAAACTTCTCGTGGCAGATCGGAAGGAAATCGAATACATTGTCCCTCACCATAGTCACATTGTCCAGACCGAGCCGGGCGGCCTCGGACTTGATGAAGGAAGCGTTCTCCCTCGACATCTCCACCGAGTAAACCCTTGCCGCTCCCCTGGAAGCAAATTCGAAAGCGACCGCCCCGGTGCCCCCGAAGAGGTCGAGAACCTTCAGGTCCTCGAATTCATATTCATTGTTCAGGACATTGAACAGGCCCTCGCGCGCGAAATCGGTTGTCGGGCGGGCGGAATAGCCCGCAGGCGGGTTGATGGTCTTCCCTCCCAGCCGTCCTCCTATGATTCTCATAGTTTTTCGACGCCTTTGAAATACCTGTAGAGGGACATCTCCTGCTCTTCCGTGAGAGGAGTCCTGAAATGGATTACGGAAACCTCAGGATTGAGCTGGAGTTTCTTCATCGAAAGGAATATGTAATATTCGGCAGTGGTGAAATCAGGAGCCTCGAAGACGTTAGAAAGAAGCAGGTTCGTACCCTGGGCGACAGTCAGGTGGAGAAAACCGTCGGCGAAAGAGGCGGCAATCCTGTTGTACTGGTTGATGTTCCTGATGCCCTTCAGCAGGTAGTACATTTCAGGAAGCGGCACCGGGACATCCAGGCCCGGCAGAAGCACGTCCGGATGGGTGAAACCGTCGAGGGAATACACCAGAAAGGCCTGGTACTCCTCCAGACGGACGCAGTCCACCTTGTCCGACGGCGAGAGTTCGACAGTGCGCGAAAGGATTCCGGCCGCGCCCTGAGGACTGAAGAAGGCTTCCGGCACCAGGGTGACTTTTGGCGTCAGCACAGAGTGAAGCACCTCGTCATAGCCGCCGTTCAACTCTGCGGCGGACCCGACCTCTCCGGGAGCGTACCACCCGGAGCAGGAAGAGAGACCTTCCGTCCCGTATATTCTAAAAGAATATCCACTCAAGCTGACTTGAATGGATATTCTCTTCAATGGTGTCTGATCCATCAGCTTTTCCTACTCCCAGTTTCCTGCATTGTTGTTCGGAGCGGTGATGCTGCCGACCTGAAGGCCTTCGTAGCGGCCCTGATCCCTGCGGTCTGCGTCAAGGTTGATTCTCAACTGATTGTCAAGACCGTTGAGGAGAGCCTTGTAAGGGAGCTTGGCCTCGAAGAGAGGGACGTCCACACCTGAAACCTTCTTGACAATGGCGTCCATCTCGATCTTTTCACCGTCGGTGAAAGGAATGATGTCGATGTTGTCAATGTTGAAATTCTCCCTGGTGCGGAAGAGGGTGTCCTTTACGGCAATCTTGTTCTGGATGGAGAACACGAGGTTCTTGTCACCGGCTTTGTAAAGATTGAAAAGGCCTTCGTCAGTAATCTTCTTGTGGGCCTTCTTGACGGCATTGGTGTGAGCCACTGCAGCTGAATCGTCAAGGGAACCGATCTGCATAAGGACGCTCATCTGGCCTTCCTTGTAGAACTGCTTGAGTGTGTCGAAAGAGGCGGTGTACCTGTTGTTAACACTCTTGTAAGCTACCTGCAGCTCACGGATGTCCTTGAGCTGCTGGATGGCCACCTTCTCCCTTGCAGCTTGTTCCTTGTTGAATCTGACAGGCTGCATGACGCTGTCATAAATGAGGTAAACGAGACCGCAGATGCAGCAGAGAAGCACCAGGCTGATAATCGTTTTCAGTGTCTTGTTCATTATTCCTTGTGTTTTAGTTTTATTTCAATCAGGGGGAAAAGACTCATAGTCAATTCTGGACAAAGTTAGAAAAATGATTTATGAAATGCAATATAATTTGTAATTTTGCAAAAGCTTATGGACAAGATCAAGAACCTTGAAAGACTGATAGCCGAATCTTCGGTCATAACTGCCGTAGTCCACACCCATCCTGACGGAGACGCCCTCGGGAGCGGTCTGGCTCTTTCGGCATTCCTCAGGGAGTGCTGCGGGAAGGATGCGGTGCTGGCCCTGCCGGACAGCATCCCGGCTTCGTTGCTTTTCCTGACGGAGGAAAATCCTTCCGTCCCGGTTCTCTACCATCAGGAATCACCCGAGGCCGCGGAAGGGAGAATCCTCTCCAGCGATCTTGTCATCTGCCTCGACCTGAACGCCTTCGACAGGGCGGGGGCCCTGAAGGAGGCCCTGCTTGCCTCGACTGCGCCGAAGGTTCTCATCGACCACCACCTCAACCCGGACCTGGACGCCTTCGACCTGGTCTTTTCGACCATCGAGTCTTCCTCCGCCAGCGAAGTGCTCTTCCATCTGCTGATGCAGACCGCCCTTGTCGGCGGAAAGGCTGACAGACTTCCCAAACAGTGCCTCAACTCACTGATGACGGGTCTGACCACCGACACGAACAATTTCGCCAATTCCGTCTTCCCTTCCACCCTTGAAATGGCATCCCTGCTCATCGGGGCCGGAGCCGAGAGGAACCGCATCCTGAACTCCCTCTACAACTGCTACAGGGAAAACCGGATAAGGCTGATGGGCTACTTGCTCGGGGAGAATCTGCAAATCACGGAAGACGGAGTCGCCTACATGATTCTCGACAAGAGAATCCAGGAAAGGTTCGGATTCCAGCAGGGGGAGGCCGAAGGTTTCGTGAATATGCCGCTCGCCATCAAGGAAGTCCGGATGAGCATCCTCCTCACGGAGGACGAAGGCCGTTTCAGGGTGTCCGTCCGTTCAAAGGAAGGCACCTCTGCAAACAGCTTCGCCAGGGAGTACTTCAACGGGGGCGGACACGAACTTGCGGCAGGGGGCAAGCTGCTGATTCCGGAGGATATTCCGGAAGCGGGAGCCGCTCAGGCATACATCTTGAATACAACCTCGAAGTTTTTCAGCCGATGAAGAAGACTGTACTCCAATTCCTCTACGCCCTCACAGCGCTCATCCTTGCAGCATCCTGCTCCAAGGACACAGATGCGATGTACAGCAAACAGGAAAAGTACATCGAAGACATCGTAAGCAGCCTCATCACGAATTACCCGGAGGCATCGGTCGATTATCCCGGAGGAATAGTGAAGGTCACTCTCGCCCCAGGACAGGGAGAAGCCCTTGCCGACGACGGAAAGGTGAGGCTCTATTACGCGGGATTCCGCATCACCTCCGGCTCGATTTCAAATTCGAACCTCTTCGTGACCAACCTTGAGGAAATGGCGACGGAGGCGAAATGGACGACCACGAACCCGGAAGCCTTCGACGAACTCTGCATCGACCTTGCCGAAGACCGCCTCGTCGAAGGGCTCAGGACAGGCCTGAAGGGGGCCAAAGCGGGCGACCAGCTCGTGGTCCTGTTCAACAGCAAGTACGGATTCGGGAAAAAGGCCGTAGGCAACGTACCTTCAAATTCCGCCCTGCTCTACCAGCTCTGGATCACGGGCGTGGAAAACAGATGAGACAAACACGGAATTGACACACGAATATGAAAAGGACAAACAGATACCACTCCGGAGCGGCCCTGCTTGCAGCATCCCTGCTCCTCATTGCATTCTCCTGCGCCAAGGAAGCGTCTTCGGGAACCAACGACGACAGCAAACTGTACTTCGATTCCTGGATGAAAGTCCACTACCCTGAGGTCAAGCCGACAGGGCTCGGAGTCTATATTCTTGAAGACACGCCGGGCAGCGGGGAGGCCCTCACCGACGAAGACAACTACATATTCCTGCGCTACACCATCACCGACCTCGACGGCAGCATCACAGGGACCACCGAGGAAGATGTTGACAAGCAGCTCGGAAACTATTCCCTGGGCAACTACTACGGTGACGAGGTGTTCCTCAACGACCCCGCATCCACTTCCGCCGGCCTGATCGAACTGGTCAGGGGAATGAAAGTGGGAGGCGTTAGGAAGGGCGTGATTCCGGGATGGCTAAACGTCGCCGAGGCGCACGACACCGAACAGGAGTATCTGGACAATTGCACCGGTTCGGACATAATCTGCTCCATCACCCTGACCGACAAGATTGACGACATCTACAAATGGGAAATCGACACCCTGGAAAGGTTTGTGGCCCGCCACATGGACGGAGTTGATTCGACCGAGTTCGGCTACTATTACAAACAGCTCAGGGCCCCGGAGGACACCGCCTCCATCCCGCTCGACAGCACCATCTGCATCAACTACATCGGCCGCCTGATGAACGGGCAGGTCTTCGACACCACCATCAAGGACACGGCCAAGGTCTGGGGAATCTACAGTTCCTCCAAGGAATATGCCCCTGTCTATATCACCTTCGAAAGCGACTTTGAGGACATCACGATGTCTTCCGAAAAGGGCGAGGAAGGTTCCACGATGGTCACCGGTTTCTCGTACTGCCTGAGCAATATGAAGAAGAACGAGAAAGGCATCGTGGCATTCTACTCCGTACACGGCTACGGGACGAGCGGCAAGGGAGTGATTCCGAAATATGCCCCGATTTCCTTTGAAATAGAACTGGTGGAAGACCCGGAGGACTGATTCAATCCCGATTCCGCCGATGCACCTTAAAAAAGGAATAACGCTTCTGACGGCAGCGCTTGCGACAGCGCTGTTCTTTCTTGCAGTCTCCGCTTTCAGCAAAAAGTCAGGAAGCGAAGATGAGGAAATGGCCGCAAGATTCCCCGTCAATCTCAACGAGACCCTTTCCAACGAGATGTCCGACACCTCGATTCTTGCGGGCATCGACACCAAAGTCAAGGAATATATGACCTACTGGGGGCTCAAGGGCGTGTCGCTCGCGATGATGAGGAACGATTCCCTCCTCTATGCCAAGGGCTTCGGCCAGGCGGACACCGACAGGCCGATGGAGCCGGGGAACGTCCTCAGGATAGCCTCCGTCTCCAAACTCGTGACCGCAGTAGGGATAATGGTGCTCCAGGACAGGGGCCAGCTCAGCATCAAGGACACGGTCTTCGGTCCGCAGGGCATCCTGAACGATTCGATCTATGTCGCAGCCTTGAGGGACCCGCTCTACAAGACCATCACCGTCGAGGACCTTCTGCGCCACCGGGGAGGATTCTCAAGGAAAGGGGGCGACCCGATGTTCTCCACGAGATGGATAATGATGCAGCACGGGCTGGACAGCGTCCCGACCCAGGAGCAGCTGATGGAGATGCAGCTCAAGAGGCCTCTCAAGTTCGCCCCGGGCACTTCCCACGACTATTCCAACTTCGGCTACCTGGCCCTTTCGATGATCATCGAGAAAGTCTCCGGTACGGACTACGAAGACTTCATGCAGGAGAATGTCCTGCGCCCGGCAGGCTGCCGCGGCTTCCATATCGCCGGAAACTACTACAAGGACAAGTTCCCCGAGGAGGTGAGATACTATGTCCAGCACGATGACGAGCCTGCGGATGAGTTCAACAACAGCGGCAGGAAGGTGACAAGGTGCTACGGAGGCAACAACGTCACGGGCCTTTCCGGAGCCGGAGCCTGGGTGGCTTCCGCTCCCGAACTCGCCCTGCTGGTAGCATCCATCGACGGCAGGCCGGAAGTCCCCGACATCATCAGCCCCGAAAGCGTGGCCGCGATGACTGAATATGTCGATGAAAACACCTACTCCCTCGGCTGGAACGACACCAAACCCGACAATGGATGGACGAGGACCGGGACTTTTGCGGGCACGAGCGCCCTTGTCAAGTATTTCCCTGACGGGGAATGCTGGGTGTTCATCACCAACACCAGCACCTACAAAGGGCCGGGACTGGCACGCTACACCGGCGAGCTGTTCGACAGGCTGAGGGCTTCATATTCAGACAAATTCCCGAAAAGGAATCTTTTCTACGAAGACTGACGACTATTTTTGCTATCTTTACACGACAACAGAAGTGTAGAGATGGTTGAGGAGAGAGATTTCGCCTGGATAGGCATTCCCTTCGCGGCAGGTACGGCCGCAGGTTTCATTTTGTCGGACACGGCCGATGCCGGCCATATCCGTTCAGCAGCATCACTGACATATTCCGCGACAATCGTGATTGCATTGTTCCTGCTCTCACGCAGAGGACGCGGCCGCCCCCTGTCCCCTGCCCCGAGGCTGGAGACCGCGCTGATGTTCCTCGTCTGCGGACTGTTCTGCGCCTTCAACTCGACCCTGTGCGGGCTCGTCCCCGAAGTCCGGGAACACGGCAGGCGTCTGGCGGAGGCCCTGGCCGGATTCACGGGCCTCATCGACAGGATTCCTTTCGCCGACAGCCGGACTCCCGCACTGGTTAAAGCCCTCCTGACCGGAGACAGAAGCGGGCTCTCCCGTGAGACCGTCCAGTGCTTCCGCGAAGCCGGGGCCTCCTACATCCTCGCCCTGTCAGGACTCCATCTCGGGATAATCTACCTGTTCCTGTCCAGGATGACATCGCCTTTGGGCAACAGCCCTTCCGCACGAGTCCTGAGATATTTCCTGACGACCGGCGCCTCACTCGCCTACTGCATTGTCACCGGCGCCGGGCCCTCCCTTGTCCGGGCCTTCCTGTTCATCCTGGCAGGAGAGACGGCAGGGATTCTGCACAGGGTGAAAGTCCCGGCATTGACCCTGATGGCCGCGATGACAATCCAGCTGGCAATCAAGCCGGAAGTGATAGCCTCCCTCGGCTTCCAGCTTTCCTATCTCGCGATGACGGGCATCCTGCTGGTCTATCCCCGCCTGGAGAGAATCTATCCGGAAAGCAAGTCCCGCGTCCTGAAAAAGGCGGACCCGGCGAGGAGAATATGGCAGAGCGCGATGCTCTCCGTCTCCTGCCAGCTTTTCACCGGTCCTTTGGTATGGCTTCGCTTCCACACCTTCCCGAGCTATTTCATCATCACCAATCTGACGGCGCTGCCCCTGACGAGCGCGGTGATGCTGCTCTCCGTCTCGGCCGTCATCCTCTCGGCGGCCGGACTGTGCCCGGACTTCCTGGTCAGGCTGGATGAATATGCCGTCACGGCCCTGGTTTTCTGCCTGAAAACCATAGCTTCGTTATAGGGAATATGTCCGGGGACTATCTGAAGAGGGAACGGACAGCCCTTGCCGCCTCCTGGAAAACGGTGACGATGAAAGCCTCGATTCTTTTGGCGAGGGACAGGGACGGGTCCAGCATCGCAGGAATCTGCTTGGCATCGGAAGTGCTCGCCAGGATTCCCGGGGCGAGGACACGGGGAACGCCGGCGCGGCAAGGCTTCTCGCCGCAGCCATAGTCGAAGAAGGACTGTGTGAATATGTCGGAAGGTATCGCCACCCTGGCGAAAGCGTCATACGGCACGAACAGCATCGCGGTATCATACAGATGGCAAGGGACCGGGATGGTGGAATCCGGCTCAAGCAGCTTTCCTCTCTTCAAACGCCCGCCGTACAGAGGCTTGCCGTCCTGGTCGGCCACAGTACAGGCGATTATGGCCTTGTGGCGCAGGAAGCCCGAATTCAGCATCAGCGAGCTGACCGCATTCTCCTTCAGGAGCACGGGCCGGCCGAGCCAGAGGCAGAAATCCGGGATGTTCTCCGGACAGGAATCCCAAAGGCTACAGCCTGCGCTGCCCTTTTCGTTCAGAATGATGTCGATGGAGTCACCTTCCCTGGTCACCAGCTGGTCGCACTGCCTGCGGCATTCCTCCACACAGGCGGAGACTGCCTCGGGGCTCCCTTCGGAGTTCACAACAATCCGCAGTTTCACTTCTATTCGAGTTTTAGAACAGCCATAAACGCGCTCTGCGGAACCTGGACGGTACCGATCTGGCGCATCCGTTTCTTTCCTTCCTTCTGTTTCTCAAGAAGTTTTCTCTTTCTGGTCACATCGCCTCCGTAACACTTGGCGGTCACGTCCTTCCTGACCTGCTTGACGGTCTCCCTTGCGATGATTTTGGCGCCGATTGCGGCCTGGATAGGGATGTCGAACTGCTGTCTCGGAATCAGGTCCTTGAGCTTCACGCACATCTTCCTGCCGAAATCGTAGGCATTGTCCTCGTGGATGAGGGATGAAAGGGCGTCGGCCGGTTCTCCGTTCAGGAGGATGTCCAGACGCACCAGCCGGGCCGGCCTGTAGCCGGTGATGTGGTAGTCGAAAGAGGCATAGCCCTTGGAAATGGTCTTGAGGCTGTCATAGAAGCCGAAGACTATCTCGGAGAGAGGCATATCATAGTTGAGTTCCACACGGTCGGCATTGATGAAGTGCTGGCTGACAAGAGTCCCCCTCCTGTCGAGGCAAAGTTTCATTATCGCTCCGAAGAAATCGGATTTGGAGATGATCTGCGCCCGGATGAAAGGCTCTTCGATGTGGTCTATGAGAGTCGGGGCAGGCATTCCCGAAGGATTGTGCACCTCCAGCACCTCGCCCTGGGTCGTGAAGACCTTGTAGGAGACGTTCGGCACAGTGGTGATGACATCCATATTGAATTCGCGGAAAAGCCTTTCCTGCACGATTTCGAGATGGAGCAGGCCGAGGAAACCGCAGCGGAAGCCGGAGCCCAGGGCCAGAGAAGATTCCGGTTCATAGACAAAGGAGGCGTCGTTGAGCTGGAATTTCTCGAGGACAGAACGCAGTTCCTCGAACTTGGAGGCATCCACCGGATACATACCGGCGAAAACCATAGGCTTCACTTCCTCGAAACCGGAGATTGCCTTGTCGCAAGGATTCGCGACGTGGGTGATCGTGTCTCCGACCTTGACCTCGGAAGCGCTCTTGATTCCGGAAATGATGTAGCCCACGTCGCCGCAGCTTATCTCTTCCGCAGGCTGGAGCTTCAGTTTGAGGATTCCCACCTCGTCGGCGGTATATTCCTCTCCCGTGCTGACGAACTTCACCTTGTCCCCGGCTCGGACCGAGCCGTTGACGACCTTGAAGTAGGCTATCACGCCCCTGAACGAATTGAAGACGGAGTCGAAGACCAGCGCCTGCAGAGGCCCGTCAGGATTGCCCTTCGGAGAAGGAATGCGGTCAACGATGGCATCCAGGATAGGCGCCACTCCTTCCCCGGTCCTCGCCGAGACGCGGAAAACCTCTTCCGGACTGCAGCCGAGCAGGTCGCAGACCTCGTCGCAGACGACATCCGGCCTGGCGGAATCCATATCTATCTTGTTCAGGACCGGGATGATTTCCAGCCCGTGGTCTATCGCGAGATAGAGATTGGAAATTGTCTGCGCCTGAATACCCTGGGAGGCATCCACGACAAGCAGCGCCCCCTCGCAGGAAGCGATTGAACGCGACACTTCATAAGAGAAGTCCACGTGCCCGGGAGTGTCGATAAGGTTGAGGATGTACTTCTTGCCATCCTTGTGATGCTCCATCTGGATTGCGTGGCTCTTGATGGTGATTCCCTTCTCCTTCTCAAGGTCCATATTGTCCAGCACCTGGGCCTCCATATCCCTGGAGGACAGAGTCTTGGTAAGTTCGAGCAATCTGTCGGCAAGGGTGCTCTTGCCGTGATCGATGTGTGCTATTATGCAGAAATTCCTGATTTCTTCCATACTTTCTAACTGGTTTACAAAAATAAATAAAAGCCGTCAAAAATCATAAGTTTGGCAAAATACTTGCTAACTGGGGACATCGGCTGCCATGACAGACAACGAGATTATTTCAGCAATCCGCAACGGGGAGTTGCAGGAAGCCTTCCGGGCGATAGTGGACAACTATTCCGAAAGGCTGTATTGGCACGTCCGCAGGTTCCTCTGTTCGCACGAGGACACCGACGACCTCCTCCAGGACATATTCATAAAGGTCTGGAACTCGCTGCCCTCGTTCAGGGGAGAGTCCAAGCTCTTCACCTGGCTGTACCGCATCGCCACCAACGAAGTCCTCAACCACCTCAGGAAGATGAAGATAAGGGGCATCCTGAACTTTGAAAGACTCGAAACCGTTCAGGCCGACATAATCGACAACGACCCCTGGTTCAACGGAGACGCCCTCGAGCGGAGCCTTTCAAAAGCGATTGCCTCCCTGCCTGAAAAACAGAGGCTCGTCTTTATGATGAGGTATTATGAGGAGCTGGACTACAGCCAGATTTCACAGATTCTCGGCACTTCGGAAGGCGCGCTCAAGGCATCGTACCACATTGCAAGGAAGAAGGTCGAGCAATATTTCAGGGAAAAAGGCGGACAGGACATTAAACCTCCGGAGGAATGAGGTGTCTTAATAGTGAAGTTTTCGAGTTATTGACAGAATGGACAATAAAGACATATACAGAGTACCGGACGGCTATTTCAGCGACCTGAAATCCAGATTGTACACGATTTCTGAAGAATCCGTACCTGAGCGCAGAGGTTTCATCTCCGCGATAATGCCGTATGCGGCTCTTGCGGCCTGCTTCGCAGCTCTGGTCATCGCGGGCAACACGATTCTGAGAAAGACCGCCGGCGGATATGTCCGCGATCCCGAGACCGAATACTATGCGGACCTTCTCGCATCCCATTCCAGCATATTCTATCAGGAAGGCGACTATTCCGACGAAAGCGCATCCGAAGACGACATAATCGACTACCTCATTGAATCAGGCACCTACGCAGGTGAATTGTTGATCGGACAGTAGCAGTACCAAAACATATATAAAGTAAAGTTATGAAGAACCATTTCAGCATATTCATTTCAGCAGTTCTGCTTCTGCTCGCGTCATCGACGGTGAGCGCACAGGAGAACCGCCCCAACAACCGCAACAAAGGAGACTGGGAGGACAGCATGAAGGCGGAGAAAATCGCCTTCTTCACCGACGCCCTCGAACTTACCAGCGAAGAAGCCGAGAAGTTCTGGCCGGTTTACAACAAATGCGACAAAGAGAAGCGCAAGGCTTTCGACGCACAGATGAAAGCATTCGGCGAGCTTGACGAAGCTGTAAGGAACAACAAGAGCGCAGGCGAGATTTCCACTCTGCTCGATGCCTACATCAATTCGATGGACAAAAGGAATGAAATCGACAGACAGTACATCGCCGAATACAAGAAAATCATTTCTGAACAGAAAATCGCAAAACTTTTCCTGACTGAAGAGACGTTCAGGCGTCATCAGCTCAACAAACTGAAAAAGGGGGAAAAAGGGTCCAACGGCGGCAGATGATGCCGGTCCGGCATCAATCCTGCCTGTCGAGCAGATAGGCGTAAACGAGGGAAGCGTACTCAGGAGTACGTTTCCCTTTTTCGTCGCAGAGGGTCAGGCTACCGACGCTCTGTCCGTGGACTTCCTTGCGCCTGCGGAACTGGACTATCAGCCGGGAAGGCTCCTTGCGTTCGACAGTCTTGACTCTCAGGGTTTTCCACGGAGAGAAACCATACATCGCAGCATAGCGCAGGAGTGTCTTCTCCTGATCGGCAGGCAGCACCAGACAGACGCGGCCTCCGGGACGGAGGGCCTTTTCTGAATATTCAAGGACTTCCCGGAAAGAGAGCGCTTCGGTGCCTGGGTCACTTTCCGGGTCGGCCACGTGGCGGGCATTGTTCCGGCGTTCCTCGGGGGCTTTCAGGGAACTGTCGAAATACGGCGGATTGGAGACGATGAGGTCATAGCCCCTGTCTTCCTCCGTCCCGCCCGGCGCGGAGGAGGGCAGGCCGTCTGATTCCGCGAAGGAGGCGAGGCCGGTTTCTTTTGCAAAGAGGCGGTCCTTCCAGGGTGAGGAAGCGAAGTTGGCGGCTGCTTCCGCTGCCGAAGGAGCGTCGATGTCGATGGCATCTATCCGGAAGTCGGGAGTCAAGAAGGCAAGGCGCTGGGCTATCATCAGGGCGACTGTACCAGTGCCCGTACCTATGTCCAGGACATTCCGGTCCGTGGGAAGGACTTCCGTGACGGCACCCAGAAGAACCCCGTCAGTATTGACCTTCATCGCGGAGTTCTCATTCCTTACGGCAAACTGTTTGAAGCGGAAAACGCCCATATTCCTACATATTGACATATTCAGTTCCCGGATTCACCCTTCGGGACGGGTCGCCACTGTCATCATTCCCCGACGAAGAGGCCGTCACGCATAAAGAGGGAGCGGTCGCACATCGCTGCGAGTTCGGGATCGTGGGTCACGATGACCACAGTCTGGCCGTGGGACTTCCGCAAATCGAAGAAAAGCTGGTGGATTTCGGCCTTGGTCCGTGTGTCGAGGTTGCCGGAAGGCTCATCCGCGAAAAGGATGGCGGGTTTGTTGACCAGAGCCCTTGCAATCGCGACCCGCTGCTGCTCTCCGCCGGAGAGTTCGGACGGCTTGTGGTCGAGCCTGCCGGAAAGTCCCATCTCGTCGAGGAGACGCAGAGCTTCGCTCCTTGCCTCCTTCTCGTGGCGGCCTGCGACAAGAGCGGGTATCATCACGTTTTCGAGGGCGTTGAACTCGGGCAGAAGATGATGGAACTGGAACACGAAGCCGATTCTCCGGTTACGGAAGGAGGACAGTTCCCTGCTTCCAAGATGGAGGACATCGGTCCCGTCTATGCACAGGCTGCCGCTGTCCGGGGTCGAAAGGGTGCCCAGAATCTGCAGGAGGGTGGATTTGCCCGCTCCTGAGGCTCCCATAATGGAAACCACCTCAGCAGGAGCGACCTTGAAGTCAATCCCCTTGAGAACCTCGAGGTCCCCGAAACTCTTCTTTATGCCTTCCGCATTGATTATCATATTCATTTGTCTTTCTTCCCGTGGATTCCGGCGCAGTCCGCTCCACTGCATTTCCAAAGATAGAGGTTTTTCCGCAAAAGAGGAATCAGTTCAAAAAAAAGGTGAAAAAATCAGGAGAAAATTTGAATATTCAAAAAAATGCAATAACTTTGTAGTCCTTTCAGATGGGAGGGCACTCCCGGATGAGGCAAATCGGGGTGTGGCGCAGTTGGCTAGCGCATCTGGTTTGGGACCAGAGGGTCCAGTGTTCGAGTCACTGTACCCCGACAAAAAGGATGATCTTCGGGTCATCCTTTTTTTGGTTTTCCCCCGCCTTAATTATTGCAATTCTTACATACAAAAATGGACTCCGTCATACGGACGCTATTTTCTGCTCAATATTCAATACCAGTTCCGAAAGCTACGCTAAGCTACCGCTCTGGCACGACGCAAAGCCTCTGAAGACACTTCTGCGGGGAAAATGTCCATTATACCGACACTTCTGCGGGGAAAACAAAGAAGGAGATGACCGATGCGGTCATCTCCTTTTTGTGGGAGCTGAGGGATTCGAACCCCCGACCCTCTGCTTGTAAGGCAGACGCTCTGAACCAACTGAGCTAAGCTCCCGAGCGATTTTGCGAATGCAAAGATACGGAACTTTTTCATATTTCCAAAAACAATTCTCATTTTTCCCGAAAATTGTAGCTGGGATGAGGTATATGTTCCGCTGTCAGAAGGATGTCCGTATGATGCCGGAGAAAGCGTCATTGGCGCGGTAGTGAGGGGCATAGAGCGACTCGACGGTAAGGACAGGGGCTTTGAAACTGCCCTCCCGGGTGACGAAAAAGGCCTCGGTGATGACGGTCTTTTCTTCAGGGCAGACATCGAAATAGTACTCCGTGCAGTCGGACTTGACATTCCTGTAAGCCTGCGGGACAAGTAAGAACGACCCGCCCGGACGGAGCACTCCGACCTGCAGGCCGCAAAGTCCGGAAAGTTGCCCGACAGGCCGGAAGGCAGCCTCACGCGGGGCGGTGAGTCTGACGAAACTCCGGTTCTCGTCACTCCGGATGCGGTACTCGGCGAAAATCCTGTCACCGACTCCGAGGATTTCTCCTTCTGCGATTTCCTCACGGACAGAGCCTTCTTGTGAAGGAACTTCCCGGAAGAAGCGGCGCTCGACCGAAAAACCGTTGCCGGCAGCCCCGATTCCTGCAAATTCCTTCCTGTAGGTCTTGGACAGGGAGACGACACGGGTGTCCAGCACCGACTCGCCGCCACGGAGGACTGTCCCGACCGCATCGGTGAAAGCAGGGTCTATGCCCCAATTCTGCGTTTCCTTCTGGAGCATGATCCAGAGGCGGATGCCTTCGGAGAGTTCGGAAGGCGACGGAAGAGCGGCGGAGGTGGAGATGGTCCTGACATAGTCGTCATCGAATATGTCGCACAGGAGCGTGTGGGCATAGAGTTCGTTTTCGAGGAGCCCTCGAGACGGCATTACGGCATCGGGATAGTACCAGCCTCCGCCCGGATGGCTGACGGCATATTCAACAAGCGAGAGGACATCGGCGGAAAGGGAGGCACGCAG
Source organism: Candidatus Cryptobacteroides sp. (assembly GCA_051878295.1). Lineage (GTDB taxonomy): Bacteria > Bacteroidota > Bacteroidia > Bacteroidales > UBA932 > Cryptobacteroides. Next base: position 60,711 of record JBJEJV010000043.1, read on the forward strand.
TTTCGCTTCCGTGCCGGACTTTACTCCCCACGCAGCCGCCAGGGCAGCCCCACCCTCCGACGAAGTCAGGTTCAGCAGGGTGGCGACCCTCCTCGCCTTCTGGAGAATGCGGCCCTGCAGACCGCGGCCGTCAGAGCCGGAAGGAGCCAGATACTGCGAGGCGAAAGTCTTGAATTCCTTGAAGTTGCGACTTGCCGCAAGTTGTCCGGAAGCCGTATCGGAAGACAGTTCAAAGGCGATTTCCGGGAAGAGGGAGCGGACAAAGATGTACTGTTCGGCGGAGAGGACACCGCTCCAGTATGGCATACCGGATTCATACAGGAACTGGGTCCGGTCCAGATAGCTGACGGAAGGGGCCGGGTCGAAAGAAGAGGTGGCGAGACCGAGCCCGGAAAGCCTTGAGTACCTTTCCAGCACGATGGCCGTCATCACAGGAGAAGATTTCATCCCAGGGAACCATCCGAAGCCGCCGTCGGCATTGCGGCAGGAGGCCGCCATCTCAAGAAGCTTCTCGTCGGAATACTCGCCGGAAACTTCCGCCCCGAGGCTTGCGGCGACCCTGCGGACATAGAGTGCCCCGGTGACGCTGACAATGTCCTTGCAGTCGGGGTCAAGCTTGTCCGGAAGGGCTGCCAGAAGCATTTCGCGGATGTCAGTTTCCGAATATGAGGCCCCGTAGGAGCTCGTCCCCGTGAATCCGGAACGGAGCTGCTTCAGAAGCCCGTCCCTGTCCATATCAGGCAGCAGGACGGCGGAATGGGATTCAGTTATGACCTGGCTGTCGTCTTTCACAGGAAGTTTCACGAAGACCCGGTCGGAGAATTCCCCTCCCGGCTTCCCGGAGGCCTGCGGGGCTGCGGTGAAGGAGAGAAGAATCCCGAGGCTGTCCCCTTCCGCAGGCCTGAGGTCGAAGGAGAGAGGCAGGACAGAGCCTGCAGGAACATTGACTTTCTTTGAATATGTCCGGAAAGGCTTCCCGCTCCGCCAGTCTCCGGAGTCGAAGAGCGAAAGGGTCACGACTCCGTCCACAGGCTCTGCGGCCTGTGAAGTCACAGTGGCGCCGAGGGTCAGTCTGTCGCCCTTGTAGAGGTAGTCCGGCTGCGCAAGGGCGACCTTGACCGGCAGGGAGACGATGAATTCCCTGCGGAGAAGGGTATCCCGAAGGGACTTGTCGTGGGCATAGACCTGGACGACGAAAGTTGACAACTTGCCGGAGGTCTCGAAACTGAATCCGAGCTTTCCTTCGGCATCAGGCCGCAGGAAAGGCTCGAAAGCGAGGCTGGTCGAGAAATCGGAGCGCACTGTTCCGGGCTCCGTTTCGTCCGGCTCAGTATCGGACTCGAGGGATAAGGCACCCCCTGCCGCAGGAGCGGCATCAAAGACGCCGCTCTTTGTCAGCCTCGGCTTATCCATAGCCAGGGCCATCAAAGGAAGCCCGTTGCCGATGTAGGTTCCAGAGCAGACGGTACGGCCGCACCAGTAGCGGACCGGAACCCGGTCCGCTCCGCTTTCGAGCTTCAGCGAACGCCTCCAGACATTGGAACAGATTTCTTCGCTGCTCTTGTCGAACACGGCGGCGACCGCCTCCAAATCATTCCCGGCCGAAAGCGAAACCTCATACCTGGCATTCGGCAGAGCCTTGTCCTCGAACCTTGAGAATGAAAGCCCCACGGCAGGCTCCCTGCGCTTCGCGGTGAAGCTTTCCGAATAGGTGAACGCTTCTCCTTTCCTGAAATAGAACACGTTCAGGAGCAAAGCGTCAGGGTAGTCTTCCCTGTACTTGAAAACGACATCTTCGACCGAGCCTTCCCTGCCCTGCACGCCGTCAAGGCGGACGAATCTCTTTTCGAGGAGCTGCTTCCTGTCTCCGAAAAGTTCGACCAGCATCCAGACCGGGCCGTCTCCGGCTCCGATTTTCAGGCGGATGTCCCCGCCCTTTTCCAGAACCCCGTCCCGGCAAGGCCCGACGAGGCTGAACACATTCTCGAAGGGAGCGTCCAGAACCTCTGCGGTATCATCGAACCTGAGCAGCCGGACGCTGTTGGAAGTCCTGACGGTATCGCCCCTGAGGCTCACGGCTTCGGCTTCCATTTTCAGTGAATATGCTCCGGCGGAAGGAAGGCCGAGCACAAAGGCCTCGCCGGAGATGACGGTCCCGGAGGCGACTGTCCTGCCTCCGGAGTCACAGAGAGTGTAAGCTACCGGAAGAGGGAAGGTCGTGCCGTCCGGATTCGTGCAGGAGAACAGCACCTCCGCCTCCGGGCCGGACACGGTCCTGACATCAGTCCAGTCCCCGGAAGAAACCCTCACCCGGGCCCGGGACTCGTTGAGTATATCAACAGAAAGGCCCGGCATCCCGTAAACCGGAACGTAGCTGCTTCCTTCGACGGTTTCACCGGTCGAATCGGTGACCCGGACGACGACCGAATACGGACTCACTTTGCGGGAGGCATCGGACGGGAAGCGGATCAAGAAGGAACCTTCGTCGTCCAGCGGGAGAGAGCCTGAAAGGAGGGTCCTGGAATACTCCCTGACTTCATAGGCGGCAGAGGCCGCGGCGAGCCTGTGCCCGGTGAGACTCCGGACGGAGCCTCGGACGGAAACAGTGTCTCCTGCCAGACGGAGTTCCTCCGAAGGTTCAAAAACAACCAGATAGTTCGGAAGCACGAATTCATCGACTACGACAGTCCTCGAATGCACGGTCCGCGCAGTGGAGCCCGGAGCGGAGAAGGAGACTTCCACACGGAAGCTGCCGTTGCGGCGCCCCTCCGGAAGGAGGAACCCGCCCGCTACGGAGCCATATTCATTGGTCATCAGCTGCAATGAGCCTGCCTCCTTGCCCTCGGAGTCCTTGAGCGTCACCGTGACAGGGCAGTCCTGCCCTATCACCCTCGGATTCACGGCATCGGCCAGATAGAGGACGGCCTTGAAGCGGAGTGTTTCCCCGGGATTGTAGGCGGCCTTGTCCGTGAATATGCTGCATCCCGGAAGGGACTTCCCTCCATCACGGGAGGACGGGGACGGATAGAGCATTCCCCACTCAGGGGACTTCCTCAGGAAACCGTCCGGGCCGGTGAAGGAGGCAACGACAGTCCCCGGGGCGGCGTCGCCGTCCCTCTTCCGGAACGAATCCGGCAGAGGAGTGAAGCCGTCAAGTACGAAGCCTTCCGCCTGACAGACAAGCTCCCCGGAACGGAAGTACTCCAGGCCGACCGTCTCCAGCGGTTCCCCGGTCCGCGAATCGGCCACGAAAATCCTGTCCTTCCCGTCGGCCTCCTGCCTTGCAGCAATGGAAAGGCTGCGTCTTGAATATGCCGAGACATCCTTGACGCCTCCGCCACGGACTTCAATGAGATAGTCCCCGTCATCCATCCCCGGAAGGGCGACGCTGACCGTGTCGGGGACATACAGCCTCCTTCCGGAAGAAGCGAGGGTTGTCTTGAAGATGGTCAGAGGCTTGGAGCTGTCAGTTCTGATGTTCAATGAAGCCGATGGGACATTGCGCAGAATCACCTTCAGGCTGTCCTGCACGGCCTCGCAGGCGACAGCCTTGCGTTCAAGGATTTCCGTCATTTTCGAGAAAGCGTCCACCCCTGAGGCGAGCAGACGGTCCGCTCCGGAACGGAAGGCCTTCCTTTCAGCCTCGCAGCTACGGCAAAGCCGCAGGAGGTCCTCATAGGCCTCGGAAGGGGCGTTCTCCCGGTCGAGGCTGTCCTTCAGGCAGAAGACATATTCACCGAGAGCCAGCAGGCGCAGGGCCTGCCCCCTGTGTTCTTCCGCAAATCCGGGAAGGGCTTCACAGCAGCGGTCACGGGACTTTCCGAAGAGCAGGCTCCGGTACTCAAGATACTGTTCCAGAGGGTAGCGCCCTGAGCACAAACTGTCGAGGGTCCTGAACGCCTTCCCTTCGGGATTGAAATGTTCGCTGCGGGCGCAACGGTCCCACAGACAGTACTCGAAATCATCCTTGACAAGGTCGGGGACGAGCTGCTCCACAGCCCTGTCGGGAAGAGACAGCCCGGAGTAGAAGGCCGTGTTCCTGCCCGTACGGAGACGGGATTCGGAGGCAAGCACGAAGTCAGTCAGGCCGTTCTCGCCGCTCCTGCTCCTGAAGGAATATGTCACTATCGGTTCGTCATATTCGTAGATTCTCCTCTCAAGATCCTTCCTGAGGCTGTCGGAGTCCTTCCAGTTGCGGGAGATGCCGACTTCGACGGCCAGCGTGGCCGCGTCGAAGAAGTCCCGGTGGAGGCGGCGGGCCGCTGCCTGTACGCGTATTCTGTCAAGAACGGCAAGCTGGCGCAGAGGGAGGTCTGCTTTCTCACAGTCACGGTATTCCTTCCAGAGCTGCGTCAGCACGTGTCCCTCGGAATCGGGGACCGCCCTGTCTGAAGAATCGTTCCGGGAGGGAATTGAAAATGCTGCGATGAGGGCCGCAGCCGACAAAAACAGGATGATGAGGATTCTTTTCATGTCGGATTCTCTTCTTGTTCACTGATGCTCCGGACTTGCCGGAGCAAATACCATACCGCCATCACCTTGCCCCGGAGGGCTTCAGGATGGCCATAGCCTCGCTGACGAGATAGGTGCTCCCGCCCACGAAGACCAGAGGTTCCGGCGCCCCCCTCCTTTCGGCCGCCCTGGCCAGGGAGAAGGCCATATTCAGGGCGGTCCTCACGTCGGCTGCTTCGTGGACGCGCGCCTTGCTCCTTCCGGTACGGGTGCAGAAATCCAGATAGCGGGCGGCAAGCTCCTTGGCGGGCAGGGAGCGGGCGATGCCCGGATTGGTGAATATCCAGGTGGCATTCTGCGGCATCGAAGGCATTATCCCGTCGAGGTCCTTGTCGGCCATCACGGCATAGACGACGATGAGGGAGGAGAAGTCCCCTCCGGCAAGCAGGGATTCCAGCTGGGAGAAGTTCTCCTTGAGGGCTGCGGGGTTGTGGCCGATGTCCGCAATCACGGCCGGATGGTGGGACAGGATTTCCCAACGCCCGTGGAAATCCATCCTCGCCGCCGTCCTGCATAGAGCGGGGACGACGGACTCCGGATTCTTCAGGGATGCGTAGAAGGGAATCCGCGAAAGGATGTCCAGAGCCGCAAGGACGGTCCTGAGATTCTTCTGCTGGTACTCTCCCCGCAGGTCCATGGCCCGGACGATGCTCCTGTGCCTGTCCCAGAGCGGAGGTTCGGTGTCACAGGCGAATTCCAGAGGACAGAGGCCTGCAGCGGCGGCTTCGAAGACCGGACGGGTCTGCGGAAGGCACTCCCCTACCAGAGCCGGCACGCCGCGTTTGAATATTCCCGCCTTCTCCGAAGCGACCGCTTCGAGAGTGTTCCCGAGCAGGGCGCAATGGTCCAGAGCGATGAGGGTGACGACAGAAAGGTCGGGGGTGATGATGTTCGTGCTGTCCAGGCGGCCTCCCAGTCCCACTTCTATTACCGCCACATCGACTTCCCTGTCGGCGAACCACTTGAAGGCCATCCCGGTGGTGATTTCAAAGAAGGAAAGGTCGAGTCCGTCCATCAGCGTGCCGTAGCCGCAGAGGAAAGAATATGCCTCCTCTTTGGAAATCAGCTCCACAGGCTCTTCTCCGTCCTTGATTCTCATCCGTTCGCGGAAATCGAGAATGTGAGGAGAGGTGTACAGCCCCACTTTGAGTCCCCTGGCGGACAGCACGGAGGCCAGCATATTGGCCACGGAACCTTTTCCGTTGGTGCCTGCGACGTGAATCGAGCGGAACTTCCCTTGAGGCTCTCCCAGAGCTGCGCAGAAGCGTTCCATATTCTCCAGGCCGGGTTTGTAGGCATCGGCGAAGGGGACCTTCTGGACTGAGGGGAATCTGGAATATATCGACTCTATTTTTTTGTTGTACCTTTCTTCAGAAAAACTGTCCATGTGTGTCGGTGTTCTTTTTGAACTGTTTTCAAATTTACATATATTTACAGACAATTTGCCGACCGATGAAGGAAAATAAATCCGCTCTTCATTCAACCTACATCATCGACGGGGTACAGATGAAGCTGACCCCTGCCGAAATACTCGACGCCTGCCTGCCCTGCGCCGGGGAGAGAAGGCAGGCGAAGACAGACTACGCCCCGATTGTCGATGAAAGCACGGATCCCACCCCTTCCGCAGCGAAGTTCGACGCATCCAGAGCCGGCGAATACCTGAAAGGCATCGAAGGCCTGGCCGCTCTGCGGGAGGACTGCCCGATGGAATATTCGGACCAGTACACAAGGAGCCGCATCGCGGGAGCGCTGCTCGACGCGATCTGGAGGAAAGGGCATTTCCGTCTTGACGACCTTTCGCTCTATGCGGAATGGAAATGGAATCCCGGCAGGCTCGGGAATATGGCGGCCTTCTATTCTTCCGCAGAAGCCGCGGCGGACCATATCGACAGTCTGGGAATATGCCTGAGCGGGTATGCATATTCACAAAGCGCCTCGCTCAGCCGCGTCACTTTCAAGGTCAAGGCCGCCGGCAGGGGCAGGGAGGAAGTCCAGGACGATTCCGAGGAGGAACTCCTCTCCCCTTCTCCGTTCGGCAGCGAGAGCCCTTCCATCGGCCGCAGCAGGCTTGCGCCGGCCACGATTGTCCCGGACCCCGAAAGCTGGCTGATCTACATTCCTTTCGACTCCTGCGATTTCCGTCTCGGCAGTTCCCTGTTGTGCAGGGCCTACGGGAACAACGGTGACACCTACCCGGAAATCGGCGACGCGGACTATTTCATCGACTGCTACGAGGTCGTCAGGGAGTTCGTGGAGGACAAGGTGGTCATTGCGGGGGCAAGCGTGGGCGAAGGCGGACTGATGGCAGCCCTGGACAGGATGCTTCCGGAGGGGACACAGGTCCTGCTGGACATCGGCGGAATAATGAGCGCCTATGGGGAGAAGGACCCGGTCAGGGTGCTGTTTTCCGAAATCCCCGGAGCCCTCATACAAATCAGGGACATCGATTACGACTATGTGGATGCGGAGCTTCTGCTCCAGGACATAGTATATTACCCGATAGGACATCCCCGGACGGGCAAGGGAGGCATAATGTTGAAGACCGGAGGAGAAAGCGGCATCTGCGGCATTCTCCAGTCCCTGCTCAACAGCCAGGCCTCGGAAGGGGAAGATTGATTTCATTCTGTTTCAGAAATGGCAAAATACGCAAACGTACCTTCCGGAAGGAAGGCGGGCGACAAGCCCAAGATTTTCGTTCTTGACACGAATATAATCCTCCACGACCACAAGGCAATCCGGAAATTCAAGGACAACGACCTTGTGATACCTATAGTAGTGATAGAGGAACTTGACAAGTTCAAGAAAGGCAACGATGCCCTGGCGCTCAACGCGAGAGGCTTTATGAGGGACATCGACAGAATCACCGAAGGCCGTTCCTTCGGCAGGGACGGTGTACCTATCGGGAAGGATCACGGCAAAATCAAGATAGAGCCTTGCCATCCTTTCCCGGAAGAACTGGCCGGGCTGTTCTATGACGACATCCCGGACCACAGGATTCTTTCCACCGCAATCTGGGTCAGGGACAACCACCCGGACAGGTTCGTGGCTCTGGTCACGAAGGACATCAACCTGAGGATGAAGGCCAAGGCCGCCGGGATGGAGGTCCAGGACTATCTGACGGACAGGGTCGAGGAGGAGAAGGTGGAGAACTCCGCGAAGGAAGTCATATTCCTTGACCCGCCGGCTTCAGAGGCCGTCGCCGCGCTTGCCTACAGCCCCGACTCGTCGGTTGACTGGCAGAAAGTGAGCGACAGGGAGCCGAAGCCGAACCAGCTCTACAAGGTCAGGAACGACAAGAGCACCATCTGCGCCAGATACGACGCCTACGCCGGAAAAATCGTCCTCGTCAGGACAAGGTCGGCCTACGGCATCAAACCGAGGAACGACGAACAGAAGTTCGCCATCGATGCCTGCCTCAATCCGGACATCCAGCTCGTGTCGATGACAGGCGGGGCCGGAACGGGAAAGACCCTGATAGCCCTCGCCGCCGCGCTGGAGCAGGCCAGGGACTTCGACCAGATCATCCTGACCAGGCCTACCGTGGTTCTCGGCAACCAGGAAATCGGATTCCTGCCGGGAGACCAGAAGACCAAGATGAGTCCTTTCGTGCAGCCTCTGATGGACAATCTCAATGTGATAAAAGCCCAGTTCCGGCCTTCCAGCAAGGAGGCCCTGAAAATCGAGGAGATGCTCAAGAGCGAGAAACTCCTGATCTCCCCGCTGGCATACATCAGGGGAAGGAGCCTCGGGAACGTGTTCTTCATCTGCGACGAGGCTCAGAATCTCACCCCGAACGAGGTCAAGACCATCATCACCAGAGCGGGCGAAGGCACCAAGATGGTGTTCACCGGCGACATATTCCAGATTGACCAGCCTTATCTGGACAAATGGTCCAACGGCCTGACCCATCTCGGGGAGAAGATGGACGGGCAGAAACTGTTCGAACACATATTCCTCAAGATAGGAGAAAGGAGCGAGCTTTCGGATATCGCTTCAAAATTGCTATAACCGATACTTTTTATTAAATTTGCAACTTATTCCGGCCCGGCCGGGCCGTCAGGACCTGACTCTTCAAATTCAAAAACAGATAACTGATATGTTCGACAACAAGAAACGCGTTTATCGCTTCGGAGGAAAGACAGCCGAAGGCGATGGACACATGAGAGAGCTTCTTGGAGGCAAGGGTGCCAACCTTGCAGAGATGAGCAAGCTCGGCATGCCTGTTCCTGCAGGTTTCACCATCACCACTGAATGCTGCGCAGAGTACTACTCCCTCGGCGGAGGTTACACCGAGGAACTCAAGAGAGACGTTGCGGAAGCCATGAAGGCAACCGAGACCATCATGGGCAAGAAATTCGGAGACCCGTCCGATCCGCTCCTCGTCAGCTGCCGTTCAGGTGCGAGAAGTTCGATGCCGGGAATGATGGACACCATCCTCAACATCGGTCTCTGCTCGGAGACCATCCCCGGAATGATTCAGAAGACCGGCAACCCGAGATTCGTCTATGATGCCTACAGACGTCTCATCATGATGTATTCCGATGTCGTAATGGAGAAGGCCGAAGGCATCGAGCCTGAGGACGGCCAGGGCATCCGCCAGCAGCTTGACAGGATGATGATGGACCTCAAGGAGGCAAAGGGCTACAAGTCCGACACCGACATCACCGCCGAAGAGCTCAAGGATCTCTGCGACAAATTCAAGGTCAAGGTGAAGGAAGTGCTCGGAGTCGAGTTCCCTGACACCGCCCAGGACCAGCTCTGGGGCTCCATCGGTGGCGTTTTCAAGTCCTGGAACGGAAAGAGGGCCATCGCCTACAGAAGAATCGAGAAGATTCCTGATGACTGGGGCACAGCCGTCAACGTACAGTCAATGGTGTTCGGAAATATGGGCAACACCTCGGCTACGGGTGTGGCATTCTCCCGCAACCCTGCCAACGGTGACAACAAGTTCTACGGCGAGTGGCTCATCAATGCCCAGGGAGAGGATGTAGTTGCAGGTATCCGTACCCCTAACCCTCTCAACGAGGCCACCAAAACAGAAAAGAACAAGGATCTCGAATCCCTCGAGTGCGCCATGCCTGAGGTTTACAAGGAGCTTGACGGCATCCGTCTCGCCCTCGAACAGCACTTCCAGGACATGCAGGACATCGAATTCACCATCCAGGAAGGACATCTCTGGATGCTCCAGTGCCGTATCGGCAAGAGAACCGGCCTGGCTGCCCTCCAGATGGCAATGGACATGGTTGACGAGAAGATGATTGACGAAAAGACAGCCGTGATGAGGGTATCCCCTTCACAGCTCGACGAGATTCTGCACCCTATCCTTGACCCTGCTTCAGAGAAGAAGGCAAAGGTACTTGCAATGGGTCTTCCTGCTTCTCCGGGTGGAGCTGTCGGACAGATTGTGTTCACCTCCGAGGCTGCAATGGAAGCCGCTGCAGGCAAGAAGAAGGTAATCCTCATCCGTGAGGAGACCTCTCCTGAAGACATCGAAGGCATGCGCGCTGCTGCAGGAATCCTCACGACCCGTGGCGGCATGACCTCACACGCTGCCCTCGTGGCCCGCGGATGGGGCAAGTGCTGCATTGTCGGCTGCGAATCAATGAAGATCAACTTCGCACAGAAGACTGTTTCGTTCGGGGACATCGTCCTCAAGGAAGGCGACTGGATGAGCCTCAACGGTACCAAGGGTCTTGTCTATGGCGAGCAGATTGCAACTATGGACGCCACCGAGAATCCTCTCTTCGTCAAGTTCATGGCAACCGTTGACAAGTTCCGCAAACTCGGTGTCAGGACCAATGCCGACACACCTGAGGATGCAAAGAAGGCTCTGAGCTTCGGTGCCGAGGGCATCGGCCTCTTCCGTATTGAGCACATGTTCTACGGAGCCAATTCTGAACTTCCTCTTGCAAAGCTCCGCAAGATGATTCTCTGCGACACTGACGAGGAAAGGAAGAGCGCCCTGGCAGAGCTCGAACCGTTCATCAAGGCAGCTGTCAAGAGCACTATGAAAATTATGGACGGCAAGCCGGTTGTATTCCGTCTTCTCGACCCGCCTCTCCACGAGTTCGTTCCGAAGTCCGAGGACAAGAAAGAGGAACTTGCCAATGAGCTGGGAGTCAGCGTCGCTGAAATCGAGAAGCGCGGTGAGGCCCTCCACGAGGTCAACCCTATGATGGGTCACCGCGGAGTACGTCTCCATATGTCTTATCCGCTCATCGCCGAGACCCAGTACAGGGCTATCTTCACTGCCGCTGCAGAGCTTATCAACGAAGGATTCAATCCTCATCCGGAGATTATGATTCCTGTCACGATTTCCGCCCGTGAACTCAGCTTCCAGAAGGCTATCTGCGAGAGAGTAAAGGCTGAGGTTGAAGGCACTACCCGCCAGTTCGTCTCCTACCAATTCGGTACCATGATCGAGATTCCTCGCGCTGCCCTGACTGCTGACCGCATGGCACGTGCCGCCGAGTTCTTCTCATTCGGTACCAACGACCTTACCCAGATGACCTTCGGATTCTCACGTGACGATGTCGGAACATTCATGGGTGAGTACCTCGGCAACAAGATCCTGGATGCAGATCCGTTCCAGACCATCGACACCAAGAGTGTCGGCAAGCTGGTCGAGACCGGAATCCAGGGCGGACGTTCAAAGAGGCCGGACCTCAAGTGCGGTGTCTGCGGAGAGCATGGCGGAGATCCTGATTCAATCAAGTTCTTCAACCAGATCGGTGTGGACTACGTTTCCTGCTCGCCTTTCCGCGTACCGATTGCCCGCCTCGCTGCCGCCCAGGCCGCAATCCAGCAGAGCAAATAGTTCTCCGAACAAGCACATGATGAATGAAAAAAAATAAGTAAAATATTCATTATCGGTATCTTGACAATGGTCTGCGCAATTGCCAATGCGCAGACCATTGTTGTTTCAAAAGCGACATCAAACACTGTCACAATTGCTGTCAGGGATTCCGCCAGCACAGATCCTATTTGGGGAGCCGCCGTAACTGTCTATGACCAGAAAGACTCATTGATCAACATTACGGATGCCAATGGCCTGGCGTTTTTCAACAAAGACAAGATAAAGTCCGACAGCATCACCATCAAAGTGAGGCAGATGGGGTATTTCGAGAAAACGCTTCGACAAGCGATTTCAAGGCACGGGAGCACCGACATCACAGTCCTGATCAAAGAAGACCCGATGATGTTGAACGAAATCATCATCAAGGCAGATGCTGTCGCGATGGTGATGCGGGGAGACACCACAGTCTTCAATTCAGCAGCTTTCAAGACCATGGAGGGGGATGTCCTCAGGAATATGCTGGAGCAGTTTCCCGGTGTAAAGATCGAAGGCGACAACGTGATGTTCAATGGCCAGAAAATCAATCGAATCCTCTTGAATGGCAAGAACATGTTCGGGAAAGACATCGGAAACGCAATGGACATGGTCCTTTCCAAGGAAGTCAAGTCCATCAAGATTTACAACATGGATTCTGTTGAAGACTTGACCAACAACAAGACAGAAGCCAAAGAACGCGTCATTGACGTCCAGACCTGGAACCCGATCAAGAATATCAGCGAAATAAACAACACACTCCAGGCGGGAATCATAAATGGCAACCAGTCTGAGTTCAACGAAAGAAACAGTTTCAAGGAAAGTCTGAATTTGGGGTATTACTCGCTTTCCAAAATGCCAAGAATCACCGCAGATTTTCTGGCTCAGAACAACTCTAGCGAATCTCCCACACCTCTGAGGCAGTACTCCGGGGCCCTTTCCATTGCGAAAGAGTTTGGGCAGAAAGGAGGTTATTCTGCGAACCTTTCATTCAACTCGCAAAAGGAAAGGAGCCATTCGGAAGAAAGCATTGTCCATTCTGCACTCAGTGCCTGGCCCGACAGGAAGGACTCTACGATGAAAGATGACAGGAACAACGGCAAAAACCTGAACCTGACCGGCAGGGCCTACAGGATTTCGGGCAAGAATATCTTCGAAGTCTCGGGGGTTGCTTCCTATTCGGATGAAGACACCTTCAACCGCAATCTTGCGACCATCGACAATAACGGAGAAATTACCGGCTATGACAGAATCAGGTCCAACAATCAAACAGGTGCGACTGTCAGCCTGAATGCAGGATACACAAGGAAATTCGCCAAAAGGAAAAGGACCTTGAAAGTGCAGCCGTCCATTTCTTTCTCATCAGCAAAAGGAAACGGGCTTTCCATCGACACCACGGCATACACAATAAGCCGGGAATGGCTGGTACGCGACAAGCAATCATCTTCGCTTGTTCCGGCAATCAACATATACTGGACAGAGCCTTTGGCCAAGAATACACTATTGGAACTTTCCACAAAATGCAGCTACCGGCAGGTTGACATGCAAGACCTCAACACTGACATGCAATCCGGCAGGCTGGACCTGAACCGGACTCAGGATTTCGTGCAGAAGAATCTGAAACAGTCCGTGACGGGAAGAATCAAATACGGAAGGCTCAATGACGGACTGTTCATCAGCTCCGGCATTTCTCTGGTAAGGAATGCGATGAATGTCAACGAAAGAGAGTCCCTGATGAAGGACTGGAGCAAAGATTACATCATTCCTGCAGCAACCCTCATTATCGGATACACGAAGAAGAGTTTCAACTTGCAGGCAGAGTACGTGGAAGAGGACAATATGCCCACCCTTTACCAGCTGAGAAACGTCCTGGACTATGCAAACCCGCTGTATCTCTCCGCAGGTAACAACGATTTGAAGATGCCGGTCAAGAGGACATTGGACCTTAGCGCGGGCATTTCATTCCCGAAGAATGCAATGAGCCTGGTCATGAGCCTGGGTGGCGGTTTCCATTCCAACAAAATTGTCCAGCAGACTGTCTATTACCAGGAGAGGGAATATCTCGAAGAGTACGGCTATTATGCAGAAAAGGGTTCCTGCCTTGCCAGGCCGGTGAACATCTCCGGGGCTTACAACCTGGTTTCTGCAATTAAACTGGACAAATACTTCTCTTCAATCCATTCAAACTTGTCACTGACTCTCGATTACAATAGATTCAGTGAGCCTTTCTTTATTGAAACAGACAGGCATACCGAGCTGAATGATACATATTCATTGCTTTGTTTGTTCGAGATGAATTCAGAAAAGCATCAGCTCATGTTTATTCCGGGCCTCTCCTATGTGGAGGATGCTCTCGACGGAGAATTGAACTATTCCAACCTGAGTCCATCATTCTCGACAGAATACACGCAACGGATAGGAGGCCATTTTGAATTCAAGGGTCATCTGTTTTCTTCCGCGTCCTTCACAAACGACAAGGCCTTGAACTATTCGAATCTGACTATAGACGGCAGTCTTTCCTGGCTCTTCGGCAAGGACAATCGGTGCAGAGTTTCGGTTTTCGGCAAGAACTTGACGAACTCGCTGGGAGGATGGTCAAACTCTGTGACGCAGCAGTTTGTCCGACACAGCGCAAATCAATACCTGGGACGCCAGTTCGGCATCAGATTCACTTACATCTTCTCAAAAAGGTAACTCAATTGCCGTCAGAGTTCGTTAGGGGTCACAAGCGAGCGCATCACATCTTTCTCGCACTCGTTGCCGGTCTGGGAACCGGCACCACCGTCGTAGGCTGAGTTCTTCATGTGGACCGCAGCGATGTTGTTGACAGGATCAATCCAGAAGTGGGTGCCGTAGGCTCCGCTCCAGCCGAAAGAGCCCTCCGGAAGGACATAGCCTTCACCGGTGACCACACGCACGCCGAGCCCCCACTTGATGATGCCGGGCATCACGGTGTCGTCCACAACCGGACTTGAATACAGGGCGAGAGTCTTTTCACTGATGACCTTCCTGCCGTCAGCTGAACGTCCGCCGTCCAGGAACATCTGGGCGAACTTGATGTAGTCCTCGGCAGTCGAAGCCAGGGCTGCTCCGGCGGCATGGTACTTTGCAGGGAAATATTCGAACACGCAACCTGCTGTCTTGGCGACATCGCAGTTCCTTCCGTCTTCCGTGCGTCCGTGCATTGCCACCATCCTTGACCATTGTTCCCCGGAAGGCTCGAAAGTTGTGTTGGTCATTCCGAGCTTTTCGAAGATGTTCTTCTTCAGATACTCCTCAAATTCAAGACCGCTTACCATCTCGATGACTTTGGCGGCAAGGTCGAAGGCACCGGTGCTGTAGGCCTGTCTCGTGCCCGGGTCGAAATCCAGAGGACGGCCGGCCAGGAAAGCCACCGCCGAGTCAAGATTGAATCTTGTGATGGCATCCCCCGGAGGAGTGACTTCGCCGACTCCGCTGGTGTGCGACACAAGTTGATAGAGTCTTATCGGATTGACGGCCGGCTCTCCGCCGACGGTCAGACCTGATTCATCCTTGACGAGGGCATCGTCCGAATCCCTCTTGGCTACGCACATCTGCGCAAACTCAGGGAGATACTTGGAGAGTTCATCGTTGATGTCCAGATGGCCCCGGTCGTGTTCGATAAGCAGGGCAAGGGCGGTCACAGGCTTGGTCATCGAAGCGATGCGGAAGAGTTCCCCTCCGGAAAGAGGCTCGGCACATTCCACACCCTTGAGTCCATAGCACTCGTTCAGAACCTCTTTCCCGTTCTGATAGACGATGACGTGCGAACCGGTAAGCTTGCCGTCCTCGATTCTCGCCAGCTGGGATGCGGACACGTGGGCTTTCAGCGAATCTGCATCCAGGAGATTGGCGGCTTCGTCAGTTTTTGGCGAAGCGCAAGCCGCCATCATAAGACAGAGGGCGGCGAAAAAAGCGAGCTTCTGCATATTCAGGGATTATTTTTCTCTCTTTTCCATCAGCGGAACGGAAGAGAAGCCTTCCGGACGGTCGTAAAGCTCGCAGTGGCAGTCGCCGAGATGCTTGACCTTGAAGCCGTTGGCCTTGTACTCTTCATAGTTGAAAGCATTGAGCTCGTCAATCGCAATCTGGTGGAACTTGTCGAAATCCGGCCACCACTCCCAGCCGCTGCCGAAGTTGTTGTAGAGGAAGGCGTCGGCACACTGCTTTCCAAGTTCAGGAGTGACATAGAAAGCTCCCATCGCAAGGACGTTCACACCGTTGCCGGTGATTGCGCGGAAGGCGGCAGGTACAGACTCTACCACTCCGGCATGGACTCCCGGACATTTGCTGGCGGCAATGTGGATTCCCATACCTGTACCGCAGAAGATGAGGGCACGCTCGAATTCCTTTTCGGCGATGTAGGCTCCGACACGGAGACCTATCCTGTGGAACATCAGTTCGGTGTCATCCGGATCGGAATCCGCCTTTACACCGACATCGGTCACCGTCCAGCCCTTCTTCTCGAGATACGACTTGATTTCCTCCTTCAGCGGATAGCCTGCAAAATCCGCAGCCATCAGGATCTGCTTGTCTGCTACTGTTTTCATTGCAATAAATGGTTATGGTTTGATGTTATCGTACTATGGTACCGCTTTCAGCACGCGGTTTTTGCAAATATAGCCAAAAGTTCAGACTGTTGAAGCTATTTTGAGCCGAGGTACAGGAAAAGCATTCCAAGCAGTACGAGAAGCAGATCCACGGCCTTGCTGCGCAGGTTCTTTTCCCGGAAAACGAGAGCGCCGAAAAGGAAACTGACGATCACGCTTCCCCGGCGGACCATCGAGACTATTGAAATCATCGCTCCAGGCAGGCTGAGAGCGTAGAAATAGACGAAGTCGGCAATGCTCAGGAATATGGAGATGAATGGAATCGACCATTTCCAGCGGAAGGGGGTCGTGCGCCTGCGGGAGGGGAACCAGAGCAGGAGCAGGACGATTCCCATCATCGCGCACTGATAGAGATTGTACCAGCCCTGGACCATCATCTTGTCCAATGCGAGCCCGTCCGGATTCATCAGGAACTTGTCGTACAGGCCGCTTGCGGCTCCGAGCACGGCTGCACCCACGAGCGCGTAGATCCACACGTCGTGCTTGAAATCAATGCCTTCCTTCTTGCTGCTTCTCCCCAGCATCAGGAATGAGACGACAGCCAGCACCACGCCGGCCCACTGGCAGGCATTGAGCCTCTCCCCGAAGACTATCATCGCTCCGACAAGCACCATCACGGGCCTGGTCGCATTGACCGGACCGACAATGGTCAGAGGAAGATGCTTCATCGCGAAATAGCCCAGCAGCCACGAACCCAGCACGAGCACGCTCTTCAGAATCACCCATTTCTGTTGGCTCCAGATCCATCCCGGAGCGACTTTGAATATGCTGCCGTCAAGGGCTGTCCCGAAATTGGACAGCAGGATGAAGGGCAGGAATATCAGGGAACAGAACAGGGTGTTCAGGAAAAGGATGGGTATGACGGCATTGCCGCTGAGAGATTCTTTCTTGAGAGAATCATAGAGGCCCAACATCAGGGCTGAAATGAACGCAAGTGACAACCACATGACAAAACCGCCTGCCCATAAGGCGGGCAAGCGGTCACAAAGATACTTTATTTATTAGCTATCACCCAAAATAAGGGAGAAAAAGTCAAAACCAAAGCCAAAGTCCCAATTCATGGGCCTTCACGACGGTGAGCACACAGAAGACTGTCAGAGCTACAAGCCAGAGGATGAAAATCACGAAGCCCGGGTGCCACTTGGGAGCCTTCAGCCCGAACAGCATAAGCAAGCCCCAATAGGTGACGAGTACGAAGGGCAGGAAGACGACCAGGCCGAGGGAGAGCGTCATCGGCAGATTGTGGAGACAATTGATGAAGAGCGCTCCGGCATCCGGAATATTCTCGAGCACCATGTTCTGGATGAAGGAATTGTCCCAGACTCCGCGGCTGACGGCCAGAGTACCCAGGGCCGCAATGCTCAGGATTCCTCCGATGAAGAAGACCGCACCTATAACCGCGCCGGCGATTCGTGGCAGCCTGCTCCCCCTGATGTCATTGCCGAAGTTCTTTGCGGCTTCTCCGATTTCCATCGCCCCGGACTTTATCCTGTCGCTGATGGCGTCCACCGTGCCCTTCTCTCCCCTCATCTCGTCGCGCTGGCTGACCGTCTTGGCCGCAGGCATACATATCCACATCACCACATAGACCAGAGGGAAGGTCATATTGAACCCGAGGAAATGAACGCCCCCGCTACGGACTCCGAAGCAGAATCCGAGAATGGTGAAGATTACGAAAAGAATCCGGAACACGAAGGGATCGACATTCAGATAGGCCCCGAGACCGCTGCATACTCCTGCAATCTGGCAGTTCGCGGTGTCCCGGTAGAGTTTCTTTCCGGCCGTGGCCTTGCTCTTCCGCGTCTGGGACTCCTGTTTCCCGGATTCGGGAGACTGCCCGCCCTCTTCGTCTTCCTCTATCGTCTCGGGACGTCCGAGGACGGAGATTACATATTCAAGGGAAGACTTGTCAACCACTCCCCGAGGGCCGCACTTCTCGATAAGCAGCTCCGCCATCCTTTCCTCTATGCCCTCCATAACCTCTGAGCCGCTTTCTTTCGGCAGATAAAAGGATTCCAATTCCTTGAGATAGGATTCCGCAATGGAGCAAGCGTCGTTCTCGACGGTGAAGACATAACCACCTATGCTCACATTTTCAACTGGTTTCATATTCTTACTGTCTTTTGAGAGTGTTTATCGTTTCGACGATTTCCTGCCAGGCGATGTCCATCTCGCGGAGCTGGGCTCTTCCCTTGTCGGTTATGCAGTAGAACTTCCGGGGCGGGCCCTGAGGGGATTCCTCCCAACGGTAACTCAGGAGGCCCTGGTTCTTTTCCCGGATGAGCAGAGGGTAGAGAGTCCCCTCGACCACAAGCATATTCGCCGATTTGAGTTCTTCAAGAATGGAGGAAGCGTAGGCCTCCTTCCTGTCCAGGATGCTGAGTATGCAGTACTCGAGCACCCCCTTCCTCATTTGGGAACGGACGTTGTCTGATATGTTTTCCATAGTCTTCCGCCTATTTCTGTGTGGTACTGAATCTCGCCATGTTCTCGGCAGTAGGTGGGAGCCCCCTCATGGAGCACTTGTCCGCAGGAGTCTTGGCAAGAGGAACGACAATCCAGAGGACCACGTAAACCAGGAGGCCGGAGCCCCAGAGCAGTACCGCGAGCAGAAGGACGACCCTCACAATCGAAATGTCCAGATTGAGCAGGGCTGCAAGACCGGCTGCGACACCTCCGATGGCCTTGTTGTCCGGATCACGGAACAGATGGCGCGGCTCATCGCCTTTGGTTCCCGAATATGAGAAATCAGTCCCCTTGAACATTCCCTGAGTCCCCGTGCCGGACTCCGGAGCCGAATACTCCTTCTCATCGGAAGGTTCAGGCGAGCCGTCAGGCATCCCCAGCTGTGCGACAGTCCTGTTCACAAGGGCGAGATCGACCACCCGTGTGGCGAGGCCGCCTGTCCCCTGCGAGAAGAGTTCGGCAAGGCGGTTCTCCAGATCCGACATCACCTCCTTCTTTGATTCCACGGCATCTTTCCCCAACTTCGCCTCGAAATGGTTGAAATAGGAAACCAATCTTGAATATGCATCCTCGTTGAAAGCGAAACTTCTTCCACCGACACTGGCATTGACAACTTTTTTCATAATATTGATAGTGTTTGATTGTTCTGTCTTTATTTGACATTGCAAAGATATATAATTTTTCATATACCTTGCAACACAAGGTACTATATTTTTCAAAATATTTTGCAAAAAAAGAAAGGAGAACGGACACACACTACACCGTTCTCCTTTCAATTATCTGTTTTTCAGTGGATTACAGACCGAGTTGCTTGAAGAAGTCATTTCCCTTGTCATCCACAAGGATGAATGCCGGGAAGTCCTCCACCTTGATTTTCCAGATTGCCTCCATACCGAGCTCCGGATATTCGACACATTCGATGCTCTTGATGTTGTTCTGGGCAAGGATGGCGGCAGGGCCTCCGATCGAGCCGAGATAGAAACCTCCGTGCTTCTTGCAGGCATCGGTGACCGCCTGGCTGCGGTTGCCCTTGGCCAGCATTATCATCGAACCTCCGTGATCCTGGAACTCATCGACATAAGGGTCCATACGCCCGGCAGTGGTCGGTCCCATTGAGCCGCAGGCCATTCCTGCAGGGGTCTTGGCCGGTCCGGCATAATAGATAGGATGATCCTTCATGTACTGAGGCATCTCCTCTCCGGCATCCAGCCTTGCCTTGATCTTGGCATGGGCTATGTCGCGGCCGACGATGATGGTTCCGTTGAGGCTCAGGCGGGTGCTGACAGGGTACTTGGAAAGAATCCTGCATACATCCTCCATCGGCTGGTCAAGGTCGATCCTGACGGCCTCGCCTTCGCCGGCATTGCGGTATTCCTCCGGAATGAGTTCGTATGGCTTGTCGTCCATCTTCTCGATCCAGATACCATCGGCATTGATTTTAGCCTTTATGTTGCGGTCCGCCGAGCAGCTTACGCCGAGGCCTATTGGACAGCTGGCGCCGTGGCGGGGAAGGCGGACGACACGGATGTCGTGTGCCAGATACTTGCCTCCGAACTGGGCTCCGAGGCCGATCTTCTGCGCCTCCTCGAGAAGGCGGTTCTCCAGATCGATGTCACGGAAGGCGCGTCCGGTCTCGTCTCCCGTGGTCGGGAGGCTGTCATAGTAATGCGTAGAGGCGAGCTTGACGGTGAGAAGGTTCTTCTCGGCCGAGGTGCCGCCGATCACGAACGCGATGTGGTAAGGAGGGCAGGCTGCGGTTCCGAGGCTCTTCATCTTCTCGACGAGGAAAGGAATGAGGGTGCCAGGGTTCTGGATGCGGGCCTTGGTCTCCTGGTAGAGGTAACTCTTGTTGGCTGAACCTCCGCCCTTGGTAACCATCAGGAAGCGGTACTCCATACCTTCTGTGGCCTCGATGTCAATCTGGGCAGGAAGGTTGCACTTGGTGTTCACCTCGTTGTACATGTCCAGAGGGGCATTCTGTGAATATCTGAGATTCTCCTCCGTGTAGGTCTTGAAGACTCCGAGAGAAATGGCCTCCTCGTCTTCAAAACCGGTCCAGACCTGCTGTCCCTTCTCGGCGTGGACGATGGCGGTGCCGGTGTCCTGGCAGAGCGGCAGCTTCCCCTTGGCGGCAACCTCGGCGTTGCGCAGGAAGGTAAGTGCCACATATTTGTCGTTCCCGCTGGCCTCGGGGTCGCTGAGAATCTTCGCCACCTGCTCGTTGTGGGAACGGCGGAGAAGGAAGCTGACATCGCGGAAAGCGGTGTTGGTCATAAGGGTAAGCGCTTCCGGAGTGACCTTCAGAATCGGTTTGCCCTCGAAATCTCCGACAGAAACCAGGCTCTCGGAGCCGGGAATCCTGTAGTACTCGGTCGTGTCAGGACCGAGCTGGAACATTGGAGCGTACTTGAATGTTGTACTCATTATTATAATGGATTAACAGATGATCGGCAATGTCGTTGTGCGGATGGGCTTTTTCCGGAGAAGAGCGCATCGGGACGGGAAGCCTCAGTCGATGTCCTCGACTGGGGCGGAAGGGCCGCCGCTCCCCTCCTGCATAAGATAGCGTTTCATAAATTCGTTGAGGTCTCCGTCGAGCACGCCCTGGGTGTCCGCCGTCTTGAAGCCCGTGCGAAGGTCGTTTACCATCTTGTACGGATGGAGGACATAGGAACGGATCTGGGAGCCCCATTCGATTCTCTTCTTGGTACCCTCGATTTCGGCTTTCCTGGCATCGCGCCTCTTCATCTCGAGGTCGTAGAGACGGGACTTCAGCAGGAGGAGAGCCTTCGCCCGGTTCTTCGGCTGGTCACGGGTCTCGGTGTTCTCGATGAGGATTTCCTCGTCCTTGCCTGTGTCCGGGTCGGTGTAGATGTAGCGGAGACGGACACCGGACTCGACTTTGTTGACATTCTGGCCGCCGTGGCCGCCGGCGCGGAAAGTGTCCCACGAGAGTTTGGCCGGATTGACGGTCACCTCGATGGAATCGTCCACGAGAGGGTACACGAACACTGAAGAGAAAGTGGTCTGCCGCTTGCCCTGGGCATTGAAAGGTGAGATCCTGACGAGCCTGTGCACCCCGTTTTCAGCCTTGAGATAGCCGTAGGCATATTCACCGTCGAACTCGATGGTGACTGACTTGATGCCGACCTCGTCGCCTTCCTGGAGGTCGGTGACGGTCACTTTGTGCCCGTTTCTCTCCCCCCAGCGCATATACATCCTCATCAGCATCGCGCTCCAGTCATTGGCTTCGGTGCCGCCCGCCCCGGAATTGATGGTCAGGACAGCTCCGAGGCTGTCCCCTTCCCCGCCGAGCATATTGCGGAGCTCGAGGGCTTCAAGGTGCGAGACGGCCTTTGAATATGCCGCTTCAAGTTCCTCCGTCTCATCGGTAGTGACGGTCTCGTCGGCGGAAGCGCCGAGGCTGTCCTTGGCAAATTCGTAAAGCACGTCAAGGTCATCGACCTCGACTGACACATTGTCGAAACCGGACACCCAGTACTTGATGCCGTTGAGGTTCTTCATAAAGGCTTCAGCGGCCTTCGGGTCATTCCAGAAGTCCGGCGCTTCGGTCTTTTTCTGCAAGGCTGCCACCTGGTTCCTCTTCCCGGCAATGTCAATGCACGATCCGAGAGTTTCAAGCCGCTGATGCAGCGCATCAATCTCATCTTTTAGAATCATCGCAGTCGTTTTAGTGGATCGGAACAGGCACATTGCCGCACCGATCGGAATGCAAATTTACGAAATAATTGATGAAAAGGAGTATATTTGCATAATTGACTCGAAACGTGTTCAAGTTCGGTTCAAGATTGAGATGATCGGAATTTTCGATTCAGGTTCCGGAGGGCTGTCCGTACTGCGGGAGATCATCAGGATTCTTCCGCAGGAGAAGTACGTCTATTACTCGGACAACGCCAACTGCCCGTACGGGGAAAAGAGCGTGGAGTTCATCCGGAAGAGGGCTCTGGAAATCACCGGGGAACTGCTTTCAAAAGGCGCAAAAATCATCGTGGTGGCCTGCAACACGGCCACAGCCGCGGCGATTTCGCTCCTGCGCGACACCTTCCCGGTGAAATTCATCGGTATGGAACCTGCCATCAAGCCGGCGGCAATGAGTTCCAGGACCGGAGTCATCGGAGTGCTCGCGACCGCCGGGACTCTCAAAGCCGACAAGTACCTCAACAGCAAGGAGATGTTCGAGGAAGGGACAAGAATAGCCGAACACGTCGGGGAGGGTTTCGTGGAGCTTGTCGAGAAGGGAATCCTGGACGGCCCGGAAGCCGAAGAGACGGTCAGGAGAAGCGTCAGGCCCCTTGTCGATGCAGGAGCGGACAGGATTGTGCTGGGATGCACCCACTACCCTTTCCTGCGCAAGGTCATAGAGCGTGCGGCCGGCACCGGAGTCACAGTCATCGACCCGGCTCCTGCTGTGGCAAGACATCTTGCCGAGGTCTTGCAGGAGGAAGGGCTGCTGGAAGGGCAGCCTTCCGGAGAAGGCATCACCGGCTGCGGGAAGAGGGCCCTTCCGCAAGTTGAAATCATCGCCTCAGGCCCTGATGCCCCGGCCAGAAGGCTTCTCGATACAATCATCGGAGAATTATCAGAGGAAAACAACCTCACAAACGGATAGCGATGGCGGACAATTATCTCGAAAAAAGGTACGCCGAGGTCAACGGCGGTGGAAGGACGGCATATTCAAATCCCTCCATAGACACTCTTCTCGCCAGAAACAGGAGCGTCCGCGGATTCAAGAAGGACGAGGCGGTGAAAATCCAGCAGCTTGAGAGGATAATCGCCGTCAACTCCAGAATCGCCTCCACCAAGAACCGCCAGGCCCTCCGTTTCCGCCCAGTAGTCCGCGGCCCGGAGGCCGGCCTGATCCTGCGGAACATCGTGATGGGCGCAGGCCTGCCCGAACTCCGCCTGCCACTCCCGGGAACGGAGCCGGAAGCCTTCATTTTGGTCGCAAGCACCATAGAAGAAGACCGGAATCTTTTCATAGATCTGGGGATTTCCCTCCAGAGCATGCTCCTGAAGGCTGTCAGCATGGGGCTGGGCGGACTCATCATCAGGTCTTTCAACAAAGAGGCGATTTGCAGCGGCCTGGGCATTCCTGAGCAGCTGGACCTGCTCTGCGTCCTGGCGATAGGCAGGAGCTGCGAAAAGGCCGACACCGTGGCGGTCCCCGCCGGCAGTCCCCTCGGCTACTACCGGGGCCCGGACGGAGTGCACCACGTCCCGAAAATCAAGGCGGAGGACCTGGTTTTCTGAAAAAAGGAACATTCAACGACACAATTCATAAAACGGACACGAATGGACAGAATCAACATTTCATATTGCTCTGACAAGTACCAGTACACAATGGGGAAATCCTTTCTGGAGACAGGGAGGAAGGATGACATAGCAGTCTTCAACCTCTTCTACCGCAAGGCGCCGGAGAACAACAACTGGGCCGTGGTGAGCGGCACGGAGGAAGTCATCGACTGCGTCCGGAATCTCGGCAACGAAGACCCCGGCTTCTACGAGAAGTTCCTTCCGGGAGAAGAGTACTCGGAGTTCAGGAAGTATCTCGCAACCATGAAGTTCACCGGCAACGTCTATGCGATGCGCGAGGGAGAAATCGCCTTCCCGAACGAGCCGATTGTGATTGTCGAAGGTCCGCTCATCGAAGCGCAGGTACTGGAGACTCCCCTGCTCTGCATAATGAACCACCAGATGGCCGTGGCGACCAAGGCTTCGAGAGTCTGCAGGGCGACCGACCGGCCGGTGAGCGAATTCGGCTCGCGGCGCGCCCACGGGCCGTGGGCTGCCACCTTCGGGGCCAAGGCCGCAATCATCGCCGGCTGCGCAAGCACCTCCAACATCCTCACCGGAGCGATGTACGGAGTCCCTTCAACCGGAACAATGGCCCACAGCTTCATAACTTCCTACGGAAGCTCGGTGGAGGGCGAGCACAAGGCTTTCAAGGACTACATCAACACCCACAAGGGGGAGAACCTGATTCTCCTGATAGACACCTATGACACCCTCAAGTGCGGCGTCCTCAACGCGATACGCTCCTTCCGCGAGTGCGGCATCGACGACAGCTACCCTTACGGCTACGGAGTGCGCCTGGACAGCGGCGACCTCGCCTACCTCTCCATCAAGGTCCGCAAGATACTCGATGCGCACGGCCTGAGCAAATGCAAGATCTTCGCGACCAACTCTCTTGATGAATATCTCATCACGGACCTCGAGCGCCAGGGGGCGAGGATAGACTGCTACGGAGTCGGAGACGCCATCGCCACAAGCAAGGCCGCCCCTTGCTTCGGCAATGTTTACAAGCTGGTCCAGATTGGCGGAAAGCCTGTGCTGAAACGCTCCGAGGACACCATAAAATTAATCAATCCGGGCTTCCAGATCACCTACCGCATCACCAGGAACGACCCGGAGCTGGGTGACATATTCAAGGCCGACGTGACCTGCCTGCGCGGGGATTCCTTCTCGCAGAAAATCGAGAACGGGGAAGAATTCACCGTCTATGCCGAGCACGACCGCTACAAGTACAAGACCTTCGAGAAGGGGACATATTCCTGGAAAGTCCTCCAGCACCCTGTCATCGCCGGCGGGAAGACCGTCGCCGAAAAGCACAGCCTGATGGAGAAGAAGGCGTACTACAACGACACCCTGGCACATTTCAGTCCTTCGGAGAGGCGTCTCATCAATCCGCACTACTACAAATCGGACATCTCGGACGACCTGTACAGGACCAAGCTCAGCATGCTCGACAACCTGAACAAGGAGATTTCCGCATTCAACATTGACTGACCGGACCGGGGGAAACACTATATTTGCCTGTTACAGCTTTGAATATGACAAGAACCAAACTGCATAGACTTCTCAAATACGCTTGCCTGGCCATCGGGGCAATCCTTTCCCAGGCCACGGTGTCCGCCCAGCAGCTCAGGACAATAAGCGGAATCGTCACCGACAGCGGGAACGAGCCTCTCGCCGGTGCGGCCGTCACAACGGTCATCAACGGCAAAGTCAAGGGCGCGATTACCGATTCCGAAGGCAGGTACTCGATAGATGTGCCCGAAAAGGATGCCACCCTCGAGTTTTCCTTCATCGGGATGAAAACCAAAAAGCTGACGGCCGCTCCCGGAACGTCGCAGCTGAACGTGGTCCTCGAATCCGACAACAGCATTGAAGAGGCCGTAATCAACGGCGGCTACGGCGTGGTGCATAAAAGAATCGACATGACAGGGTCGGCCTATCAGGTGACTTCCGAAGAAATCAAGTCCCTTCCGAAGGCCAATGTCGCCAGTATGCTCGACGGAATTGTTCCGGGTCTGACAGTAACCACGAGCCAGACCACTTCAAGAGACACCTACAAGCTCAGGATCAGAGGAGACGCGTCCCTGAGTGCCAACTGCGAACCTCTGTGGATTGTGGATGACGTTCCCATCTACACGGGCGGAATCACCAGCAACACGGTGACCGGAATGAGCTACAGCATCAGCCCTATCTCCTACCTGAATCCCGAGGACATCGAATCCATCACCGTCCTGAAAGATGCCGCCTCGACTTCCATCTACGGTGCGGACGGCTCAAACGGTGTCATACTCATCAAAACGAAGACGGGGGCCGACAACGGCAGGACCGAAATCAAGGCTTCAATCAAGCAGGGAATCTCCAGAATCGACAATTCGACTCTGCTCAGGCTCTGCAACACCGCACAATGGTGGAGCCTCGCGGAGGAGGCCTGGGTCAACGCCGGCTACGACATGGCCAACTTTCCTTATCAGGACAACGAGCACAATTCCTACTCGACGACTGACACCAACTGGTACGATGTCTATTACGGGACCGGCTACGACACCGACATATCCCTGAGCGTGCGTACCGGAAAGGGGAAATCCGCCAACTACTTTTCCTTCTCCTTCCTGAACAACGAATCCACCTCGAAGGGCAACTCTTCGCAAAGGTTCTCCCTCAGGGACCGGCTCACCTTCAGCATCGGCAGCAGGCTCGACGCGGACATCAACATGTGCATCAGCTACAACATCAACGACATTTTCACAATAGGGACAAACTACACGACAATCATCCCTATCTTCTCGCCTTACGAAGAAGACGGAGTCACCCCGAGGCTGTACAACTGGTACAGCACCGAGACCGACTCCTACCAGCCGGTGCAGAAGAAGTTCGTGTACAACAAGGTGCCTGAAAGGGACCTCAGCGACAACACCCAGTACGGACTCGGAATCAATGCCAGCTGCAACCTGACCTACAGAATCATGGACGGACTTACAGCGACGACGATGTTCGGAATGGACAACTCGATTGCCGCCGAACTTCTCTACTCCCCTTCCACGACCCTCAACGGAATCACATCCTACGAGCTCGACGGCTATTCGAGGAGGGGCGCCGCCACCACCATGAAGTGGAACAACATCGACCGCCTGAACTTCAGCCGCCAGTTCGGCCAGTTCAAAATCAACGCGATGGCAGGAGTGGAACTGACCTCCTCGGTCAGCCGCAGCTTGTACGCCTACGGCTACGGTTTCTCCAACGACAACATCAAGGAGCTCGCCTACGCCATCTCCTCCACCACCAAGGGTTCCTCTTCGGCCAGCAACTACAGGACGCTTTCCTATATGGCATCCCTGACATCCTCCTACGACAACAGGTACGTGCTCTCCGCATCCTTCAGGCGGCAGGGCAACTCGGCTTTCAGCACCTACCAGCAATGGGGAAGTTTCGCTTCGGTCGGACTCTCCTGGAACATCGACAGGGAGCGCTTCTGGAATGTCAGCTTCATGGACAAGTGCAAGGTCAAGGTGAGCTACGGCAACCAGGGCAATTCGAGGGTGAACACCTCCGCCGCCTACGGAACCTACACCGTCACGTCCGGCGACTCCTACGGCGGCCTGTCGGGCGCTTCGCAGGCGACCACGCCGAATCCGGGGCTGAGCTGGGAGAAATCCGACATATTCAATCTCGGGCTCGACCTGGCCTTCTTCGGCAACAGGCTCGGCCTGTCATTTGAGGGCTATGACAAGTACACCCACGACATGCTCTACAGCGGCAGGGTTTCTTCCATCATCGACAATTCGGCCGTAACGAGGAATGTCGGTTCGATGGAGAACATCGGTTTTGAAGCCACCGTCACAGCCAACATCATCAAGGGCAAGAAATTCGACTGGACCCTCCAGATGAACGGCTCGGTCAACAGGAACAAGATTCTCGAACTGTACAAGGACATGCACACGGGCTTCTTCGACTATGTATGGGTCAAGGGCGCCAGCAAGAATGCCTGGTGGCTCAGCCGCTGGGCCGGAGTCGATCCCGTCACGGGCGCGCCGATGTGGTACACCGCCGACGGGGACCTGACATATTCATTCTCCTACGACAACAGGGTCCTGCTTCCTGAATATGACAAGCAACCCGACTTCGAGGGAGGAATGGTCAACAACTTCCGTTGGGGTCCGCTGTCCCTGAGAATCCAGCTCAACTACTGCTTCGGCGGATGGGAGTACCTCAACTACAGCGGAGACGGCTACGACATACTTTCCAACAACACCATCGTGGAAGAACTCGACCACTGGAGGCAGCCGGGAGACGTCTCGTCCAACCCTGCCTTCGTGTACAAGAATTCGACAAGTTCGACCCTCGGATCGACCAGGTTCCTCCACTCGAAGACCCACATCCAGCTGAAGAACGTGGCCCTGTACTACAATCTTCCGAAGAGCGTCAGCAGCTTCATCGGAGTGGAGAACATCGAACTTGCCCTCATCGGGGACAATCTCTATTTCTGGAGTCCGGAGCAGAAAGCCGGCAAGAACAGTTACAAGACTATGGCATATCCGCGCGGAATCACCAGAGGTGTGTCAGGCCAGATAATCATCGATTTCTAAAAGACAATGAAGAGATACCTATACATAATCATTCCGCTCATCCTGACTGTCAGTTCGTGCACTTCTTTCCTCAATGTCGAACAGCTTGGGAAGAACACCATCGAAGGCTTCTTCGCCACTCCCGACGGTCTGTCCAGCGCGGGCATCGGCCTCCACAGGGCCCTGCTCGAATACTATGACGACGAGTACATCAAACTGGCCGAACTGCAGGGGGACAATCTCGACGTGCTCAGGGCCAACTGCAACGAGGCCAACCTCCTGGTCTATGATTTCGAATCGGAGGAGGCCCACGATGCAGGCCATCCGTACTCGGCCTGGAACAAAGGCTACGATGTCATCACCAATGCCAATGAGATTCTGAAATATGCCCCGAAACTTCTCGAGAAGTACCCGGCGAAGGAGGACCTCGTCCAGCAGGAACTCGGCTATGCCTATTTCGTCAGGGCGGTAATGACTTTCAACCTCACGAACATCTACGGCCAGGCCTACGACTACACCCCGGACGCCTCCCATCTGGGAGTGGTGCCGGTTGACCGGATTCCGGGCTTCGACGATGCGCTCCCGAGAAAGAGCGTCGGGGAATGCTATGACTTCATCATCTCGGACCTCCACAAATCGGTGGAAGCCTTCGGCAACGACGACATCCCTTCTGTTTACTATGTTTCCGCACCGGCCGCCAAGGCCATGCTCGCAAGGGTGTACCTCTACAAGAAAGACTATGTGAACGCGGCAAAATACGCCAAGGAAATCATGGACCGGTTCGAGCTTGTCCCGAGGGAGAAATATGTCGATATGTTCAGGAGGGCCTCATCCACTGTCGGGGAGTGCATATTCAGGCTCAACACCTACGATGCCGGAAGCGGGATGCGCTCTTTCTGTGACCCGACAGGTTTGCAGGATGCAAGGCCGGACGCCGCCTTCACAGCCACTTTCGAGGACAACGACATCCGCAAGGAACTTTTCACCTTCGTCGGAGAGGCAGAAGACAAGGAATATGAAGGGAAGGAGTATTCTGCCATCTGCAAGTATCTCCCTTACAAGGGAGGAATCACTGACGAAGCCAACCGCAGATGGGACTACCCTGTCCTCCGGGTCTCCGAAATGTACCTCATCCACGCCGAAGCCCTCTGCCTCGGCCCCGAGAAGAATCTGGAGGAAGCAGCTGCCGACATCAAGGCGCTCAGGGCAAGGGCCCTCGGAGTCAGTCCTTCCGAGATAAGCCTCAACTATTCCTCAGCCGGGGAACTGGACAGGATCATCGCCCAGGAGAGGGCGAAGGAACTCTGCTACGAAGGTCACCGCTTTTTCGACCTCAAAAGGAGGCACGAGGACATCGTGAGACCAGAGAACACCTCCTCGAAACTCGTCAGGCTGAACTATCCGCACTACAGGTACGTCCTTCCAATTGCGCATCTCGAGATGCAGGCCAACGATTCAATGATACAGAATGAAAACTATTGACATGAAAAATATCCTGTCCGCAATCATCCTTGCCCTGCCGCTGATGGTCCTGCAAGGCTGCGGAAAGCACGAGGAGGTCTATTTCGACACTCCTTTCGTCACGATTTCCGACAAGTCCAAGCTGACGACTTCAATGACCATCGACAAGGACGGGAACAACATCCTCACGGAACTCTGCGTGTCAGTCAACGTCAGCAGGGAGAAGTTCACCGAAGCCATAAGTATCGAGTACGAACTGATTGTCGGCGACGGGCTGGAGGAAGGAGTGGACTTCAAGATCCAGGCAAGCACGAAGAGTCCCCTGACTTTCGAGCCTGGAATCTACGACCTGCCTGTCAGGATTCTCTGGTACAAGACCGATACCTTCGACGAGTCCAAGGACAACAGCCTGGTGCTGAGGCTTGCGTCAAGCAGCTTACCGGACATGGTCCTGGGCTATCCGGGGCCGAACGAAGTCCGGAGGTCATTCAGATTTGAAAAAATTAAACCTTAAACAAATAATGATATGAAAAGAATCCTCGGTTATTTTTTGAGCGTCATCACAGCAGTTGCCGCTCTGTCAGCCTGCAACGAGAAGTACGTTCCGGACGGGACAGCCGCTCTGCAATCATTCAAACTTACCGCCAGCCTGAATCCGTCCCTCGCTTCAGACATTGTCGGAACAATCGATCAGGATGCAAGGACAGTCACTCTGGTGATTCCGGAGTCCGTATCCGTGAACTCATTCATCCCTACCTTCACCGTAACGGCTGACGATGTCGTCACCGCATCCGGTGTCACCATTGAAAGCGGAGTCACCTCCATCACGGTCACCGACGGTCTGAGAATCGTCGTGTCCGACGACAAGTCATCCCTGTCGGCCACCTACACCATCATCACGGTAGGGAATGACGAAAGGGCAGAACTTCTTGACATAAGAATCACGTCCGAAGACAATCCTGAACTCATTGCCGAGGACATCACCACGGAAATCTCCGAGGAGATGATAGCCCGCGTTCCGGCTTCCGCATTCCGTCAGGAACTCACCATCCGGCTTACCGCTACTTCCAATGACGAAATCACGGTCAACGGTTCAGCCATCACCGACGGGAAGGCTCTCAATGTGGACACAGCATTCCCTGTGGACATCACCGTCACAGACGGAATTGCCGGCAAGAGCAGCAGATACGTCCTCAAGGTCGGAAAGCGTCTTGAAATGGTCTATGAACTCATCGCCACCTACAGCAACGAAGAACTGGACGACTATGTTGACCTTGCAGTTGACGCAGCCAACGACGTTCCGTACCTTGTAGTCGGCGAAAACAGCACTGTTGACGGAACCACAACGAAATCCATGGCAACTGTCCTCAAATATGACGGAGCGGCGCTCGTCCCGGTAGGTGAACGCCGTTTCTCTGGCGCCCAGACCAGCTACGACTGCATCGATGTCATTGACGGAAAGCCTTACGTTGCCTTCGTAGATGCCGGAGCTCCGGTCAAGAGCAGAATCAGCTGCATGTCCTTCGACGGTTCCTCCTGGAACTTTGTCGGCGAGCGGGGATTCGGAGGGAAGATCACCGGTTTGTCATATTACAGGTTCGACATGATTCTCGACCCGGTCACCAAGTATCCGATAACAGCATCGGGTACCATCGAAGCCATCAACCTTGTTGCAAAGCGAGACCTTTCCATCTCCATCTTCAACGGAAGCGCCTGGGAGGCCAACATCCCGGTCACAGGAAGGACACAGACCTATTGCTACAATCAGAGATTCGCACGTTCAGCCGATGCCGTCTATCTTCTCGCCGCCAACCAGAGCGACAAGACCTTCTCACTGTACCAGTACAAGGACAAGTCCTGGTCAACCCTCCAGAACGAGCTCGTAATCCAGGGGACCACAGATATCTGCACCATGTTCGCAGACCTCGACGTCGCTCCTGACGGAACAATCTATGCCACAGTGGGAGACAACAGCAGCGGCAATTATCTCTGCACCTTCTACAAGTACAACGGCACCGAACTCGTAAAGGCCTGGAATGCTCTGCCGGGTGTCACCTTCGACGACAAATACTGCCAGTGGAATCTCACGTTCGACTCTGCCGGTTTACCTGTAATCGCCTGCATTCTTACGAACAGTTCAGCTGATACCAGGGTCGTCAAGCTGTTCACTCTGGACCCTGAGACCAAGGACTGGAACTCTCCTGTCGAGATAGGTTCGGCCTGCGGCTGTTACCTTGCAAGCGGAAGAGCTGACAACGGCAACATCTATTTCGTCTACTCCAGCAAGGATGCAAACGGATGCAATGTCATCAATCTCTACAAGTACTGCCTTGAGGCTGACATTCTTCCTGAATAAGTCCTGACACGACACAAAAAGGGAGGCTGGCCAGTATGTCTTTCGACATCGGAGGCCGGCCTCTTCTGTTTCCCGCCTGCGGAAGACTTACTGTCCGATGGATTCCCGGACGCTGCGCAGATAGTTCCGGCAGGCTTCGATGAGTTCACGGGAGCGCTTGACGAGGGCTCCGATGTCGTCCAGGCTGGTGGCCGGATCCTCAACCTTTTCAGCGATTTTCTCAAGCTCGCCGACGGCCTTCGTGTAGTCGAATTCTTCTGTTTCCATATTCAAGAAATGTTTGATTGTTGTCAATGAATGTATTGTGTGGGAATCAGGCGCCGGTGCCCGAAAGGGCCGAATCCCCCTGCTCCCCGCTGCCCGGGATGTTGCTGCGCCTGTCGATTTCCACGACCCCGCACTTGAGAGTGCCGTCCGCAAACATCATCTGCACCCTGTCCCCGACCCTCGTGAGGGAAGCCGATCCTATCTTGACCCCGTCGCGGTCAAGCGCAAGGACAAAACCTTTCCGGAGGATGTTGCGCGGGTCGTTAGTCTCGATCTGCATCTCCTTCTTCATCAGGAATGAATATGCCTCCGAAAGCGCGGCGGAAGCTCCAAGGCGGATTCTCGATTCCAGCCTGTCGATGCCTCCTGAAGCCCTGTCAAGCCGGTTCTCCCCCGTGTGGAAAATCCTGTCAGAGAGTCTTTCCAGACGATGGACCGAATCCGTAAGACGGCTGTCCGCATCCCTGGATATCCGCATTGCGAGGAGCTCCATCCGATGCCGGGCCTCCTCAAGTCTGCCCTTCGATGCCGAAAGGATGCGGGATTCGAGGATGTCAAGGCCGGAAGACATATTCGCCAGGCGGTTGCCGAAAGCCATCAGCAGCCGCGATTCGTAAGAGGCCAGGCGCTGGTCCTCGGAGATGTAGCAGTCGATGAAGAGGTCCGCGAGGGCGGTCGGAGTCTTGACAGAGGCAGATGCCACCAGATCCGCGACGTGGCTGTCCTTCTCGTGGCCGATGGCGGTGAACACAGGCAAGGGGCATCGGGCAATAGTCACCGCAAGCTCATAGTCATCGAAGCAGGCAAGATCGAGTTCAGAACCGCCTCCGCGCAGGATCAGGACGGCGTCGTAGCGGACATCCGAGGAGAGTATTTCGGAAAATGCGGAAATGATGGACGCGGGTGCGCCCTCCCCCTGCATCAGGGCTTCGAAGAGATGCACGTCGAAGACGAAGCCATATTCATTGTCCTCAAGATGACGGCGGAAGTCGCCGTAGCCGGCGGCCGTGCCGGCCG
Source organism: Candidatus Cryptobacteroides sp. (assembly GCA_051878295.1). Classification (GTDB taxonomy): domain Bacteria; phylum Bacteroidota; class Bacteroidia; order Bacteroidales; family UBA932; genus Cryptobacteroides. The sequence goes on from JBJEJV010000043.1 coordinate 94,128, forward strand.
AGATGACTGCCAGCGAATATGGCAGCAGAGGCAGCCGGAGCCGCTTCTGGAGGTTCAGCAGACCTTCCGCTGTCAGTCTTTCCACAGTGAGCCGGCGCTGACGCTCATTGGCGCCGAGCGTGTACTCCGGATCGACATCGTCGATTGTCAGGCTGAGCCCGTAAACCGGATGGAAGCCGACCTGGACCCTGGCGAGAATCTCCATCCCGGAATCCAGGGAAGAGCCGGTCATGCTCCGGAAAGACTGGTCGATGAAGTTCCATCTGGAGGCCCAGATGACGGCACGGGTCTTCGCCGAGACGATTCCGCCGTCATTCTGGCACAACTCCAGATAGCAATGTCCGTTCTGTTTGCGGTTGATGCCGCTGATTTCCGCCTTGACCCAAATCCTGTCCGGGAACAAGGACTCTATCCCCATCTTCAGGGTGGTCTGCAGTTCGAGCAGATCCACGTATTTCTTTTGCATTACTTGTGTTCCGTTTCTTACAAAATTAACAAAAATGACCTATCTTTGTAAATTAAAAAATAAATACAGCCGGATATGACGATCAACGAAGCAGTGTTTGCGGGAAGCAGTACAAGGGAAAGCCAGAAACCGTCCCTCAGACTGCCGGAATTCGCCTTCATCGGCCGTTCCAATGTCGGCAAATCTTCTCTGATCAATATGCTTTGCGGCAACAGCAAGCTGGCAAAGACATCCTCTACACCCGGCAAGACAAAGCTCATCAACCATTTCCGCATAAACGGGAAATGGTACCTCGTCGATCTCCCCGGCTACGGTTTCGCCAAGATTTCCAAGTCGGCAAGGGACGAACTGAGGAAGATGATCAACGACTACATCACCCGCTCGCAGGAGCTTGTGGTTCTCTTCGTCCTGGTCGATTCCAGACACGACATCACCAGGATAGACAGGGAGTTCATCGCCTCGCTCGGAGAAATGGGCGTACCTTTCTCCATCATATTCACGAAGGGCGACAAACTGGGGCCGAACGCCCTCAAGGCTCAGATAGAGAGGAGCAAGCAGATCCTCCTCGAGGACTGGGAAAGCCTTCCTCCAGTCTTCTCCTCGAGTTCGGAGACAGGAGCCGGTAAAGATGAGATTCTCGATTACATCGAGCAGTATATTTAACAGCAATTCATTATTCAGGACACAATGTACTACAAAGAGCACAGAATGGAATTGTTTGCCTGCAGAGCTTCCAAAGATTTTGCAGTCAAGGTTATCGAAGGTATGAACAAGCTCGCCGGCGAGGGGGAGCAGTACCATCTCGGCGCCAGCGAGGTTACCCGGTTCAGCGACGGAGAGTTCGTCCCTTCGTTCAATGACAGCGTCAGAGGGGCTACGGTCTTTATCCTGCAATCGACATTCCCGCCTTCTGACAATCTCATGGAACTCCTCCTCACCATCGATGCGGCAAAGAGGGCCTCGGCCGACAAGGTGATTGCCGTGATGCCGTACTTCGGATGGGCAAGACAGGACAGGAAAGACAAGCCGAGAGTCGCCATCGGAGCGAAACTCGTCGCCAACCTGCTCACCGCCGCAGGTGTTGACAGGGTGATGACCTGCGACCTGCACGCCGACCAGATCCAGGGCTTCTTCGACATCCCGGTTGACCACGTCTATGCCAGCAAGGTGTTCATCCCGTACATCAAGGCCATGAATATTCAAGACCTCGCCATTGCGGCTCCGGACATGGGAGGAGCGAAGAGGGCGAATGCCTATGCCAAGGCCCTTGCCTGCCCGGTCATCATCTGCCACAAGTCCCGCGAAAGGGCCAACGTTGTAGCATCAATCACCGCGATAGGCGACGTCGAAGGGAAGAACGTCATCATCGTCGATGACCTCATCGACACGGCCGGAACTCTCTGCAAGGCGGCCGAAGTCCTGATGAACAAGGGCGCGAAGAGCGTAAGGGCCTGCGCCACACATCCGGTCCTTTCCGGACCGGCCTACGACAGGATCAACAATTCCTGTCTGGAAGAAGTGTATGTGACAGACACTATTCCTCTCAGTCCGACAGCGGACACCCACAAGATAAAGGTCGTTTCGATGGCCGAAATCTTCGCCGCCGTCATCCGCAAAGTCTATCACTACGAGCCTATCAGCACCGAATTCATCTTTTAGTGAATGAAAACCCTTCTCATCTCCATAGCCATCATCGGTCTCGGGATTTTCGGAATGTGTTTCAACATCATATTCCGGAAGAACGGCGAGTTCCCCGAAACCGAAATCAGCAAGAACAAGGAGATGCGCAAGCTCGGAATCAAGTGCATGAACGAGATTGAGAAGGAAAGGCTCGGCTGCGCCGGCAACGACAGGAAGGCGGCATGCAACGGAGGAGAGGAAGGAAGCGCCTGCGCATCGTGCAGTTTCCAGAATTCCGGCCTGGGAAAGGTCGGCAGGAACAATAAAGAATAACAGGATATGAGTTTAGTCGCTATCGTCGGACGGCCGAATGTAGGCAAGTCGACACTATTCAACCGCCTCGTCGGAATGCGTCAGGCAATCGTCGATGAGACAGCAGGTGTGACCCGGGACCGCCACTACGGAAAATGCGAATGGTGCGGAAGGGAGTTTTCTGTGGTTGACACCGGAGGGTGGACAACCAACTCGGACGATGTGTTCGAGCAGGCAATACGCAGGCAGGTGGTGATTGCCATCGAAGAGGCCGACGTGGTGCTCTTCATGGTCGAGGCCGCAACCGGAATCACCGACTACGATGCCGAAATCGCGGACCTGCTGAGGCGCAGCCGCAAACCGGTCGTGCTCTGCGTAAACAAGGTGGACTCCGGAGAGAAGGTCTTCGACAGCTATCAGTTCTATGCTCTCGGCCTTGGAGAAATCTGGAGCATCTCCGCCGCCAACGGAAGCGGCACCGGCGACCTCCTCGACGAGGTGGTCAGAGTGCTGCCTGAAGAGAAGGACAGGGAAGAAGACGACAGGCCGGACCTGCCGCACATCGCGATAGTCGGGAAGCCGAATGTCGGGAAATCCTCTCTCACCAACGCCCTTCTCGGGGAGGAAAGGAACATTGTGACCCCGGTGGCCGGTACGACCAGAGACTCGATTTCGACCTACTACAACAAGTTCAACCACGAGTTCATGCTTGTTGACACCGCCGGCATGCGCAGGAAGAGCAGGGTCAGCGAAGACCTTGAGTTCTACTCCGTGATGCGCTCCATCAGGGCCATCGAAAAGGCCGACGTCTGCATCCTGATGATAGACGCCAATGCCGGAATGGAGGCACAGGATATGAGCATCTTCAATCTCATCGTCCGCAACAGGAAGGCCTGCGTCATCGTCGTCAACAAATGGGACCTCTTCCTCAAGGACAGCAACACGATGAAGGAATATGAAAACGCCCTCCGGAGAAGGATAGCACCTTTCGACGATGTGCCGGTCATATTCACCTCCGTCACGAAGAAGCAGAGAATAATGGACGTCCTCGACGCCGCGGCCCACGTCTCCGAGAACTACAGCAGGAGACTCTCGACCGCAAGGCTCAACGAGGCGATGCTTCCGGAAATCGAGGCCTGCCCTCCTCCTGCCTGGAAGGGCAAGTACGTCAAAATCAAGTACGTCACCCAACTCCCGACCAGATTCCCGGCATTCGCCTTCTTCTGCAACCTGCCGCAATATGTCAAGGAGCCTTACAAGCGATTCCTTGAGAACAAGTTGAGGGAACACTTCGACCTTACGGGGTGTCCTGTACAGATATTCATGAGAGCGAAATAGCGATGTTCGTTGATGTCCTCAAAGCGTTCGCCATCGGAATCTGCGCGTCAGCCCCTCTCGGGCCGGCCGCGATTCTCGTGCTCCAGAAATCGCTCAGCTATGGACATCGGGCAGGCTTCTACACAGGTTTGGGTGCGACCACGATAGACACCACCTACGCCACGCTTTCGATTTTCGCCCTCGCCTGGACCCAGGAGTTCATCAATGACTATGAATACACCATCTACCTCATAGGCGGCATCATCGTCGCCTGCCTCGGTGCGTCAATGGCATTCAGGGACCCCTTCAGGAAACTCAAAGGCGGCGATTCCGCAAAGGGTGCCTCAATCAAGGACTACGCCGAGGCGGTCATCACGGCCCTGTCCAACCCGGGAGCGGCCTTCGTGATGTTCGCCCTCTTCGCCTTCTTCAATGTGGATGCCACCACAAAGGGTTTTTCGGTGCTTCCCATCATCCTCGGCGTCGCCGCAGGGTCTATGTGCTACTGGTTCACCTTCTCCTACATATTCAGCAAGATACGCAATTTGATAAATATGTCCGTGCTGATCTGGATGAGCAGGATCGCCGGCATAATCATCATGATAATCGGAATCGCGCTGCTTGGAGAGGGCGCGTTCCAGATTTTCTTCAACAAAGTTTGACAATTATCCAGCCATGAAAGAAAGCCAAGACACCAATAAGGGTTCCGTGCTCAAGTGGATCCTCAAGAACATTCTCCTGGCGGCCGCCTTCGTCGTCGCCCTGGTCATCGTCATCAATATGCTTCTGGGCATATTCACCAACCACGGCAAGTCGGTCACCGTACCCGACCTTACCAGCCTGTCTGTCACCGAGGCCGCCCGCGAAGCCGGGAAACTCAGCCTGAAAGTGGAGGTGACCGACTCGATCTACGTCAGGAGGATGGCGAAAGGAGCCGTTTACAGCCAGAATCCCAAGGCCGGTTCCCAGGTCAAGAAAGGCAGGAGAATCCTTCTCACCATCAACGCCCTCCACGCCAAGAAGGTGACGATGCCGAATCTCGTGGGCTACTCGATGAGGCAGGCCAAGGCCGAACTGAACTCAAGGGGTCTCACCCTCGGCAAACTTACCTATGTAAGCGACATGGCGACCAACAATGTCCTGCGGCAGGTCCACAAGAACCGGGAAATCAAGCCGGGAAGCCAGATTGAATCAGGTTCAGTCATCGACCTGGTCGTGGGCCTCAACTCCACGGACAACCAGACTTACGTCCCGGACCTCAAGGGGATGAAGTACCTGAGGGCGGTCGATGCCATACACGACAACTCCCTGAACGTGAGGAAACTGAACTTCGACAGCAACGTCAGGACCTATTCGGACAGTCTCAACGCCGTCGTTTACAGGCAGTCCCCTACTCCGTCCGACGCTCCGATAATGATGGGATCCGAAGTGAGCGTCTATCTCTCACTGGACAGCAAAGACTCAAACAATCAGTAGGAAGTGGACGAGGAGAAGTATTTCAACGAGCCGGAAGAGGCTGTGGAGGATGAAGAGCAGGGGATGTTCGAGCATTTCCGGCTCAACGTCGATGTAGGACAGACCCCGATGAGGGTGGACAAGTACATGGCCTGCCACCTTGAGGACACTTCCCGCCACCGGGTCCAATGCGCCATCAAGGAGGGCTATGTCAGGGTCAACGACAAGGTTGCCAAGGCGAACCTCATCATCCGCCCGGGCGACGTCATCCGTTTCGTGATGCCCTACCGCAGGAGAGGGCTCGAGATTCTTCCCCAGGACATTCCGCTTGACATAGTGTACGAGGACGACGACCTCCTCATTGTCAACAAAGCGGCCGGAATGGTGGTACATCCCGGTCACGGTCATTTCGAGGGCACCCTCATCAACGCCCTGTCCTACCATCTCGGAATCTCACAGGGACCGGAGGCGGAGGATGAGAGGATGGGAATCCTGGTCCACAGAATCGACAAGGACACCTCCGGCCTGCTGGTGGTGGCAAAGAATGACGAAAGCCAGCTCGACCTCGCCAGGCAGTTCTTCGAACACAGCATAGAGAGGAAATATGTCGCAGTGGTCTGGGGCAACATCAAGGAGGACGAGGGGACTGTCAGAGGGAACATCGGCAGGGACCCCAACGACCGTCTGCGCTTCCGGGTCTATCCGGACGATGACAACAAGGGCAAGCATGCCGTGACCCACTACCGGGTTCTCGAGAGGTTCGGCTATGTGACCTTGGTGGAATGCAGGCTGGAGACCGGCAGGACGCACCAGATAAGAGTCCATATGAGCCACATCGGCCATCCCCTGTTCAACGACGAGAGGTACGGAGGAAGTGAAATCCGCAAGGGAACCATCTACGCCAAATACAGGCAGTTCATCAGGAACTGTTTTGAAATATGTCCGCGTCAGGCCCTTCACGCCAAGACCCTGGGATTCGTGCATCCGCGTACACAGGAGTGGATACAATTCGACTCCACGATCCCGAAGGACATGGAGTCGATGATTGAGAAATGGCGGAACTACGTGGTGCCTGACGACAGCGAAGAATAGTCCCGCGCCTGTGCGGAGATTCTGCCTACATTCTTGGAGGCGGGCCTGAAGGGCCTTGTCCGCCCATTCCCGGAGCTCCCATATTCATTTTTGTATTCCCCTTTCCGAAACTTCCGAAACGGTAGGTCAGCGCGAGGATGACATAGCGTCCGAGAGTGTTGTTGCGGACTTCCTGGTGGTAGTTGGAAGCATCCGTGACGGTCAGGTTCTTCGCCTGGTCGAGGATGTCGTAACCGCGGAGGGAGAGGGTGAACTTGTCCTTGAAGAGCAGTTTCTGGATGTCGATGTTGATGACGACCTCGTCTTCCTGCGGGGTGGAATAGCCGTTGTACCAGTTGTAGTTGGCCTCGGTCTTGAAGGTGATGCCTCCAGGGATGGTCCAGTTCATCGAGCCGTTGACCTGGTTGTTCCAGGTCGTGAGGTTGTTGGCGTTCTCGAGGGTGTACCAGGACCTGTTCATTCTGGTGCGGGCGCCTGCGGTAAGTTCCACGAAGTCGTTCCTGTAGGTAAGCCTGATGCGGCCCATGAGGTTGACGGTACGGGTCATGTTCTCCGTGAACATATCGGATGAGGACATATCAGGATAGTCGGAGATGAAGGCGTCGTAGTCGGAGAACACCCCTTCGGAATCAAGATACTTGGACATGTCGAAGGAACTCTTGCCCACGTATGAAGAAGAATAGCTGTAACCGCCGTTGCTCATCAATGACACCGAGAAGTCAGACTTGGCAATCGGAGAGTTGAAGAACATCCTGTAGCGGATGTTTCCCGAGCCCGGGCCGTTGACCGGCATCGTGTACTGTACGCCGTTGTTGCCGTACCAGAGGGTGGACACGATAGGATTCTGGACAAAGGAACCGTCAACATTGAAGTTCAATGAAGAGAAGTTCTTCTTGTTGCTCATCCTGAACTCACCGCGGAAGCTGTGGTTGAAGTACGGCTTGAGTGAAGGATTACCGAGACTGATGTTCAGCGGGTTGGAATTGTCAGGTACAGGCATAAGCTGTGTCGTGGACGGCTGGGAGGACTGTCCGCGGTAGAATATCCTGAGGTTCGTGTTGTCGTTGAAGTCGTACCAGGTCATGAAGGAAGGCGCCCAGTTGACGACCTTGCTGTCATAAGTCTTTCCGTTGGTCTCGTTGTGCGTGTTAGTAGGGCTCAGCGCTATACCTGCCTGGGCGTGCAGCTTGTCCTTCTGATACTGGAGGTCCAGACCGCCGCTCTGGTTGTTGAACACATTGAGGATGCTGTTGGTGTAGGTGGCGTCAAGAGCCTCGCCCACGTAATTGTATTCCAGAGGATTGGTGTAGGCACCGCTGTTGTAGGTGTCCTTCTGGGACTTGTTCCTGTTCCAGCTGTAGCTGTAGTTGGCAGAGATGTAGAAGCCGTGTCCGAGAGGCTCGGTGTACACGATTCTTCCGGAGAGTGAAGAACCGTTGGAGAGCTGGGATATTCTCTGGTTGACAGACTCCGCGCTGTCTCCGGCCACAGCATCGTAGGTGTTGGTGAGAGACTGGTTGAAGCCGTCAAGAGTATTGTGGCTGAAATTGAAGTTGCCCATAAAGGAGATGGTCCTGCCCGGGATGCCGAGACGCTGGCGGAAAAGGAGGAATCCTCTTGCATTCCAGTTCTTGTTGTCACCGACGTTGCTGCTGAAACCATCATTGAGGGCTGTCTGCGAAGCCGAAGCGGAGGCTGACTTGTAGGTCTCGAAATCTGACACCTGGCTGTAGTTGCCCCTTCCGAAGTCGAACTGAGGCTGGAATACAATCGAAGTGTTGTCGGAGAACTTGTGCTCGAGCCTCATTCCGATACGGTGACCGTCGGAGAAGGTGTTGCTGTAACCGTTGTTGTTGTAGCTCAGGACGGAGCCGTCCTCAAGGAAGGTGTTCTTTATGCTTTCTTCCTCGACGGTCTTGTCGGTACGGTTGTACAGGTAGTTTCCGCCAAGATCCATCTTGCCGTCAAAGAGCGTCCAGGCTCCGTTGAGACCGGCCATCCAGGATTCGGTGATACCGTTGCCGCTGCCCCAGCCACCCTGGCCGCCGCCCATTCCGCCGCCGCGCATACCCTGCATCATGCCGCCGGAGATGTCGTTGAAACCACGGTTGTTGGTGTTGTTGCCGTTGAGGATGAAGCTGATCTGGCTCTTTTCGGTGAACTTGCCGACAAAGGCGCCGCCCTGGTAGCGGAAATTCGGGTCGCTTCCGGATGACGGAAGATCGCTTCCGCCTCCGAGCGAGATGTTGCCGATGGCTCCGTTCATCATTCCCTTGTGTACGGTCAGGTCGATGACGGTTTCCTCATTGCCGTCGTCGATGCCTGTGAATTCAGCCTGCTCAGACTTCTTCTGGACCACCTTGAGTTTCTCGATCATCTTGGCCGGCAGGTTCTTGGAAGCCAGCTGAGGGTCATCCAGGAAGAAAGTCTTGCCGTCGATGGTGATCTTTGAAATCGTCTCGCCGTTGGCGGTCACGGTACCGTCCTCGGAAACTTCCACTCCGGGGAGTTTCTTCAGGAGGTCCTCAAGCATGTCTGTATCAGTGGTCTTGAAGGAAGAGGCATTGTACTCGATGGTGTCCTTCTTGATGATGATCGGATTGCCGGTCGCAGTGACCTTGGCTGCCTCCAGAGCCTGGACATCAGGGTCCATCTTCAGAATGCCGAGATTCAAGTCTCCTTTCACTTCGATTTCCTGGCTCAGGAGCTTGTAGCCCATAATTTCGGCCTTGAATACATACTTTCCGGAAGACACGCCTTCAATGACGGCCTTTCCCTCGGAAGTGGAAAGCACGTATTTGTAAGGCTTGTCCGAATTGAGTTTCTGGAGAGAAACGGTTGCGAACCCGACCGGTTCGTCGTTGGAGGAGTCAATGAGAGTGGCGCTGACCTTGACGCCTTTCTGGGCGGAAGCCATGAACAGTGCAAGCAACAAACCGGCAGTCACGGCCAAAAATCTTTTGAAATACATTTCAGTTATCTGCTTCTTAAGTTTCAAACATTTGTTTGACCAGAAAAAAAGCCTCGGGTTTAAACCGGGGCCGGAAAAAAGTCATTATTTCACTTTTTCAGGATGTTCGAGGACATATTTCTCCCAGCTCGAGGCATTCTTCCGTCCGGCAAGGGGATTTGTCGTCGAATAATAATGGCACATCGCGATGGCGAGAGCGTCAGTCGCGTCGAGATGCTCGGTCCCGAGCTTTATCCCGAGAGTCTTCTCGAGCATCAGCGAGACCTGTTCCTTTGAAGCGGCGCCGTTGCCCGTTATGGCCTGCTTTGCCTGTCTGGGGGCATATTCATAGACAGCAAGCCCCTGCTCCATCGCGGCGATCATCGCCGCTCCCTGCGCCCTTCCGAGCTTGAGGACCACCTGGACGTTCTTCCCGTAGAAGGGAGACTCGAGAGCCATTTCCGTCCCGTGGTAAGTCTTCACAACCTCGGAAACGGTGTCGAAAATCTGACGCAGCTTGGAATATGCATCCTTCTCTTTCCGCAGGTCAAGGACTCCCATATCGACGAAGGCGGGCTTGCCGTCCCCGATTTCAATGACCCCGAAGCCAAGCAAGTTGGTTCCGGGGTCTATTCCGATGATTGTCCTTTTTTCCATACGGGACGAGCCTAATCAATCCTGTCGAAGCCGGTGTAAGGACGGAGAACCTCAGGGATGATGATTCCGTCTTCGGTCTGATTGTCCTCAAGAAGGGCGGCCACCACGCGCGGAAGCGCAAGTGAACTGCCGTTCAGGGTGTGGCAGAGCTGAACCTTGCCCTCGGCATCACGGTAGCGCAGATGCAGACGGTTGGCCTGGAAGGTCTCGAAGTTGGAAACAGAGGAAATCTCAAGCCAGCGTCCCTGGGCTGCAGACCAGAGCTCGAAGTCGTAGGTGATGGCGGAGGTGAAACTCATATCCCCGCCGCAGAGGCGGAGAATCCTGTACTTGAGGCCGAGAGCATTCACGATGGATTCGACGTGTGCGACCATCTCGTCGAGGGCCGCATAGGAATCCTCAGGCTTCTCGACGCGTACGATCTCGACCTTGTCGAACTGGTGAAGCCGGTTCAGTCCCCTGACTTCCTTGCCATAAGAACCGGCCTCGCGGCGGAAGCAAGGTGTGTAGGCGGTCATCTTCTGAGGGCACTCGTCATTCTGGAGGATGACATCCCTGAATATGTTGGTGACCGGTACCTCGGCAGTAGGAACGAGATAGAAATCGTCCAGGCCGACGTGGTACATCTGGGCTTCCTTGTCCGGCAGCTGTCCCGTGCCGAAGCCGGAAGCGGCATTGACCATAACCGGAGGCTCGACCTCCTTGTAGCCGGCTTTGGTGTTCACGTCCAGGAAGAAATTGATCAGCGCCCTCTGAAGCTTCGCTCCCTTGCCCTTGTAAACCGGGAAACCTGTTCCGGTGAGCTTCACTCCGAGATCGAAATCGATGATGTCATACTTCTTCGCCAGTTCCCAATGAGGAAGGGCCCCTTCAGGAAGAACGACTTCCGGGCCTCCCGTCCTGACCACGAGATTGTCCTCGGCACCCTTTCCCGGAGGAACGAGATCGCAAGGGATGTTCGGGAGGAGAACGAGCTGTGCATCAAGCTCCTTGTTGTTCTCTTCAGCCTTGGCAAGAAGTTCGGAAGACTTCTCCTTGAGGAGTGCGACCTCCTTCTTGGCTTCTTCCGCCTCTTCCTTCCTGCCGGCTTTCATAAGACCGCCGATGACGGCGGCTTTCTGCTTCTGCTGGGCCAGGAGACTGTCGCTTTCGGTCTGGAGATTCCTTCTGTTGGTGTCCAGTTCGAGCACCTTCCCGACAATCGGCCTTGCATCGAAATTTTTGACTGCAAGCTTCGCGATCACTTTTTCAGGATCTTCCCGAAGCATTTTTAATGTCAGCATATTGTGTCTTTGTTCTAATGGATTCTGAGATATTGTGCAAAAAAGAAAAAGAGGACAGGCACGAAAACTCGAAGCCAGCCCTCTTCATTCTATTCACCCTCCGAGTTTAGTTCTCAAAAGGGACTACCGAAACATAGGATTTGTCCTCTTTCTTCTTGGTGAACTTGACTGTTCCGTCAACCAAAGCGTAAAGAGTGTGGTCCTTGCCCATCCCGACGAACTTGTCAGGATTGTGGACTGTGCCCCTCTGACGGACGATGATGTTGCCGGCCTTTACGACCTCACCGCCAAACTTCTTGATACCGAGTCGTTTTGAATGAGACTCACGACCGTTCTTTGAACTTGATTGTCCTTTTTTGTGTGCCATAGTGTCTTTGTCTTAAGAAATTAAGCGATAGCGTCGATGCGGATTCTGGAAAGCTTCTGGCGATGGCCGTTGCATTTCTGGAAACCCTTGCGGCGGATTTTCTTGAATACGAGTACCTTGTCGGCCTTCACATCGTCAGCGAGGACGGTAGCCTTGACAACTGCACCCTTTACATAAGGATTACCGAGCTGAATCTGCCCGTCGGTGTCAATCAGCAGAACCTTGTCGAACTCAACGCTGCCATCCTTGGCAACCGGAAGACGGTTGCAGAAGATCTCATTGCCAGCCTCAACTTTGAACTGCTGTCCTGCAATATCAACAATTGCGTACATAAAAAATAAAAACTTTATAAGTTGCAGCCGCAAGCGTCCGCACGGGAATGCGGAACTTCCAGGAGCTCCACGGCCATAAAATGGACTGCAAAAATAGACAATTCCCCCGAAACCGCCAAATTATTTTTGAAGAACCTTCGCCCCGGGGCAGGAAAGTCCGGCTGTTCCGTCGGCATATTCAATTACATTCTGCGTCAAGAAGTTCGATGAAGCGTTCCATTCCGACAGTGGCGACTTCGCGGATGTGGGTCACCCGCCTGTCGTGGACAGGCACTTCCTGCGGGTCGATGATGTAAATCGGCGTGTCGTTCCTGCAATAGCGGTACAGTCCGGCGGCGGGATAGACGGCGAGGGAGGTCCCGACAATCAGGAATATGTCGGCGGCCGAAACGACTTCAATCGCCTTCTCGATTTTCGGCACGGCCTCGCCGAAAAACACGATGTGCGGACGCAGCTGCCTGCCGTTGGGAGCCAGGTCACCGAGCCCGACTTCACCGTAGCCGACGTCAAATACTTCCTTTTCCGAATATGTCAGGTCATATTCACCCTTCTCGGGGCGAACCTTGGTAGCCTCCCCGTGCAGGTGGATGATGCGGGTACTTCCCGCGCGCTCGTGGAGATTGTCGATGTTCTGAGTGATGACGGTGACATCGAACCTGTCTTCCAGGGCGGCGATGGCCTTGTGGGCGGCATTCGGAACGGCAGTCCTGAGCTGGCCGCGCCGGGCGTTGTAGAAATCGAGGACAAGCCCCCGGTCTCTGTTCCAGCCCTCTATCGATGCAACTTTCATCGGATCGTATTCCCCCCAAAGACCTCCGGAGTCGCGGAAGGTGTCAAGACCGCTTTCGGCGCTGACACCGGCTCCGGTCAACACAGCTATCTTCTTCATCACGGATTGGATTTGAAATAATGATTCTTGAGCCAGTATTCAAACAGAGGGTCAAGGATCACCGGCCGCTCGTCCTGCCCCTCGAATGTCAGGATTTCCTTTTTCATCAAGGCATCCTTCAGCCTGCGCACGTTGGCGGATGAGTTCAGGGAATATTTCCGGATTACCTCGGCGGTGCTGAACTTGGCGTTCCCGTCCACGACGGCTTTCAGGAGGCTGACCTGGAAAGTCGTAAGGTCGCTCATCATAGCGATGAAACGTCCGGTGTGGATTGCGAGCAGGGTCTTCAGGGCCTCCAGCATCACAGTCTCCATGATATAGCCCTTGGAGAGAGAGTCGCTGATTGAAGTGAAATGATTGATGTAGAACAGATTGCACTTCAGCAGGCGACAGGCTCCGCTCAGCAGCTCCCGGTCTGCGACCTTTCCGCTTGCAAGGAAGCCCTTGATGAGGTGCTCGACGATTTCCCGTTCGTCAACCTTACTCAGGGGAAGTCTCTGGACCCTGCGGTAGAAATGATGACGGGCGATGAATATGTCGGCCATCGCATTGACCCTCGAGCCGAGGAAGATGTAGGAGAAACGGCTTCCTCCGGCAGCCTTGACCTCATCCATGACCTTTTCCATCATATTGAAGATCCGGTCGCCGTCCTCAGTCAGGTCAATATTCTGGAACTCGTCGATGATGAGGAAGACCCTTCCCGACTGGCCGGATGCAAGGATGTAAGGGAGGCGTAGTATGGCAAGGCAGTCATTTTCGTCCAGGTCCCAGTTGGTGGAGAGGATGATGTCCCTGTCTTCGAATGCCTTCCTGTCAAAGACGAAGTGAGTCCCGGCAAGGCAGGAAGTCACAATCTTTTCATAGTCCTTCGGAGTGGATGCCAGCATACGGATCACCGCAGTCCCGAGACGGACGAAGAATTCTTCCTCCGTTCTGACAGAAAGCGCTGAAAAAAAGCCGGCAGTGAAAGCAGCCGAGGAAACCTTCATCTTGGTAAGAACCTGATAGACAAGAGATTTCTTCCCTGTCCCAATCGGCTCCCAAAGGGCCACGTTTTCACCGTTGGAGAGAAGGTTCATCAAGATGTTGCAGTCTTCCTTCCTTCCGATGAAGTTCTGTCCGGTGACATATTTATTATACGGAAAAGGGCCGTCCATTGGTCAATAACATTTTTGTTTTGCAAAAATAATATTTTCCTGTACAATAGTCGCAGTCCTTTGGAAAAAAGTTTCCGCAGTCAGGGCGTTTTTGGATTATTCATAATTGTCAAGAAAACTATTGAAAAATTTGGCACTATTGCATAAATTTGGAACAAAGTCCATCACCCCCAAGCCCTTATGAAGAAAAGCCCTGCCATACTGTTCCTGCTGCCAATTCTCCTGCTGCTCCTGACCGGGAGCAGCCCTGCCCGTACCGCCCTCTCCATTTCCCAGGGCACGTACCTCCGTGGCACGACCCTCACGGACACCCTCCGCACGGCCTCGCCCCAGCGGAACGCCGATGGTCTTGCCGCCAATTCCGGTTCTTCAGTCGCCGCCAGCTCCCGGATTGCCGCCAATCCAGTCACGGACCTGAGTCTTGATGACCTGGTCCCTCCGGCCCCGTCGGCGATGGAGA
>JBJEJV010000044.1:0-34525 GCA_051878295.1 Candidatus Cryptobacteroides sp.
CTCATATGATGGTTGAGGGCTGGAAGGAATGGGAAAGCATACCTTTGTTGGATAAGACTTGGGCAACTGGCCCCGATTTTCTAACATATATTATCAGGCGGTCTAATTATCCTTTTTGTAAGCTATTTAGAAGAGTAATTATAGACGATAATCGAATCCGTTTCCATGAGAATATTCATTATGGAGAAGATACGTTGTTCGTTTATTCATTTATTTACTTCGTAAGTGTGGCGAAGACCGTATCATTAGCAGGCTATCACTATAATTGCAATAGTATGAACTCGCTTTCCAAAAAGCATCATAATTGGGAAGAGTATTCGTATACGATTGATATGATATGCTGCGCAATTAATCGTTTGGAGAATAAATACACCTGGAATGGATATGACGAGAGAAATCTTATAGTGAATAATTTGCTTACTACACATTTACGATATATTATGCGTCAGTGTGACGTTCTGACAATATATAATGAATTACGGAGTGTTGTCATGAATAATAATGTGCTTATTCAAATTAATGATAAAAAGAGTTGGAAAAAGTCGATAAGCCGAAGAGTCTTTGATTTGCTGATAAAATCGAAAATGTATTTTCTTTGCTCAGTATTTTTGTATATGTCAAGATTCACTCAACTTTAAGACTATAATAATTATTTGATTTTCCAATCATTTACAAAGCCAATATCCCGATGGGAGACGTTTTACGAGACATCTTGAACAGCAAAAGAAATAATCCGAACAAGTGTGAAAAGATGCAATGTAATGCTCAACAATTGGATAAGTATCTGATTTTATAGAAATTTAATGCGGTCAAACCACAAGTTTTCGTGATCACAATCAAGCCTTTTAACCAGATCAGAGAAAAGACTTAGGCCATGAAAGTCTTCTTCTGTACTGTTAACGACATCAACGCAATAGACATCCTTGCCCAGTTCGAGTTCAGGTACAGCGACAGCAAACACGTCACGGGACTGTACAAATGTAAATCTATTGAGGATAGGCCTTTGACTTTGTATTCAACATGTCTCTCTCAACAATCAAGGCCACCAAAGAATTCAGGAAGGACTATGGTATGGATTTATCCGTCGGATATCTCAAGTTCCTTCTTCACAATGCAGCGCTCTACTCAATGCTACGATGGTTGAACGAATTGTTTCAAGGTTCGGAAAAAGCCCGAGGTTGATGAAGAAATAAGACCGACCTTCGAGTCTCAGTTTAGTTTTGATAATAATTACCGAACTATTGCAAGATAGGTTGTATAGACAAATCTTGGGCGCTGATTATGGCGATCAAAACATTGAAACTTAATGAATTGTTCAACTAGTGTACTGAGAGAAGAATCTTACTAAACGAAATGATATGAAAAATGATATAATTCCGACTGTTTCTGTAATAGTCCCAATATTCAATGTTGAACCATTCCTGGCCCAATGTATAGATAGTCTTTTAAACCAGACCTTTACGGATTTTGAGGTTCTCTTAGTTGATGATGGGAGCACGGATAACTCTCTGAAGATATGCAGAAAATTTGAGTCCGCAGATTGTCGAATCAAGTGTTTTCATAAAGAGAATGGTGGTCTTTCGTCAGCAAGAAACTATGGACTAGACCGAGCAATTGGCCGATATATCTCTTTCATTGATTCGGACGATTACCTTTGGGAAAAGGATGCTCTGTCAAAGTCGGTCTCATATTTAGAAGAGAATCGATTGGATATTCTGCGATTCGATTATGTCTCTGTTGATTCTAACGGATCTTTTCTTAAAGAAGGGCCTGCTCATAATAAAAAGCATCTTAGGGGAATTGTCTTTGATTCTGAAGTAATGGTAGAGGAGGCTGTTAAAGGTGAGTGGTTCTCCTGCCTATTTATGATAAGAAAGGATGTGATTAAAGATTTGAGATTTGATGAAAACCGAAGTTATCAGGAGGACATTGATTATTTTGCACGGTTGTTTGCTTTAGGTAATTTCAGATGCGGATATATTCCTGAAGGTTTTTATGCATATAGACAGCGTAAGTCGTCATTGACAAATGTCTTTAAAGTTTCAAATTTTCATGGTTCATTTACACTTTGTGATGTGTTTGCAGGTTTAGTGGATACAATGCATGAATGTAAGCTTAAGGAGATCTATAGGTATTATTCTGTTATGATGTATTATTGGACTTTAAATGCTGTGACAGATGACCAATACTATCCGAATCGTGCAGCGATTCTTTATGGGAGCGAAGCGGATAAGTATCATCGATCTACCTTGAAAAGACTTAAATATGTAAATAACATTAAGAAATACAAGATTTTTATTGTATTGAACCCTTCTGTTTCTTTGCGTTTACTTCGGGTGAAAACCAAAGCAGTTTTATGTTTGAATAAAATTAGAAGGCTATGGAATACACTGCTGTAATCCGGACATTGGGGAAGGCCGGAGAGAAATATCAGAAACTGCTTGATTCCCTTGTCGCACAGACCGTCAGGCCAAAGCAGATAATCGTGTATATCGCTGAGGGATATCCGATTCCGAAGGAGACTGTCGGGGTCGAGAAATACGTGTATGTAAAAAAAGGTATGGTAGCCCAACGGGCGCTTCCGTATGATGAGGTCGACACTGAATTTATTCTGTGTCTGGATGACGATTTAGAATTGCCACGGGCTTTTGTTGATGATATGTTCAGGGCGATGGAGGAATGTGAAGCAGATGTGATATCTCCAGATATCTTTCCCAATCACGAGCGTTCTCCGAAACAGGAATTCATGATGTCATTGTCGGGAAGGATGGTTGCACGTAGAGGTAACGATTCCTGGGGATACAAAGTTCTCCGTACCGGAGGTTATTCATATAGAAAAAGAATTCTAAAGTCAGTATATCGATCGCAGACAAATGCCGGGGCTTGTTTTCTTTGCCGTAAATCGGATTTCTTGAAAGTCCATTTCGATGAGGAACTTTGGCTGGATTCATCAACTTATGCGCTTGGTGACGACCAGGTAATGTTCTACAAAATGCATATGCTCGGGCTGAAGGTATACACTATTTATAACAGCGGAATAATTCACCTAGATGCGGGGGAAAATCTGAACTCGGAGAAAGAGATGATGCTTGTAGGCTCGGATATTCGCTTCAAGATAGTATTCTGGCACAGATTCATATATCAGCCAGAAAGAAATCTATTCGTAAAGATATTAGATATTTTATGCATTGCTTATTATTTGCTTTTTACAATTATGGTTTCTATTTTAAAAATTCGGTTTGATATGGTAAAGAATAAAATAAAAGCTATGCATAGTGGGCTTGGCGTTATTATTTCTTCAGAGTATAAACAATTGCCAACTGTTGTTAGAACCAAATGAATAGAGTGCTGATTTTAATGCCATATTTTGGGGAGTTCCCCATATGGATGGATTTGTATCTATATAGTTGTAGTAAGAATACATTTATTGACTTCTTGATTATTACAGATAATTATGGATTTGTTCCAAAAGAGAAGTATAAGAATGTTAAATTCAAGTACATTTCATTCAGTGATTATTGTAAACAAATTTCTTTAAAACTCAATATTAAATTTGCTCCTAATTCTGCTTATAAGTTATGTGATGTCAGACCGTTCTTCGGAGTGGTTCATGAGCAAATAATAAAAGATTATGATTTCTGGGGTTTCGGTGATCTTGATGTTGTATATGGTGATTTAAGACTTATTTTAACGGAAGATCGATTGAAAAAATATAATCTTATCTCATCTCATGCGGATAGAATTGCAGGGCATTTTACTGTTGTTAGAAAGGACTCGCATTATTCAAGATTATGTTACGATATTCCAAATTGGAAAATACGTTTGCAAGACGAATTTGTTTATGGGATGGATGAACATGACTTTACATTTTTGGTATTCCCTATACAACAGTGGATATGGCGAATTTATCGAGTTCTTAAACTAAACAGGAGAATCGTGTATTATCGATTTTTCTCTATTTTTAACTTTTGGGGAAACATATTTACAAAACATCATTTTAAAGAATATCTTACAAGTGTACTACCTCAAGATGGGGAGGTTTGGCGCTATGACATTAAGGAAGGGAGGATGTTTAATCCATACAATGTGGAACTCCCATACCTCCATTTTCTTTTCTTCAAAAAAACAAAGTTCTATAAGGCAGAGCATTTTTGGAAAGAGGACTTTTGGCATGTTAGGATAGACAGGAATCAGCATAATAAACAGAGTATTTATTTCACAAATGTGGAGGTTTATGACTAGTTATGCTTGTCATTGAAAATCAAACGAATATGAGCATTAAGAAAGTCATACATTATTGTTGGTTCGGTGGAAAGCCGTTGCCGAAAAGTGCTGAGAAGTGCATTGCATCCTGGAAAAGGTATTTGCCAGGATATGAAATCGTGCGCTGGGACGAGAGCAATTTCGATGTGAATTCCATTGCCTATACTCGCGAGGCATATTCTGCAGGCAAGTTCGCTTTTGTGAGTGATTACGCAAGATTCTGGATACTGTATCATAATGGCGGGGTCTATTTCGACACTGACGTGGAGGTCATACGGCCGATGGGTGATATATTGGAAAGAGGTGATTTTCTGGGAGTGGAAAGTGACCGGAATGGAATGATAACGGTGAACCCAGGTTTGGGATTTGCAGCATCTCAAAGGTCCGAATCTATAGGCGAGTTGCTGAATCTTTATCGGACTTTCCATTTCTTGAACACCGATGGTACTCCTTGCCTGAAGAATATTGTGGAAATCACTACGGAGTATCTGTCAGCGAAGGGACTCCAGAACACAAGTGAGATCCAGCAGTGCTGCGGTTTCACCATCTACCCGAAAGACTATTTCTGCCCGATTGACTATGATACCCGCGAGTTGAAGATAACAAATAACACACGGACAATTCATCATTACGCCGAGTCCTGGGTACCAAAGTCCACTCGCTTCAAGAATGCGCTTAGCCGTTTGTTTGGAAAGAAGTTCATGGATTGTCTGGTCAGATTTAAAAGACTTTGTAAGAAGTAGTATTTTAGATGAACGCTACCGGACGAATGGACAATCTCACAAATCAATCTCCCAAAGTTTCCGTCATAGTACCTGTCTATGGCGTCGAAAAGTTCGTGGAACATTGTGCCGTTTCCTTGATGGAGCAGACACTTGATGGGGTCGAGTGCATTTTCGTGGATGACTGTACGCCTGACAGAAGCGTGGACATTCTCCGGGACGTTATATCCAGATACCCGGACAGAAATGCCCGAATAATATCTCACAGCGAGAACCGGGGGCTGCCGTCTGCGAGGAATACAGGGCTTGCATTGGCAAGCGGAGAATATGTCTTCCATTGCGATGGGGATGACTGGGTCGAGCCGGACATGCTCGAGAAGATGTATTTCTTGGCAGAAAAGGAAGGTGCTGACATATTGTATTGCGACTTCTATCTTTCTTATGAGAAGAATGAGAGATATATGTCGAATTTGGCTTTCGAGTCTGCCGAGTCGCTGCTTCGTCAGGGCTTCCTGAGCGGTGCTGTCAAGTACAATGTGTGGAATAAACTTGTGAAACGCAACTTATATACGGATAACGGGATTGGTTTCCCTGACGGACATTCGATGGGCGAGGATATGACGATGATAAGACTCACGGCCTGTGCGGATTGTGTCAGATATTTGCCGGAAGCTCTTTATCACTATGTGCAGACCAACACATCCGCCTTTTCAAAGACTCAGAGTCCCAAACAGCTCTATGATGTTCAGCACAATGTGGAAGAGACAGTCTCTTTCCTGCGGGTCAAATACGGAGACAGGCTTGAGGATGACATCCGGAATTTCAAGCTCAGTATCAAGTTCCCTTTTCTGATTTCAGAGAAGGCCGGGCAGTACCGCTTGTGGAAAGAATGGTATCCTGAGGCAAATGTCAACGTGCTTGCCAACAGGATGCTTCCGTTGCGGTCCAGGCTTCTCCAATGGATGGCAGCCAGGAATTTGTGGCTGGGCGTCAGAATTTATTATTTTGTGGTGTACAAGGTCTTGTACAGACTGATTTACAAATGAAGTCATAGTTAATGCGCTGGTTGTTATACATATTCACATTGGTGGTCACCTCCTTCTATTTCTTCCCTTTCGAATTCACTTTTCTTCCGGGGATGAACACCAAGATGCTGATGGCCGGGGTAGGGCTTGTCGTCCTGGCATTTCATTTTGCGCGAAGGCGCAGAGTACGGATAGACAATGATTTCCTGATAATCGTGCTATGGTCTCTCGCGGTCTCGCTCATAGGATTCGCCGCAGTGACGTACAACAACACAAATGATTACACTTATGCCACGTATTTCGTGTCGATGGCCGTATGGCTCAGTGCGGCTTATGTGGTTGTCAAGCTGATGGAGAAAGTTCACGGAGAGGTCAATGTGGAGATTGTCTGCAATTATCTGATAGCTGTTTGCGCTGTACAATGTCTTGTCGCCATATCGATGTCCTACATTCCATCCTTGAAATCATTCGTGGATTCTTTCCTCGCCGGACAGGGCTTTATGGGCAAGATGGATGACAGAATCTATGGAATCGGTTGCAGCCTGGACGTGGCTGGAACGAGATTCTGTGCAGTCCTTCTGATGATTTCCGAGATGCTGAAAAGGACAGTTGATAGCGATGGCCCGAGGATAAGGATTTATCTGTATCTTTTGGCTTTCATGATAATTTCAGTCATCGGCAATATGATAGCACGGACGACGACAGTCGGAGTGGGCCTCTCGATTCTATATCTTCTGTTCAGGACGAACTTCTTTTCTATTGAAGGGATAAGGGAGTATGGAAGAGTATGGAAAGCTGTACTTGTCTCAGCTCTGGTACTTATACCGACAATCGTATACTTATATAACACGAGTCCGGTGTTCTATGCAAACTTCCATTTCGCATTCGAGGGCTTTTTCTCCCTTTTCGAGACGGGGCGCTGGGAGATACATTCCAATGAAATCCTGAAGAGTATGGTGGTTTTCCCGGATGATTTGAAGACCTGGCTCATTGGAAATGGCTATTTTGAGAATCCCTACTGGAAGGACCCTTATTACATCGGCCCAATCTTCCACGGTTATTATATGCAGACAGACATCGGCTATTGTCGTTTCCTGTTTTATTTCGGGATTTTCGGCCTTCTTGCCTTCATCGCATATTTCATCAAGGTGGGCACCACGTGTATGAAAAGGTTCCCCGAATACAGGATGATGTTCCTTGCTATTCTGTTGGTGAACTTCATTGTCTGGTGCAAGGTGTCTTCCGACATATTCCTCGTGTTTGCCATCTTCCTATGTATTCCTCTTGTTGACAAAGAACATAATGAAACTGCTTTACACGATTCACTCCCTGTACAATCCCGGCGGGATGGAGAGGGTGCTGCTGAATAAGATAGGACAGTTGCTGATACGTCTTAACTCGAAGTGAAGTGTTGATTGAGAGTTTTTTAGCAATCATTTCTAATAGTGTTGTATGGAAAAGAATAATAAGATACAAGTATTAAGAGGGATTGCGATTATCGCTGTTGTTATGATTCATACTTTACCCGGAGGTGTGAGTCAGGTCTTTTTCAGGCCTTTTATTAATTTTGCGGTGGCCCTCTTTTTATTTTTGTCAGGATATCTCACCGCAGTTGATAATCAGGATTGGAATAGTTTCTTCTATAAACGGATAGGAAGAGTTGCAATTCCGTATGTAATATGGACAGTGTTATATACCTTGCCAACTTTTTCTTTTGTTGCTTTAGCAAAGAATATAATTACTACCCATGCGGCACCTACGTTATATTATGTTTTTGTATATGTACAATTTGTGTTGCTGACCCCAATAATTGGAGTATTAGGTAAATCCAGAATACAATGGCTTGGATGGGTCATCGCTCCACTGTCATTGATTGTCTTTCGATACCCTGAAGCCTTTTCAGTTATTTCATATAACCGTTATGTCTCTTTTGTATATGGGATAAGTTGTTTGGGTTGGTTTTCTTTCTACTATTTAGGACTGTTGCTAAGGAATAGGTTACTAAAGATTTCGATAAATGGGAAATTGTTATTGATATTGTTTGCGTGCTCAATAATTATTCAAATGGCGGAGGGATATATATGGATGACTGCAGGAATAGAGAATTGTGGCACACAAATGAAATTGTCGGCCGTGTTTACTTCAATGTTATTCTTGTTAGGGGTATATCGCTTTATTATAAATGATCACATCAGAATCAATTCAAAGCTATTGACGTTGATCGGAGACTATTCATTTGGAATTTATTTGTCTCATATAATGGTTATGAGAATTTTGAGTGGAATCCATCTTTATTCCGAGTTGCCATTTATCGTTAAATCTATTGTCATTTTAGGAATTAGTCTTCTTGTGGTATCTTCGGTTTCGAAAATGGTTGGGGCAAGAATGAGCCGTTGGTTAGGTTTAACTTAATTTTACTCCATTATGGAACTGCTTTACACGATACACTCCCTGTACAATCCCGGCGGGATGGAGAGGGTGCTGCTGAATAAGATCGCTTGGCTGAAAAGGAATACTGACTGGGAGATTCTGGTTGTGACTACAGACCAGAAGGGGAGGGCTTCGTTCTTCCCGCTTCCGGAGGGCGTGAGGCTCGTGGACCTCGATGTCAATTATTCGGATGACAACGGGAAGTCTTTCCTTTGCAAGCTCGCGGGCTATTTCCGGAGGCGGAGGATGCATCGGAGGAGGCTGACTGACTTGCTGATGGCGGAAAGGCCGGATGTGGTGGACTGCCTGTATCCGGGAGAGTGCAGTTTCGTGCCGGACATCAGGGACGGGAGCCGTAAGGTGATGGAACTTCATCAGAGCAAACTGTTTCACTTCCAGTACAACCGCAAGGGACTGATGGGCTTGGCGGACCGTTACTGGGCCCGGACTGACGAAAGGCTGGTGAGGCGTTTTGACCGCTTTGTGGTCCTGACGGAGGAGGATGCACGGATGTGGGGAGAGATTCCGGGGATGCGGGTTATTCCGAATGCGGCGCTGGACATCTGCGGATGCTTGTCCGGAAACGAAAGGGATTGGCAGGAAAAGAATCCTGCGGAATTTCGCAGGGTCATTGCCGTGGGGCGTCTTGACTACCAGAAAGGTTTCGACCGCCTGCTGGATGCCTGGGCCCTTGTCTTGAAAGACGGAAGGTTCGGGGACTGGCGTCTCGACATATTCGGCCAGGGGGAGTGGCGTGAGATGTTGGAGTGGAAGATAGAACTGCTTGACATTGAAAAGACTGCAATTCTGAATGAGCCTGTCAAGGACATCGCTGGGGAGTACCTCAAGAGTTCGATGCTGGTGATGAGTTCTCATTATGAGGGATTCCCGATGGTGATGATCGAGGCTATGTCTGCCGGGGTCCCGGTGGTGACGTTCGATTTCAAATGCGGTCCGAAGGACATTGTCGAGCAGGGGAGGAACGGCCTTCTTGTCAAGGAAGGAGACATCGGCGCTCTCGCGGATGCGATGATGACGCTTATGGCTTCACCGGAGACTTTGAGGAAAATGTCGTCCGAGGCCAGGACGGTTACGGAGCGATTCTCCGAGGAGAAGGTGATGGGGATGTGGCTTCGGCTTTATGAGGGGTTGTAGATTTCTCGACTGCGCGCTGCGTGCTTTGCTCGAAATGACAGGGGCACCCACGGCAAAATGATAAAGAAATGAGTAAGAAACTTCTGCAGATAAATCCAGTCCTGAGGGCCAACACCTCGACGGGAAGGATAATGAAGGAGATAGGGGAAATGGCCATCGCCAATGGCTGGGAGAGCTATGTGGCCTACAGCAAGGGGCGTGACGGCCTCCAGTCCTCCACCTCCATCCCCGTCCCTGTGGGTGACAGATTGAGTGTCGCCTGTCACGGGCTGCAGACCAGATTGTTCGACCGTCACGGACTTGGCTCCGTCAGGGCCACGGAGCGCTTCATCGAAGATGTCAGGAGCATTGGGCCGGACATCATCCATATTCACAACATCCACGGCTATTTCCTGAACTACAGGATTCTGTTCGACTTCCTTTCCAGGAGCGGAATCCCGGTTGTCTGGACCATTCACGACTGCTGGCTCTACACGGGGCATTGCTATCATTATATGTATGCTGGTTGCGACCGTTGGAAGACCGGTTGCGGACATTGTCCCCAGAAGAACAAATTCCCCAAAAGCTGGTTTGCGGACCGTTCTGCACGCAATTTCAGGGACAAGAGGGATGCCTTCTGCTCGATGCCCGAAGACCGCCTGACTATTGTTCCTGTCTCGGAGTGGATAAGGTCGGAGATGGCGGAGTCTTTTCTAAAGGACTACCCTTTCCAGGTGATTCACAACGGGATAGACACCGATGTCTTTGCGCCTCAGCCGGAAGCCGAAGAGGAAGTGAGGACCCGCTACGGACTCGGAGAGCGGCACGTCATCCTCGGAATCGCGAGCATCTGGAGTGAGGAGAAGGGACTTTATGATTTGTTGGAAATGGCCGCCGGACTGGACAGCGACGAGGTCCTCGTCCTGGTAGGGATGGACGGAAAAGAGCTTGCACGAATCCTGGGCGCCTGCGGAAAGGAGAGCCTTGGAGAGATGATAGTTCCGGTCAAGCGGACTGCGGATGTGCATCAGTTAGCCGGTCTTTACAGTACTTCGGAGGTTTTCGTGAATCCCACCTGGCAGGACAATTATCCTACAGTGAACCTCGAGGCGATTTCCTGCGGTACTCCGGTGGTGACCTACAGGACTGGAGGAAGCGTAGAAGCGGTGACGGAGGAAAGCGGCTACGTCGTGGAGCAGGGTGATGTGGAGGGGCTTCTCTCAGCTGTACGCCTCGTCGAATCGCTCGGCAAGGAGCATTTCAGGGAGAATTGCAGGAAGCGCGCCTTGAAGAATTTTTGCAAGAAAGACAGATATAATGAATATATTGACTTGTACGAACGGCTCATCAGATAATTGCAGATGCAGATACTTCAGTTAGGAAAATTCTATCCCGTCCGGGGAGGGGTGGAGAAGGTTATGTACGACCTTGCGACCGGCTTGTCGGAGGGCGGTGTGCGCTGCGATATGATGTGTGCTGCCTCCGAGGGAGGCACGAGGGTGCAGAAGCTCAATGACAATGCCGACCTTATCCAGTGCAGGACCCTGCGCAAGGTGGCAGCCACGATGATAGCGCCCTCAATGATTCTCGAACTCAGGAGGCGCTGCGGCCGCTATGACATCATCCATATTCATCATCCTGACCCGATGGCCGCCCTCGCGCTGTGGCTTTCCGGCTACAAGGGCCAAGTCGTGCTCCACTGGCACAGCGACATCCTCAAGCAGAAGTTCCTGCTCCGTTTCTTCAAGCCTCTGCAGGACTGGCTCATACGCAGGGCTGACCTCATCATCGGCACCACCCTGTACTATCTTGAGCAGTCACCCTGGCTGACGCAGGCCCGGGACAAGTTCGTCCCGCTCCACATCGGTATAGACCCGGTTCTTCCTGAAGCGGCCGAGGTCGAGGAGGTCAGGAAGAGATATCCCGGCAAGAAAATCGTCTTCTCATTGGGACGTCTTGTGGAATACAAGGGGTTTTCCTACCTCTTGGACGCAGCGGAGTTCCTGCCGGACGACTATGTCATCCTGATCGGCGGCTCAGGGCCGCTTGAAGGGGAACTGAAGAGCCGCATAGGCAGCAAGGGGCTTGAGGAGAAGGTCAGGCTGCTCGGGCATATTCCCGACGAGTCGCTTCCGGCATATTACGGGGCCTGCACTCTCTTCGTGCTGAGCAGCGTGCAGAAGACCGAGGCTTTCGGAATAGTCCAGATCGAGGCGATGTCCTGCGGCAAGCCCGTGGTGGCCACGAAGATTCCCGGCTCGGGGGTCTCCAAGGTCAATGCGGACGGAGTCTCCGGCATCAATGTGGAACCCCAAAGTGCAGAAGGGCTTGCAGCGGCCATAAAAGCTGTCTCTGAAGACAGGGAGGTCTATCGGAACTACTCCGAGGGGGCATCCCGGCGGTTCAACAGCCTCTTTACCAGGGAGAAGATGATTTCGGACTGTCTCGCGATTTATGAAAAATTGAGAATAAACACCAAATAATGACAAAACAACATCAACAATTCACCAAATCTAACCTATTATGAAAAGATTTATGGACATAGTCATCAGCGGAATCGGACTGATAGTCCTTTCGCCCTTCTTTCTCGTGATTTGGGGTGCCATCAGGCTTGAAGGCCCCGGGAAAGCTATTTTCTCCCAGGAAAGAATCGGATTCCAGGGCAAGCCTTTCATCCTGTACAAATTCCGTTCGATGGTGCCTGACGCCGAACAGAACGGGGTTCCCGCTCTCTGCGGGCAGACTGACAACAGGCTCACCAAGGTCGGCGCATTCATCCGTCACCATCATCTTGACGAACTTCCACAGCTGTGGAATGTGTTGAAAGGCGATATGAGTATGGTGGGCTACAGGCCGGAGAGACAGTTTTTCATCGACAAAATAATGGAGGTCAATCCTGACTATGAGAGACTCTTCCAGATTCGTCCGGGCGTGTTCTCCTATGCGACCCTCTACAACGGCTACACGGACACGATGGACAAGATGCTCCGCAGGCTTGAGATGGATCTCGACTATCTTGACAACCACACCATCTGGATGGACATCAAGATTATCTTCCTGACGGCTGTGGCAATACTCACCGGCAAAAGGTTTTGAGAATATGAGACTGGACTCTTCGCTCATCCTCCGCAAGGTCGGCAAGCGCTATATGATTGTGAAAGACGGTCCGGAAGTTGACCTGACGGATGTCTTCACTCTCAACGGGACTGCCGCGGACATCTGGAATGCCTTCCGGGGCAGGGAATTCACCCCACGGGAGGTGAGCGAATATCTCCTGGAGAACTATGATGTCCCTCAGGAGAGAGCGGAGGCCGACAGCGCCGCCCTTCTCGCCGAATGGGAAAGTTTCGGTTTTTTGCAGAAATGATAGATTCATCTCTCATCGGCTCCTTTCTTGCACTGGTACGCACCGGCCTGTACGGGACTCCGCTTCCGGAAGAGGCTCTCCGGCTCAGCGCCGGGCAGTGGCAGGACATACACGATGAGGCAGTCCGCCAGACTGTCACCGGTATTGTCCATTCCGCTCTTGAGCTGCTTCCTGACGATGCCGCGCTGCCCGATGAGGAACTTCTGATGAGGTGGACTGTCGAAGCGGACAGGATCGAGCGTCAAGGCAAGGCGATGGACGCGACCCTTGGCGGACTGCTCCGCTTTTTCCATTCGCAGGGTCTTGAGCCCGTACTGATGAAGGGGCAGGCTGCGGCGCGCCTGTATTCCAACCCTTACCGCAGGGAATGCGGCGACATCGACCTGTATTTCCACAAGCCAGGGGAATGGGACTCCGCCCGCAGAATCCTTTCCGGGAAGGGCATCAGCTGCATCGTCAAGCCGGACGGCAGTCTGTACTACCTCTGGGAAGGAGTGGAAGTGGAACACCACAGAAAACTGGTGGACATCTCCAGCCCGCTGAAACAGAGTAAGATGAAGAGCCTCGAAGCGGAATACGGCTTCAGGACG
Source organism: Candidatus Cryptobacteroides sp. (assembly GCA_051878295.1). GTDB lineage: Bacteria > Bacteroidota > Bacteroidia > Bacteroidales > UBA932 > Cryptobacteroides. The sequence goes on from JBJEJV010000044.1 coordinate 13,532, forward strand.
GCCCAGATAGGGGAGAGCTCCGTGAGGGTGCCCTCGCCGGAACTTGACTTCCTGCTGATGAGCAGCCACATTATGAAACATTCTTTCGGGAAGGGAGTGGGCCTGAGGCAGCTTTGCGACCTGGCCCTGCTCTGCTCCCGAGGCGGGACGGATGCCCAGACAATGCTGTCCCTGTCCGCCTCAGCGGGGCTTGTGCGATGGAACAGGCTGCTCTTTTCCTTCCTCACTGACTGCCTCGGCCTGGCCCCGGCTTCTCTTCCGTATGCGGACGAAGCCTATGGCGAGGGCGCGGCGCTTCTGGAGATTGTGCTGGAGGGCGGCAATTTCGGGAAATATTCCGGGAAATCGGATGATGAAGTTTCCTCCAAGTATTTTTGTGTTTTGCGAAGAAAATTACGAACTTTGATAGAATTTATTGGAAGACTGAATTTTTCCTTCCGGCTTGCACCTTCAGAGACTGTCTGGAGTATGGCCAGTCTTGCCGCAGGCCAGTTCAGGAGAAGTCGTCTTTGAGATGATGGATAGAATCGCTTACTGTTACAAGGTGGCCGGATTGAGCTTCCGGCTGCTCATTCCGGGAGGGAGAGAGGCCCGGGAACTTCTGCCGTCTTTCAGTGACTTCGCTACTGATGATGAAGGCAGCCCGATTTTCTCTTTCGATGCGGCAGGACTAATCCCTGGTGCTTTGGAGGGCAGGAAGATGGATGAGTCCGACACCGACCTGGGGCATCTCGTCCTCAGTGTTCTGGAGAGCGGGGAAGACCTTCGCGGCTATCTCGTCGAGCTTCAGGGAACTGCAGAGGGCCCGGTGCACAGGATGTATGCGGACCCGGCTTTCTCCGAGCTTGCGGCGGAACTGGACTGGGATGCCCCCGATGCGGGCAGGACCTTGTCCTCGATGCTCAGGATAGCATTCTCTCAGGCAGTGCTCCGGCACGGTGGCATTTCCATCCATTCATCGGCTGTGGCAGCTGACGGGAGGGCTTACCTCTTCCTCGGCAGCAGCGGAACAGGCAAGAGCACGCATTCGCAGATGTGGATGCGGACTTTCCGGGGATGCGGGTTGGTCAACGACGACAATCCCGTACTCAGGGTCGAGGACGGAGAAGTTTTCGTGTACGGATCTCCCTGGAGCGGAAAGACTCCCTGCTACAGGGACGTGAAGTATCCCGTGGCAGGCCTGGCAAGACTCCGGCAGTCCGGGGAAAACCGTTTCCGTAAGTGTACGGACGTGGATGCTTTCGTCGCCCTGCTCCCGAGCTGTTCGGTGGTGAAGGGCAACAAGATGCTCCAGGACTGCCTGTTTGACACCATTACGGCAATCTGCGACAGGGTCCCCGTTGGGGTGATGGACTGTCTCCCGGACTGCGACTCGGCACGGATTTGCAGAAAAGGTTTGGATTTTAACATTTAATGATATAGTATGCGGTCATACAAATTATTGATAGCCGGCCTGACAGCCCTGACGCTGTTGTCCTCCTGCGCTTCCAGCAAAAAATTCGTTTATCTGAACGATATGGAAGCAGGGGAGAAGTATCCCTTCGACTATCGGCACGAGGCTGTGATCCAGTGCAACGACAGGCTTTCCATCACAGTGAGCTGCAAGCAGATGGAGCTGGCAATCCCATTCAACATCCAGAGCGGCTCCTTCCAGGTCTCTTCCAGCGGGGAAGCCAGGTCTTCGGCAACGCTTGATACCAAGGGCTACAAGGTGGACCAGGACGGAAACATCGAGTTCCCGATTCTCGGGACCCTGCATCTTGGGGGACTTCGCCTCAGTGAAGCCACGGAACTAATCAGGCAGGAAATCATCGACGGGGACTACATCAAGTCTCCTATCGTGACCATCGATTTCCTCAATTTCAAGTACACCGTGCTCGGGGCCATCTCCAATAACGGGACCTTCACTGTCGAGGACGGCAGAATCACCATTCTCGAGGCCATCGCCAATGCCGGAGACCTCAGCTCCAAGGCCAGGCTGGACCGCATCGCCGTGATAAGGGAGACGGACGGGAACAAAGAGATTTACCTGAACGACATCAGGAGCAAGGACATCTTCAACTCCCCGTGCTTCTACCTCCAGCAGAACGACATCATCTATGTGGAGCCGAAGTACAAGAAGAAGGACAACGAGGACAAGACCATCCAGTACGTGAGCCTTGGCACATCCATCCTGACGGCAATCTGCTCGATGATCTGGGCGGCAAGCAGCATTATCAATTAAACGCGACATTCTCAGGAATATGCAGGAAAACAGAAACAACAACTCCGGCCAGGAAGTCAGCTTGCTCGACGTCCTCTTCTATCTGCTTTCGAAATGGAAGTGGTTCCTTGTCTCCGTCCTGGTCTTCGGAGGACTTGCCTGGTACAAGTACGCCAGCACTCCGCTGACCTACTTCCGTTCGGCGACTGTCATCATCAAGGACCCTTCGAACAAGACGATTTCGGCCGGACTCGACCGCTACGACAACTACATCAACAAGGTGAATGTCTCCAACGAAATCCTCCAGTTCAAGTCCAAGAAGCTTGTCCGTGAGGTGGTCACAAGACTGCACGCGGACGTGTCCTACAAGGTTAAGTCCGAATTCAGGATGGACGAGTTGTACACCCGTTCTCCTGTGGCTGTGACCTTCACGGACGCTTTGCCGGGCAGATACACCTCCTTCACCCTGACCCCACGCGACTCTGCCACGGTGCTGCTGAGTGCAATAGACGGGATGGATGAAGACTATCAGATGGAGGTGAACTTCAACGACACAGTCTCAGTGGGAGGAAACAGCCTCCTTGTCACAAAGACCAACTATTTCTCCACCAAGTGGTACAACAGCGGGATTTATGTCACAAAGACGCCCGTCACCACAGTTGTCAATTCCATCCTCGCCAATCTCGGCATACGTCAGGAGGAGGATGACGCCACCATTCTCACCCTCTCCCTCAAGGACCGTTCTCCGGAACGTGCCGAGGACATCCTGAATATGCTGATTTCAGTGTACAACGAGGAAGCCATCAACGACAAGAATCAGGTGGCTGTCAACACTGCCGAATTCATCAGCGAGCGTCTCGCCATCATCGAGCGGGAACTCGGCGGAGTGGAATCCGACCTGGAGGCCTTCAAGAAGGCCAACAAGATTGTGGACATCGGCTCGGCTGCAGGAATGTATATGGGTGAATCCCAGAAATACAGTGCCAGCGTCCTCGAACTCGACACCCAGCTCCGCCTTGCGCAGTACATCAAGGACTATCTCACTGACCCGACCAAGGAGGTGGACCTGATTCCGGCCAACACCGGTATTTCCGATATGAACATCGAAACCCAGATTTCGCAGTACAATGCCGCCAAGCTCCGCAGGGACAAGCTTATCGAGGACAGCAGCGAGAAGAATCCGGTGGTGGAGGAAATCAACACCAGCCTCAGGGCGATGAAGCAGTCCATCATCCGTGCTGTGGACAATATGATCGTGAGTCTGAACGTCCGCCGGAAAGATGCCCAGCTCCACGAGAGCAGCGCCCAGGTGAAAGTCGCTTCTATACCGACCCAGGAGCGCCAGATGCTCTCCATCGAGCGGCAGCAGAAAATCAAGGAATCGCTGTATATGTTCCTCCTGAACAAGCGTGAGGAAAACGCCCTCTCCCAGGCAATGGTGGACAACAATGCGAGGGTAATCGACGGAGCCAGCGGCCCTGCCGCCCCGATCTCCCCTGACAGGAACAAGATTCTGATTCTGGGCCTGCTCATCGGCCTCGCCATTCCTGGAGTCATCCTGCTGATGATACTCTTCCTCGACACGAGGGTGCGCTCCCGCAAGGACCTTCAGGGCAAGGTCTCAATCCCTTTCCTCGGGAACATCCCTCAGGAAAAGGACAATGAGGATGTCCTGTCCGAGGCATTCAAGATTGTGCGGACCAATCTCTCCTTTATGTCGAAGAAAGACCGTCCGACCCAGGTGATAATCTGCACTTCGATGAACGAAGGCGACGGAAAGACATTCATCGCCAGGCATCTGGCAGAGACCCTGTCCTCCGCAAAGAAACGTGTGGCAATCCTCGACCTGGACATCAGGAAGGGAACCCTGAGTTCGCATTACGCCAAACGTGGCATCGGCGTGACGAACTTCCTGGCTGACGATAGCATCACCGTGGACGACATCATCCAGAAAGCCTCCGACGATGGGAGAATATGCTTCGTGTCTTCCGGTTCTGTGGCTCCGAATCCAGCCGAGCTCCTGATGGACAAGCGTCTGGACGAGCTGGTGGAGGAACTTCGCAGACGTTATGACTACATCATCGCGGATTCCGTCCCTGTGGGGATGGTGGCGGATGCGACCATTTCGAACCGCATTGCCGACCTTACTGTCTTCGTCATACGTTCGGGCAGGCTTGACCGCAGGGCGCTTCCGGACATCGAGGCGATGTATCAGGAGAAGAAGCTGCATAATATGGCGCTTGTCTTGAATGGAACCGACCGCCACAAGAGCGGTCACGGCTATGGTTATGGCTACGGCTACGGTTATGGTTATGGTTACGGTTATGGTTACGGCAATGGCAAGCACCGCAGTTCGTCCCGCCGTTCAGGATGGCTGCGCTCCAAAAAGAATAAAAACTAATCATAAAAATTTATATTTATGAAAAAATTGTTGATTGTAAGCGCCTTGTGCGCATTGGTAATCTTCCCTTCCTTTGCTCAGGAGGAGAATTCAAAGAAGAATGACTCAGCCAAGTCCAACTGGTTCGTGAGCGCCGGTTTCGGCGGTCAGGTCTATTTCGGGGACCACGACAAACAGCTGGATTTCGGCGAGAGGATTTCTCCAGCCCTCGACATCGCTGTCGGCAAATGGTTCACTCCGAGTGTCGGACTTCGGCTCATCTACAGCGGACTCTCCTTCAAGGGGGCCACTCAGGATTTTGATCTCGCAAACAACACAGGCGGTGTGCATTCCACCGGCGAAAGGCTTCCCGGAGTGAAAGGGGGACACGACTATTGGCTCTGCTATCAGAAGTTCAACGAGTTCTCGCTCTCGGCTGAAGTGATGTTCAATCTCAACAATGTCATCGCCGGCTACAGGGAGGACCGCCTGTGGAGCTGCTGCCCTTATGTCGGATTAGGCTGGGCAAGAGTCATCGATGAACCTGTCGCCAATGATTATCTGCTCCGAGGCGGTATGATGAATTCCTTCCGCGTCGCCAAGGCTCTGGATGTGAATCTTGACATCAAGGCCGGCTATCTGAGCGATTCCTTCGACGGAGAGGTCGGCGGACGCAGTGGCGAGGGCTATGTCTCAGCCACGATTGGAATCACATACAAGTTCGCCCCTCGCGGTTGGAAACGATAGGCTGTCAATCCAGAAGCATTCCTGCGCCGCAAGCTTGAGCAAAAGGCCTGGCATCTCGAATAAGCCATCAGTACTTCGTTCGGAATGTCAGACCTTTGTCAGGTATGTCGTGCAGTTGCTGTAGAAGCACAACGATATATGAGTAAATTCAAGAAAGTCATATCGATTTCTGTCGTTCTCCTGCTTGCGATGTCTCTTTCAGCCCGGGCGCAGAAAGTTTCCATTGCCACCAACTTCGTTGACTGGGCTTTCTTCGGCACTATCAACGTCAACGGAGAGCTGGCCCTGAACCAGCATTTCTCGGTGGAGGCCGGTGCCAAGTACAATCCCTGGACATTCAGGAAGAGTTCAACAACTCCTATCAAGAATCAGCAGATTTCAGCCTCGGTCGGTGCAAAGTACTGGCTTTGGTACGTCAACACCGGATGGTGGATGTCTGCCAAGCTGAGGTTCACAGACTACACCCAGACAGGTCTGATCTGGCAGAGTCTGGACGAGGGCAAATCCCTCGGAGCGGGGCTTGCGTTGGGATATTCATATATGCTGGGAAAGCATTTCAACATTGACCTCGGTCTCGGATTGTGGGGAGGAAGGACCTTTGACTATGTCTCCTACCATTGTGTCCAATGTATGTCGGTCGAGGAGTCGGGGTCGAAATTTTTCATCCGGCCGGACAACATCGAGGTCTCCCTGAAGTACGTGTTTTAGTCTAATTAGAGAAAGTCAGCATATTTATGAAAAAACTATTATTGAGATATTGGATTGTACCGCTCCTGATACTGGCCTTGTCTGCGTCCTGCTCGACGCATCGCAAACTGGTCGGCCTGAAAACTTCCGACAGCACGAATGTCGCGCTCACTCTGGCGAATGAGCCGGACTACCTGCCTGAAATCAAGGCAAATCTCACTGCGTCGAGGGACACTTTGACCGTCAAGGATGACGACGGAAGGGAGTTCCTCCTGATGAAAGCGGTCAAGGATGACGAGACCGGCGAGATGGTGGCGACCGAGGTGATTGATGCCGCCAGGGTGACGGCCCGTTTCAGGAATGTGGCGGAGCGTCACGGCAAGGTGGACTTGGCTTTCCGTATTGCCGTGCCCCCGTCGATGATTGACAACAAATGGCAACTGAGGTTCTATCCCGATATGTTCGTGATGGGGGACAGCCTGCGCCTGGATCCGGTGTTGATAACCGGCGAGAACTACCGCAAGAATCAGCTGAGGGGTTACCAGATGTACGAGAAATTCCTGTCCAAGATTGTTCAGGACAGTACCAAATTCATCGACCTGGAGCAGCTTGAAATCTTCCTCCAACGCAACATCCCGCAGATTTACGCCTACAAGTCCGACACTTCCTTCGTGGACGAGAAACAGTTCGATTCCGAGTTCGGGGTCAGCCAGCGCCAGGCAATCGAGCACTACACGAACAAGTATGCGAAAAGGATGAACGACAGACGCAAGAGCAAGCGTGAGGCGATGTGGGCCAAATATGTGAAGGTCCCTATCGTGACGGAAGGAATCAGGCTGGATTCGGTTCTGGTCAACAACGATGGCGAGTTTGTCTATTGCTATGTGCAGACAATCAACACGCGTCCGAAGTTGCGCAAGGTTGACATCAAGCTGAGCGGCGAGATATTCGATGCCGACAAGAGGATTTACACCATCCCGACGACGGAGCCGCTGACCTTCTACATCAGTTCTATTTCGGGCCTTGTGGACAACACCGAGAAATACTTGACGAAGGTCGTCGAGAGGCGTGCGACGGCAAACACGGAGTGCCGCATCGATTTCGAGGTGGGCAAGTCGGACATCAAACTTGAATATGCTGACAATGCCTACGAAATCAAGATGATTTCCCGCACGGTGGCCTCCCTGCTCGAGAACAAGGATTTCGACCTGGATTCGATTATCGTCAGCGCAACCGCATCCCCGGAGGGCTCGTTTGCAATGAACAAGGCATTGGCCCAGAAGCGTTCCGAGTCTGTGTCAAAGTATTTTGACAAGTTCATTGAGAGCTATCGGGATTCCTTGAGGCAGGAGGCGGGTTTCTCTATGTCGTTCAACGGGGAGGAGCAGAAAATCGTGGAGGGCGAGAAGCCCGTCGAAATCCGTTTCACTCCGCGCTGCATTCCGGAGAACTGGGATGACCTGGATGTCCTCGTGAGGAATGATGTGGTGATGAACGACGACCAGAAGAATGATTATTTCGACCTGCGAGAGGAGTCCAATCCGGACCTGCGCGAGACCAAGATGAAGAAGCAGGAGTACTACCGCTACTTGAAGGAGGCTCTCTATCCGAGGCTCAGGACGGTGAAATTCAACTGCTATCTCCACAGGAAGGGTATGATCAAGGACACGGTCCACACTACAGTCCTGGACAGCACCTATATGCGTGGAGTGCAGGAACTCCGTGACATGAATTATGCGGAGGCCCTGACTCTCCTGCGTCCTTATGATGATTTCAACACGGCCGTGGCCTATATGGGAATGGAGCGCAACCTGAATGCGATGAGGATTCTCTCCAAGTTGGAGAAGACTGCCCAGGTGAATTATCTCCTGGCCATCCTCTACTCCCGGGACGGCGATTTCAACAAGGCGGTGAACCACTACGTCGCTTCCTGCCGCCAGAATCCGACCTATCGTTTCCGAGGCAATCTCGACCCTGAAATCTCCATCCTCATCAAACAGTACGGTCTCAACAGCGAAGAGAACGATCGGATTTTTGAGTGATGATCTGCTAATGACCTGACTGGCCGGGCTGCGACGGAAGGGGAGCGGAAGATCTCTCCACGCGCTGCGCTTGGTCGAGATGACAAAAAAGGGGTCGAGATGACAAGAGAATAAGAGCAAAAAAGAGGGGCTGATGAATCAGCTCCTCTTTTGCGTTCATACAGCTCGACGGGCCTGGCGGCCGGGAGCTGCAGAATGAATATCCATTACTCGCTTACTGTTTTAGTCCACTTGAATTCGGTAACGACAGGGAAGTGGTCGGAATAACCGACGTTCTTGGTGTAGGAGACGTTGCCGGAAGTGATGTTGCCGTTGGCGTCTTCCATCTGGACTCCGGAATATGAAACCGAAGTCGTTGACTTGGTGAAGTTGGCTACGTCGTTGTAGTGGTCTGCAACTGAGAGCTGAACTTCTGCGCCCGGTACATTGATGTACCAGATCTTGTCCACAACTTCGCCTCTCTGGTCGTTGGAGCATACGATGTCGTTGGTCGTATCTCCGGCAAATGCGAATCTGGTCATCAAGGACTTGGAATCCCAGACCGGATAGGTGCCACCACGATAGGTCTCCACCCACGGGTCAGAGACTGTGTAGCCGCTGACTCCGTTGGCATCGGTGTAGCTTGCGACATAGTCGAGGAAGTTGGTCTGGATGTCGTGGCGGGTGTAACGCATATTGGTGTCACCCATAATCACAGCAGGACGCTTGTTGGCTGCGGCCTTCTCGAGGACGTAGTCGCGCAGCTGGCGGAGCTGGCCGAGGACTGCCTTGACATAGGAGTTGGACTCGGTGTTGCCGCTGCCGCTGTAGGTGTTCATATGGGTGATGTAAACGTCGATGACGACTCCGTCAGCCACGGTCACTTCATAGTATCTGAATCCCTTCTTGATGCAGGTGTTTGCGCCGCCGGTGAGTCCGCCGTACTCGGAAGTGTACTGGACCATAGTCTCGCCTGTAGCGGAGATGCCGTCCTTCTTCCAGAAGAAGCACATTCCGTCAGTGTCGGCACGCTTGGTCAGCTGGGCTGAGGAGATGGTTCCGCGGTAGGTACCGGCATTGTAGTTGGAGAGGCCGGCTGCGAGCTGAGAGTGGTACTCGAAGTCCTCACTTGCAGCAATGATGTCCCAGCCGAGAGTGTTGGCGATGTTGGCCATCGATGTGGTTCCGGATGAACCCGGGCCGTCGGAGTTGATGGTGATGAAGGATATCTTCTGAGGAAGACCGTCAACGTTGAATGCGGCAGCCTTGAAAGTTCCTGTGGTAACAGTCGTGACAGGGTCCGGGTCCGGTTCTGGCTCAGGGTCGGTACCAGTATCAGTGTCTGTATCAGTATCCGTATCCGTATCGGTATCTGTGTCAGTGTCGGTGTCTGTATCAGGGTCCGGATCTGGCTCTGGTTCAGGTTCAGGTTCCGGGTCAGGGTCTGTACCCGTGTCAGTATCTGTGTCAGTGTCGGTATCGGTGTCTGTATCAGTTTCCGTTTCGCTGTCCGGGGCGACGCCGTCCACAACGAGGACATCGGCATATTCGCTGAGAGTCAGGGCCCACACTGCAGCCTTGCCGGCTGACAGTGCAGCATCGACAGGGAGGTCGAGGACTGCGCTGTGAGCGGCTGTGGTGATCGAGAAACGGATGGAGTCGCCGGCCTGGATGACAGGAAGGACGCAGGCGTCTCCGGTCACGGTCCCGTCAAGCGCCGCGCCGTCTTCCCAGTCAAGGGTGAGGACGGTCTCTGTTCCGAGTGCATCGCTTGAGAGAGCGCCGGTGGAAGCGTTGAAGTGGAAATCTCCGGCTATGGCAGTCTCGGCACCGTCGCGCCTGACGCTGACAGCAATCGTCTTCAGGACGTCCCCTTCAAGGGCTGTCCCGGCGGCGTCAAGGCTGACACGCATCACGGAAACGATGTGGGAGAAAGTCATAGTGTAGGTGTTGGAGAATATGGAAGTTCTCTTCAAGGTACCAGTCTTGTAAGCCCCGTGCAGGGTGCCGCTCGTCATCTCCTGTGAGGAAGGCAGCGTGCCGATGCAGTCTGAATATGTGCGGCTGCTGTTGTCGGAGCCATAAGGATAGTAGGCATACTTCGGAGTGTAGTAGCCGCTTTCTGGAGCAAACTTCGGATTGGATTCGTCCCCGGTAGTCTTCCTTACGAAACGGATGTGCTTTCCGTTGCGGTCAAAGACGCCGAGGTCGTCCCCTGTAGTCCACACAGTGCTGAGCGTACCGTCATCGGAAATGCTCGAGACACTGGTTCTTGTCTGCACGAACGGGGATTCGCATTCGGCGATGACGATAGGAGTATCCTCCTCTTGGAGAACTTCCTTCTGGGCGCAGGAGCAACAAAGAGCCGCAATAAGCGCCGCTGTAATAGTAGTTCTTGTCTTGTTCATATTCTTGGTCTGAATTGGTTGTTTACATTGTCAGTCAGGAAAGTCGTCAGAAAGTGGTTTCGTTGACTGTGAATGAGTCTGTGGCATTGGTGATGAGGATGTTCATCTTTTCGAGACGGCCGCTGTAGCAGCTGACGAGGTTCTCGATGACATCGTTGTAGTCGGTGAAGTTCTCATCGCCGCTGAAGTCGGAGAAGCCGCTCGGGTAGCCGGCATCCAGCTCGCTTGCAGTGCCCGGCCACATTGTGCTGTCATAGGTCCAGGAGAGGGCGTTCTCCGCTCCGAGCCTCCTGATTTCAGTCACAACGGACTGAAGATAAGGATAAAGCACGGCCCAACGCTCCTGCACAAGCTGCACAAACTCCGCGTCGTTCATCATAAGCGGATACCACATACAAGGCTGCTGGTCTTCCTTGTAGCCGCCGTCGTTCTTGGAAATCTTCGATGATGAACTCAAGAAGGCATCCCAAGGCTTCACGCGGTCGGAACCCATATTGGAAGCATTTTCAGTGTTCTGGAAAGTGCCCCTGTCGAAGTCCCAGACCGGGCCGGCGTGGAGCTTGTCGTTGCCGCCGTTGATGTAGGCGTAGATGGACCTCGGCTCGGTGTATTCCCTGTTCAGCGAGAGTTCCAGAATCAGCCACTGGTCAATGAAGGACGGAAGGTCGATGAGCTGCGAATATGCCGCAAAGTTGTTGTCAGCCTTGATGGCGTCCTCTATCGCCTGCATCTTGTTGCCAATCTGGGTGGCATAGTCATCAGGCAGTACGTCGTCCTTCAGCTGCCAGGTGATGCCGCGGCTTGTCACACCCTTATAGGTCTCGTCCTGCATAACGTCGAACTCGACGAGATAGCCGCAGTCCTCATAGGTGCAGGAGAGTCCGTCGGCCAGGAGGTCCTCGTAGGCGTCATTGATGTTCAGGCGTTTGCCGCCGATTTTTATCTGCTCGCAGAGAACGTAATTTCCGACGTGGTGACCGTTGAAGACAAGCTCGACGCTCTTTCCGGAAGGAGTCCAGATCATTCCCTCGTCAATTCCGGCGGTTTTCCAGGCCTCGGTGGTGGACTTGGCAGCGGCGAAGGCCGTCAGGTTGCGTATCATCGAACGGTCCAGCCAGTTGGCCAGCAGGCACCAGCGCTTGTGCGAAGACATTCCGAGTACCTTCTGCTTCTGGGTGAGCTTGATTGCGAAAGGCTTCTTCGGAAGTTTCTGGGTAGAATTGCCCCTCATCCTCACGCCGCAGTACGTCATCTCCATATCCACTGAGCCGTCGGCATTATAAACCGTCATCTCGTCGTCCTCCACCCAATCGGTATCCTTGCCGCGAATCATAAAGTCCACGAACTGATTCAGCAAAGTTCCACCAATGTTGGAGTTTCCGATAGTGATGCCGCCAGTGTATTGCTTGCTGAAATCGCCGGAACTGCTCTGCTTGATGACGACAACCGGCAGGCCGGTATTCCTGACATTGACATTGTAGCTGCGACTTACTCCGTCCGCGCTGACCTCGATGGTCTTGGTAGTGCTCCAGTCAACTTCGGTCGAACCGCTTTCTATCGTCTCTCCATTGGCCGTCACCACGGTCCCGGATGCTGCAGAGAACTGCGGAACGAGTTTGAAGTCAAACAGGTAAGGGATAGTTATCTCAATGTTGCCGCCGCTGATGGTAGCAACTTCCTCGCTCACTGAGCTGAACTTCGGGGAATAGCTGCTTGAGGATGTCGTGGTCACCAGCTTGTTGTCCAGAATCTTCCCGGCATTGTCGGCCACGGTGAACTTGAAGGAACTGAGAGTAGGGAGAGCCTTGATGAGCGGCTCCTCGCCGTAGTCATTCTGCATCTTTGTGGCGAGCTCGGAGAGGGACATCGGCAAGCCGTAGATGTAGCCAGCCTTAAAGTCCACCTTGCACTTCACTCTGTAGGTTGCGGAATATTCACTTGTAAGCACCTGCAGTTCAATGCAGTCGCCGGTCTTGATTTCAGGCATCACGGTCAGGTAGCCGACATATTTCTTCCCTGCGGAGAGTTGCGGCTTGTCGCTCCAGAGCATCGTGGTGGACTTGTCATCCGCTGCAGCGCTTTCCTGGGTGATTGAATATGTCCCGTCAGTGGCGTCAAAGCTGAATTCGCCGTTGATGGTCCTCTGAGTGCCGTCAGAAGCGGTCACCGTCAACTTGATGTGCTCAAGGTCCTGTCCCTCGAGAAGGGTCCCGTCTGCGGAGATTGTCACCTTCAGCAGCGAGAAAATATGCTGCATCTTGAAATGGTAGCCTTCGTCAGCACTGCCGCTTTCAAGAGTGCCGTACTTCCAGTCGTCAGTAAGTTTTCCGGTGGAGAGGCTGAATGTCTGCTCGGAGTGAACCGTGCCGGTGAGGGAGTTAGCCTGCCGGCCGTCATTATCCCCGGTGTAAGGGTAATATGCATAAGCCGGAGTCCCTGCAATCGTACCGGTGAAGGTCGCTTTGGCAACATTGGCGGTAGAATTGTTGGTGAAGCAGGCGTTCTGGCTTCCTCCGTCCGTGAACACACCGATCATATCTCCTGGAGACCAGAGAATTCCGGTCACGTTGTCCTTGTAATGGGCCGGGTCTATGCAGGTGCGTGTCTCGGTTTCCCCTTCGTCAATCACTGCTGTGATAAGAGTCTCCCTTTCGTCAAATTCTGCGTCGGGTTCCTTGATGCCCGAGCAGGAGGCGAGGAAGACAGCCACAATTGACAATGCGGCGACAATGTTCTTGTAGGACATACTCATCGGGTTTATGTTCAGTAAATTAAATAATGTCAGCGGAAGCTCTTATTCAGACACTGTGGTCTTGGTCCACTGGAAGGTGGTCACGACAGGGAAGTGGTCGGAGTAGCCGACATCCTTAGTGTAAGATACTGTCTGACTGGAGTTGTATTTGGTGTTGCCGCTGGTGTATGAGCCATTCTCATCCTCAACCATAACTCCAGAATATGAGACCTCCGTCGTGCTTTTTCTGAAATTATCCACGTCATTCTGATGGGCGGTTGCCTTCAGTTGGACCTCAGCCCCCGGCACATTGATGTACCAGATTTTGTCCACTACCTCTCCGCATTGGTTGTCGGCACAGACGATGTCGTTGCTCGTATCTCCTGCGAATGCGAAGCGGGTCATCAGGGAGAGGCTGTTCCACTCAGGATAAACTCCGCCGCGATGGAACTCCACCCACGGGTCAGAGACGGTGTAGCCCGCATTGCTGTCGTAAGCCGCAACAACGTCGAGTAAATTCGTCTTGATGTCGTGACGGGTGTAACGCATATTGGTGTCGCCCATAATGATAGCCGGTCTCTGGTTCTCAGCCGCCTTCTCGAGGACATAGTCGCGGAGCTGTCGCAACTGGCCCAGGACGGCAGCGACATATGGATTATTCTCGGTGTTCGCACCAGATGTCATATCATTATCGCTGTAGGTGTTCATATGGGTAATATATACGTCAACAATGACATTGTTAGTGGCATCCACCTCCACCTCGTAGTGGCGGAATCCCTTCTTGATGCAGGTGTTCGCGCCAGAAGTGAGGCCACCTTCCTCGTCAGTGTATTGCACCATTTTCTCCCAATTGTCCGAGCCAGGACTGTTACCCTCGCTGGTCACGGTCAGGCCCTTCTTCCAGAAGAAGCAGAGGCCGTCGGTGTCAGCACGGGTGTTCCTCTGAGCGGAGGAAATGCTTCCCCTATACGAGCCAGCATTGTAGTTGGAAAGGCCGTTTGCAAGTTCTGTATGATAGTTGAAATCCTCACTGGCGGCTATGATATCCCATCCAAGTTCATTAGCGATACTTGCCATAGCCGTAGTGCCTTCCGAAGCTGGTGCTCCCTCGTTGATTGTAACTGGAACAAATAATATTGTCAGTTTCTCCGGCAGGCCGTCCACGTTGAAGGCGCAGGCAGTGAATGTGCCGGTGGTCACGGTAGGCTCTGGGTCAGTGGTCTCACCGCTGCCTTCGCCACCTTCTTCTCCACCATCTCCACCTTCGCTGCCTTCTTCGCCGGAGCCTATTTCATCGTAAGAAGGTTCAGTGCCGTAGGCTGCTTTCATCTTTTCCGCCAAGGTAGTCAGGGTCATAGGGAAAGAGTAGATGCAGCCTGAAGCCAGGTCGGTCAGGCAAGGCACCTCGAAGATCGCTTTGTGCTTGTTGGTCAGTACCGTTATCGTTATCTTGTCATCGGTCTTGACATCCGGAATCAACGAGAGGTAGCCGGTGTAGGATTTGCCGGAAGTGAGCTCCGGAGTGTCTGGCCAAAGCATTGTCGTGCTGTTGTCAACACCGTCGGCAGCAGTCCCGCTCATTGAATATGTCCCCTCAACTGCATTGAAATCAAAGGTGCCGTTGATGCGGCGGATTTCAGAGCCGGAAGCTGCAGTGGCCTTGATGGCAATGCTTTCAAGGGTTTCGCCTTCAACAGGGGAGCCCGTGGCATCGATGACAACCTTGGCCAAAGCGAAGAGGGAGTTCATCTTGAACTTGTAGCCGCCGGAGAGGGTGGAAGAAAGTTCACCGTACTTCCAGTCATCGCTGATCTTGCCGGTGCCGAGGCTGTAGTTCTGCTCGCTGTGGACGGTTCCGGTCAATGCAGTCGCAGCTTTTCCGTTGTTTGTCTTGGTGTAAGGGAAATAGGCATACAGAGGAGCTTCTCCGTCGGCAAGAGTCCCGGTGAAGGTCGTGCTCTTGGCGTTGGAAGCCGCAGTGTTCTTGAATCCGGCATTCGTAGTACCTGAGTCACCATAGACACCGAGCGAATCCTCCGGCATCCAGAGGAGTCCGGTCACATTGCCGGAATAGTTGCTTTGGTCGATGCAGGTTCGCGTAAGTACCTCGTCTTCAATCGTTGCCGTAATAACGACAGCATCCCTGACCGTGTTCCGATCAGGGTCTGCCAGATTACACCCAGCCAATGCCAAAGCGGCAAAAGGCAGTATCAAAGCGATTCTGTGCGATATCATATTGTACAAATTTTTGTCCAACAATCAGGATTCCCTTGTCAGGAATCATAGCAATCCACAGGTCGTTTCGGGTCAGGGTCACGGATTTCTCCACTCGCTCCGCTCGGTCGAAATGACAATCAGTCATTCATAAATCTTGGCCGAAGAGGCAAAGAGATGGTCTCTTTGACAAAAGTGCGGAGGCGATTGATAAGTCAAAAAGACAGGCCGGGGTCAAGCTCCGGTCTGTCTTTCGATGTGTCAAATAGCATCACCGCCATCCTCCACGGTCGAATCGTTTGTCGCCGTGTTATCTACAGTGCCTCCAGTACCGCTGCTCGAAGTGCCCGCGTGCTTGAGGTAGAACTTGGAGTTCATCTCGATGATGGCCTTGATGATATCTGCGCCATGGTAGGTATTATTATCACCTGTACACTGGTTGAACATCACGATACCCAATGGAGAAGCATCGGTCTTTTCGGCAATTGCAGTGTTCAACAACCAGTCATTCATCGTGGTGGCAAAGGATGTAGGCGACGGATTTGTACTTGTCGATGAGGTAGCCAGCGTTCCGCCGCAGTTGAAGTAGAACCATACGTTATGCGTCGAGGCATCGTAAATATCCTTCGAATAGGACATCATAGCACTCAAGGCAGACTGCCTCTGCGCATAGGTAGGTATTGTGGTATCCGTGCCTGTGTCGGCCTGTGTACGGTTGGCCGAACTGAACACCCAGACAAATTTGTCCTCATTCCCGATTGCAGTCTGGAGATTGGCAACCAAATCATATGATTTGTAATCGTCTGACCAACTGCTCCAATATAAATCAGAGTAATACGGTCTGGAATAATCAGCGTCGGTCATCTGGGAGAGGAACGGGTTGTAGGAAATCAAAGCATTCATCCCTGTATAATCACCTATCGGAATCTGGTTGTCAACATTTACTTTGATAATCAGTTTTCCCCTAACCTCGTCAACTGTGGTGTTCGCATTTATTTCTGACCCATAAATGATATCACTATAGCCTGACAAAGCATTTGCAATACCATTTAAAAAGAATGCGTGGTCCTCATCACGATGGCCTCCTTCACCTCCATCAGCGTAACTCAGTACAAGGACAGCATATTCATCAGGATGATTCTCCAAAGAGGTTTTGATTGATTCTATTACAGTTGTTATGTTAGTTCCATTTCTATAAGCATTTGTACCCAGAGCAGTATTTACGCCGGTGCCGGATATACAAACGTAATTAGGTGTCCAATGTAGTGACTGGAATGTAGAACTTGTCCTGCATTCCACCGCAAACGCTCTTACACCGGCGCTCCACAAAGTAGCAATGTCTGATGTTGCCTGATAAGCCTCATCCGACCCAGCATACCAAGCACCAGGGAGAGAAATCTCGGAGAGGTAGATATTAGTATAGTCAGGCAGGGTCGGAATCCAGCTGTCAAGGTCGTAAACCCACTCTTCGGAAGCATAGTTGAGCTGCGGAAGTTTAATCTTGTGGACAAGCCCCGGCTTGAGTTCTCCCGTCTGGTCGGTGAGAGTCTTCGAGAAGGTTCCTGCAGAGGTGGCAACTTCAACTTTCCATCCGCTGAGGTTTTTCACGCCGCTGACAGGCATCAGGCACATCTTGGCCTTGAGAGTCTGCTTGGTGGTTGACAGGACAGTGGTGTACTGGTTGTCGTCAAGAAAGTGGAGGGTGATTGCATTGTCGCCACCCGTTGCCGGTGTGGCAGAAATTTCATCGAAACTGAAAGTGAAATCGCCGGCTATCGTCGTTCCGTCCGGTGCCGTGA
Organism: Candidatus Cryptobacteroides sp.; assembly: GCA_051878295.1. Lineage (GTDB taxonomy): Bacteria > Bacteroidota > Bacteroidia > Bacteroidales > UBA932 > Cryptobacteroides. The sequence continues at coordinate 30,722 of JBJEJV010000044.1, forward strand.
GGGTCAGACTCTGAATGGTAATTTTAGACTTCTGACTTCCGGTATAAGTGTCCGGAGCGGTGATTTCAAACTCAAGCACCGTAGAGAACGGTGTATAGTGGAGCTCTACAACGGAACCGCTCTGAACGCTCGCAGTCTTGGCATACATCACAACGTTGCCCATCTCGGCAGGCTGTGCATAAATTGAAGTCCCATTGTCAGTAATACTTGCGAACTGTGTCCCATCCACGTGGAGGGTTGCGGTAACGGTCGTACCGTCGATATTGAGAGCGGTGCCGGAAGCCGAAGGATAAATCGAATAGAAAACCGCAGTCTCAGAATCACCCCACTGGATACCGGCATCGCCGGTCTTGGTCAGGGAAGTAGCATAATTCTGGTTTTCTTTCTCAACTGCCACAGTATATTCGGCATTGTTACGTCCCGACATACATTGAGGAGATGCAACCTTGACAAGGTCTCCGTTGACCCAGTAAATCGGGAAACCGGTAGAGGTCTCCTCTCCGTAAACTGTCTTGGTCTTGCCAGGAAGGGCGGCACCGAACTGTACCTCGTCGCCAGGATTGGCCTTGATGATGTCTTCCAGATTGTCGCTGCAGGCCATCAGAAGAGAGGCGGCAGCAAGAGAAACAAAGATTTTCCTATATTCTTTCATCTGATCTTTCGCTTTTTGTGTTTTGCTTTCTAAACTTCTTCTGCAGCTTCCGATTATTTGGTAGGATCAGTATCCCAGGAGCTTGAACTGAAGTCTCCCGTAAAATCGGAGTTGATCGAGTGCTCGTCTATACGTCCGCTGGTTGTATTGGGATTGGTCACCTCCGAGGAAGCGCTGCAGATCGAGTTCTCGACCTTGATTCTTGTGTGAAAGACAGATGGCGTCTCGTACTTTTTCTGTTTCATTTCCATAGGCCAAAAGATATGTTAAATTTTAGTGATTTGCGATTTATGTTATTTTTCGATGTTTTAACCATACCATAATAGTCGGTTCCTTGTGGAAACCGATTTTTCAATTGGTAAAAGTACGCCTATTTTCTCAAACAGACAAATATTTTTATATTTTTTTGATAGTTTTTTCCGTTTATTTAACAATAGGAGCAGAAAGGAGGCTCGGGAAGAACTATTTGCTGTAGTATTTAGGCCAGCAGGAGAGAAGATAGGCTTTCAGTTTGTCCTCGTGCTGATTGGGGCAGGGCTCGTAGAACACTGTCCCTTCCAGGCCGGAAGGCAGGAACTCCAAATCGGCGAAATGGCCGGGGTAGTCGTGGGCGTACTTGTAGCCGTCAGAGTAGCCGAGTTCCTCCATCAGTTTGGTCGGAGCATTCCTGAGATAGAGGGGAACAGGCCTTGAAGGATTGTTCCGGGCCTCTCCGAGGGCCTTGTCGATGGCCAGATAGGCGGAATTGCTCTTCGGGGAGCTTGCCAGATAGACAGCTGTCTCAGAAAGGGGAATGCGGGCTTCAGGCATCCCTATCCGGTGTACAATCTGGAAGCAGGCATTGGCCAGCAGGAGAGCATTGGGATTGGCGAGGCCGATGTCTTCAGCGGCTGAAATGCAGAGACGTCTTGCGATGAAGAGGGGATCTTCTCCTCCGTCCAGCATACGGGCAAGATAATAGACTGCAGCATTCGGGTCGGAGCCCCTGATGGATTTGATGAAGGCGGAGATGATGTCGTAGTGCATTTCCCCGTCCTTGTCGTAGGCCGCCACGTTCTCCTGGATGCAGCTTGTAACCAGCTTGTTGTCAATCACAAGCGGCCCTCCGGCAAGGGAGGCAGCATCGACGGCGATTTCAAGAATGTTCAGAAGTTTCCTGCCGTCCCCTCCGCTGTAACGGAACAGAGCCTCCTTTTCGGCTACCTTTATATTCCTTTCCTTGAGCAGGACATCTTCCCTCAAGGCCCTGTCCAGCAGGGCATCCAAATCGCTGACTTCCAAAGATTTCAGCACAAAGACCTGGCAGCGGGAAAGGAGCGGGGTGTTGATTTCGAAAGAAGGGTTCTCGGTGGTGGCTCCGACAAGGACGATGGTGCCGTTCTCCACAGCGCCGAGCAGGGCATCCTGCTGGCTTTTGTTGAATCTGTGGATTTCGTCTATGAAGAGGACAGGAGCGGCGTTCTGCGAGAAGAGGGAGTCGCTTTGGGCCTTGGCTATCACCTCTTTGACGTCCTTCACTCCGGCACTGACGGCCGAAAGTGTGTAGAACTCCCGCTTCAGGGATTCGGCGATGATCCCGGCGAGAGTCGTCTTGCCGACTCCGGGAGGGCCCCAGAGGATGAAGGAAGAGAGTTTGCCGGATTCTATCATACTCCGGAGAATACAACCATCGCCGACCAGATGTCTCTGGCCGACGTAATCGTTCAGTGAATGGGGTCTCATCCGCTCCGGAAGAGGGGGTAGGACCCCTGTGCGGGCTGTTTTCCCGGAATTCATAGTCATCTTAACTTAAATCCTTAATTCATAGGACGCAAAACAAATATGTTTCGTTGCTTAACAAAAATGTTACAAAATTTTGGGTCTCGGCCGGATTTTGCGGCCTATGCTTTGTATATTCCTGATTTGCAGTTCTTTAGCGGCTTACTCATCCTCTTCGATGGGAGTCCAGTAGATTTTCTCGCCGATTCCGAGTACTGAGCCTTTGAGCATCAGTTTTCCGTCCGGCATGAAGTAGGCATAGACGTTGGCTTTGATGCCTCGGGACGGGTCGTAGATCTTGGCGTTGTCCCACTGCTTCTTCTCGGCGTTGTACTTGAGGTTTTCAATCAGGACTACCTGGCTGTAAGGGATGTTCCGGAGGGACTTGTCAGGGTTCTTCACGTCCATCAGCGGTTTGCCGTCCTTTCCGTTTGGATTCTTAAGCCAGTAATTCTGAGCCTTGTAGGTGCCGTCGGAGTTCTTCGTCACCTTGACTTTGTAGGTCTGGTCGGCATATTCGGAAATGTAGCTGCCCACGATGGCGTCGGGCCGGCTGTTCTTTTCCGACTGGGCGTTCATCAGGCAGGCGAAGCTGCAGAATGCGAGGATTGTGGTGATAATCTTTTTCATATTCAATGGTTATTTGTTTGCTTTTTGACTTCACTCCGGCAAAGATAAGATTTATGTCGATGATGACAAAGTTCCATAAGTAAGAATAAACCCTCATTCCGTTCGGGATTCCGCATATCTTGCCCTTCGGAGGGTGCGGAAAGCCGTCTTTTCAAAACATTTCCTTATTTTTGCCCTGCTCCCACGGGCAATTTCCGGGCCGGAGCGGTTTTATGGCGACACTAATCATAAAAGACAAGCACAAGGGCAGGATGGCCCTGCCTCACTACCTTCTGATCAACGACAGGATTGTCGGCCTGATGAAAGGGGAGGCGAGAATCAATGTGCCGGCCGCGACATTCAAGGTCACGGTGCGCAGTTCCTTTAAGTTCATCGAGTCCTCCGCGATAGTCAGCACATCAGAATCCCTGGACACTTTGGTGGAATTCGGCGACAGGGAGAAGGTCTGGGACATCATTTTCTGGGCGGATATGGCGCTCTGGCTGGTCAAGAGGCTTCTGGACCTTCCGCAGCCCTGGGGACTTGTCTATGAGATTCTCAGCAACGGTTTCTTCGCCGTCTGGCTGCTCCGAGTGTGGATTATCCGCAAGAAGTATTTCAAGGTGGAGGTTTACAGGAAGATAGGCCCCAGGGAAGACCCGGGCGAAAGCGGGGCGGAGGAGTGAATATGCCGACGTCCCCGGAGGCATTCCCGCCGCCGGCTCTTGACAATGCGGAGGGCTTTGTGTATGTTTGTGGAAATGACTGATACTGCTATGAATCCC
>JBJEJV010000045.1:0-8131 GCA_051878295.1 Candidatus Cryptobacteroides sp.
CATATAGCATTCAGGACTCGCCTCCGACAGGACAAGCTCGGGACTCGCCTTGTCAAGCAAGGCCTTGCCCTTTTCCGTATTCACGAGCAGCAGATTGACTCCCTTGTCATCTGCATTGAGGGAAGGATCCTGCTTCTCCCAGCCCCAGAAATCCCCCAATGTGATATCGGAAGGTCTCCGGGTGTTGCTGAAATGGCAATTCGAACAGGAGTGGCGAAGCATGATATTCTGGTAGAATAGTTTCACGAACCAGGGGTTATTGACGGTCTCAGAGGGGAATACCACGCTTTCCTTATGTGCCTTCCAACCGAAACGTTGCTTGTCCCTGAAGTCAATCGAACATATTGCCCCGCCCTGTTTCTTTTCCAAATACTTCAGATAGTCCTGCCACAATGCCGGGCTGGGGACTCCATGGCAAACTATATCGATTAAAAACAGATTCGCGGACAGCGCAGGACCTATGAAAGAGGACAGGCCGGCTGTTTGACAGGGAGTCCCTGAAAACAGGACGATACGGCCTTGTTTCAAATCCTCACGGACCTGAGTGAAAACATCACCCATTTCACTCTGGACATATTTGCTGCCCCTGAAAGAATCGCGCTCTTCTTTTGTAACAGCCCGCTTGTGGATGACCTTGAAATGTTCTCCGAAGGCTGCTCCATATACGCTTCCTCCCTGCCCGAGAACGACATCCGTGATGGCCACAAAGGCCGCCCCCGAGCGAGAACGCATTACTTCATCTTCATTTATGTGTCTCGCCGCAAAAGACAAAGGTTCATCCAGATTGGCTGAGGTATTGTAATCCTCCTTGAACGAACAAACAGAATCGCACAAACCGCAGTCAATGCATCTGGATGGGTCAACACTTGGATATAGAAAACCCAAGGCATCGGGGCTCATTACAATTGCATTCCTGGGGCAGACGGCAGCACAGGCGGAACAGCCACAGCAATCGGCCGGATTGTTTATCTCAAGCATTGTGTCTGATTCTTTTAATCGTTTTCCCGAAAAAGTTGATCACCATCTTCCTGTCGGACGAAGTGCATCCGACAAAATAGACAAAAAATGCTGTACTGACAAGCGAGACAAGGACAATTACAAGAAAAGACACGACATCTTCCATTCCAATCAGGCAGCGGAGCAAGAGCGGAAGAGCGCAGGAAAGAAGGAACACAAGGATTGACTTGAAATAGACATTCTTCAGGAACGAAGCCACAGGCAAACCGATCATATTCTTCAACATAAGCAGCCTGACCATCTCACACAAAACCGACAGGAGAATTGCCACTACAAAAACACATTCCGGCGGATAGCCCAGTTTGAGGAACAAGTAGCTCAGCGGCAGGTTCAACAACTGGCATCCCCCCACAATCAATTGATAATTCCGGATGTTGCCCGTTGCAAGCATCGCTGTTACCAAAGGATGCGCAAGGCTTTCGCTCAATGTGAACACAAGAACAAGGGGCACAAACTCTACCGTATGTTCAGGAACGACCTCAAGCCACAGGTCCAAAATGTAGGGAGCAGTCATTATGATAGGGATTGCGAAGAAGGAGAGGATGAAAAACGAGAACTTCGCTCCCTGGAAAATCAATTCGAACATATAATCCCGCTCCCCGGAGGCATAGCTCTTGGTAATCTGAGGATTCAGCGCAGTCATGAAATTGGAGACAAATCCGGAAACGGCTGAATTGACAGACATCGCAGCGGCCCTTGCGGCATTGACGGCCGGCCCGAAAAACAGGTTTATCAGGATGTTGCCACCCTGATCCCTCAGAATTGCAGAACTTGAACCGATGAAGTTCCAGCCGGCAAAGCTGAACATTTCCCGGGTAATCTCACGGTTGAAAACGGGCTTGTAGTCACATTCGGCAAAATTCTTCCTGCAGAATCGCGCATAAATGGAGCGTTGTATCAGACCGACCAGGAATATCAGTCCGCTATAGCAGACCAGACGGTCAATCGGGCTCCTCATTATCAGAAATGCGACCAGCAATTTGGCAAAGGCTTCAAACAGGCTGATGTACGCAAATGCGGACATACGTTCATGCGCGATAATCAGGGCATTGTAAGGTATGCTCCAAAGATTCACGACAAAGGTCAGCACGGAAAACTGGAACACCCACCGGGCCGCCACAAGCCTCCCTTCCGGGATAACCAGCTTGTTGTTGAGGAACCACAGGCCCAGGGGCTCAAGAAGAAGCACTATCAGCACGATGAGGGCAATCTGTACATTCACGGAAGTGCAGAAAACCTTCTTGAGTTTTTCAATGTCATTATTCCCCAACTCATAGGTGATGAAACGGCTGATGGCGGATGAGAGGGAGGATGAAAGAATGGAGAACATCGACACAAGCCCTCCCACGACATTGAATATGCCGTAGTCCTCGACCCCAAGCGCCTTCAGCACAACCCTGGATGTATAGAGGGACACTACCATCATCAAGAGCATCCTCATATACAGAAGCAAGGTGTTTTTGGCTACACGTTTCTTGTCCAGCAAAGCATTGTCCGGCATATCAAACTATCTGCAAATCATTGAAAGGAATCTGTATCTCCTGCATCAAGACAAAAATAAGAAAGTTATTTGAATAGGAAAAGCCTCTCATCTTCCGGCAATCCGATTCAAAGCCGGCACAAAACATTGACCGGGACCCTGGTGAAAAGTCTCCCGCCCGGTTGGGGGCAGAAGTCATCGAGAGCCCCAGGGCCGGAATCACCACTTCTTGGGCTTGCCGGAATGGCAAGTTTCTCGTAATTTTGCAGAATATGAACAAATGAAAAGCCTTACAAGCTGAATGAGCGGAAAACAGGCCGGGACAGACGGCGCTTCCGGCGGCTTGGAAGGACAAACACAAGACAGAGATGAACATTACCGGCATATTCATAGCCATCGTGACTTTCCTGACGATAGGAGTATTCCATCCTATAGTCATCAAATGCGAATACCGTTTCGGGACAGGCTGCTGGTGGGCCTTCGCCCTCGCGGGCTTTGCCTTCCTCCTTGCAAGCCTCCTGGTGGAGAACAACATCCTGAGCCCCATTCTCGGAGTGGTCGGCTGCTCCTGCTTCTGGAGCATCCTCGAACTGTATGAACAGAGGAAGAGAGTCCTGAAAGGCTGGTTTCCGATGAATCCCAAGAGGAAGGACGAGTACAAGAACAAGAAATAGCAAGAATATGAATATCCAGAAAAGCCTGTCACTTGCCTGTGTGACCCTGCTCCTGTCCGCAGCCGCGCTTTCCGCCCAGGAGTCCCTCCGGCAGCGGATAGCAGCCGACCCTCTCGTGGCCGCCGGCAACAACAATGAATATCCAGCCCCAGATCCCAGGCAGACCCAGCCAAAGGCTCCGGAGGGATTCAAGCCATTCTACATCAGCCACTATTCCCGCCACGGCTCGCGCTGGCTCATCAGCGAGAAGGACTATTCAGTCCCCCGGGACCTGCTGCACGAGGAGTTCGGGAAAGACAATCTCACCGCCCTCGGAGAGGATGTGATGCAGCGGCTTGACATCGTGTGCGAGGCCGCTGAAGGCCGCTATGAGGAACTGACCCCGAAAGGCGCGCAGCAGCACAGGGAGATAGCCCGACGGATGTTCAGGAACTATCCCGAGCTGCTCGGCGGCAATGCGAAGGTGCGCGCACGCTCCACAATCGTGATCAGGTGCATCCTCAGCATGAATGCCTTCACCAATGCCCTGTCCGGATGCAATCCGTCGCTCGAGATAGATTCTGACGCCAGCAAGCACGACATGTACTATATGAACTGGTACAACCCGGACGGCCTCGTGCCGGATGTGGACCTGTCAGGCCTGACCGACAGCCTCCGGAAGGCGACGCTGAAAGCGGACAGGTTCCTGGCATCCATATTCAGGAATCCTGAAGGAATCGACGAGGAGTTCTATTCGGATATGTATATGATTTGCGGCAACGTGCAGGGCACTACGGCATCCGGTATTTCCTTCTGGGATCTTTTCACCACGGACGAACTCTACTCCCTCTTCTACTGCTACAATGCCCAGTGGTACTTCAACCACGGCAATTCACCCGCAAAGAACAAGCAGCGTCCTTTCGTCCAGACCAATCTCCTGCGGAAAATCATCGCCCAGGCCGACGAGGCCGTAAACGGCGGTGAATATGCCGCTGACCTCCGCTTCGGGCACGACGGCAACATCTCATCCCTTGTCACCCTGATGAACCTGAACGGACTCGGGGCCTCGGTCGAAGAGATTGACAGGATTTCCGAAGTCTGGAACATCAGCGACATCATCCCTATGGCCGCCAATCTCCAGATGGTCTTCTACCGCAACCGCGCCGGAGAGGTCATCGTCCATTTCGACCTGAACGAAAGGGAGGCCACCCTGCCTGTCGGAACTTATCATCCCAAGGGCAAGGACAGAGCTGGCACCGGCTGTTTCTACCTCTGGAAGGACGTCAAGTCCTACTGGAACGGAATCCTCGAAGCCTCGCCGGTGAAATAGCCGGGATGGTTTCTCCATACTCTCCCCTTAGTCTAAATGAAAAGTAAAGGAGGCTGCGTGGGCAGCCTCCTTTTTCAGACATCAGCCGCAGCTCGGCGCGGACTTTTCATATTCCTTCGGGGAAAGAAGCGTCAGAAACTCCTCCAGTCTTCAATAAGGGGCTCATATTCGTCCCACTGCGGACCTGAAGCCAGAGTCCATCTGTCGTGAAGGACATATACGCCGTTCCCGTAATCATCCCTGTAAAGATGATGATGGTAGTATTCAGCCTCGGAGGAGAGTTCCGCATCCCTGTAAATGATATATTCAGGGACATCTGCAGTCGGTACTCCGATGAATCCTGCAAGATAGAATACCCAGAAGATATCCGTTCCGTTCAGATAGAACGAACGGCAGGGGAATTGTCCGTAATTGGCTTTGTAAGGCATCCATCCGTAGTTCGGACAAGACGTGTAGAAAAAGCTGACGCTTTCTTCATAATCACCCTTGCTCTGGATGCTTATCATATTCCCGGACTGGTCATATTTCATATTGACGGTGCTGCCGTCATAATTGATGTAAACCAGATGACCGTTCGAATCATAGGCGAATTTCCATTCGGTGACTTCCCCGTCGGCCTGGGTCTCCTTGCATTTGTTCGCAAAGCCATTGGCACCGATGGTGAGTTCGAAAGTATCATAGGTGTAGGAATCCCCGTAGCAGAAGTCTTTCACTCTGACCACCTGTCCGTCCGCCTTTGTGGAAGGAATGTATTCGATATCACATCCCAGAAGCCTTGAAGGGACTCCGTCGGCATTGAGCACAATGTCCTCTGCGGACAAGCCCAGCATATACATATATTCAACTTTGGAAGCGATGACATTCGAGCGGTTGACGACACCGGGCGAGTCATTGTTCACCACTTCGGCCGGAACTATGAGCCTGTCATTACAGGAGAGCGCGATGAGTGCGGAAAGGCCCAGCAATAAAAATCGGTTTTTCATTCGGATCAGCAGTCTAAAAATTAACATAAAATTGAGCGCAAAGGCATTATGCAAATTTAGCAAAAAACGCAAAGCCGCAAAAATTATTCACACTCTTCCGTTCTTTGCAGGGACACTGCGCCGTCCGGATTGCGGGGCCCGGAGGCCGGATCTTCTCTCTGCGCGGTCTCAGCGGCTTATACGGCTGACGGCATCCCGGCCGGCGCCGGTTCCCTTGTACTTGCTCTGCGCGGAGTTGAAACGGTATCTCACGGAAAGAGTCAGCCTCATTGTGTCCATCCTGTTGGTCTGGCTGATGGTGTAGCTGCCGTAATCGGTATGGACATCGAAGTCACCCAGACCGCAGAGGTCTGCGCCCTCGAGCCTCACGACAAGCGAACCGTCCTTCAGGAAGGCCTTCTGGACCGCAGCGGTGAGATTGCAGTAGGTGTTTGAAAGGTATATGTTGGTCGTGTAGCCCTTGCTGTGGATTTCGGAGCCCAGTTCAAGCTGCCAGTTCTTCTTGAAGCTCAAGGTATTCAAGAGCTTGGCAAAGAACATCGGCCGGTCGTTGAAACTGGTTTTCTTCGTGGCGTTTTCGTCATAAGGGTCCGGGGCGTCGATGGTCAGCCACTGTGGCATCGCTCCCACGGTATAGTTCAGGTTCCAGATTCCGACGGTCGGGCTGAAGTTCATATAGACCGAAAGCTGGCGGAAAGGAGTTTCCAGATTGCGGGGCTTCACCAGAGAGACATCCTTGTCGTTGTACCAGCTCGCCCAGGTGGCTATCAGATTGTCAACTCGGGTGTAGTCCAGGACGAGAGTCGCCCATTTCCAGTTGGCCATCAGGTTCAGATTGTTCAAAGTCTGGGGCTGGAGGGCGGCATTGCCGCTCTGGAGGATGAAACGGGTGTTGTAGCGTATCGCGTTGCTCAGCATCGAGAAATCAGGGCGGACTGTCTTTGCGCTGTAGCTTGCCATAAGCTGGACGGGACCGACGGCCCTGGCATAGGAAAGGGACGGGAATATGTTGTCGTACTTGCGGGAGAAGCTGCCGTCATCCGCTCCGAGGTCGTCGAAGGAATATTTCACGTGCTCGTACCTCAGCCCTGCGCTGAGCTGTCCCTTCCCCAGCATCAGGCCGTAAGAGGCGAAGACTGCGATGTTGTCCTCCGCGACATCCGACGCCGAGGAAGGGACCTCCGTCCCCGTGATTGAATATGTTTCCGAAGTCCTCGTGAAGGTCTCCTCGGTCCCGAACTGGAGCATACCCTTCCAGACAGGATAGCTGAGGACGAGTTCCGCGGCATAGAGGCTTCCGTCGTTTTCGGATTCCGTCCTGATGGAGGCATCCTGGAGCAGGCTGCTCTCGATGACTTCGGAGTTCTGGCTGCTCCCGAAGACATAGAAGTCGAAATTGAAATCGATTCCCAGCTTGCCGGCCCGGCCGTTGTAGTAGGCGTTGCCGCTCAGGTGATAAGGGTCCCTGTCTCCGTTGGAATAGTCCCCTACAGTGAGAAGCCTGTCCGAAAAGACATTGTCGCGGAAGACATCGCCGAGCACCACCTCGTGCTGCGGAGCCGAAGGGATGACATTCCAATCCAGCTTGACTCCGACCGAATGATTGTCGGCAATCTGCCAGTTCGCGCCGCCGTTCAGGCTCAGGGACTCGGGGACATATTCATTGACGAGGTCGCCTTCCTGCATGAATTCCACCCTGCCGACACTCTTCTGGACGAGATGGCTGCTCTGGAGGCTGCTGTTCCTCACAGCGTTGATTCCGGCGAAGATATCCACGCTGTTTTTCCTGTAGTTGAAGTTGAAATTCGCCGAAGGGTCGTTGAAGGGGAAGTCCCCCGCCCTCGGACTCAGTTCCGGCGCCTTCCTGAGGGACTGGGCATCGGACAAAGCCGTGTTGAAGCCGAAGCCGTCGCCCTGCCTGCGGACGGTCCTGATACGGACCACGCTGCGCACGCTCGCATCGTACTGGGCGCCGGGGTTGGTGATGACCTCGATGCTCTGGATTTCACAGCTCTGCAGACGCGAAAGTTCCCCGGAGTCCGTGACCTTGTGACCGTTGATGTAGATTTCCGGCTTGCCCTTGCCGATTACTTCCAGCCCGTTCTGGCTGCGGATTATTCCGGGAGTCCTGGCGAGGACATCCTCGGCCGTGCCGACATTTTCAAGAACCGAACCACGGATCTGGGTCTGGAGACCCTCGGCGCTCAGTTTGGTCTTTGGCAGGACGGCCACCGCGACTGAGCCCTCAATGATTTCAGAATCCTCTTCAAGAGTGATGACGGCATTGTCGCAAGGCACAAGACAGACGGTCTTGTAGCCGAGCATCGCCACCATCAGGAGGCCGTCCCGCGAATCGGAGGGGATGAAGAATGTTCCGTCCTCGCCGGTGGTTACTCCGCCGACCACTGTAGAATCGGCTCCGGCCAGCAGGGCCACATTGGCATAGGCTACCGGTTCTCCTTTTGAATCTACCACCTTCCCCTTCCAGTCTGCTGCCGCAGATGCGTTGAAGGCCGCTGCCGCAAGGGCAGTTACAATTATGACAATCCTTTTCATTCCAATACTTCTTCGTGTAATGCTCCGCCGGGGCAGAGTGGTTACTTGAAAAACACGCTCATTGAACTAACCCCTGCCGGGGAGCCTCAGTGCCTGAGTGCATAGTGCCAGA